>JAJDCR010000001.1 GCA_029260735.1 Planctomycetota bacterium
TTCTATAGCTATACTTACTAAAAGAAACTTTATTATAGGTTTTATCAAACAAATGTCTAGAACTTTTCCAACCTAAATTTTATAATTCTTATCTTTGGAGATAGATAAAATGAACAATGAGTACCCCAATATTGGTGCCGCTATAAGAGAAGGAAGAAGAAAAAAGAAATGGAAGCAAAAGGAGTTAGCAAAAATTCTGGATGTTTCCTCTTCTTTAGTTTCTTTGTGGGAAACAAACACAAGAATTCCTTTAGGAGATGATTTGATCAAAATAGCGAACCTACTGGACATCGTAGATATACTATTTCCTCGTTATAGCGTCGAATTGAAAGACAAGGACGGAGATGAATTTTCAGCTTCTTTTTTGTTACGAGATGGGCAATCTCAATACGCTATCACAAACATGAGAAAGGAAATAGAAGAGCTTAGGAGCAGAGTGGAGAAGTTAGAGCAGAGCAAAGATTATTAAGTGCGATAATCCAGGCGAATTTCAAAGCAAAATTTACCGAGAAAGAGCTTAGGGAAAGGGTGATTATGAATGGTTTTATTATTTCTATTTTTAATATTTAGTGTTCTCCCCCAAGGTAACGCAAATCCTTTAGAGAAAAAATTAGTAGACTTAGAACTCCTTCATCAATAATATTGCTGCCAAACCATAACCAAAATACTCCGAGCAACAGACTAAGAAACTTGCCATCATAGGACGAGGAGAATGTTATAGGTAGTTTTGGTAGTTGAAATCTTTCTTCGACTACTTTGATTAATAATTCTCGAAGTATTTCGTAGTCATTGATTTTTGAATGAAGCACTATAAGCGATTCGTTCCCTAAAACTTCTCCGTATTTGGACTTTTCCTCTGGAGAAACCAAAATCTCTAAACACTCATATTCCTCTTTTATAGAAACTATTGATTTCCAAGAAATAAAGTCTCCTACTCCCTCTATATCATTAACCCGAAGTCCTTTTTCCTCTACAAAAATGGATTTTACATTTCTTTCGGGGTTTAGACGTAGCAATCTATATGTTTTTACACCTAGCTTTAGATATAAAGCAGTTTTTTTAGGAAGTTCATAGCGTTTTTGTTTCACCTTATCTGTGTTCATTTTTATCTAGCTCTCTTCATTTCTTAGCCCTCTGTTCTTTGTCTCCCTTTGTTTTTTTAGCCTATACTTGAGCACAAGAAACAACGACAAAGGGCAATGTCATCAGCAGTATTAAAATGATTTCCGAATGTGCTAAGTAAGGGTTCACTCCACAGAGCATTTTTTCACTCCGCGAAGGTCGGGACGATATATTTTGGTAACCGAACTTCGATTAGGTGTCTAATATTTTATTATGCGAAATTTTTCATGCCCGCCCTTACTGCGTTACAAAATACTCTGCTCCGTTCACTATTCGCTTCGCGACGATTTTTTGGCTCCTACTTTGCGAGGAAATCAGCACAACGATATTCGTGCAATAAAAATCTAATGTAAATGCGATTAATACCACATATTCAAGCCCATATTTTAGCTTAGATTAGATGAATAGTTTTTGCTTTTAGTTGGGACAATCTTATTTAGGAGCAGGTAAGCGTTTATCCAGTCTGGAAAATACAGAGATAATACTTTTTTTTCTCCAGAAAGTAAAAAATTCAATTTCCCATGCAAATTTCCTTTTAGGTCGTAGTTGTGGACTTTAATATCCTCAACATTAAAATACATAACATGGGAAACTTTTAAAATAGATACTAAGGTCAAACGCTCGGACTCAATTATCATTTTGTAAGGTGTTACCAAGCATTCATCGTAAATCAAGTACGCTCCGAAAAGTAATGTTGCAATCCCAACTAGTAGACCTTGAACTCCTTCGTGAATGACATAATTGCCAAACCATAACCAAAATATTCCGGTCAGCAGAACAAGAAACTGAGCAATATAGGAGAGGGAAAATGTTACAGGTAATTTTGGCAGCTCAAATCTTTCTTCGACTATTTTAATTAATAATTCTCGAAGTACCTCATAGTCATTGATTTTGGAATGTACTTTTAGGAGCGATTCATTCCCTAAAACCTCTAGGTATTTGGACTTTTCCTCTGGAGAAACCAAAATCTCTAGATATTCATATTTCTCTCTTATAGAAACTATTGATTCCCACGAAACAAAGTTTCCTATTTTTTCTATATCATTGACCCAAAGTCCTTCTTCCTCAACAAAAATGGATTTTACATTTCTTCCAGAGTTTATACCAATCAGTCTATTTGTTTTTACATTTAGCTTGAGAAACAAAACAGTTTTTTTAGGAAGTTCATAGCGTTTTTGTTTCGCCTTATCTATGTTCATTTTTATTTAGTTCTCTTTATTTATTAGCACCCTGCTCTTTGTCTCCCTTTGAATTTTCATCTGTCCAGATAATATTTTCTCTAGTAATTTTACATAATAATTTCTGTTCCTAAAGGGGTCTCTTGCCTGTTTATCATATTTTTTTGATTTCTAAAAATGGCTTAAAATAAGCGAATCTTGAGACATGTATCAATCATGAATTATTAATGGGTTGTTTTTCAACCCTCACCAGTTGTAATAGTAGTATCATATTCGAAAAAATTACAAGAAAAAAGACAATCTTGGCTATGAGTGATGTTTCTGAGTTTTAGCGAAAATTGATTTAGCGAGAAACTAAAGTTTAGAGTAAACTATGATTGAACGGAGATTGTTGTTATCTAAAGTAATGGAAATATTCCTGGACTAGAAGAAGAAACTTTATTTTAAGGGATTGGTCATGAGACAAAGATTTACACGTTGTGGAGCCAGGAGGATTCTTTTCCAACGGAGAAGAGTGCTACTATAAAAATCCCAAAACTAAAATCGGAGGCCAAATTACCCAAGATGTTAACACGGGCTACGGCCCAGAAATGTACACCCTCCCAAAAACAGTACCATAGTGAAAAGATGCTTTCTTTTTACCGCGATTTCACGCAAGCTATTCTACAATCTCCTAAAAATGAAGGAGTGGGAATATGAGACGCTATGTCATCGAGGGATAAAACGCATCACTAAGCACGCTCTTGGTTTCAAAGAATTTTATTCTGCATCAGTTACTCTCAATGGTATAGAATTCTTGAGAATTCTCAAGAATGGTCAGATGGAAAATCTTGAAAAAACAAAGAAAAATACTGCTGAACTTTTCTACTCATGGGCTTCATATTTTATCGAAGTCATCAGCGTAATTTGCCATCTCTAAAAATTTGCAACACAACCCTTGCTGATTGCGGTCATTTCTTGCAAGAGGATAAGCCAGAGAAAATCAGTCAACTGTTAGTTTGCAACACATAATATTTTTGAAGGATAAAAAATGACGCAAAACAAATATGTAGTTTTAGTAGGCGCCTTATTGGCTCAAGTAACAATTGCTGGACTTTATGCTTGGAGTATATTCGGTATAGCAATCGAAAGAGAAACTGGTTGGTCCAGCGACGAAATATTATTAACTTATTTCATTGCACAATTTGTCTTCGCCTTGAGCACAATTGTCTCTGGAAGATTGGTCGATATTAAGGGGCCTAGATTTACGATAATAATTGGCGGTATATTATACGGCGGAGGTTTAATCTTATCTTCATTTGCTACCTCGCCATTCATGCTATATATAACTTACGGTGTCCTCACCGGAGCTGGTGTTGGTTTTGTTTATGTATGCCCTCTTGCAACACTGGTTAAATGGTTCCCAGAAAGAAAAGGAACAATTATAGGTCTATCAGTTGCTGTTTTTGGCGGTGGAAGTATTATTTTCAAGGAAGTTATAACATGGCTTTTAGTAGATTCCGACGTTTCCACTGCATTTTTACATCTTGGATTAGTTACGACCGTAATCATCATTATTGGCGGATTACTGACCAGTGTTCCAGCAGGATTTAAGAAAAGCACTCTTCAAAAAACTGAAGAAGATTACACTACCCCGGAAATGCTTAAAACACCTAAATTCTATTTAACATGGACAATGTACTGGCTTGCAGTAATACCAGGCTTGTTAGTTTTAGGAGCTGCTAAAAATATCGGTTTAGATGCTGGTTTAGGAGATGAAGCTGCTGCAACGATTATCAGTATTCTCGCCATATCAAACGCCAGCAGTCGTCTCCTTTCAGGAGCTTTATCAGATAAAGTAGGAACGCTGAACGTTCTTAAAGGACAATTTGTAGTTACTATTTTAGCTCTCTTATTTTTAATCTTCCTGGCAGAAATTCCGGCAATGTTTTATCTCGGAGTTATTGGTATTGCTGTCGGCTATGGCGGTTTTCTTGCGTTATTCCCAACATTTACAAACCAGCAATGGGGAATATTTCGATATGGCTCTAATTATGGTATCATTTATCAGGCATATGGTTTAGCTGCATTAACCGGAATATTTATTAAATCTGTTGTCGGTACTTTTACCAATACTTTTATTGTCGCGGCTATAGCTGCCGCAATTGGTTTAGGAGTCGCATTCTTTATTAAAGAAAGAAAAACAGCTCCCCTCATTACCGACTAAAACCCTAAAAGTGCTTTGCCATCCGTGGGTTTCACCTAAGTGAAACCCACTTGCTGGTTGCAAATTATGGGTTTCTCTCCACGCCATGAATTTTTCAGATATGTTGCAATATCCGAATAGTTTAAAACCAAGAGAGTCCAGCAATATTTTTTCCGCAACTAATAATTCCATTACCAAAATTAAAAACACTTAAGTAGCTAATATTATATAGGCCCAGGAGCAAAAAAATAATATTTGTACCTCAAAATATATCTAGTTCATTCTGGTAAAGAATATAGCTTGCAAAAATCCCAGGCCGTTTTTGAAGCAGAGATATCTTGGCACATTTTTCCAATCAGGTGAGCGGGAAGATATTGATGACCTTGGGGCCAAGTATGGCCGCCTCCTTGGATAGCATAAAGAACAACAGGGCTATCTCCTGCATAGAATTCTTTTCGTACCATTGTTTCGTCTAAAGGATCGATATTTAAAGGCCAAGATATTTCAGGAGAGAGGGAACATTCGTTGTGAGAAGCCCAAAATCTAACTGTTTCGGCGACAGATAAGACTTGACCAAGTCGGGAACCTCGGAAGCGAACTTCTCCTCCGTCCCAGGGAACGAGAGGATCGTGGGTTCCGTGGATTAATAAGACCGGAACTTTCCGAGAAGGCTGTCTAGTCCCAAATAAATTCGTGGGAAGAGTTCCTCCTACCGAAACAATGGCTGCTATGCGATGACTCAGTTCGCAACCCAAGCGTAGAGCCATCATTCCTCCATCAGAAGCTCCTAAGACGTAGACCTTTTTCTCATTTGCTTGATGAAGGCGAACTAAGTGTTCTATAAAAGCGGCAATAAACCCTGTATCGTCAACATTGTTTTTTTGAGAAGTGATTTTTTTAAGATTTCTTCCGTCGTTCCAACCTCCCCCTAGTGGTTCTGGAAAAGCCAGAATAAAGCCTTCTTTCTGAGCAAGATCTTCTAAACCTGTCGACTTAATCATGCGTTTGCCAATGCCTTTTGCTCCTCTTAGGACAAGGAGTAAAGGATAAGATTCTTGTTCCTGTTGAGGGAGGATAAGAGAGTAGCTTCGTTGGGTTAATCCATAAGAAAAAGACTTTTTTTTCCCTTGGGAATATAAGCAGGGAATGCAAAAAGAGATACATAGAATTAGAGAAAGTATTTTGCCCATTTTGACCTCGCGAGTGGTGATATAAGAATTTATACTAGAGCATAGCAGCTCATAAATTTCAAATTTAAGTTTTAATTTTAGAAATCTAAATTTAATAGAAAAAGAAAATTTTTAAGGAGATGATTGCCTTTAGCTAAAAATGAGTTACAATTTCTTTTTGTAGTTTCACTTTTATCACTTTTATTATAGAACATTTATCTCCCGACGAAAAAGAATTTTTTGCTTCCCTTATTTTCCTCCCTAGTAATTTTGTGTGTGAATCAGTTGAATATAGAGAAAAGGAATAGATTATGTTGAAAAAGATTTATATTTTATTTTTGATAATGGTATTTTCTTCTTTGAGTTTAGTTGCTCAGGATAATCCAACTTCAGAGACAGAAGAAACGGCAAAAGTAGCAAGTAACAACGAAGAAACGGCGAAAGAGGTAAGTGAGGTTGAAGAAACTCCCACAAGCCCATCTCCGAAAACTCCTTTTTTTGATGGTTTAAATATTTGGCTAGGAGCGCGAGCAACCGAGTTTAAAGGAACTATCCGTTTTGATTTCAATGGAATTCGAGGCACTACTTTCGACTTAGAAGATATTGGTTTTGATGTAGAAACTTCACTTATTGGGGGACTAGAGTACTCTAAAGATAACTGGCGTTTTACTTTAGATTTTAGCTATACCAATGTAAGTAACGATCTCATTTTGGCAAACGATGCCCTTGTCGCGGGAGTTTTACTCCCTACAGGAACAATTCTTGATGCTGACTTCGATTTTTATTGGATTCGTAGTGCCGTAGGTCACTTTTGGGATATAGGAGAGGATGCTGGTTTACCTAACCCTAGCGATTTACGCTTAGGTTTAAATGCTGGAGTAGATATTTTTCTTTTAGATTTAGAATTCAACTCCGGCGGATTTCAAGTGGATTTTGATAGCTACAGTTTTATTTTTACTCTAGGTCCAGAGTTGCAATGGTCACCAGATCCGGCTATTCTCCTTTCTTTAAGCACTCATTTTGGATGGGGAGAGGGAATTCATGACCTTAGCCGCGGCTGGCTTGTTAATGTCAAACTACAATCTCATTTTTACCTGACCGATGATCTTTATCTCTATTTGCGAGCAGAGTTCCAACGAGATCATCAATCGATTGAGGATAATGATGATACCGATTTTGAGCCAGATTTGTATGCTTTTATCGGAGCGGCTGGAGTAGGCTTTCGCTTCTAGGGCGTGTCTAAAAAACTACGTATGGGAGAAATGACATCAGAGAGAAAGTTTTCCGTTTTGTTTCGATGGAAAGCTTTCTCTAGTGCTTTTCTCCAGTTTTCTTTCTCCTCTTCTGAGGGAGTAAAATCATTTTTTAGACAAAGCCATATTGCCTCCAAAGCTTTTTTGTTATAAGGAGAAAGACTTAGTGCTTTGAGGGCTGTTTTCTCTGCTTGCCCATAGTTTTTTTCTTGGAGAAAGATATAGATTAACTCTGTCAAAGCCAAAATATTTTTGGGGTTATGGTAGAGACTTAGCTGAAAATCTCTGAGAGCATTTTCATTATGTCGATGACAGAGATATAAAAGACCTCGGTAGTGATAAACCAGAGAAGAGGGCGATTGAACGGCTAGCTGGTTTAAGTTCTCTAAAGAAGCTATGTAATCTTTTTCTTGAAAATGAAAGATGGCTAAGTTCCAGAGAATAGGAGGTTTACTTTCCTTGTTTTCTGCTTTTTTCCACCGAAGATACCTTTCCTTTTTGATTCCACTATACTCCTCTTCCCAGTTAAGACGAATTTCTTCTGCAAAAAGCAACCAAACTTTTTCTCTTAGAATAACCTCCCCTTTTTTGCTTGGTAAAAGATGGTACCAAAGATCAAAAAAAGGACTGACCATCTCTGCTTTCCCTGGCATTTTAAGAGCTTCTTTTATATCAAGCAGGGCTTCCTCTTTTTTTCCTAAGACTATCTGAAGAAGGGCTTTTTGGATTAATATTTTGACCTGATTTTCGGGTTCTAAATCTTGCTTTAAAATAGCATTGAGATTCAAAACCGCTTCAGAATATTCTTGCTGGATAAAATGAAAGCAAGCTCTCTCTTCGTAAGCAATGGGAGATAATTTTCCCAGAAGCGCGACTAAAACTACGGTTAAAATAGCCAGCGAGGAAAAATAAAGCCTAAGAGGAAAAAAAAGAACTTTTCGGAATTGACAAGAAAGCATCCACAAAGTTAAGAAAATCAGTTCTAGCCAAAATATCTCCTCTAAATTAGAAAAAGGAGTCAGAAAAAAAGGAATCCAGGCGAGAAGCAAGAATTCTTTTTTGGCAAACCAAAGTTTCTCTAAAGAAGATTTACTCTTAGGATTTTGCTCCAGAGTGCGCCAACCTTGGAGAGAGAAAATGGCAACTAAAGCAAAGCTTGTAACTTGAAAAAAAACACGTGTTTTTTGTAAAAGAATGCTCGCACTGTAGGTTGTTGTCATTTCTATATGGTAGAGTTGAATCATCTGTTGGCAAAAATAAAGATCACATCCCAACCGTAGAATGAAAATACTTGCCAAAAGTAAGAGACGTGTAGATATTTTAAGCCCAGGAGAAAGAAGGAGAAAGGCAATTAGTCCGCTCATATGAGACATACTTAGCAAAGAACTTAAATGAGGCCAATTCAACTCTTCAAAGGGGAAGGAGTACAGTTGATGTAAAAATAAAAGGATGCTCTTTTGATAAATAGAGTGCCCATAGTTCTCCATAAGTTGGAGAGTGCTATAAACAAACAGCGTAAGCGGAAGTAATAGAAAAAGGCGATAGAGCCAAGCTTGTTTGGTTTGAGCAAAGCTTCGAGAAAAATTCAACCAGAAAATTAGGCAAATCACGGCCACTAGAGACATGGCTAAGTCAAAAAACAAGCTATGAACAAGAGGGAAAAGATGAGGGTATTGGATACGACAAATCGCAAGAATAGCGATTCGAACAGAGTTACACAACCAAAACATGAATGGGCAGCAAAAAATTCCTTGTCTCAGTTCTCGAAAATTACGCGCTAAACAAAAAACAAGAATAATAAGTACACCCAAAATCTCCGCTGCCATGCACTCCATGCTAACAATCATTTTTCCTTCCGGAAAATATATGACATTCCCTTGAGAAGTGGCCGACCAATTCCACGGTTCGAGAAATAGCTTTACAGTTAGGAAGGCTTGCCCTTGAGTAAGGGTATAAGCAATGTTCCCAAAATAGGCTTGAGTGAGATCTGAAAGAAGCTTGAAATAGAGGAAAATTCCGGAGATTAAGTTTATCGACCAGAGAGTTCTTGCCTCTGGTCGATAGTAACGATAGTAACGATAGTAACGATAGCGAAGTTTTTCTAAAAATTTAGAACGTTTAAACATAAATCAATAAGCTTGGAAAATCATAGTTACTGTGTTCGCAAAATGATCTTGGTAAGTTACTTTTACCTCTCGGCAGGAAGACCAGGGCACATTAATATTTTGCCAGTTCTTTAGGTTAGCTAAATCTTTTTCATTGACAAAGAAAGTTTTTTGAAACAACAAAGGGCCTTGCAGCTCTATAGATAACCAGCGGATAAGGGTAGGCCAACGCACTTCACTACCATCTCCAGTAGTTTTCCAGGAAATAGCCTGAAGAACTCCTTTGTTTACTTGAAAACGAGGATGAATTTCCAATAAATTTTCAAAGAAAGAGGATAAGCTATTGGGCTCCATTTTCATTTTTAACCAGCTCTTTCCTTCTTTTTCGACAGAAACTAACGAGCTATTGACAAAACTATGGGAAGCAATTTTCTCTGGTAAGACCTTATTTTTTCCTTCCCAAGGAGGAGAAGAGTTCACGGATAAAGGAGAGAGAGAAAGCGTATAGCTTTTGGCATTTTTATTTTTATACTTTGATATAAATGGTATTTTTCGTAGCTGAGCAGTGTCTTCGTGGAAAAAAGCCATTTGTAGAAAAGTTTGCTCTGGTTGAGGAGAATATTTAAAATTCTGCCCGACAACTCGAAGTAAGAGTTGAATGCTTTCAATGCTTTTGTCGACAGAGGGAATCGCTTGTATATTCTCTTCTGCCGCTATAAGAGGATAATTCCCTCCCCTTATAGTTGTGGTACTTGCCAAAGAAAAGAATTTTTTTTCTCGAAAATCAGCTTGGTTATTTTGGTCTACGTCTGGCTCTAGAAAAGAGGAAATTAAGAGCCTACTCTGCTCAGAAAAAACCTTCTTCTCCGCTTTCGTGATACCAATTTCTTTTCCGATAGGGTCATGAGAAGAACGAGCTACTCCCTGAGAATCAAAAATAATAGAACCTAAGTCAATCAGGTTGTCTTTCATGTGGAGAAGAGGTAAAAAAACAAGTCCGTCTTCCCAATCCAGATGAGCGAGATATTTGTCTTTGGCATCTAGAAAAAGAAAACCGACAAAGTCTCCCTTTTTGCAATGAAAAGAGAAAACATTGTTTTGAACTAGGCAACTCTCTTGTGTTCCTTTAGGAGAAAAACAAAGGACTTCTTTTACTTTCTTTTGATCTACTTTACCTCGAATAGTTGTAAAGTAAGAACCTGGAGAAGAAACAATTTTTTGAGTTGAGGGAGAGTATGTCTCTGTTTGGACTTCTCTTCTAGGCTCTCTTTCTTCTACTGCTACTTCTTCTTCATTGACAGAATTTTTTGCTAGAGAATCTCCACTAGAGACATTGTTTCTCGTAATGGGGGCTTGCTCTTTGCTAGAGACATTAGACGACGCTTGAACAGTTCGCGCTTTTTTCACCGCATTTCGAGTGGATAGCTTATTGATATTATCATTGTTTCGTCTTTTCGTGCTACTTTTGTTGCAGCCTCCGCTAACGATAAAAATGATGAGCAATCCGATGAGAAAAAAAAGTTGTTTCTGCTTCATAAAACACTCCACTAAGACAAATGAGGATAATCTTGCTCTATATTTTGTTCTTTTCGAGGAGATGAATTTTTTTCTATCCACCAATAAATTAGGCCTAGAAAAGAAACAATACTCATAATGATAACCCAGCTCTTATCCATTCCCATCCACAGAAAAAGAGGAGGGAGAGCAAAAGTTAAAAAAATAACTAAACGTCCGTCTAAATTCTTCATACTGTTGTCTATGCCTCAAAAGTAGGGTAATCTTCAGAAGTTGTCGGAGAATGTTTCCGTGTCCACCAAACGATAACAAGGGCAAGAAGAGCCAGAGTTAAAAGAATGGTCCACAAATTTTGCATCACGGGCACATTGACAATGATAATAAAGTTAAAATTTGCTTCCGCTCCAAAAGCATTTCCCGAACCAACCGCAGGGGTTGTTACGACCACGAGGGCCCTGTCTCTGTTCAAAGCTTCATTGATGGTAATATTTGCTTTCAAGGTCTTGCGATCAATAACTTCTATTGTATTTACCGTAATTCCTTCTCCAAAGTCAACAAAACTAGTGTCATCGAAGGCTAAATCAGTAACGGTTAAGATGGTATCAATGGTTGCACCCAGTGCACCTTGGGCAGGGTTGATACTTAGAGCCGGCTTGGCTAATACTCGAGCGACAAAGCAATCAAAGTCGTTGTCTTCATCATTATCAGGGTCAGGATCTCCTAGGTCCGCTTGAATCGCATTTTGGGTAGGAAAATCCACAGATGATGTTCGGCCAACAATGAAAGCATTGTCGTTATTATTCACCGCAATGTCTTTGCCAAAATCACCGTTGCTTCCCCCTAAATAAGAGCAGTAAACAATTTCTCGACCAGAGGGACTTATTTTGACAATGAAACTATCGTTGGGATCATCGCCAGCACCATCAACTAAGGCGGCATCAAATGCTTCCACTAGAGGAAAATTTTCTCCTGCAATGTCAGGGTTATCAGGCTGTGAAGCTGTCCAGCCAACTAAGTGGATACTTCCGGCGGAGTCAACTGCCATTGAGTAGCAAAATTCGACGGCATTTCCTCCAAAAAAAGTGGAATAGATAAGTTCAGTACCCGCAGCGTTTAGTTTAGTGACAAAAGCATCTAATCCACCTTCATTGGCATTCGCATCAGGAGGGTCGTTATCTTCGACATTACGATTTATAGATTTTAGCGCATCTGCGGTGACGGGAAAATTCTCGGAGCCCGTTTTCCCTCCCAAGTAAATTCCTGAATCATCGAGAAATATTTTTACAACTTTATCGTCGGAGTCTCCTCCTAGGTAGGTAGAAAAAATGGGGACTCCATCACTATCTAGCTTGGTCAAAAAGCCATCGTCGTGATCCGGATCCTCATCTGGGTCAGCCCGTTCCTCTTGAAAACTTCCGTCTGTTTCGGGAAGGAAATCATCGGAGTTGGTCGAGCCTCCAATGTAAACATTGTCCTCTGCATCGACAAAAACGGAAGTAGCTCCCTCTTCGTCCGTACCTCCTAGAAAGCTCGAAAAAACATTATTTCCATCGCTGTCAAATTTAGCGACGTAAGCATCTTGTTCGCCTCCTCCAAAGGTATCTTGGAAGGCATCTTGGGTAACCGGAAAATCTGCGGAAGGAGTTTTTCCTACCACCCAGGTATTCCCTTCTGAATCTACAGCAACATCTTTTGCAGAGTCGCCTTCATCACCTGTTCCGCCAAACACAGTAAAAAACTGGGGCTCTCCATCAGCATTGAGCTTAGAAACAAAAGAGTTGCTTTCATCCTCTGCTGCTTCATTCAACTCGGCATTTCCAGCGACATAAGAATTACCATCCGCGTCGATGACAATAGCATTGCCAAAAACTCCTACTTCGGTTTCGCCACCGAGTCGAAGAAAAGTGGAGAAAATGCGTGTGTCTCCGGCAGCATTAAATTTTGTAACAAAAGCATCTGCTCCTACTCGGACAATTGCATTGGTTACGGGAAAATCGTCGGTGGCTGTCCAACCTGTGACATAAGCATTGCCTAGATTGTCTACGGCAACACCTTCTCCGAAATCCATCCCCACACCCCCGTGATAAGTGGAATAGGTCAGAACAGGGTCAATGACCAGAGCCAAACTCTGGTTATAAGAAGCTAACTCAAAACGGGCTTGGTTATTTTCCCAAATGTAGTTACCTTCTATCGGTGTTTTTCCTTGAGAAGTTTCCTGGTAGACAACCGGTTTACGAATAGTTACGAGAGTATCTTTTACCCGAATGCTTAAGGCCCCTTTGTTGTTTACTTCTATCTCATCGGCACCTTCAAAATCTATTGTTATAAGATTGGGATCTGCTCCCGGAGAAACAATAAAATCATACTCTAAAGCCCGTGGGTTTCCATAAAAGACTAAATCGATTCCTGGGTAGATTTCTGAATATCGGACCTTCTCATAGCTAGGAATAGAAGCATATTTTTTTTCTGACTTGAGATAACGATGAATTTTTCCCGAGAGAGGAGTTTCTCCCTCTACTTTGGCCACTTTGTTGCCTCCGATAAAATTCATGTGTAAAGGAATAACTCGAATTTCTTTTGGTCTTCCTGTATCTTTATCAAGAGTAGCTTTTTTCAAAGAAAGAACCGCTTTTCCTGAATCGAGCAAAAATAGACTGAATCCTTTACCTCGACAAATATAACTTACCTCGGAAGGGCTTTGTCCAATATTTTTTTCAAAATGAAGGGGAATTTTATCATACTTTTTTAGAATAGTTTTCGGGAGTTCATTTTTGCTTTCTTTTGGAGAAAAATTTCCATTTATTGTAAAGAATATCCCTAATCCTAAAAATAGTAAGAAAAAGGCTAAGATCATTTTTCTTAGATACGTTGTCGTGGGCTTTGTCATCTTCATCTGTAGATTACCCCTTTCAAAAACTGTATTTTCTAAAAATGTGGTGGCAAAAGTTGGAAAATCTGTTAGTTTCATAAAAGAAAAAAACTGTTTCCAAAATTGCTTTTTGAAGGGTCGTTGTTATGAAACTTGTTTTATTGTTAAGTATAGTCCTCAGTAGCTTACTTTGCCTGAGTTGTTCTAAAACCGAAGAAGAAAAAAAACTGAGTGCTTTTCAAACTCAATTAAACTCTCCTGATTCACAAACCAAAGTTATTGCTATTTTGGAGATGTCTCAAGATCAAAAAGGTCTTTCGGTAAAAAAAACAGCCCCTCTCTTGGTTTCTGCTTTAAAAGATAGCGATGTTAACGTTCGTAATACCGCAACAATCGCTTTGGTTAAACTAGGATTACCGAGCATACCTCTTTTAAAATCAGGGCTTCAAAACAAAAGTGAGCTTGTTCGAAAACACTGCGCTATTGCTTTAGGAAAAATAGGTCCCGAAGCAATGTCAGCCGTACTACCTCTGATATCTTTGATTCAAGATAAAGACGATACTGTTAAGCTAGCAGCGATTCAATCTCTTGGAAAAATAGGAGCAGGAACGCACACTAGTATGGTTCTGCCTCTTTTGCAAGATAACTTAGACCCTCGTAAAGAAGAGATTTGTTACCGAGCAGCAGAAACCCTTTATAAAATGGGAGAAAAAGGACATAAAATACTTGCCCTTGCTCTGGAAGAAGAGAGCAGAGCTTGTAAGAAAATTATTTTAAACGCGCTTGTTCGGCAAAAAAGAAATACTCTGTCTCTTTTCCTCGTCTCTTTAAAAGATTCTGACTATGAAATAAAGAAAATGGCGATCAAAGCGATTGGAAATATGCAGCCTCCTTCTGTTGCTGCCCTTCCTGCTCTTCAAAAAGAGCTCAAAGACGAAAGCTTAAAAAATCTTTACAATGAGCTTAAAGCTCTTACTTTAGAAGCTTTGGCTCAAGTAGGAGCTTCCAGTAAGCTCGCTCCTCTTTTTGTTAAGCATTTAGACTCCGAAAGTGCAAGTGTTCGTATCAACGCTATTCGAGCTTTGGGATCATTAGGAACGGATGCTTCTTTTGCTGTTCCCCGTTTGCTAACCATGCTCCAAGACCAAGATGCAAAAACTCGTATCTACGCTGCTAAAACTTTAGGTGACATTGGACTAGCGGCACGCGAAGCAGAGCCGCTATTAGTAAAATCTCTTCTCGAAGACAAAGCTGGACGAGTGAGACAGTTCTCGGCCAAAGCTCTCGGACAAATTAAGGCACAGTCCCCTGAAGCAGTCGATGCTTTACGCAAAGCCCTTCTGGACACAAAGTCTAGTGTTGTATGGTCTGCGGCTTGGTCTTTAGGAGAAGTTGGTCTTTTGGCTAAGCCGGCTTTGACTGATTTAGAAATCACTATAACTCGCAAGAACAATGGCTACATACGCAAGAACGCGACCGAAGCAATTAGAAAAATTAAGGAAGCTAAATAAAGCCTCTGTTTTGAAAAAGATTATCGAAAACCGCTCTAAGCGCGATGTTCCCGGGAGGGCGAGGCTCCTGCCGAGCAGAGGATGTGCTTAGCACCTGATGTCATTTCAAAATACTTATTAGACAAGTTTCATATTGAAAAAACGTTTTTATATCGCGGATGCTCCTGCCACGCCAGGAATCAAAGCACATCCCCGGCGCGGCAGGAGCCTTGCCCTCCACCCTAGCGTGTACAAAAAGACAGTTTCTCTACTATCTATTCCCCATTGTTCATTTTGCAGAACAAAATAAAACAGACACGACCATTTGCCGGCCCACCTTGCGCACTAACAGTAATCGTGTGCTCTCCCTTTAGCAAAGTAATTTCATCGAATTTCCACAGTCTACCTTTTTGCATAATAGGAAAGGACTCCGTGCTGGTGCCATTGTCAATGTCAAAACTAGCAAAGGTGAAAAAGTTTCCTTTTACATTAGCAATAGGCTTCCAACGAAAGCCGCAAACAACACTATCTCTTTCGGAAGTAAAGGCATGGTTGGTAATGGTTGCATTTCCGTCTGCATCGGTATCTACTTCCATTTTTAAATGAACGGCTTGGCGGTCGGAAAGAGAAAGAAATGAAAAAGGAGAGTAATTATAGTCAAAAGAAAAGTATGTTTGGTTGTCCTTCTCTGACATTCGGTTTCCCGAACACTGAACTTTTATATTTCTCTGAGCAAGGCAAGCTAAGTCGTATTCTTGACCGGCTTGAACAGCATCTTCAAAGATAAGCACGTCGTCGACTGTTATTGTTACTTGACTCCAGCTCAAAGGAGACTCAAAGTTCTTTACCTCTAACTGTCCTTTGTTGATTTGGCTTTCTAGGCTATATTGCCCATAACTTTCCTCTTTTATTTCAAAAAGATCTAAGCTGTAATCTAAATCGATTTTGGGAAGAGTTCCGTCTAGACCCTCTACTTGCAAAACAAAATTTCTTCTAGCTTTCTCGTTGATTGTGTAAGCAGTATTTGCTTGGATAGGTTGATCTAAAACGATACGCCCATCTAGAATGAGCCGAAGGTTACGAGCAGAACAGTTCAAAGTGAATTTTTTTAAGGAAAGTGTTCCGTAGTGGATATTCTCTTCCATTTGAACATTTCCATCACGTTGTTGGGGGAGCAGAATATTTTCTGCCGCTGCCAAAACTGGAAAAACAATCATCAAAAAAACTAGAGTAGATAAAAAATAATTTTTCATGGTACCTCCCGAAAAGCTCTCAGACTTTTAATTGCCTGAAAGTATCCCTTTGTTTAATGCCTTAAGTATTGTTTATTTTTTTCCCCTTCTAGAAGGTCTACCTTTTTCTTAGTAGCTCTAATTACTTTTTAAGAGTAAAATGGGGAAGAGTAGATACAAAACCAAAACTGACAAGCTTGACAAAGTGTTTTGAACTTAAAAGAATTTCATTATAAATCGTAACAAATTTTTTTTTTTTTTGCTATCAAAAAGCTAGAATTTTATTTTACATTTTTCGTCAATTTAACTATGATTAGCGGTTTAGTAGAAGTCTATTTATTGTAACTTGGGAGTTTTAACATTATGAGAAAAAAGCGTAGACCCTTTTTTTTAGCCCCTTTCTACACTGTTTATGATAAGTTTTCGGACAGTTATCAAAATTGGCATAACAAAAGCGTGTTGACCAACTGGGAGTCTCACTACCAAAAAAGTTTAGAGAACTATTCCCTCAAAATAGAGAAGCAGGAAAAGTATCTGAACGAACTTTATGAAAAAATTGATCAGTCGAAGCAATTTGGGAGTAAGTTGGTCAATCAGTACATGCAGGCAGACAAAGTTCTTCTTGAGTTCACTAAGCTCATAGAAGACTCTCCTGCGGGAGAAAACTTTGTTTTTGGACACTATTCTTACGACGACAAATTTGCCAATATGCAACTTCAGCAGTGGACAAAAGAAATCATTCTTTTAAAAAGTCGCATTGAAAATGTCAACGAAGGCCTAAAACAAAGAGAGAAAATAGCAAACGATTTACAACGAAAACTCGACTCGGAAAGAGCTCGTTTTTTGGATTTACAGGTCAAAGGAGAAGAAGCCTTAGCCAAAAAAATTGCTTACTCCGACTACCCATCCAAAAAGAGTTTTTCTTGTAGTCCTGAATTTGAAGAAACGGAGCGACTTTTAAAACTCTTAAAACAAGATCTGAAAGATTTTCATAGCGAATCTTACTTGGATCTATCCCCTTCTGTCTCTTTTATTAGTAATGATCTTTCTAATGGTTTTCCTACATTAAAAGAAATTCTTTTTTCCCAGGAAGAAGTCAATAGCAGAGATGCTTTGACCGATCTAGATAAAGAGGTGGATGGATACAGACAACGAGCATTACAAGGAGATACCTCTAAGAAACAGTATACCTTAGAAGATTTTAGCAAGAAAGAATCTCAAGTAACTCCGTATTTACCCTCTTTAGAAAAAGAGGAAGAAGAAAAAACAGAAGAGCCCTCTCCTGAGCTAACTAAAAAAGGAAAAAATTCCAAAAGTGAAGAAAAAGCCAAGAAATCATGAGGTCTTTTCTACATCTTACTCTATATATTTGTCTGCTTAGTTATTTTTTAGTTATTCATACCGCTTGCAACTCTAATGACTCCGAAGAATCTAAGGACTCTTCTCCGAGTATTTTGCAACAGTTAGCATCCAATAACCCAGACGAAAGACTACAGGCTTTGCAGAAAGCACAAAAGATGGGAGAAAAAGCAGAATTTGCTCTAAAAAACATTTCTGATATCCTCCAAGATAAAGAAGAGAATCTCCAAGTTCGCAAGGCCGCTGTTCGAGCTTTATTCAAAATAGGCTCGGCTGCCTTTCCCTATCTTAAAGAAGCTGCTAAAAGTCAAGATGGAACAACTCAATCTCTTGCTGTGAAGGGGGTTGGGATGTTTGCCTCTTCAAAGTCTTTCCCTCCAGAGGTTTTACAGATTTTAGCTGAAGCTCTCAAGTCCAAAAACTCTGATGTATGCTCAGAGGCTGCGGAAGCTCTTTCTGAATACAAAGTTTTGCCAAAAAGTCTTGTCGTTAGTTTCCAAGAAACCGCAAAGGATGAACATTGGCAAATTCGGAAAGTAACGGCAACGGCCTTAGGAAGAATTCAAGAGGAAGAATCTTTGTTCATTTTACTGGCTTTACTAAAAGATTCTGATTGGCGAGTTAGAATGGCTGTCGTGGAGTCTATTGGGAGAATAAAGACCATATCACTTCCTTCTATCTCTGAGCTTATTCTAACTTTAGAGGATTCTGATAAACGAGTGCAGATGTATACGCTGGATGCTTTAAAAATGGTAATGAAAGCCATAGAAAAAAGCTCTCACCAGTTTCAGACGAGCAAAGAGGCTTTCTCTGTTTTATTTAGAGCTCTAGGCCATGAGCAAGGGCATCGGCGAAAGGTGAGCTATGATGTGCTTTGCCTTAGCCAAATACCTGAGGATATAAGCCTTGATAACCTTATCAATTCTTTAGTCAGCTCATTCTCCCAAGCCCGTTCTCTGAGCAAAAAATTTCTCGCTAAAATATATATAAGCAACCCTAATGTCTTAAGCCTTTTAGAAGAAGAACTTTCGCGAAGAACCGATCCTCAAGAAAAAAAATATATCCAAGAAACTATCGATTACATTAAGAAATAAATTATTTTTTTCTACGAGACTATTTAATTAATCTTTTAATTGTCTTGTAGCCAATTTCACTTCGGAGACTACTTTTATGACAGAAAAGGCATCTGAAATAGATCCCAAACTATCTGATCGAGAAAGCAAGGCCATTGTTGGTCCCTTTGCTCTTTCTTTTCTACTGGGGATAACTCTGCTGACCCTTTTGATATACTTTGCTAATTTCTGGAATGTTGCTGCTAACACCCGCGTTTTAGATTTGGTCATTGACGCAGGAATTATTCAATACAATGACATGAATGCTGGATTTGTTGAGGGCGTTGCAGATTTAAAATACTATTTGATGGCACAAGACCCTGTTAACGGCACTCTTGTTCTGATTGTAATGGGAATTTTTCTTTTATTTTGGCTACTAAAGGCCCTAGAATTCCATCACATACTAAAATTTTGCGGAGCAAAAGGAAGTTTAGGCCAAAATTTCCAAGCGTTCTTTTATGGAAGTACTTACAGTGGTTTTTTTCCCTTTCATCTAGGCGATACAGTAACCACTTCTTTTTTAGAAGAGCGAGGGGTGAAAAAACATGAGGCGACCTCCGCTCTTTTTATTTTTCGCTTTTTTATTGTTTTTTCGATTGCTGTTTTTGCCTTGATTGGCCTAGCCTATGTGGGTTGGATGTCGTGGTTCGGACAACTCTTCTGGGCAGTGGTTATTTTTCTAGCCGCCTACTTTGTTTTACGAACTTCTCATTCTAAACAAAACTATCT
This sequence comes from Planctomycetota bacterium, assembly GCA_029260735.1. Classification (GTDB taxonomy): domain Bacteria; phylum Planctomycetota; class Uabimicrobiia; order Uabimicrobiales; family Uabimicrobiaceae; genus JAJDCR01. The sequence continues at coordinate 19,319 of JAJDCR010000001.1, forward strand.
AGCAGGGATAACCGCAGCAGCAAAATCTCTGGCTCAGTCTCCGTGGACGGCCACTCATATAGGACTACTCTCCTTGTTCACTTTTGCTTTAGAAGATATTGCTGCTTACTTTGCCGCGATGGCTTTTACCTCAGAGCATGTCATCCTTAATGTTGATTTTTCTGTTCTCTTAATGGCGATTGTTGCGAGCTATATCGCACGTCTAATTCCGCTTACTCCTGGTGGAATCGGTCAGTTTGAGTGGGGGTTTGCGGCCGCCCTCTATGTCGGTGGAGTGGGTTTTCCAGAAGCCGCAACAATTGCTCTTCTTGATAATTTCTTTCGCTATGCCGTTCTTCTTCTGATTTTTGCAGGATCTAATTTTTGGAGTAACTCCCACTCGTACTTCCGCCAGGGTTTAGCTTTTCTCTGTAAAAATTCTTCCTCGGGAGGGAAAAAGAGTGGTTCTTCGGGATTGATTCCCACCGCTCATCTCCCTTCTTTACCTAACGTTCACAACACTTTGTTTCGGGTGACAATTTTAGCTTCTATTGCTTTAGCATTCTTTTTCTTTGATGAGTTTACAGGTTTGCTCTTAGATCTATGGCTTTTGGAGAGCTTAAGTCTAGGATTTGTCTTTTGGACTAACTTTAAAATGGGAGCTCTCCTTTTTGGATTAGCTTTTACACTGTTTTTTGGAGCGATCTTTCTCCCTTCTTACTTATACAAAGTAAAGAATAAAAAATTTCCCTTACTTCTAGCTTCTGTGGCAGGAGTATTAGGAGGCTACTTTCTTTGCTTAGAGTACCAGACCTACTTACTTTTTCAACATGGACAGAGCTTTGGAGAAGTAGACCCTGCTTTGGGCTATGATATTGGATTTTATACCTTTTCTCTACCTGCTTTGAAAATGACACTAAGTGTTCTTTCTTGGGGCTTTGCCTTAAGTTTGCTTACTTCTATTTTCTTGGCTGCTAGTGACAAAGAGGTCAAAACATTTTTCAAAATAAATCCGATTGCCCAATTTGTGGGCAAAGTTTCAACCCCCTACTCTTTGGTTATGCTTTCTTTATTAGGAATTGGCTGGGCGGGAGAAAAATGGTTAAGTCGATTTGACTTATTACTTAAAGATAATGGAGAGTCGGCCATTTACAATGGAGCAGACTATCTTGATGTTACAGGCTTTTTCTCTCACTTGTCCGCAGTAAACATCACAACCCTTGTCCTTCTCGCAACTGTTATTGTGAATGTTATAGTGCTTCGTTCACTGCACAACGCTTCAGTTGCCCAGAAAGTAGACCAACTAAAACCTCGATTGAAACTAGCCGCTTACTGGACAATAGTTCTACTCTTAACAGACATTGGCTTTAAAACGGCAGTAGAACTTCGGGATCGCCTAGCAGTGAAACCCAATGAGCCTGTAATTCAGTTAGACTTTATTAAAAATCATATTCAAGCAACACGAAAAGCCTATGGTATCGATAAAGTAGAGGAAGTTTCTTTTTCCCCTCGCCAAAAGGGAGACCCCCTACCGAACTTAAACAAGATCCTTAATGACCCCAGCGTACGTAATGCACCTCTTTGGCCTGGTCATGTTAGTTACCTAGAACGCGTACTTGATCCACAGCACGGCCTACGTATCTTACAAACCAAGGGTGACAAGATGGTCTACGGGCCAACAATGGAGATCATGAGACAACAACAAAAGCTTAGAACGTACTATAACTTTTTAAGCGTTGACAATGTTCGCTATCATATCGATGGAGAAACTCGTATGTTTGTTAGCAGTGTGCGAGAGGTTCCTTTGATTGAGCCTGTGCCTTGGTTGGCTTGGTGGGGACAACGTTTTGTTCTTTTCACCCACGGACACGGGATAGTTATGATCCCTAGTGCGGAAACAAATTCTGCGGGAGAGCCCAACTATGTTTCCTCTGGTATTCCTTCTCAAGCAAAGTGGCCTGAAATAACCGCAAACAACCAAAGAATTTACTACGGGGAAGGGGTCACTACAATGGCCTTCAGTAATATCAAGAACTTGAAAGAGTTTGATTACCCCACCGAGCAAGGAAGAGCTGAGTTTACATATCCTCAAGATGTATCTGCTGGTGTCAGAGTAGATTCTTTTCTCAAAAGAATTGCTTTTGGTTGGAAGAGTAACCAGTTTTTTGATATGGTCTTTAGTGGTTTGATCGACCCTGGGACTAGAATTCATTACCACCGTACTCCCATTGAAAGACTAGAAAGAATAGCTTCTTTTCTTTATTTTGATACAAACCCTTATGCAGTAGTTGCTAACGGAGAGATCGTTTGGCTTACTAATGCCATGACAACCTCATCGCGCTACCCATATAGTAAGCAAGAGTGGTTGGGAGATAAATCGGACGAACGAGCTTTCAAAGCTAAGCCTCATCGTTTAATTAATTACATTGAAGACTCAGTTAAGACAACGATGAATGCTTATACCGGAGAAGTTAAGTTTTATAAAATAAGCGATGCTCCGATTGTTTCTAGTTGGGCTAAAATTTACCCTGGTCTTTTTCATGACAAAGAAACGATGCCCGCACCTGTGCAAGAGCAGTTAACCTATCCTACTCAACTCTTTCATATTCAGTTTGATGATATCTTTAATATTTATCATATGCAAGATCCTGTGACTTTCTTCAATATGGAAGATATGTGGGATGATGGAGATGAGGTTCTCGGGCCTATTTTAGATCATGGAGACGCCATCACTTTTTCAATTGAACCATACCAAAGCATTTTGAAAACAGGCGAGGTTCTACCCAGTGCTAAAAAGGAAGCTCAATTTGTCCTTTCGGCCCTTTTTACTCCAGAGAACTCTCTTAATATAAGAGCCATCCCAATGGCCTACCAAGATGGCGAGGACTATGGACGATTAGTTGTCGCGCAAGTGCCTAAAGGATACTACAGTATTGGGCCCGAACAGGCCGATGCGGTTATTGACCAAAACCCCAAAATTTCTCAGCAAATTTCCTGGTGGAACAGAAGAGGAACAGAGGTAATTCGAGGCCACACAACTCTTTTAATCGTAGAAAAAGAGGCTATTTATGTCGAGCCTATTTTCTTACGTTCTCAGCAGAACCCAATAACTCAATTAAAGCGAGTTATTGTTGTCTTTCGAGGGAAAGCTTATATGGCAGAGAATCTGGAAGAAGCTCTTCGAGAAGCTTATGCTGACCAAGCAACAAACTAGGTTAGTCGATTGTTTGATTACCCTTCTTCGGTTTACCAAGACCGAGATATTTATGAAATCATAGAGCAAGCAAGTGCGGACGAATTGTCCGTACTTGTTGAGCTTCTATGTTCCAACTCTGCTTGCACTATTTCTTCCGATTGCCGAGAGGTGGACGCAATTGTCCACCAAATTCAGCTACTCGGGGGAAATAGTGTCTCTAATTTTTTACGGGGCTCCGGAGTTTTTTATTACGAAATTGTTTGTAAGATTGCGACAAAGTTAGATATTGATCTTGATGACTGTGCTGAAATTGGAGCAATAGAATGGCAGATTAGCGAACATTTTCTCCGCGAAACCCTCCAACAAATGCCAAAAAAAGAACGTTCTAGTTTTTACAAGCAACTCCAAGAAGAAAGTAAAAAGAAGGCTCTTTCTTTTGATATAGCGCATACACTAACAGAAGATTTTGGACGATGGATTTTTTTAAGGTTAGTGCTTACTCATATTCTTTTGAGACTTGGTATAGCCGGAGCTGCTAAAATAAGTACAGCTTTTATTGTTACTCTTTTAGCTGGACCTATCGGTTGGTCAGCTTCTGTTATCTGGTTGGCTATAGACCTGGTAGGGCCAGCTTATTCAACTTTGATCCCTCTTGTTATTTTATTGGCAACAATTCGGACTCGCTTGAGTTTAGGCATTAGCCAAATACAAACAGGGAGCTAAAAAAATGTTTTCTGACTTAAATCTAGAAAAGGAATAGCTTGCAAAGGGGTTATCTTTAGTGGTCAAAGGATGTGACTTCGAGGTCTTAGGAGCTTAGAGAACCACCAAAACCATTCCCACTGACATGAGAAAAAAACCCAAAGTTTTGGAAGGATTGAGTACTTCTCCGAGAAAATATTTCGAAACAATAGCTACACAAATGACCCCTGTACAGAGATTCATGGAGGCCATTTCACTGGGTTTATAAAAATCAACTCCCCAGCGCATCGCGAAAACATTGAGTAAATATTCGGGAAAGACAAGAAGCCAGCTTAATACAAGGGCAGTGAAAAAAGATTTCTCTTTAAACTTTATGTGACCTAACCAAGCGAAGGCCATTAAAAAACTAGAGAGAAAAAGAAGAACGGGGACTAGGTACATGGCCATTTAGTTACTCTCCACAGTTTTAACGCTTTCTGGGTTTTCGATTTTCTTGGCACCGGTGATGAGCATCATTGCCACTGTCATAATAGCAAAACCAATATACTTTTGCATTGTTAGTGCTTCACCTAGAAAAAAGTGCGACACAAGAGCAATGAAAAGAACTCCTGAGGAGAGGTTCATCGCCGCCATTTGACTTGGAGTATATTTTTTTATTCCCCAGCGAATAGCGGAAATATTCAGAATATATTCCGGTAAAACAATTAGCCAAGCTACTAAAGTCGCCATCCAGAAACTAAGGCTTTCTTTGTACTTTAAGTGTCCAAGCCATGCCATGGCCATGATCGAACTCGAAAGAATGAGCATGAAAGGCACCATAAAGGTAACATATTTGTCTTTGTTATTATTCATTTTTTGGTTGATAACTTTACTTTTGTGAGAGTGTGTTTATTTTTACTTTGTAAGCGGTGTAAGCCTTTTCAATGGCTTCATCTAGAGTGTCTGCCATTTTTACCATTCCTCTAAAATACACAACAACTTTCTTTAATTGAGTCGCTGGGTTTTGCTGAGAATGAATAAACATTGGTTCTACGTAAAGAAGTTCATTCTTCACTATTTGTTCAATTTTAATGAACAATTATTCAAAGTCAATCAAAATGTTCAACTGTTCTTTAAATGTCCATTGTATGTTGGCATCTGGTGGAAAATAATTTACCATTTTCAAATAGGTTCGATAAGAACATCCCATTTTGGCAAAGTAGAAGAACGATCTAAATATTCAGAAATTTCTCTTTTTGAGAAAAAGACTCTCCCGTCTTTATTTTTTTTGTAAAAAAATTATGAGATTCTTGACCGAGTTTTTTCCTTAAATCTATGTTCCTCTAGTGAACAATGGTTATTTTTACCTTTTTAGATGTTTTTTCGTTATTGAGTATACTTATTGACTTTTTAATTTTTTTGTGATATTATTTCTCTTTTAGGCGTGTACACGCAGAAATGGGGAGAGAAATCAAAAATAGAATTTGATTTCTAATAAATATTGTAACACGCTCTGTCTAGTAAAGTTTATTTTGAAATACCACTATAGTTTTGGTATTGGTGTGCCGTAAGGGCAGCCCAAGAGTAATTAACAAATCTTCCCCATTAGTATTTTTTCGAGTGCGTTATGAAAGCAAAAAAATTCTTCCTCTTGCTTATAGTTTCGTCTGTGATACTTTCTGCTACTGAACAGAAAGGTCTTCCCGAACTCGAAAGGGAACTGCAAGAGTTTATCAAAAAGCCTATCAAAGATCCGCGAGATGATATTCTCAAACAACTTTTTGATCCTACAGCAGAGCAGTTAGAGCAGGTTCAAAAGCTCTTAGAGAATCCTGAATTGGATTCCGAAGTTCGAGCTTGGGTTATTTTTGCCATATCAAAAATGCCTATCCTGAAAAGTGAAGTAATGCTTCCCTTGCTTTATAGCGCTTTAAAAAATCCTTCCTGGCGAGTTCGCAAAAATGCCGCAAACACACTTTCTTCCTTAATGTTTCCCCAATCAACGTTCCCTCTTTTAGAAGCTCTTTGCGATTCGGAAGTACTTGTTCGTAATTCTATAGAATATGCTCTCGAAAGAGTTATTCAGTTAGACGAAGAAAAAAGAGTGGCTAAAGTTTTTTCTGATTTAGACGAAGATGGGCGCAACCGCTTTATTCGCGTTTTAGGGAAACTAGATGAACCTAAGGCCATTCCTTTTTTCTTAAAAGCTTGGGAAGATTCTTCTCCTCAAGTTCGCGCAACGGCTTTGTATTACTTATGCCAAAATGCTCCCCATCAAGTGCTCACTCTTATTGAGCAGTTAAAGAAAGAAAAGAGCTCAGAAGTAAAATTTATCGCAGCGCAAATGTTGAAAGAAATTGATTTTCCTGAGAAAAATGAGCTTTTGAGCAAATGGCTGAAAGACTCGGACGAAAAAGTTTGTTTAGCTGCAGCCAACTCTCTCCAATCTCCTGAAATTCTATGGAATTTTATTGAGAAGAGAAAAAGTTTTCCCATGGATCGTGTTTTTGCTACTGCAATTGCTTCTGCCTGTCGTAGCCAAGATCCCAAAGCCTTCTCTTTGGCTCAGAAAATATTAGAAAAAGAAGAGGTGGTTGACTATCACAAGGCTATTATTCTCAATAGCTTGGCCGAGTACAATCAAGCAGAAGCTTTTTTTGTTTTAGCCGAACACTTAAAAAGCCCTTCTGATTTTCTCCGAAACATAAGCCTGGCCTCTTTGATTTATGCAAGTGAACGAAATTCTTTATCTCCTCCTGAAGAGAAAAGCTATCAGGCTTGGCAAGACTGGTATCAGCTTCACAAAGAAGCGATTCTTGCGCAAAAAAATCTAAAACACTCTTCTTTCCAAAATAAACATCGAAAAAGTTCTAACTACGTTCTTAAAGCCAATGTAGGAAATCTTTTCATCGATAATGTCTTAGTCACCATGGAGTATCTCAACCAGTACTATCATGGGATATTTTCGGCACGCCCTATCGCAGAAACCCTCTCTGAATCCGAAATGTTAGCAGCTTCTCAGTTAGAAAAAGAAAAGCGCACTATCTTTGCTCATGGGGAAGGATATTTCTTTAAAGAATCAGGCGTTACGGTAGTCTTCGAAAATAATAAGGATAATAATAAAAGGATCATCCAGTACCCTTACAACAAAACAGTTTGGTTGACTCCCGGACGTGTAAAAAAAATAAAAACCCCAGAAGGAAAAATTATTACCCAACAAGATGGGTATGCTTTAGGGAAAGAAACGACCATTCGAGTATTTCGTAAAAGAAGAGGTTTTCAGAAATATGCTTCGAATAACGAAGGGCAGTGGGCTTTTCTAAAAGATGCCGGAGCTTATTATTCTCCAATGCGAGCAGAGATTGTCACCTATGCCACCAGCGATCCTGATTTTGTGATACGAACTCTCTTTCACGAAACACTACACCAAGTTCTTACTCAGTATATTTTTACTTGCCCTATATGGTTCAACGAAGGAATGGCAGAGTATGCCGATAGTTTTACTTGGAACGATGGGGGCTACCAAATAGGTTTGCTTGATCCAAAACACCTCTATTTAGTCAAAAAAATAATCCAAGAAGAAAAATATACAAAGATAGAAAACTTACTCCAACTAGATCATTTTAGTTTCCATAATGACAATTTTGGACCTCACGAAATTAGCCACTACTCTTTGAGTTGGTCCTTGATTTATTTTTTGAAAAATGGTTATAATGGTAAGTATCAAAAATGCATAGATGAATATATTCTAGCTCTCCAAGACGGAGAAGATCCCTTCTTGTCCTTTAAACGAATTCTTGAGGAGCATGACTTGGATTTAGCTGAACTGGAAAAAATTTGGAGATACTACTACCTTAACTTAGAATTCCCTCCTAAGTAAAGAAGCCCCTAATAGCCTCAAGACAGTCACTGTCCAATCATTATGGGCCTACAAAAAGATATACCTCCCATCAAAACTTGTTAGGTGCTTGGAAAGAAATAATCTCTCTAGTTGCGCAGCAGATTTTGTTTGCTAGCAAGGCGCTTTCGATGGCGCCTCTTGTCATTGGAATTTTTTTCTGTAACAGAGAAGCAACGCAGCTAGCAAACAAAAGATCAAGCAAATAGGGAGATTATTTCTTTCCAAGTGCCTAAGTACGACTTATCCCTTATCCTCCTTAAAAATCTCATAAAAAAACAGAAAAAGCAAAACGATTATGATCGAAGTGAAAAACCTAACGAAAATTTTTATCGACGATGCCTCTCAAGGTAAAAAAGACACTATACGAATTAAGGCTGTTGATGATGTTTCATTTTCCTGTTCTCAGGGAGAAATTTTTGGTCTTCTGGGACCTAATGGCGCAGGAAAAACAACAACTTTAAGAGTACTCTCCACTGTTTTGCAACCTACTTCAGGGCAAGTTAGTGTTTTGGGTTTTGATGTAGTAGAGAATGCACAAAAAGTAAGACAAAACATCGGGTTTATTTCGGGAAGTACTCGCATATATGACCGCCTGACTCCAGAAGAAACGATTACCTATTTTGGTCGTCTTTATGGGATGGAAAGAAAAAAAATTCGCCAACGCTGTGAAGAGATCTATGACTTGTTTGATATGCGAAAGTTTGCTCATACTCTAAATTCTAAGCTTTCCACCGGAATGAAGCAAAAGGTATCCATTGCTCGGGCCATTGTCCATAATCCTTCCGTTCTCATTTTTGATGAACCCACTGCTAATTTAGATATTATGGTGGGAAAGACCGTTTTGGAATTCATAAAACTTTGCCGAGAAGAAAAAAAATCAGTTATTCTCTCCACTCATATTATGAACGAAGCGGAAAAACTCTGTGATCGTTTAGGAGTAATTCATGAAGGAAAGTTACTGGCACTAGGAACATTAGCTGAACTGCGTCAAGAAAATGGAATGGATGATATAGAAGAAATCTTTTTTTCTCTTGTTCGGGAAAATGTAGATTAGGGGACTGTAGTGAAATTACTGGCTAAATACGAAAATATCTACACTGTTTTTCAAAAAGAAATTATCGAGACTTTACGAGATCGGCGAACTTTGTTTGTGATGACGCTTCTCCCTGTTCTCCTCTATCCTATCTTGATGCTGGGAGTAACTCAGCTTATTATTTACAAAATAGGGACTATCCAAAGTAAAAAAATTCCGATTGCTATTGAAGGGGAATCCGAAAAAATTTGGAAACTTCTGGAAAATGAAAATTTTGAATTAATCAAGACAAAGAATGCTCGACGAGAAGTCAATCAAGAGAAAGCCGTTTTGGGATTAAAAATTCCAGCTAACTTTGATATATCTATCGAACAACTCGAAGAAATTCCTCGCCTTATGCTTTTCTACTCAGGAGCTAGTGACCAAGGTCAGATCGTTTTGCGCAAGTTAGAAAATATTCTCCAGAGACTCCTCTATAAAGCCAAAAAAGAAGCCTTGAAAGACAGTCCCCCTGGCTTCATGCATCCTTTTCGGTTAATTTTAAAAAATGTCGCAGGTGCAGGAAAACAAGGTGCTTTTGAATTTGGTCGTCTATTGTCCATTTTGTTAGTTTTGATGGCGATTACTTTTCCTCTTTATCCCGCTATTGACATGGGAGCAGGAGAAAAGGAACGCGGTACAATGGAAACCCTTTTACTCTCTCCAGCTACCCGCTCGGAAATCGTTATTGGGAAGTATGGTGCTATCTTTGCCATTGCCATGGTCGGGTCCCTCTTAAACTTAGCTAGTATGGGTCTGACCTTTGGTTATTTTGCCAACCAAAGCGGCACTCTTTTGACCGCCAATAGTAGCAGGGTGAACTCCTATTCAACTCCGCAAATTCAAGATCTCTATCCCGTTATTGCAGAGTCTGAACCAACCATTTCCAGCGAGCAAAAAATTAGTAGAATGTCGCTTCTTTCTGACGATCATTTGTTGACCAGTCGCGAAGATGGTTCTGTTGCTTTTTGGTATATTCCTTGGGAGCAGCAAATTCAACGTAAGTGGCCTAAGTTATTTCGCGAAATTTCTTCCATAGTACGGTACGATAGAAAAAGCTGGATACTTGGCACAAAAAATGGCGATGTGATTCAGTATGTACCAAGGGAAAATAGACTTATGCGCCGCTCGAAAGTAAATGGCGAAATTAGACAAGTGGTCATTTCTGAAAAAGGCGAACAAATAGCGGTTCATGTTAAGCCTTCTCCTGAAAAAAAGAGCAAAGCTGATTCACCAGACGAAGAAAAATCAGAAAAAAGTACCGAAGAAGAAAAAGGAGAGAGAGTTTATCTCATTGATCGTAAGTTTAAAAAAATTGCTTCTTGGGAAACGAGCGGAGACCTTTTGGCTCTTTCTGCCAGCAAGAAAAAAATTCTCTTTCATCGAGAAGGAGCTATTTGGATTTGCGATAGTCATAGTGGCAAAGGAGAAAGTTCTTTTGCGGGAGAGAAAGCAGAGTTCTTCCATCAAGACGAGTACATCTTGCTGGTTGAACAAGGAAAAATATTGATTCGTCGCCTGTTTGACCACGAAGTGGTTTTTCCAGAAGTGGCCTCTCAGGAAAAAAAGCAGCCTTTCTCTGTTTCCACTATGTACTTAGAAAAAAAAGATCTCTATCTTTTTCTAGGAACAACTCAAGGACATGTTCTTTTAAGTGGAATTGTTGAAAAAGAAGGCAAATTTAGCCTAGCTAACGAGCGGTTTCTGGGACAACATCGAAGCTCTATTGAGCAACTAGACATTTCCCAAGATAGTTTACAGTGCGTTTCTCTAGATAGTTCCGGAAAAGTGAAAAAATGGACCCTTTCCTCCCCGATTAAATTTTCCATTTCCTTGAGCACTATTTTGAAGATGCTTATTATTCTCATTCCCTTAGTTGGTTTCTTTTCTGCTTTGTGTTTGAGTCTCTCTATTTTTGCCCGCAGTTATAAAGAAGGTCAGTATTACCTAACCCCCCTCGTTATCATCATTATGCCTTTGGTTATGGTTGCCTTTCTCCCCAATATGAATCTAACCCCACGCTTTTGTCTGGTTCCTGTTTCCAATGTCGTTCTTCTCTACAAAGAGCTTATGCTTGATAGCGCAACAGCGCAACAGTTTTTCTTAGTTTTCTGTAGCACACTGGCCTATGCTGCTTTGGCTCTAAATTGGGCGGTGAAGCTTTTTCAAAAAGAAAATGTTTTGTTTCGTGAGTCGGCCGTCATTCGTTGGGCTTTTTGGCGTAAAACTACTTTACATCCTAAAGTTTTCCCCGCTCAACAGGCCTTTATTTTCTTCTTCTTGATTATGGTTCTCTATCATTTTATGGGCCCTTACATCGCTCAAGGTAATTTTCTTTTAGGCCAAGCGACGGCAATGGTTTTCTTCTTAGTAGCCATTCCTCTAGTCTATACTCTTGGTTTTCGTTATAAAGCAAAACCAACCTTTTCTTTGAACTCACCAGGACCGTTTTCTAAATTTATTGCAACGATTGCCATTGCCTTAGGAGCACTTATTCTCAGTGCTATCCTGGCATCGTTTCAACAAATTGTTTTACCTATGGACAACTCTTATCTAGAACAGTTCCAAAAACCATTCTTGGAAGCACTTGCAAATCAACCTTTATGGATCTTGCTTCTTTGTATTGCTATAGCTCCAGGAATTTGCGAAGAGTTCTTTTTTCGAGGCATGATTCTCTCCAGTCTGCTTTCCAGTCGGACTAAATTTAATGCCATTACAACAACGGCTTTTCTGTTTGCCTTAATGCATTTGGATCTTAGTCGTTTTACTTTCACTTTCTCAATGGGCGTTTGCTTAGGGTATTTACTTGTTACAACAAGAAGTATTATTTTCCCTATGTTTGCTCATGCTCTGAGCAATGGATTGGTCACTACTTTAAGCTACTACGCTACCATGCAAAAATCGGGACTTATCCACGATTGGACCAACTGGGCTTATGAATCAATGATCGATGACCCTATGCGAGCGAGTGCTGCGGGAGCTTGTATTTCGATCACCTTACTTTATTTCGGATTTCAATATCTAGGAGCTTCCCAAAGAGCTTCTCAGACTAACAACGAAGAGAAAAAATAATGAAAACGAACGGTTTGATATGGACTGTGGCCTTACTACTCTGTAGTGTTGCTCTCGGAGGAGAGCTTCCGCAAAACTGCCAACAAATTTTGCTTGTCGTAAACTCAGATTGGAATGCACCTACCGGTGATATGTACCGATTGGAGAAGAAAGACGATCAATGGAAAGTGGTCGGAGAAAAAGTAAAAGTAACCCTAGGCAGGACAGGTTTAGCCTGGGGGCTAGGAGAATTTGAGTCTCCCGAAAAAGAAGTTCACAAAAAAGAAGGGGATGGGAAAGCTCCCGCAGGTTTATTCCGCTTACGCCGAATGCTTTATGGATATGCCGAAAACCCTCCTAAAGAAATCCGCTGGCCTTATACTCAAGTGACAAAAGACTGGGTGGGAGTAGACGATGTCGACTCCATTTACTACAATCAAGTTTTTGACGAGAAAGAAATCGAAGAGAAGGATTGGGAGTCGCACGAAAAAATGCGCCGAAAAGACGATCTCTATAAATGGCTTCTCGTTATCGAGCACAATACATCTGACATTACCCCAGGAGCAGGTAGCTGTATATTCATGCACCTGTGGCGTTCCGAAACTTCTCCCACCGCAGGATGCACAGCTCTTTCAGAGAAAAACTTTCTTGGTCTAATCCATTGGCTCTCGCCTGGGAAAAGGCCCATGATTCTGCAGCTTCCTCAGGGAGTTTATCCTCAGTGGCAAAAACGTCTTTCTTTGCCTGATTTACCGAAGGAAAAAGTGGAGAAGAAGGAATAAGGAGAATCGTGACCTGTAAGCCATTGAGTATCTTACCAGGCGTAGCGGACAACCACGAGGGTCCTTGCGGACGACCCTCGCAGTTGTCCCTACATCACATCACCCGACGAATTCAGGTAAATCCAATTGCCTAGTACCACCCCGATACAACCTATCGCGTAGTTATTTCCTGTAGGGACAACCACAAGGGCCGCCTGCAAAGGCCCTTGTGGTTGTCCGTTACGCCTGGTAGAACCTAATTCCCAAAATACTACCTCAAACCACCATCCCCTAACCCCGTATAAACCGCCTCTTTTAAACCCAACCAAGGATCACTCGCCGGAGTTAGAAAAATCTCAGCATAGACGCGCTCATTAAAAGCAACCAAGCCCTTCTGCCAAGCTCCCTCCTTAAACCAACTATGAATTTGACTGTGAAATTCATATTCATTGCGAATAGTATCCACGGCGAGAGTACTTTCAAAGTTTCTTATCATCGTAAGGAGAGGAGACTCTATCTGAGCTTTGCTTACCGTGAGGGCCGCTGCTGTTAAAGCAGGGTTTTGATAAGTCATCAATTTTCGGCTGCTTGCGTCTAGCCGAGATTCCTGGGCATACAATAGAGCTATCTTTCTCCAGGTTTCCTCGTTCATTTTCTCTTTCAATGACTTTGTATCAGAAATAGTCGTCATAATGTTTAAAAGAGGTTCTTCGACCAAACGTTTGCCATAAGTTACTTCGATCGCCTCTTTCGCCGAAACATTTTTTATTTCATTATTGGTTTTCCCTTCCCAAAGAAGACTAACTCTTGTCAGATCTTTGGACCAAGCTTTTTCAAGAGAGAGCAGTTCTTCTTCATGGTATTTTTCTAACAAAGCTCCCCGAGATTTGTCCTCTATTTTTGGGAGCCGCTCCCATAATCCATAGTTCGATTGAAGTACGCGCAAAAACGACTTAGGCCCATAGATACCCGGTATTGCATCCAGTAAGCGACCTTGGGAATCGAGAGTGTAGTGGACTGCATTTCCCGTGATCGTTCGAGTAACTACTCGACCATCACCAAAGTCAATCGTAATACGAGGAACAGGTCTAACCGATTCCCAATGAAGAACAAAATTTTGCCGCAAATACATAGAAATTTCTTTGTTTGCATACAACACGGTACGCATAAAACGACCATTGGCTCAGCAAAACTCCTCATCTAAGGTACCCAACAAACGCAAAGATAGAATGGGTTTTCCCTCAGAAGCAGCCAACTCTTTCGCTTTGCTAAGGTCTGTGTGCCAGTAAAGACCAGAAAACGAAGCGTGTTTCTGCCGAGCAACAGCATCTATTACCTGCATCACTCGTTCTTGTTCAGGAGTGACAATAACAGTCGAAAGAAAAGGAACCACTGTAGGAGGAGTAAAATTCGAAATTAAAGCATCTAAACCCTCTTGCCCTCTTTGGCGAAGTTGCGAAATAGCAAACTCCTGCTTTTCGTTTTCCGAAAGAGCCAGCTTAACCCACTCAGATAAATCACGCTCTTGAGCGCAAACTTGACCGACAAGAACCACAAAAAATAATAATAGAACTAATTTTTTTTTCCTCAGCATGGAATAGTCTCCTACATAAATGTGAATGACACTGTATTTTTCCGCTGAAGACAAGTCTATCACAAGAGCTGCTAGCTTACTGTAACGGCTTTGTAACATTGTTTATTTCGCTCTCGGGTTTCATGAGAAAAGCAAATTTTTCACTGACGAAAGCAAATAGGACATATAAAATATCTAGATATTTTATACTCCAGTCGCATAGAGCAAAATATCTTATTGCTAAACTACAATAAATTAGTATTCTTGAAGCTGACATGGAGAGATCTAACGAGAACTAAATCAAGAAACATTCGAAAGGAGTTACATATGAATATTGCTTTTTCCCCCTGTTCGCTTCGTCCTTTCGAGGAAAAAGACATTCCCTCTCTGGCTAAGCATGCCAACAATCGCAAGGTATGGGAGAATCTTCGCGATGGTTTTCCGCACCCTTATACTCTAGAAGATGCCGCTTCGTGGATTCAAATTACGCAAAAGAGGACTCCAGGGCTTAGTTTGTCTATTTGCTTTGAGGATGAATGTGTTGGTGGTATAGGAGTTATGCTCGGACAAGATGTTCATTCTTGTACAGCGGAATTGGGGTATTGGTTAGGAGAGGAATTTTGGGGGCGGGGAATTGTTTCTCAAGCGGTTGCTTTATACACCGATTTTGTTATGAAAGAATTTAAATTGCTCCGAGTTTTTGCGGAGCCTTATGATCATAACCCTGCCTCCGTTAGAATTTTAGAAAAGGCGGGCTTTGAGTTTGAGGGAATACTGCGGAAGAATGCAGTCAAGGATGGGGTTGTTCGAGATATGCTAATGTATGCTAAAGTCGCAGAGTAATAATTTTTGCAGATTTTACTCTCATTTGCTATGATGGCCGAAGAAGCGCCTTAGCGTTTCCTGAGTAAGAAGAGTTTGAGTTAACACCGTTTACGCGGAGGCTAAAAAGTCTCCCATAAAAGTAAGTCAAAGAAGGATCTTTGCACCATGCCGCACACCATTGTTGAAAAGTACTACGAAGAAGCCGCCTATGATTTTCAAAGTTGGAGCCGTCATTTAAACATCCATTGTGGTTACTTTAATGGAAAGGTAAATCCTTTTCATTTGGAAAGCATGCTCGATCAGATGAATGAAGAGGTTCTTAGACGGCTACAAGTTACAAATGAAGATAAGGGGATTATCTTAGATTTAGGATGCGGTCTAGGAGCAACCATGAGGCATGCCGCTCGTCTTTTTCCTGAGCAAAAGGTAAAAGGTTTAACAATTACTCCTTGGCAAGTTTGGCAGAACCAAAAAATAGCTGAAAAAGAAGGGCTAAACTCTCAAGTAGAAACTCTTCACGCCGACTTTAATCAAATCCCCTTTCCCGAAAACAGTCTAAACGGTGCTTATGCTATTGAGAGTATTTGCTATGCCGAGGGCTTTCGTAAGGAAAAAGTTATTCAAGAAGCTGCTCGAACCTTAAAACCGGGTAAACGATTGGTTGTAGCAGATGTCTTTCTGAAAGACCCTCAGCTTCGCTTTAATCCGATCCAAAAGTATTGCTACCGGTGCATTCGAGAAAATTGGGTTTTTCCTGAAATGCCCCAACTTCATCAGTTTGTTGAGTGCTTAGAGGAAAATGGTTTTGAAGTTAAGACAGAAGAAATTTCCTGGGCAGTGGCTCCTTCTGTCGCTCATGTTCCCTTGGTCATTCTCAAATTTATCCTCGGAAACTGGTTGCGAGGAAAAAGGATGACTCAAAATAAATGGAGTACTGTGAAGGCTTCTTTTGTGACCATGCCTATCGGAATGAGTCGAAATAAGTTTGGCTATTATTTTGTTAGTGCTAAAAAAAGATGACGTTTGTTGAAATATATGTCGCCATTCAGCCTTTCTGAGCCTGGGGAATTTCGTGATTACGCGGACAAAAATTATTTTCGGGCTCGTTCGTGACCCAGGGTACCGTTCGCCTTTGGCTCACTATACCCTGGGCTGTGATGTCATAGCTGTCAACCCAAATAGACGTTTAGTCTATGGGCTCCAAAAAAATAGTCGATCCTCGCCATTTGCGTAAAAAGACTTCCTTGCTCCATTTCCTTTTTCCGATACCCAAGGGATCTCCTACCACCAAATCATCTTCTCTCACCTCAAGCACAACAATAAAATGGTTAACCATAGTACTATAGGTAACCGTGACAATACTCGGTCTTTTCAATTTCTGAAGTTTCAAAAAATCTAATTTTTCCACTCTTACTCTGTATCTGTTTTCCGGTACAATTTTTTGCAGTGCCCAAGCCATTCGCAAAACTGTAGTTCCTAAGCCTTCTAAGGTATGCGTCATCTCAACCATTTTTTGCTCTTCACACAAAATATTTTCTTGAGCTAGTAAGGTAACCAAACAAGCGGGACCACAAGTAGATCCAGTACTTTGTAAGCAAACGCCATCGTTTATTTGAGTGGGGCGAGGACAAACAATAGTAGGGCGAAAGATCCAGCTAGAATAAAGAAGCATGTAGAGGATTAGAAAATAGGACAAAACGGGAAGAAGTATCTTGGAAAGTAGTTTGGAGTCTAAGTGAACTTTTGCTACAGAGAAAAAAAACACTGCAAAAGGAACAAAAGCAGAGAACTCGAAGTAGGTAAAACCCTCCCAAGGCAAGAAATTCCAAACTAAGTCGTCGCGCATGCGAATCCACTGAATAAAAATTAAAAGCCCCAAAGATACAAGAAGGCAAGGAAGATAAACCTTCTTTTCTTTTTTACCAATCTTTGGCCCATAAAAAAGAGCGAGAGCACAGAGAACAAGCTCTCCCAGTAAAAAAAAGAGATCCATAAGCATCGTTTCCTAAAAAAACCGGCGAAATTCTGGAATTCACTTTATAATAGCTCCTATGGGCTCATTTTCCTTTCGGGACATGAGGAACCAATGTCTCAAAAGGGACTTTTTCGCTTTCAGACTTTAACACTGTCCAGCGAAACTTAGATAGCTCCAAAGATTCCACAGGAGAATGAATTGGAATAATAGAGTAGGGCCCAGCAAAATGTCTTTCTCTTTTTTGGGAACTTTTAGATAGCTCTTGATCAATGCTAGGAAATCTCTCTACATCTCCCATGTATTTACGGTGAGGAGGACCTCCTCTGGATTGTGCTTTGTTTACAACAGAGCTAGGGGAGACATGTTTCTGATTGTAATAATCGTATTGCTCATAAAAAGGGTTCGCGAGCAAATCGACTCCTCCGACAACAGGGCCTACGGAGGTTCCCCAGCCGTGCTTTGTTTGCCCCTCTTTTATTCCGTAGCGTAACAATTCTCCCGTATCTTTAAAGTATAAAACAACCACTTGCTCATAGTAGTTTCCTGTAGCATAATCAAATTTCCCTTGCATTCCATACTGTCCATAAGCAATGCGAAGTTCCTTTTCATCGCTAGTGTAGCTAGTATAAACAAAGAGAAATCCTTCACCGTATTTCTGAATACGGGCGGGAGGTCCTAACAATTCAAGGACTTTTCCGTATTTCACAGAGTCTTCTTGGTTTAATCGAGGAAGCAACTCACTCACTGATTTATCTATGCTTACATGCTGGTGGTTACAGCCAAAGAAAAGTGTAACAGCAAACAAAAAAATCCATTTTAGCTTACTGAACATTGCGAGATGTTCCGTAACTTTGTAAAACCCCTTTTTCGAAAACAAACATCGCTCGATCGTACTGCACATCAATATCCCAATGGTTATAAAAAAATAAGTATAAAGATTTATTTTGTAATCTTTCCATCCAATAATAATAAACGGTTCGATTAGACATATTCTTGACATCCATAAGAGAAGGAGGGCCCATTAATTGGATTAGCTGGTCTTCCGTTGTCACTCCCGTTTTAACCTGACCCAAACGCGAATCCCAAGATTTTGACTCACCGACCCGCCTTTCTCCTACCGTACACCCGAAAAAGAAAAAACAAACTCCGAGAAAAAGAAATATTTTCTTCATGAAAAACCTTTCTGACAGCTATTAAAAATTAGGGACATGCCCTAAAGGAAATCCTTATAAAATCAAGTACCTGAATCTAAAATAACAAAAAGCAGCCTGATAGCGTAGCAAAAAACAAACGATTCCCAACATTGCCATGTTTTTTCAGAAAAGCAGGACTACTTTAGAGAAGACAGTTTAACCTTGCAACCCATTTTTCTTTTGATTAAAATGAGGACAAAAATTCTCGGATGCTCTACGCTCTCAATTAGAAAATGAAGAAGAGAGGATTTTCTAGAAAAGTGAATACAAATTCTTTTTACTTAGGACAATCATGAACAAAAAAACAATTATTTACGGTGCTATTGTTGTCTTAGCCATTGTTCATAAAGACTTTTGGTTTTGGCATAACAACTATCTTCTTTGGGACTTTTTCCCGATAGGCTTGGCCTATCATGCAGGAATTTCGATTTGCGCTTCTCTACTTTGGGCAGCGGCGGTTTTTTACGCTTGGCCTGATGATATTGAGGAGTTTTCAGAAGAGGAGGTGACTTCATGATAGCCTTTTACATTATTGTTTTTTATCTCAGTTTATTGTTACTTATGGGATATCTGAGTTCACGACTCCTCCAAGGAACAGCAAATGATTTTTTCTTGGCTAGTCGAACAATCGGCCCTTTTCTCCTTTTAATGACTCTCTTTGGGACAACCATGACAGCTTTTGCCTTGGTCGGAAGTACAGGAGAAGCTTATCGGGAAGGCATTGGAGTATACGGGCTCATGGCTTCTATTTCAGGAATAGTTCACTCTGCTGTGTTCTTTTTTATCGGAATCCGGCTTTGGGCTTTCGGAAAAAGATATGGTTATACCACTCAGGTTCAATATTTTCGAGATCGTTTCCAAAGCGATTTTTTAGGCCTCCTCATTTTTCCTGTACTGGTCGCACTTGTCCTTCCCTACCTTTTAATTGGAGTTATGGGAGGAAGTACGATTATAAAAGTGGTTACCTCGGGGGCTTTCCCGGTTGCTTTTGCCGCAACCAATGGAGGAGTTCCTCCTTGGTTAGGAGGACTCGCCATTTGTCTCGTCGTTCTTATCTATATCTCTTGGGGAGGACTGCGAGGAGCTGCTTGGGCCAATGCTTTTCAGACAATAGTGTTTATGGTTTTGGGAGTAGTTGCGTTCTATACCATTGCCGAAAAGCTGGGAGGAGTTCAAGCTGCCACTCAAAGAGTGGCGGAGTACTCTCCTCATCTCCTGATCCGAGGGGAACATATGAGCTTGCTCAAGTTCACAAGCTATCTTTTTATCCCTCTTTCCGTCGGAATGTTTCCCCATATTTTTCAACATTGGTTGACTGCCCGCTCCGCAAAAACCTTTCGGCTTCCGATCATTGCTCATCCTATTTTTATTATGATTGTATGGGTGCCCTGCGTTTTGATTGGAGTGTGGGCTTCCTCTGCTTTGATGGCAAATGGCACCTTTGTTGTGCCTAAGGGTGCTCCGCCGAATGCAGAGTTGGCTATCATGATTCGTAAGCTAACCAACCCTTGGTTGACGGGTTTTCTCAGCGCAGGAATCCTCGCAGCAGTAATGTCTTCCTTAGACTCCCAGTTTCTCTGTTTAGGCAGTATGTTCACCAACGATATCCTGCTTCACTATTTCGGAAAAGATCGCTTCAGTGATAAACAGAAAATACTCTGCGGACGTATTTTTGTCGTTCTTATTGTGTCTCTAACTTATGTGCTCTCCCTTTTTGATCCTCGGCATGTTTTTACTCTAGGGGTTTGGTGTTTCTCTGGTTTTGCCAGTTTGTTCCCCCTTGTTTTTGCGGCCTTATATTGGAAACGAGCAACCAAGGCAGGAGCTTTTGCCTCGGTTCTTGTCGCAGCGATTTTGTGGGGAGTTCTTTTTGCTGATGCTGGATGGGGAGCAGACCGCAAGTATCTCTTTTATGGTATGATGCCTGTTGTCCCTATGTTCTTTGGTTCTGCTCTTGCTATGTGGGCGGTTTCTCTGGTCACACGCCCTCCGAGTGAAGAGGTTTTGAACAAATTCTTTTTTAAACGAAAAGAGGCTGCTGTAGCAGGGTAGAGTTAAACTTAGCTACGTTAGTATTCTATCAGCGTAGCGGACAACCACAAGGGCCCTGCAGGCAGGGCCAATATTGAGCGATTGAGTTTCTCTGAGTTCGCAGGTAATGTAATGTAGGGACAACTACGAGGGCCGCCTGCAAAGGCCCTTGTGGTTGTCCATTACGCCTGCTAAAACCTAACTACTTACGCCCTTAGTTGAACAATTCCTTGCAATAAA
This sequence comes from Planctomycetota bacterium, assembly GCA_029260735.1. GTDB lineage: Bacteria > Planctomycetota > Uabimicrobiia > Uabimicrobiales > Uabimicrobiaceae > JAJDCR01. The sequence continues at coordinate 39,797 of JAJDCR010000001.1, forward strand.
CAATAATTTTTCCAAAATAACTCTTGAACCTAAGCCTTAAATTTGGTAACTAAAATGAGTAAAACAATCTGTAACGAAAATCAGCCACGTTCTCAAACATCCATTTACAGAATACTTTTCTTCTTTCTGGGAGGGATCTTTTTTCTCTCTTTTTTGTTTATTTTTAATGAACAGCAAAGAGGAGATTCTTCAGAAACTTCTCCAAAAGCTCAACTACCAAGTTATGCTTCTTTCTCCGAGCGAGGAATAGTCAGAGGAAAAGTAATTTTCACAGGCACTCCCCCAAAGCTTGCCTCTATTGATATGAGCAGTGATCTCAACTGTAAATGTCCCCCCGGAAAAAACACTTCCGAGTCGTTTATTGTTGGGACTAAGCAAGGTTTGGGAAATGTCTTTGTCTACTTAAAGAATCCTCCCAAACTAGACTACCCTTTGCCTAGTGAGCCTGTTGTCCTAGACCAAAAAGGTTGCCTTTATCATCCGCGTGTTTTTGGCATTCAAGTAGGACAAAAGTTGAAAGTTTTAAATCCCGATGATACCTTCCACAATGTTCGCTCCCTTCCTAAAAAAAATGGAGAGCTTCTCTTTAATTTAGGAATGCCTGCTTCTTTAAAAGTGCAAGAAATAGTTTTTTCCTCTCCCGATGATGTCGAGAATCCACTTTTTCCGATTAAGTGTGATGTCCATCACTGGATGATTTGCTATGCTGCTGTTTTAGAACACCCGTTTTTTGCGGTGACGGATGAGAACGGACAATTTCAAATGGAAGGGATTCCTGTGGGGGAGTATCAGCTCACTGCTTGGCATGAGCGTTTAGCCAAGCGAGAGTTCAAAGTTATTATCAAAAAAGACCTTCCTCTAGAGATGAAGATAAGTTTTCAAGGTCCCTAGTCGAGGGAAAAAAGGAAATTTTATGAGTAAAGAAGAGAGATTGATCAAAAACAACGAGGTCCATCTGACACAGGAGGAAAGCTGGCGTATGCGCTTTGCTATTCTCACTAGCCTATCCACTCTTTTCTTGATTTTTGCCGGAGGTCTTGTCACAAGTACAGGCTCAGGTCTTTCGGTTCCTGATTGGCCTCTTTCTTTTGGTATGCTTTTTCCTCCTATGGTCGGAGGAGTTTTTTATGAGCATGGCCATCGAATGATTGCGACAATGGTCGGATTTTTCACTTTAGTGTTAGCCATCTGGATGTTCCGCAAAGAAAAGCGAGAGTGGGCACGGAGTTTATCCCTTACAGCCTTAATCATTGTTATTCTGCAAGGGGTCTTGGGAGGAATAACGGTTCGCTATCATTTGCCGACACCTGTTTCGGTTTCTCACGCAACTTTAGCCCAGCTCTTTTTTCTTGTGACTATTGTGATTGCTTACAGTCAAACCAAAGCTGGACGAATTTGTTCTTTTTCATCGGGAGAGAATCGGGGCTTTCGAAAAATAGTCATTGTCTCTACGGGCCTAATTTTTGTACAATTAGTCCTCGGAGCTATCATGAGACACACAGGATCTGGTTTGGCTATTTATGATTTTCCTTTAGCAGCAGGGCATGTCGTCCCTTCTTTTAGTTCCGAAATGCTAAAGGGAATTAATGAATGGCGTTTTTTAAATGACTTTCCTGCTGTTACTATGCAACAAGTAAGCTTTCATTTTTCCCATCGGGTGGGAGCATTTTTAATCATTATCGCTGTATTGGTGATGAACTACTGTGCTTTTCAAAAAGAAAGACTTTCTAAACATCTACGCAATTTAGTTTATCTAGTTGATTTTTTATTGGTTTTGCAAATTGTTCTGGCGGCCTTGACTGTTTGGACAATGCTACGACGACCTTACATAACCAGTTTCCACGTGGCGACAGGAGCAGCTCTTTTTGGCCTTCATGCTCTTATTATCTTAAGAAGTTATGAAAAACCTTCTTTATCAAAATGAAAACATCAGAAACCATACACAAAAAAAACATTATGCTACTATCTTCTTCGCAAATATCAGCTTACATAGAGTTAACTAAACCTCGCATTTTGACAATGGTTTTAGTGACAACGGCATTCGGATTTTTTCTTGGAAAATCCACCGGAGAAGCCCAAACAATAACTCTCTTTTTCACTCTGCTGGGCTTTGGTTTATCTTGTGGAGGAGTGGGAGCTTTGAATCACATGTGGGAGTGGAAAATCGATGCCCAGATGGACAGGACAAAGAATCGTCCCATTCCTCAAGGGGTTATTTCACCCGTTCAAGCCCTTGTTTTTGGAACTTCGCTTTTTGTGGGAGGAGTCTATCTTCTTTTTCTTCAGGTGAATTCTTTGACTGCTCTATTAGTGGCTATCGCTGGTCTCCTTTATGTATTTATCTATACTCCTCTCAAGCAAATTTCCTGGTGGAATACTTTTTTTGGAGCTATTCCCGGAGCAATCCCACCGATGGCTGGTTGGGTTGCTGCTACTGGAGAGTTGACCCTAGAGGCTTGGATTCTTTTTGCCATCCTTTTTACTTGGCAACATCCTCATTTCTATGCCATTGCTTGGATTTGGAAAGACGACTATGCAAAGGCCGGTTTCAAAATGCTTCCGGTAGTGGATGCCAGCGGAAAAAAAACCTTCGAACAAGTTGTCTTCTACACAGTATTAATGTTCATCGTCTCTCTGTTGCCCACTTTTGTCGGAATGACAGGGTACGTCTATCTCACAGGAGCGATTATAAGTGGCTACTATTTCCTTAGGGCAGCCAAGAGATTTTATTATTCTCATTCTGTCGAAGATGCTCGGGGAGTTCTGAAAACTTCGGTCTTGTACTTACCTGTCTTACTTCTTCTCATTATTTTAGATGTCGTTTTTCGAGGGATTATTTAAATGTCGCCCCAAAAAATTGCATGGGGAGCCTTGATTTTTGTTGTCCTTTTGTCTCCTATTGGTTTTATGGAGTGGCAAAAGCAGGTCGCAGAAAACAATAAACCTCTCCCCGTCTTTCGAGAGATTCCCTCTTTTACTTTAGAAGATGGAAATAAACAACCTATTGGCTTAGATGATTTGAAAGGAAAAATTTGGGTAGCCCAATTTTTCTTTAGTCGTTGCGTCGGCGTTTGCCCCGTCACCACCGCTCATCTCGCCCAAATCCACCGAGCTTACGTTTTGGAAAAAGATATTCAACTTGTCTCTATTACAGTTGATCCTGATAACGATCAGGGAGAGACACTTCTGGAATATGGCAAGAAATTCCAAGCCAATCCAGATAAATGGTATTTTCTGAGCGGAGATATTTCCGATATCCAAAAGCTTTCGGAAAAAGGGTTTGGCTTAGCCGCTTCCCAAGATAATATGCTCAATCATAGCAATAGATTTGTTCTTGTAGATGCCGATGCCACGATTAGAGGGTACTATGATGGAATGGAACAAAAGAGCACAGACCAACTCTTTCGCGATATAGCGAAGCTCATGCGAGAAAAAAAATGAAAATAACTGATTTACCGACTCTGAATGCCATTTTAAATCTTTGCGCCACTTGCCTCTTAATTTGGGGGCGCATAGCGATTAAATCTAATCAAAAAGAGAAACATAAAAAGCTAATGGGGGGAGCCCTCTTCATGTCGGCTCTCTTCTTAACCTCTTACCTCTACTATCATTTTAACGTGCAAATGGTTACGCGCTATCAAGGAGAAGGAATTTTGAGAGGAATCTACTTCTTTATCCTCTTGACTCATATTCCCCTTGCCGGGCTAATTGTCCCTTTTATTCTAGCTGCGGTATGGTATGCTCGAAAAGAAGACTTTGTCAAACACGTTCGAATTACCCGTTGGCTTTGGCCTACCTGGCTTTATGTTTCCGTCACTGGAATTTTGATTTATGTAATGCTTTATCTTCTCTAGGAGAAAACAAATGTTAAATAAAATACAATCTTTACTAGGAGAAGAAGCCGATGCTCTTCTCAATCATAGTTGTACAGGAATTCTGAAAGAACAACTGCATCTCCCAGGAGGAGATTTTGTCGATCGGGTAATGGCGTCCTCCGATCGATCCAATCCTGTCTTAGTTAATTTACAACGACTTTTTGATCATGGACGACTAGGTGGTAGTGGTTATTTGTCGATTCTCCCCGTAGACCAAGGGCTTGAACATACCGCAGGAGCTTCCTTCGGGCCTAACCCGATCTACTTCGACCCTGAAAACATCGTCAAGTTAGCGATAGAAGGAGGCTGCAACGCAGTTGCCTCAACTCTGGGAGTTTTGGGGATAGTTTCTCGGAAGTTCGCTCATAAAATTCCCTTCATTGTCAAAATAAACCACAATGAACTTATGACTTATCCCACGACCTATGATCAAATTCTCTTCGCTAGCGTTGACCAAGCTTTTAACATGGGAGCCGCTGCCATTGGAGCCACTATTTATTTTGGAGCAGAGGAATCTGACCGCCAAATTCAAGAAGTCGCCGAAGCCTTCGAATACGCTCACGAGAAAGGCCTTGCCACTATCCTCTGGTGCTATACACGAAACTCTGCTTTCAAAAAGAATGGTATTGACTACCACGTTGCCTCTGACCTGACAGGACAAGCCAACCATATTGGAGTGACCATCCAGGCCGATATCATCAAGCAAAAACTCCCCGAAACAAATGGTGGTTTCACCGAAGTGGGATTTGGCAAGACTCATCCTGCCATGTACAACAAACTCTGCAGCGATAACCCCATAGACATGACGCGATACCAAGTAGCGAACTGCTATATGGGGCGAGCGGGACTGATTAACTCAGGGGGAGCTTCAGGAGAGAACGACCTAGCCCAAGCTGTGAAAACTGCGGTCATCAACAAAAGAGCCGGGGGAGCGGGGCTAATTTCAGGCCGCAAAGCTTTCCAAAGGGAGATGGGCGAAGGAGCTGCTCTCTTACATGCGATCCAAGATGTCTATCTTTGTGATGAAGTGACGATAGCTTAACATTTGAAACATTTGAAACCGGGGATGTGATTAGTAAAACTCAACCCTTAGATTATGCACAGGTGGAGGGCAAGGCTCCTGCCGCGCCGAGGTTGTGCCAAGATAAAAATATCAGGAAGCCTTGCACAACCCCGGCTCGGCAGGAGCCTCGCCCTCCAGGGAACATGGTGCTTAGAACGGTTTTAGATTATCTTTTTATTTAACGGTTTCAGATAAGCCCCAAAGCCCATGCTATTTCACTCGTACTGAGAAAGAAGTTCTATCTCTTTAGTCAGCCTACGTAGTTTTGCACTGCCCAGAGGAGTTTCTCCGTTGCGATTTTTGATCGTGGTGTCAGCTTTATTATCAAGCAATATCTTAAGTATTCTTAGCCTCTTATCATGGTTTCTTGCGGAAAACTCATAGCACATCAAATGAAGACAGGTATCTTTTTGTAAGTTATAAGCATTTATGTCTGCTCCTTTGTCGATTAACAAGTGCAACATTCTTTCGTTGGACTGATATATTATAAAGTGAATGGGAGTTTCCTCGTTACTTGTTCTTAGGTTGGGGTCTAACCCTAGTTCTAAGAGAAACTTCACAGTTTCTAAATCACTGAATCTCACGGCGGTATGGAGAATACTCCAGTTGCCTTTGGGAAAAATATAGTAGGGGTTTGCTTTATTTTCTATCAATAGTTTGACCAGGGCAACTTGCTTGAGGCTGCATGCTTTCATAAGAGGAGTGTAGCCATTTTTATCAATGTAATTGACATTAGCTCCTTCCTTAATCAACTTCAATATTTTATCTAAATCACTGGAGACTTTATCTCCTGGCCTTCCTTTGATCTCTAAGAGAAGATAATCGTCAATCGTCAATGACTCAATATATTGTTTTTGTCTTTCGACTGCTTCTTCTTTTGCTTTATTTAATGGAAAAACAAACTGGAAGTAGTAAGATGTTAGCATGAGAGAAATCAGTGTGATATTTAGAGAAAATGCAGCAAGACATCTCTTTTTATTTTCTTTTTGAATTCCTCCCACAAGAGCAAAAATTATTCCCAGAGATGCCCCGACAATCCCTCCCAAAATCAAAATGCTAGAGAGAACAATCTGTCCGATCTGGGCAAAACTTTCCCAAGAGCTCAGCTGAATGCACAGTAAAATGACCAAAATGTAGATAACTGTAATTGCGCTAATGACCAAGGAAATTGACCCAAATCGCTTACTCTGAGGGGTAGACAATTTATCTCTCCTTAAACTTTAAGTTTATACGAGGATTTGCTTTCTCTGGGGATTAAAGATTCTAGATATCATGAAAATAGGGACGCTCTAAATCTTTCATGTTCCCAAAACAGCAGCTATTCCTTGTCCAATACCATGAAAAAGGTAAACCATTATAAGTTGTACGGTATAAGTGGCAAAAAAAGCGGACAATAGTTTTGGAAACTGGGGTAACATTTCACGCCACAGATGCCATTTCCCGTGAATGTAGGCAAAGGTAAAGAGAAGGGCGATTAGAGAAACCACAAAGAAAGAGGCTTTCATATAGCCAGAAATAATAGCCCCCATGAGTAAAGCTATTCCAAATATGACTTTGATGTTTTTTTTCATCGCGATTTTCTCCACAGGGCCTATTGTTTGCTTGTTTTTATTAATTTGTCTTACTAACTAGCATGCCTACTTTTACGTGGTACGTTTAAGGCCGTTTTCGCTTGTATAAAGTGAGAGCCTACAAAATGAACGCTCCATAAAAAAGAAATGATCGCTAATCCCAAAAGGAAGTATTCGTTAACAGAGAAAATTACTGCTAAGCCTAAACCGAAGATAATGTAGTTATGAATTAGGGCACTAGAGAAAAATCCTGGAGTGTAAGAAAGATCAATATTCTCTAACTCAAAGTTTTTAATTTTTCCCTCTATTTTGTCTAGCTTTATCCAATTACGGTAAAAAGAAAATTTACTTTGGATAAAAAAAGAAAATAAGCACATAAAAGATATACCTGTTCCGACAAAGATGTACAAAACATTCCCCGTAGTAAAATAACAACTACAAGCTAGGCTCAAAGGAAGAGCGGCAGTAAGAAAACAATCGAAAGTCCCATCCAAAAATTTTCCTAAATAGGTAGCTTTGTTGTAGTATCTAGCAACATTACCATCAACATAGTCGAGCAATGTACAAGTATAGTATAGCGCACAGCCCCAAAGAGATAAGACGTAGTTTCCACTAGCTATAAGGACTAATCCTGTAACTCCAATAAAAAAGCGTAGCACAGTAACTTGATTAGGAGTAAGTTTTGCGCTAATAAAAAGAGGTGTTATCAAGAAAGATGTGGGGCGCATGAGAAATCTCGTGTACCATCCTCCCATGATATTTTTGGAAAAACCTTCCTTGACAATATGGTAATCTTCCCCATATTTTTTTAAAAAACCCATAGTATGAACCTTTGCTAATCTTAGGGCATGTGATTAATTAATTCTTATTTAGTATCTAGATATTTTCTTGCTACTTTTTCCTGTATCCCACAAATATTTGTCTCAATTTCAATTTGACGAATTAGAATAGACTTAGATGATACCAGGATATAGTTCGGACAGTTTTGCTAAAGCGATGTTCGCTTCTTCCTCTTGCAACTCTATGGATTTATGGATGTGAATATAGTTGGGGAGTTCAAAGGAGATTTTTGTTTGAGCACGATAAATCGCTTCTCGGGCAATTTCGAATCTTTCGTCATTAGTTTCCCATTTTAAAACATCTTCTAAAGCGCTCCGAGTGCTTTCATAGTTGTTTACATACTTGACAGAGGGCAAATGATTTATCATCTGATGTTTTCCAAAGGATAAAACAGGCTTTCCAAAATAAACCCCCTCTACTCCTACTGTTCCTGTAATAGACACAATAACTTCTGCCGATTTTCCCCACTCCCAGCTAGCAACTCTTGGATCAGCTAAAACAACATTACCGATCTTCCTTAAATGTCCATAGTAATCTTTGGACCGAACAGCAAAGCTATGAGGATGCTCTTTTATCACAAGAAGTGTATCTGCAGGAAGAGACTTGGAAACCCAAGTAATAACTTCAAGTGAATTGTAAAACTCAGGAGAAGCCGACATTAAAGCAATTTCCGGCTCTAGGTGAAGGGGAAAGTAAGCCCATTTGTACCCCTCCAAATCAGATGGAGTTTTTCCGTACTTTTGAAAGTAGTCGTACATATAAGGTTTTCTAAAAACACTGGGAACCCACCCTAAAAAGCGATAAGAATTTTTTTTCCGTGTTCCTTTAATTTGCTGAAATAGTTGATTGTAGCTGAGACTGAGCGCTTTTTTTATGGCTCCTTTGTAAGTGAAGTCGATTCGTTTATGAACATAGGCCGAAGCAGACTCTTGTTTATATTGCCTAGCTTCTTCAGAGTATTTTTTATCTTCCTTGACTTTGGCAACACACGCTTTGATTTCTGAGATAAGAGGTTCGCTTGTTAAGTATAAGTTATCTCTCCAAAATTGGCGATTTCCCAATTTTGCTTGAAGAATTCCCAAGGCTAAAACATTGTGATGCTGTGCTACCAACGAGCGGGTTTTGTTCCAGAACATGCCAAGAATAACATCAGGAGCATACTTTTCCATGATGTGTTCTGCCCAAAGAAATTCTCTAAGAGCTTCTCTTAGTTTACTTTTATGATCCCACCAAGCACGTAAGACATCAGGATGCCGATCAGCATTAAAGAGATAGCCTTTTCCCAGTGCTCTATCCTGAGAAATAATCATAGAAAACAACTCTCCATATTTCTCTTCTCTTTTGCGACATTCTTCGATAATGCTTTCTTCTTCTACAACTGGTTGATAGTCTGATTCAATAAAAGTTTTTTCAGCAAGCTCAGGAATAGTTTTAAGAACACACTTCTTTACTCCTTCGCTTGACACTATAATATTTACATTATGCTTTTCTGATAATTTTTGGGCAAAGGTAAAGAAAAGACCTTTTTGGGCAGATGCAATATAAATCAAAACATTCTTCTTTGTCATTATTCTGCTTTCTCATTTTCCGCAGTATGGCGACTTTACATTTTATTTCAACTCAAAGGAAAGAGCTGTAATCAATAAGCCAAATTAAACTAATTAGTTTATAAGCTTTATCATATAAGGTTGCTTTGTTCAATAAAAATTTCGAGAGATTTTATCTTCTTCTCCTAAGCAACATTTCTCTTGACAATAGATAAATTTATAGTTTCATATACATCCTTAAATTCACAATAGCAGATGATTTTCAATAATACGAAAAATAGAATTATGCGGATTACTAGCTTCCTCATCAGTTTTGAATATCTACGTTTTAATCGCTTGTAAAAAATAACTTCTTGTATAGAGAATAGAAGATGCCTCCAAAGTCACTTACTAAAGCCACGACCCTCCAATTTTTAAAAGACAAGTTACAGCTTTCTCATATTGAAGATCTTTTCTTTTTTACGGTCTCTCAGTGGCAAAAATCCTCCGAGAAAATTGTTCTTCAAATCCAAGAGAATTTTTCTCCCCATCTAATCATTGTTCGGAGCTCTGCTCAAAGTGAAGATAGTGGAGAGAGCTCTATGGCGGGTTTTTTCGTGAGCATTGCTAATGTTAACGTTTGTGTGGAAGAAAAAATCAAAGAAGCTGTTGAAAAGGTTATTGCCTCTTATGAAGAAGGGGGGCATTTTGATCTTCAAAACCAGGTGCTCGTGCAAAAACAAACTGTCCAGGTTAAAATGAGTGGAGTTATTTTTACGCGGCAAATAGAGACCAATGCTCCTTATTACATAATAAACTATGATGATTCTTCCAATAAAACCGATACTGTAACTTCTGGGCAAGTAGGAAAAACGGTTGCTATTTCTCATTTTACCCAGAGCGTTTCTGAAACTAAATGGCATCCGATCATAGAGTCGGTCAAAGAAATAGAGACTCTTTTTCCTAATGTGGCTTTAGATATCGAGTTTGCCTTAACAACAAATGATGAGGTTGTTATTTTTCAGGTTCGTCCCCTGGCGGCCAATCAGGGAGTAAAAGAAGTTGATTTAGAACGCGCTCAACAATTGCTTCTTGATATGAAAGCAAAGTATCTTCGTTTTTCTAAACGAGTTCCCCACCTTTATGGTACAAAAGTAGTTTTCACGGATATGACAGATTGGAATCCAGCTGAAATTATCGGAGATCGTCCCAATACTCTCGACTACACATTGTATCGCTTTATTATCACAAATAACTCATGGCATGAAGCAAGAACTTCCTTGGGCTACTACGACGTTTTCCCTGGCGAACTGATGACTTCTTTTGCCAAAAAACCTTACATTGATGTTCGCTTGAGTTTCAATTCTTTACTTCCTGCTACTCTCCCTGAGAAAATCAAAGAAAAGCTTGTTAACTATTACTTAGAAAAATTATGCTCTAACCCCGAACTTCAAGATAAGGTAGAGTTTGAAATCCTTTGGACTTGCTATGATTTTTCTCTTCCTGAAAAAATTCAAGTATTAAGGGAACACGGCTTTTCTCAAGACGAAATTTACTCTATTACAAGCCATCTAAAAAACTTGACATCTAAAATCATTTTAAATTTTGAATCCTTATTCGAAGAAGATCTTGAAGATATCAGGCAACTCAATCTTCGTCACCAAGCCATTATGGATTCCTTATCGGAGGATTCTTCTGTCTGGGAACTTTTTGAATCGGTTTTTTATATGTTACAAAACTGTAAAAAATATGGGACTTATCCTTTTTCGCGTATGGCTCGAATTGCTTTTATCGCTAAAAATCATTTGATATCGATGAAAGAAAACAATACTCTTTCAGAAGAACAATACAGCGAGCTTTTAGTTAATATTGAAACCGTAGCGACAAAATTTGTCGATGATGTTCGTTTGTATTCTTTGGGCGAAATGGAAGAAAAAGATTTTTTTGCTCAATACGGCCACTTGCGAGCGGGCTCCTATGACATAACCTCCCCTCGTTATGATCAACTTAAAAGTCTTATTGATTGTGAGAGCACCGGAGCTTCTCCTTCGATCAAAAAAAAGAACATCGAAGAACTTTTTGACCAAGAAACAAAGAACCGGATAGAAAAAACTTTAAAAGAGCATGATCTTCCTATTTCTACTTCTGATTATCTACGCTTTATTATTAAGTCAATTGAGTGCCGAGAAAGTTTCAAGTTTGAATTCACAAAAAGTTTAAGCCGAGCCATTGAACTTATTGCTCAAGCGGGGAATAAACTGGGGTTTTCTAGAAACGAAATTTGCCACGCAGATTTTAGCACCTTAATGAGTTTCCGTAATCCTGAAATTTCGGATTGGGACTATGCCAAAAGTAGAATATTAGGTTCATTAAAAAGGCATCAATCTGAGCAAGATTGGTACAAAAAGGTTATTGTGCCCCCTGTTATTCAAGAGGAAAGAGATTTTGAGTATGTAGAGTTTTTACCTTCTCGTCCTAATTTTATCACGACTAAAGTTGTTCAAGGGGAAGTCATTGAAGTCAAGATGTCCGAGGTTCCTGACAAAAATGAAATGGAAAGAAAAATTATTTTGATTGAGAATGCTGATCCTGGCTATGATTGGGTTTTTTCTAAATCTCCTCTCGCTATTGTGACAAAATATGGAGGAGTCGCTTCTCATATGGCTATTCGCTGTGCGGAGTTTGGGATACCTGGAGCGATCGGTTGTGGAATTCTCTATGATCGTTTACGAGAAGCAAAAATTATCGAGTTAAATTGTTCTCAAAAAATCATTAAGCCTTTAGAAAACATAAAGATTGGTGTCTCTTGAAAAAAATTTTAGTAACCCAAAGACTCCTTACAAATAAGGATTACCCTGAAGATAGAGAAGCCCTAGATATCCGGTGGGGAGCTTTTTTCCGATCTCTTAATTTTCTTCCCATTTCTTTGCCAACGAATTTCGATTTTGAAAACTATTTCCAAGAGATTTCCTTGAGTGGAATTCTGCTAACGGGAGGAAACGATCTAAACTCTTTTACCTCTCATTACCTTAATGAAAAAAGAGATTGCCTAGAGAAACGTCTTCTTGAATATGCTCGTTTGCATAAAATTCCTGTTTTAGGGGTCTGCCGAGGAATGCAAATTATGGCGGAGTTTTTTGGAGCTACTTTAGAGTCTCGTTCTGGACATGTTAAAAAAAAATTGGAAATGAAGTCTCTCCCAGAATCTTTTCTCTCTCCTATTGTAGGAGAAACTTTTTACAATAATTCCTATCATAATTGCTCTGTGACTTCTATCCCTTCTGATTTTCTCTTAGCGGCAAAATCTAGTGACGGTGTAGTTAAGGCAATGGAACATAAAGAGCTACCTTTTTTCGCTATTATGTGGCATCCCGAAAGAAACGCTCCCTTTTTTCCAGAGGATCTCAAAATATTCACTCAAGTTTTTTCCTAAAATAGAAAGTAGCCCTCACTATGTATTTGATTATTTTGGCCGCAGGTCAAGGAACTAGGTTAAAGCCTCTTACAGATAATAAGCCAAAGTGCTTGGTCGAAGTATCTTCTAAGTCCATTCTCCAGTGGCAATTATGGAGTGCTCGGATGGCAGGTATTGAAAAAATTGCTGTTGTTCGAGGGTATCGGAAAGAAATGATTTCTCCTGCCGGGGTGACTGTGGTTGATAATCCTGATTTTGCAACAACGAATATGGTAGAAACTCTCTGGATGGCAGAGCAATTTTTCCAAGAAGGTTTTATTGTTGCTTACGGAGATATTATTTACGAACCAAAGGTTTTAAAAAAACTCATGCAAGCCCCTAGTGGAATTCAAGTGGTTGTTGATCACGGTTGGAAAGACTATTGGTCTCGTCGATTTTCGAATGTTTTAGATGATGCCGAAACCCTTCGCTTGGATGAAGAAGGACAAATCCAAGAAATTGGTCAAAAACCAAATAGTATAGAGGAAATAGAAGGCCAATATATTGGTTTAATGAAATTTTCAGGAGATGGAGTAGAGCAACTGAAAAAGATTTACGCCCAAGCTCATAGGGAAGAGAAAGAAGGTAAAAAGCCTTTAGGTAAAGACAAATCTGCTCGTAATCTATATTTCACAGATATTTTGCAAGGGATCATCGAGTCAGGGTATCCTGTACATCAAGTGCCTATTAATCGACATTGGTTGGAGATAGATTCTCCGGAAGACCTTCTCGTGGCAGAAAAATTTCTCCAGAAACAAGATTCAGGATTTTCTATTATAGGCTAGGAAAAAGTGGTTGTTTTTTAGACTGTTTCGTGACCCAGGGTACCGTTCGCCTTTGGCTCACTTTACCCTGCTACTCATG
>JAJDCR010000002.1 GCA_029260735.1 Planctomycetota bacterium
GGTTTTCTAAAAAATAATTTCCCAAGGATGTATTTTATTAGGCGTAGCGGACAACCACAAGGGCCCTGCAGGCAGGCCCTTGCTGTTGTCCCTACAGGAATCGTGATAGGAAATAATTTACGATTGTACTGACAGGTATTGATCGGTTTCATTAATCTGACTTTGTTTCTACAGGGTATGTTGGGACAACTGCGAGGGCCGCCTGCAAAGGCCCTCGTGGTTGTCCGTTACGTCTGGTGAAATATATCTTCGTCAATTGTTTTAGGAAAAACAAACTGTCATGCTGTAAGGCGTAGAAACGAGAAATCGCCTTCTATCCTTTTTTATTATTGATTATTCCTTAACTTAATGGCTTTGGGGCGTTGCCCTGGGCTAGGTTGTGTAGGCCTTTCAGGCCAAAAACAAAAAACCTACCCTTGACAGACCCTTTGGGGGGGGATGTAAGGAACGAGCAGGGGGACACGCTGAAAATAAAAGACTATGCACACAACTAAACCATGCTACAACAAAAAAAATATTCAAGGGCTACAGCCTATTTTTTCTCATCTTCCCCAGACTTAGCTTCCTCCGCAGACTTAGCTTCCTCCGCAGGCTTAGCTTCTTCCTCAGGCTTAGCTTCCTCCGCAGACTTAGCTTCCTCCGCAGGCTTAGCTTCTTCCCCAGACTTAGCTTCTTCCTCAGACTTAGCTTCCTCCGCAGGCTTAGCTTCCTCCGCCGACTTAGCTTCCTCCGCAGGCTTAGCTTCTTCCTCAGGCTTAGCTTCTTCCGCAGACTTAGCTTCTTCCCCAGGCTTAGCTTCTTCCCCAGACTTAGCTTTTGTCTCTGCAAGATCATTATCTTTCGAAAGAGGCTTTTTCTTTCCTTCTGCGAGAAAAGCATCCAGATCATCAATGCGCTCACCTTTTTTGAGTTTTTCGATGATGCGAAGAAAATCATGTCCTTCTAAAGATTCTTTTTCAAGAAGAATTTCAGTAAGTTTTTCGAGAATTTCCAAGTTCTGATGGATGAGAACGGCGGTCTTTTCATAGCAATCCCAGACGATTTTCTTGACTTCATTATCAATATCGTTCATCGTGTTGCCGCCAAAATAACTTTGTCGGCTAGTGTCTTTGCCTATAAAGACATAACCATCATCCTTTTCATAGGCTAAAGGCCCCATCTTTTTACTCATCCCGTAGCGGGCAACCATACTCCGAGCCATATCAGTGACTTGTTGTAAATCATTTTGAGCTCCCGTCGAAAGGTGATTAAAGATTAACTCTTCGGCAACACGACCTCCCAAAGCCACACAGATACGAGAAAGAAACTCTTTTTTTGTGAGGCTCAGTTTATCATTTTCTGGCATACTCAAAACATAGCCAAGAGCTCGGCCCCTGGGAATAATCGTGATTTTATGCACCACATTATCAGAGTCTTCATGCAAAGCTTGCACTAGAGCATGCCCTGCTTCGTGGTAAGCGGTCGTCTTTTTTTCTTTCTCTGGAATAATACGGGTGCGACGTTCTGGTCCAAAAGCTACACGCTCAACTGACTCCGCAATGTTACTTTGCTGGATTTCTTTTTGTCCGTTACGAGCCGCCAAAAGAGCCGCTTCGTTCATGATATTAGCCAAATCTGCCCCAGAAAAGCCCGGAGTTCTTTTGGCTAGCTTTTTCAAATCCACATCGTCGGCCAAAGGTTTATCTCGCGAATGAATCTTTAAGATTTCTTCACGTCCTCTGATATCAGGATTATCAATAATAACTCGACGATCAAAACGGCCAGGTCGAAGTAAAGCAGGGTCAAGAACATCGGGCCTATTTGTCGCTGCTAGAATAATAATTCCTTTATTCGTTTCAAAACCATCCATTTCCGCTAAAAGTTGATTTAGAGTTTGCTCACGTTCATCATGACCACCTCCTAATCCAGCTCCTCGATGGCGTCCGACAGCGTCGATTTCATCGATAAAGATGATACAAGGATGTTTAGCCTTCGCTTGTTGAAAAAGATCTCTAACTCGGGAAGCTCCTACCCCAACAAACATTTCGACAAACTCAGAACCAGAAATATTAAAGAAAGGAACTCCCGCTTCTCCTGCAACAGCTTTAGCTAAAAGAGTTTTTCCTGTTCCGGGAGGCCCCACAAGAAGAGCTCCCTTGGGAATTTTCCCTCCCAGTTCTTCAAATTTCTTAGGAGCCTTCAAAAACTCGACAATCTCTTGTAGCTCCTCTTTAGCTTCATCACAACCGGCAACTTCACCAAAAGTGGTTTTAGTATCTTCATCTGCGGTAATTTTTGCTCTAGTTTTGCCAAAAGACATGACATCACGACCATAATTATTCATTCTTTTCATTAAAAATACTAAAAAAATGACAAAAATGATTAGAGGAATTCCCCATGATAAAATAAGAGTTCCCCAATAACTTTCCACTTCTCCTTGGAAAGGCACATCATTGTTTTCCAAAAGCTTAACGAGGCTAGGATCTTCGTGAACTCGAGTGGTCGAAAAATGTTTAATTCGAGTATCTTTTTTCCACCAATTAGCTTGCGCTTTCTTTTTTTCAGGCTTTATTTCAAGATAAATACTAAGGTTGTCTTTTTGTCGAATAATAAGGTATTTTTTATCTTTATGAAACAATCTCCATTGTTCGCCTCTGTCTTTCACAGAAACAGAAACATTACTCATCAAAGAAACCTTATTTGTATCAAAAACTTGGTGCAATTTAGTAGGAAAAACACCTTCATTGAGTTCTTTTGTTGCAGCTTGAATTTCCTCAGCTGCTTCCAGCGATGTTATGCCTTGTTCGAAGTTCATTTTAGTGCGAAAGAGAAATTTTCTTCTCTCATTTACGACTTGTTTCCAGTATACATCATCATCAATATATATACCACGGATATGAGTAGTCGAAACATAGCAACTCTCAATTCGATAAGGCTCTTGGGCCATTTCTTTAAAATCAGCGTATGTAATTTTTTTTTCAGCTTGTCCAAAAATAATGCTATGCACAAGCAAGAGTACAGATAGAATTAAAAAAAAGTAAAAAAAACTAAATTTAGCTTCGTTTTTTGGGGGACGCATATTTTTCTTATTCCTTTGTTCAGAGTCCCATCATCGTATTTAATCTAAGGGATATCTATAATAAAATGTGAGATCAAAAGAGCCAGATTATAGGCCGTTTGTTTTTTCATTGCAACAGTAAAACATCATTCGGGTAAAACTTCTCGAACCAATATCTTGTTGGTAAAGTTTAAACTGCTACGAAGTTCTTCTAAAGACCTAGCCAAGGCATCACGAATTTCGGGATCCAAATTTGTTTTTTTGTAAATTTGCACCATGACAACAGCGGATTTGTCAGCTCTTTCTTTGATATTACCTAAAGCGTTGATGGCAGCAACTCGTAAGAAAACAGAGTTTTTCTGGTTTTGCATAATTCGAATAAGTTTTGCACTGGCTTTGGGATATCCAAATCGACCAAGGGCATTAGCAGCAGCTTCTTGGATTTCTGATATCTTCAAGTCTAAAGCTTCTACCAGAATGAGACTGCTTTGTGCGTTACCCAATAGCCCCAATGCCTCTGCCGCACTTGCTCGAATTTCGACAAGTTCATTTTCATCGTTTAAGATTTGGCTAAGAGTGCTCGTTGCCTTCAGATTACCAGTAAATCCTAAAGTGACCACAGCCTCTGCTCGTAAATTTTTTTCTTGGGATAAATCCTCGGCAATGCTAATCAAGTCATCCGTTGCTCCCTGAAAAGGATTTTTGCTCAAACTACGTATGACATTCCAGCGAACTTCAGGACTTTTATCTTTTAACATCCGTGCGAGTTGCTTTCCTGCAGTTTCTCCTGGAAAATCTCTTAATTTTCGTGCTACTTCAACTCTTTCTAGCTCATTCCCCTTTTTTCCCAGCTCTATGAGGGTATTCAACTCAAGTGGATCAGAACTAACAGGGTCCTCTTTTTTGAGCACATTGCTTGTGCTTTCCTTTTTAGTATCCCAAGTAATAATACGTCCACTCTCTTTATCTTGATTGCTTTGAGAAGAAGCTAAAGTACTTTTGCTTTCCGTGTCTGTAAAGCTAATGACTTTATTCTTAATAACTTTATTTTTTGAGTTCTCAGATATTTTTTGCGAAGCTAAGTCGGGAGCTGTCGGTTGGGAAAAACTCTTGCCCATATAAAAACTAATGAAAGCTACTAAAAATAAAACCAAAACCCCTCCACTCCATAGAAAAGTGGCTTTTTTTTCACTCTTTTGAACCTTTTCCCAAAGGAGTCCTTTATTTTCCTTACTATATCGAGAAAAAGAAGAAAACCATGTTTTCATTTGATCCATCGATTTAGAAAATATAACGAGGGTAAATTGGCGACAGAAAATCCATCCTTTCCGTAAACTATCAAAAAAATCAGCTTGAGAGTTACTGGGAGATATTTCATTTAATCGTTTTTCGCATTGGATAACTCTTTCCGTCAGTTCTTCCATTTTCCCCTGGAGCGACTCCACTGTATCTTGGTCTTCTTTATCCTTTATATCACGGCTATTCTTTTTCATGGCTATTTTTTCTTAATTTCTTAATAATTTGAGAAACACACTCTAGAAAATTTTTTTGAGGAAATTTTTAATTGCAAGAATCAAAGACTTCCCCTAAAATTAGGGCGTGTCCTCATTCAGCTTTTTTTACAATGTTTTGAGGGATTAGAGGTTTAACTTTTGATTCCACTTCTAGTTGCATAACGTGGTGGGCTGAATGAGAACACGCCCTTACAGAAAACTATTTTTCTGGGGGTTTATCTCCAGAACCCCCTTATATAGAATTTATTCCAACATTACAACCACAATTTTAGAAGAAAGTAGGTATAGAATGAGTATCGGGAATTTTGAAATACCAGAACCTTACAATGAACCAATTTGGGACTATGCACCAGGAAGTACTGGGCGAAAGGCTCTCCAAGACAAGTACCAAGAGATGAAGAATACTCCAGTAGAAATTCCCATTTTAATCGGAGGAGAAGAATACAAAACTGGTAATTTAGGAGAATGCCGTCCTCCTCACAATCATCAACATCTACTAGGGACTTATCACAAAGCCAGTGCAAAAGAGATGGAAATCGCCATCAACACAGCTCTCGCCGCGCGGAAAAAATGGTCTGCAACACCTCTAGTTCATAGAGCAGCTATCTTCTTACGAGCAGCCGAACTCATTTCGACAAAATACCGCAGTCTGATGAATGCAGCGACGATGCTTGCTCAAAGTAAAACTTGTCATCAATCTGAAATCGATGCTATTTGCGAACTGGTAGATTTTTTACGCTTCAATGTAAAGTTTGCTGAAAAAATTGCAAAGGAACAACCAATATCAAGCAAAGCCGTTTGGAACTGGACCGAGTACCGTCCTTTAGAAGGTTTTGTTTATGCGATCACTCCATTCAACTTCACTGCGATAGGTGGTAACTTACCTACTTCACCTGCTATTATGGGTAACGTGGTTGTCTGGAAACCTGCTTCCAGTGTTGTTTACTCTTCTTATTTTTTTATGAAAATTCTAAAAGAAGCAGGACTTCCTGATGGGGTTATCAACATGGTGCCAGGAGATGGCTCCTCTATTGGTAATATTCCTATGCAACACCGAGATTTTTCTGGAGTTCATTTTACAGGCAGTACTCCTGTTTTCCAAAAAATGTGGAAAACAATCGGTGAAAACATTGAAAAATACCGAAGTTACCCTCGCATTGTCGGAGAAACCGGAGGAAAAGACTTCATCTATGTTCATGAGTCAGCAAACATCGATGAACTAGTCACCGCAATGACAAGAGGCTCTTTTGAATATCAAGGGCAAAAGTGCTCAGCCTCTTCTCGTTGCTACATGCCGGACTCTATCTGGGGTGAAGTCAAAGAAAAACTTCTCGGCCAAGTAAAAACGATCAAGGTGGGTGATGTCTCTGATTTCAGTAATTTTATGGGGGCGGTTATCGACAAAAGTGCTTTTGCCAGCATTACAGAATATATCGAAAAAGTCAAAAGTGATGCAAACTCTGAAATCTTAATTGGCGGTAACTATGATGATACAAAGGGATATTTCATCGAACCGACCGTAGTTTTAACAAGCAATCCTCATTCTCTGACAATGGAAGAAGAGATATTTGGTCCTGTTTTAACAATTTACGTTTATCCTGCAGACAAATATGAAGAAACCATGGATGTTTGTGATAAAACATCTATTTATGCTCTAACAGGAGGAGTTTTTGCTCAAGATACTCATGCTATTGAGCTCGCTTACGAAAAACTAAGAGATGCAGCCGGTAACTTCTATATCAACGATAAAGTCACCGGAGCTGTTGTCGGCCAACAACCTTTTGGAGGAGCACGAGCCTCTGGTACAAATGACAAAGCCGGCTCTCCCCAAAATCTTATGCGCTGGACATCCGTACGTTCTGTAAAAAGAAGTTTTGCTTCTGTTACATCCTATGAGTACCCTTTTATGCAGCCCGAATAACATTTTGTAAACAAGTTTCCTTTATAAAGATAATACAACCGAAATCGTAGCGACGATAAAAAAAAGCTACGGTTTCGGTTACGGCTCATCACATTCTAGTTAAAACCTTGGCGAGAGAGATTTTATGAACCCAACAAACATCAGAGAAGCTTCCTTTGACCAATTTAATCGTGACCGCGAAGCCTTAGCTCAACAATTTTTAGAGCTAGTGGAAATTGTCGGAAACAATGTCTTCAACGGAAATTTGAAAGTAAAAGGAAAACCAGTCGTTGAGGAAATCAACCAACAACCTAATTTACTCGAAGCGGAGAAAGTACTGCTCCGTAACTTGTATTATTACTCCCAAAATCTTTTAGAAAGTCGTTTCCTCTTAGGAGTTTTAGGAAGATTCAAGGCTGGTAAAAGTACTCTTTTGAACAGTTTGGCCGGAGAATACATTTCTCCTTCCGACACAAGAATCTCTACTGGCGTCCTAAACTTTACTTATAAATCGGATGAAGAAGAATGCTTAGTTGTCTTTGACAGTGGAGAAGAAAAGCAAATTAATCCCTCTCAAAAAACAGAGTATGTAAGTTTTCGCAAAAATCCTGACAATGAAAAAGGGGTTCATAGTGTTCGCCATGGCTCACCAACTTTAGATCTTCAGAAAGAAATCATTTTTGTAGATACTCCCGGTCTTGAAGCCGTCAACAACATCCACGAAAAAATCACTCTAGATTTTGTCACTCAGTGCCATGCTGCTGTTGTTGTTTCAACTTATCCTCCTTTTGGTTCTAGCGAACTGAGGTTCTACGAACAAATCAAGGACTCTATTCAAGACATTTTCCTCGTCCAAAACCTCCCGAAAGATAAATTTCAAGATTGGGTTGCTCTAGAAGCGCAAACTTTAGAAAGCTTGCACAAGTTGGGATTCTTTGAGCTCGATAGTAAATACAGTAATCAAGATATCGGCCAGACTCTTCGAGAAATAGGGGATAGACGTGATCAAAACGGATTAAATAAATTCAAAGAAATCCATAGCATCCACCTTTTTAGTATCGACGCTCTCAGTGCTTATAATGTGATATCAAAAGATTCCGCCGAAAAAATTTCTGCCGAGGAAGAAAAGCAACTCCAAGAAAGTGGCTTTTTAACGTTTAAGGAAAGACTCTATAGTTTTCTTTCTGAGCACAAAGGAAGAAAACTCTTAGGAAGCTATCTAAGTAAAGGCCGTCTTATTTTAGGCGAACTCATTTCTATGGTCGAAGAAAGAGAAGATATTCTAAAAAAGAGTCTCGAAGAAATAGATGCCCAAATTGGAAAAATGGAAGAAAAGCACCAAGAGAATGAATCGATTATTGGAATGATTACAGATCGCACTAGCTTGAAAATGATGGAGTCGCACAAAAAATTAAAGTCAACCCTATTAACAGAAGATTTTGACTTTGTCATGCAAGAGCTAGAAAACTCTTATGGAGATTATAATGTTTATCGCTTGCGCAAAGAACAACTCAAAAAAATAAAATCCCAACTAGCCGACTTTAATCGACTTTTTAGCCAAAGGCACAAGGAATTCGTTCGGAGTTGCCAAGATATTATTGAAATATCCCAAGAAGAAATTTCCAAAAAACTTCCTCACCAAGCTCTTTTCTCAGCTATCACCATTAATAACTCTTCTATTGCTATAGGCATGGAAGAAATTAGCGGAGCAGGTTACATTGATTACGGATTTGCTATCGTTATACGTGGGGGCATGGCTTATTTTGTGGGTAGTTTTGCCGTTGCTGCCATAGGTTCTGGAACAGCTGTCATACCTGCGGCCATAGCCTTAGTCGGAGGAGCCATTGGGTTTGGTTTATCTTTTCCTGTAGAAAAACGCTTTGCTCCTTTCTTTGATAAATGCAAAGAATTAGTAGGAAAAGTTGCCCACAAGCCAACCAAGGGAATATTTGAGGATTTCCGCAATAACATCCGAAAAAAGCTTGAGGAAATAGAACAAGAGATTGTCGATCACCTAATCAAGAATTTCAAAGAACAAGTCAGCAAAAATGCCCAAGATGCTCTCGCTGTTTTTGAAAAAAACCTCAAAGAACTGCGAGAAAAGAAAGAACATGGATCAGAGAAAACAGAAGCAACTAAACTCGAAGAAATTCGCCAACAACTCAGTTTAATTGACGAACACTTCTCTAATCTGGAAGGAAAAAATCTCGAAAATAGTGACGAAAAGATGGATGGCATGCTAAAAGGCTTAAAAGGCTTCATCAAAAAATTTGGTAAAAACGAGTAGAAAAATTCCATAAACTAGTTGACTTTCCAGAAAGTACTTTGTATTATAAAGTACAAGGTAAATCAAAGTAAAAAATCAGGGTTAAGATAATTTTACTTTATTTATTTTGTTTTACTTTTTAGGAAACAAGGGGGCAAAGTCCCCCTGAAAGAGAAAGTCAAATAGAACGTTATGGACAAAGAACAAGCCTTCCAAGATATAAAATATATTCGAGAGATCATGGCAACATCGTCTCGTTACACAAATCTTTCAGGAATTGCAAGTATTACTTCTGGCTTAGTCGCCTTACTAGGCTGTGCTATTTCCTACTGGGTTCTCAAAGAAAACAATCTTTCCCCAGAAGAAATACGTCTTTTTGAGCACACCTCCGCTTCTTATCCACTGGCAATAACTTGGCTTCTAGTTTTTATCATATCTGTGTTGGTAAACACTTACTTCATAGCACGCAATGCAAAAAAAATCCAACAACCAGCTATATCCTCTTTATCCAAACTCATTCTTTTTGCCTTAAGCCCTTCTCTTATAGTCGGATGTTTTTTAACTTTTTTCTTTGCCAAGCAAGGAAAAACAGATTGGATCCCTATTGTATGGATGATTTTCTATGGACTAGGGGTTTGGTCAGCCGGTATGTTTTCCGTTCAAGAAGTAAGACGATTAGGAGCAGCTTTTATCTTTACAGGAATGCTAACTTTACTTTTCTTCCTTCCCCATGTTTTACTCTTATTAGCAATTTCTTTTGGTGGATATCACATCATTTACGGAGTATCTCTTATTCGTAGGTATGGTAGCTAAAATTATATGGAAAACAACAACCACCTACCAGATTTAGATAAATTAGTAGATTTAGATAAAGTCATTCACGAAAGAGTTCGGCTAGGCATAATGTCCGCCCTAACTGCTCCACAAGAGTTATCTTTTATCGAGATCAAAGGAATTTTGAACGTAACAGATGGGAATTTAGCCCGACATCTGCGTATTTTAGAAGAAAATGGCTACATCACAGCCGAAAAAAAATTCATAGGAAGAAAACCAAATACTTCCTATAAATTAACAAACTCAGGTAAAGAAGCCTTTAAAGACTATATTACTCGTTTAGAAAAACTAGTTCGAGATATTCAAATAGACTAAAGCGAGAAACTAGGTTTCTCACCAAACATTACAACAATCTATCATTCTGGACTTTTGGAATCCTCTTCAGCTCCTTTAGGAGAAGCGACATGTATGATGAACAAACTCCTCAACACATCGCCATCATTATGGATGGAAATGGTCGTTGGGCACAAGAAAAAGGTATGCCTCGGTTTTTAGGACACCGAGAGGGAGCAAAAACTGTTCGAGAAATAACGACCTCTTGCGCTCGATTGGGTGTCAAACAATTGACTTTGTATGCTTTTTCTCAAGAAAACTGGCAACGGCCTCCTCGCGAAATTAATTTTTTAATGGGCTTACTACGCAAATTTCTGGTCAAAGAGCGCGATATCATCATGGAAAATAATATTCAACTTACTGCTATCGGAAGACTCCACAACTTACCTAAGGAAATCCAGAAAGAACTCACTGTAACTCGTGAAATGAGTAGCACTAACACTGGCATGACTCTTTGTCTCGCCTTATCGTACAGTGGACGCAAAGAAATTACTGATGCGGTTAAAGATATCATAGATAAAGCAAAACGAGGAGAAATTGATTCGGATGATGTTACCGAAGATCTCATATCAGAACATCTCTATCAAGCTCATATGCCTGATCCTGATTTGCTCATCCGTACAGGGGGAGAGATGAGAGTATCCAATTTTCTTTTGTGGCAACTTTCTTACTCCGAACTTTGGGTTACTTCTGCTTTTTGGCCAGATTTTACCGAAGATGATTTAAAGCAAGCGATGAAGGAATTCTCTAGCCGACAAAGACGCTTTGGGAAAGTAATTCCCCTCAATAACAATAAGCAAGTTGTCTGCTGAAAAAACAGGGAAACGTTTAAAGATAAAATTTCAAAACTGCTTGATAATTTAACTTTTTCGTGCTATATTATATGTATAAGAAAAATAAAGTTTTCTCTTTAAGCTAAATTATTAACCTATAGAAAATGAAATCTTCGGGAGAAATAATCATGTACTCAGCAAAGCACATACTCTTCATATTCATTATTTTACTAACTTCATTACTTGCTTCGACAATCCAGGCAACAGTAATCGACTTTGAAGCTTTTGCCACACCCGGTAACTGTAATGTAAGTGGGGCTGGCCAAAATATCGGTGGTTTTACCATTCAAGGAAATACCGCGGGAATTAATAGTGCCATAGCTTGTAGTAGTTTAGTCAATGGGGCCAATAGTGGCCAGAATATTATGGTGAACTTTAATAGCCAAGTCGGGACATTCCAAAAAAATCTTGGCACATTTGATTTGAACAGTACTTTTGTCCATGCAGACACACGTCAAGCAAATCCGACCACGGTACGATTCCAAGGTTTGGACGATATAGGCAATGTGGTAAACTCGCTGGAGATTCAAATTACTGCAATATGGCAACAAGTTACATTTAACTGGACAGGAATTAAAACATTCACTTGGGACTCTATAGATCCTGGCAGTTCCAATATTTCTATTGATGACTTCACTTTCAACGAGGCATTAACTCCCCCTTCTGCCCCAGCTGTTCCAGAGCCATCCACTTACATTTTTTCTTTGATGGCTTTAGCTTTCATAGGAATGCGAAAAAAGCACAGCTAATTATCAATTATCTATAACTTTCCCATACAAAAAGAGCTTTCCAATACAAAAATGTCACTGCAAAAAATAATGCAGTGACATTTTTTTTTTGCAGTAAAAGCTCCAGATAGCCATTTTTTTTTTGCAGCTAGATTAAGTCAATCGGCGCAAAAGCCCATAGAACCTCAACCTGTTTTTTTGGCACGCTAGTTGCTCATTATATATAACAGTATTAAAAGTAAACAATATGTCTTAGATAGAGACAACTTTTAATCTTCCCATAAAAACTAAAACATAAAATGAGGTGTTATCATGGGTCTTTCTGCTGAAGAATTCCGAGAATTTACTGAAGAAATAAGTTTTGATATTTGCAATGTTGTTGCAACTAACATTGAATCAGAAACCGCTCTTTTTCCTGAGTTAGCCTACTAAAAAGGTGATTATCATGGGTTTAGCAGCTGAAGAATTAAATGTTTTCCAGGAAAAGTTTCACTTTGGAGCATGCTTAGTCATCTCCACAAATATATATAATGAAACATCCATTTTTCCTGAATTAGCTTAAAACATCTCGATAGTTTCTAAGTGAAGCAACTTTTTGCAGACTTATAAATTAGCAAAAGTAGTTTATGCAAACAATTTTGAAGAAAGATAAAAATATCTTCTAAAATGTTCTTTGCATAAACTACTTTTTTTTTTGCTTATCTTTTTCAAAATACCTTTTGAGTTTTTTTCAGACACCTTGTTTATCAAGTAAAATTTTGTTATAATGTCCTCTTCAATATCTTCCTTCAAATATTTATAGGACAAAGGAAATGCTATGGATGCAGAGGAATTGAAAAACGAAACCGGAGTTTCCGAACAAAACAGCAACGAATTAGATGTATCTAGTCAAAGAAAAACAAAGAACATGACTTTTGGACGAGCAGCTATTTTAGCCAATCTATCAACTCAAGATGAGGTTAATGATGCTTTACTAAGCTCCGTCACCGACAGAAAAGGACAGAAGCTCGGAGAAATCATGATAGAGTTAGGTTACCTAACTCGAGAAGAAGTCGAACATATCCTATCAAAGCAAAATGAACACAACCGCCAATACCATACTCGTAGACTCCAATTTGTTACTAGAGATCCTCGCATAAAGGAGAAAAAGAAAAAGGAAGCTACCAAAAAAGGCCCTCTAGCATATCCAGCAGTCACTCCTTCTAAAGCCAAAAAAGAAGAATCCCAAGAAGAAATAACGGAAGAAGAAGATGATGTCTACGAAGAAACTCTTATAGAAGAGGAAGAACCTAACCTCGAAAAGGTAAAAAAAGAAATACCTCCTTTTATGATGAGAGCCTATGAGGGAGGAAAACTCTTTCCTGCTTTAGGATACCACAAAATAGATCCTTCTCTTCATAATTCTCGTCCCAGATACGAACGAGTTTCTGAAACAAATACGGATAACCCTATTGAACTTTTAGACTCTTATGGCTATACAAATGTTGCCGAAATTCTTCACGATGAACGAAGTTCTTGTTATGTGGGACTAAGCCAAGAACAAAATGAGCTCGTTTTTATAAAACACTCCGAAGATGAATCAACTATATACACTTATTACATAGAGCTACTTTCTTTCTTGGCTCTAGAAGGATCCAATCAAACTCCTCAAGTGCGCCGCCTTATCTATACAACGAGCAAAGGAGCCTTCCTTGTTCAGTGTATGCTCAAAGGCGAAGCCTTAGGTGATATCATTACGCGCCAAGGAACTTTCAAAGTAGATGAAGCTCTTTACATTGCTCAGCAACTCATTGATATCCTCATCCAAGTTCACAGTAAGGGTATACTTCACTTTGATATAAAACCGCAAAATATTCTTGTCGTCGCTTCTACTTTAGAAGTTTCTCTTTTAGACTTTGGATGCAGTGTTTATCTGGGAGACAAAGCAAATATTAGCTACGAAGAAATGGGCGTGGCCGAAGGACATATTTTTGGAACTCCAAGCTACATGGCATGTGAGCAAATCACCAAAGACAACGTTTCTCGTGCCGTCGACCAAGTAGCTTTAGGATGCATTTTGTATCGTATGATAACTGGACGAAAACTCTATGCTGGGAAAGATGTCAATGAAGTCCTCGAAAATAAGCTCCAAGGAAAAACAGAAAAAACTTGGGATCAAATGGACGATGTTCCTGTTACCGTAAAAAATATCATCGCCAAAGCCATTGCAAAAAGCCCTGAAGATCGTTTCAAAAATATGCGCAAACTGGGTAATGCTATTATGAAAGCTCGGATGGTTATGTCTAATAATCACTATACAAAAGATCTTCTCTAAAAGAAAGTTCAAGCGTGAAAAGAAACCTAGAGAGCGTGAAAAGAAACCTAGAGAGCTATATCCTCTACTCTCAACCTCTCTGCCCATTTTGCTACAAAGTAAAATGGGCCCTTTGGAGACTAGGACTAAAAGTCGAAACAAGAAACGTCTTTAACTCCAAGCACAAAAATGATCTCCGAGAAGGAGGAGGGAAAACTATGGTTCCTTGCCTTAAACATCCTGACGGTAATTGGCAATATGAGTCAGATGATATCATCACCTTTTTGAAAAAAAAGGCGACTTCTTTAGGCTAATTTTTTCGGCAAAAATCGTGGGCACCTGTCAAACCCCATAATAAACTATAGGTGTTCACGTGTCTCCTAACCAACAAATTTTTTTCCCTCCATACTTTTTGAACTTCCTCCTATTTCCCATTAAGAGACCTTTACTAATCTGCTAAGACTTTATATTTAAGGAAGCTTTAAAACTCCCTATCAAAACAGAAAGAAATTGAGAAACATGGATGCTCTCTATATCGAAGGATTATCTAAGACATACAGCAATGGAGTTCACGCTCTAAAAGGGATTGACCTTCGAGTAAAAGAAGGGGATTTTTTTGCTCTTTTGGGGCCCAATGGAGCGGGGAAATCGACAACTATTGGTATTATCACTAGCTTGGTTAATAAAAGCGCAGGTAAAGTTAAAATTTTTGGGCATGATTTAGATACTGACTTGGTCGCAGCAAAGCGCTGCTTAGGAGTTGTTCCTCAAGAATTTAACTTCAGCATATTTGAAAAAGTAATTGATATTGTTACTAACCAAGCAGGATACTATGCTTTAGACCGAAAAACGGCTATGGAAAGGGCAGAGAAGTTTCTCAAGCAACTAAGTCTTTGGGAAAAACGTGACAGCATATCAAAAACTCTTTCGGGGGGAATGAAACGTCGCTTAATGATCGCTCGTGCTCTCATCCATCACCCGAAGTTGCTTATTTTAGATGAGCCAACAGCGGGAGTGGATATTGAAATTCGCCGCGATATGTGGCGTTTTTTAACCAAACTTAATCAAGAAGGAGTCACCATTATTCTGACCACCCATTATTTGGAAGAAGCGGAGAACTTGTGTCGGAATATTGCCATTATTGACAACGGGGATATTATCGAAAACACCAAAACAAAAGATCTTCTGGGAAGATTGGACCGAGAAATCTTTGTTTTTGATCTCAAAGAACCTCTATCAAAAAAAATAGAACATCCAAAATACCCCATCACCTTAATAGATGAAACAACCCTCGAAGTGGAAGTCCTCAAAACGAACAATATCAATGAGTTTTTCCAGTTTCTTACGGAAAATCAAATTCAAGTATGCAGCATGCGTAACAAATCCAATCGACTAGAGGAGCTGTTTATGTATCTCGTGCAAGGGGAAAAAAAATGACTTTCCAGGAACACTACATTGTTTTTATGACTATTTTCCGCAAAGAGTTCAATCGTTTCATGCGAATTTGGACTCAAACTCTAATTCCTCCGATCATCACTATGGCTCTCTACTTTGTCATCTTTGGAAACCTCATTGGCTCACAAATCGATAAAATGCAAGGCTTTAGCTACATGGAGTTCATTGTCCCTGGACTCATTATGATGTCTGTGATAACAAATTCCTATATGAATGTTTCTTCTTCCTTCTTTAGTTCTAAGTTTCAACGAAGTATTGAAGAAATTCTCGTTTCTCCCGCCTCAAATGGTATTATTATTCTAGGCTATGTTGCAGGCGGAGTAACCCGAGGACTGATGGTTGGTTTCTTAGTCATGGTGGTCTCCATTTTTTTCACAAAACTCAGCATTGCCCATCTAGGCGTGCTCATTTGCTTTGTTGTTCTAACCGCCATCGTTTTTTCTCTTGCCGGTCTTTTAAATGGAATTTTTGCTCAAAAATTTGATGATGTCAACATTATTCCCACCTTCATCCTTACTCCCCTGACATACTTAGGAGGGGTTTTTTACTCGATAGAATTACTTTCTCCTCTGTGGCGTAGTATCTCTCAAATAAATCCCATTCTTTATATGGTTAGTGGATTCCGCTATGGCTTTCTAGGAATTTCCGATATCAACATATTTGCTGGTTTATCTATCTTAATCCTCTTTACCATAATTTTATTTAGCTTAAACCTGTATCTTTTAAAACGAGGCGTTGGTTTGCGCAGCTAGTTTATAGGATAGTTCAACATGCCCAATAATCTCCAAAGACTACAACGAAAACGAGATAAGCAAAAAAAAATCGTCTATTGCATTCATATTTTGTTAACCCCGATTATCCTTTTATTACGTGTCATTTTCCAACTTTCTCGTTTTCTGGGAAAGGAACACGCCTTATTTCGGATTTTCTTTTGGCCCATATCTCTCAAAATCAATAGCACAAAAAAAGCCTTTGATCAATATTCCCCCAAGTCCAATGATGTCTTTATCTGTTCCTATTTTAAGAGTGGCACCAACTGGACAATGCAAATTGTTCATCAAATCGCTCACCGGGGAAAAGGAGAATACGAAAGTATCCACGATGTCGTTTCTTGGCCCGATGTTCCTGTTAAAGATTTTGCTATTCCTCTTATTAATGACTCTCATCCGTCTATAACAGGTTTACGAGCAATAAAAACTCATTTAATGGCTCCCGATGTTCCTTACAACGAGGAAGCTAAGTATATTTGTGTTATTCGTGATCCGAAAGATGTTTTTGTTTCTAGTTATTTCTTTGCTCGTTCTGTTGTCCTAGGAAAACTCATGCCATCGGTGGATACTTGGTTAGAAATTTTTCTATCGAACTTAGCTATGCACGGCCCCTGGGGAACTTTCCTCAGCGGCTACTGGCAATGGCGGCATCGTAGCAATGTGCTTTTTTTAACCTATGAAGAAATGAAGGACGATCTTCCCGGAATTGTAAAAAAAATTGCTCAATTCATGGGCGTAAAATTAGAAAGAGAAGAACTTGACAGAGTCGTTTACTTAAGCTCTTTTGAGTACATGAAATCAATCGATAACAAGTTTTATCCAGGGAGAATGTCTCCTTTGAGTTTGAATAAGGGCTCTATGATCCGCAGTGGCAAAAAACAAAACTCATCTACTCTTCTAACCTCACACCAGCAAGCTCGCATTGATAAGTATTGGCAGGAATTTTTGGAAAGAGAGGGTTGTAATTTTCCTTATCAGGATAATTATGGATCTCAAAATATCAGGTAAAAAAATTTCTCAACGAGACGATTAAGAAATCTTCACAAAACAAATAAAAGCTACCATCGTTATC
>JAJDCR010000011.1 GCA_029260735.1 Planctomycetota bacterium
TGAATTCGCAGGTGATGTAATGTAGGGACAACTACGAAGGCCGTCCGCAAGGACCCTCGTGGTTGTCCGTTACGCCTGGTAAAACCTAATTTTCAAGAAAACCTAATCTTCCGCTTTTCAAGGGCTAGAGAAACGAAATCACCTTCGACCTATTATCTTTTTCAAAAACGGTTTCAGATAAGCTTTGCTCTCCCTATAAGGATTTCGACAGCACTCCTACTTATTCTTAATCTTACCCCAACCGTCTTTTAGAGTTACTGTTCGATTGAAGACGCGTTTCTCTGGGGTAGAATCTTTGTCTACACAGAAGTAGGCGTTTCTTTCAAATTGGTAGGATTTTCCTACTTCGGCATCTTTGAGGCTGGGCTCTATGTAGCACTCTGCTACTTTGAGAGAATTAGGGTTTAGGTTCTCTCGGTAGTCTTCTCCTTCTTCGGCGTTTTCGCTTAGGAATAGTGTTTCGTAGAGACGCGCTTCTGCTTTGATGGCATGGGCTGCGGAAAGCCAGTGGATCGTTCCTTTTACTTTGCGCTTTACTTGGCCACTACCGCTTCTGGTATCGACATCGTATTTGCATCGTAGTTCGACCACTTCTCCCTTTTCGTTTTTGATGGCTTCTTCACAATAAATAACATAAGCATAGCGAAGACGAACTTCACGGCCTACCGCTAGGCGGAAGAATTTTTTGGGAGGGTCTTCCATGAAATCTTCTTGTTCGATATATATTTCTCGTGAAAAAGGCAATTTGCGTTTTCCCATGCTTTCATCTTTTGGATGGTAGGGAGCCTCCATCTCTTCGACTTCTCCCTCTGGATAGTTTTCGATAACTACTTTGAGAGGGTTGAGAATTCCCATAACCCTAGGAGTCGTCTCGTTTAAATCTTCACGCACACAGTACTCTAGTAAATTTAATTCGGTGACACTATCATGTTTACTGATTCCGATTTTTTCGCAAAACCGACGAAGGGATTTGGGAGTGTAGCCTCTTCTTCGAATACCTGCAATAGTTGGCATCCTAGGATCATCCCAACCATTGACAACTCCACTATTTACTAAATCTAGTAGCTTACGCTTACTCATCAAAGTGTAAGTTAGATTCAGTCGAGCAAATTCTATTTGTTTTGGTTCCGAGGGAACATCGAGTTGTTCTAAGAACCACTCGTAGAGAGGTCGATGATTTTCAAACTCTAGAGTACATATAGAGTGAGTAATTTTTTCGATAGCATCGGATAACCCATGGGCAAAATCATACATAGGATAAATACACCAGGTATCACCTGTTCGGTGATGATGGGCTTTACGAATGCGATAAATTGCTGGGTCGCGCATATTCAGGTTGGGAGAAGTCATGTCAATTTTAGCTCTTAGGATGTGTTCTCCCTCTGCGCATTCACCTGCTTTCATTTTTTTTAGTAGCTCTAAGTTTTCCTCTACACTGCGGTCTCGGTAGGGACTATTTTTTCCAGGCTCTTTTAAGTTGCCTCGGTAATCTTTGGTTTCCTCCGCACTTAAGCTACAAACGTAAGCTTTTCCTTTTTTAACTAACTCTACGGCATATCCATAGAGTTTGTCGAAGTAATCAGATGCATAAAAAAGATTTTCTCCCCAATCAAAACCGAGCCACTTGACATCTTCTTTTATGGAATTTACATACTCTGTGTCTTCCTTGGTCGGGTTTGTATCATCAAAACGAAGGTGGCAAACTCCTTTAGACTCCAAGGAAATACCAAAATTTAAACAAATAGATTTAGCATGTCCTATGTGTAAATAACCATTTGGTTCAGGAGGAAATCTTGTGATTATTCGCTCATGTTTGTTATTTTTTAAGTCTTCAGCCACAATAGTGCGGATAAAATCAAGGGATGGCTCTGATTCACTCGCGCTCATTTTATTTTTATTCCTTTCCTACTCTTTTTAATGCGCTTTAACGCAAATGTACTTTAGGGGAACTCCCTTAGCGTAAATTTTCTAACTCTCGGACAAGAGCTCCTGCTGTTTGAGGTCTTTTGTCCAACTCAATTTGAATCATTTTATCAATAACATTTGAGATAGCTAAAGGAACAACAGCATTTATTAAGTATGCCGCTGTGGGAGGCTCATGCAATCTTTTTTGCAAAATCTCCATAACACTATCTCCGTCAAAAGGAGGCATTCCGGTGACCATCCGATAAAAAGTCACTCCTAAACTGTAGATATCGCTTCTAATATCTACTTGTTCCCCATAAATTTGTTCAGGGGAAACATAGTCAGGAGTTCCCAGCATAAACCCTTCGGTGGTGAGATTATAATTTTTGTCTGTTAGTTTGACGATTCCAAAATCAACTAATTTTGCTACCTGTTTTTGGTCAATGATAATGTTGTCTGGTTTTATATCGCGGTGGACTAGACCATTTCTCTCCAGATAGACCAAGCATTGAGCAATATCCATAACTATTTTTAAGGCGTCATCAGGATAAATCCAGTTTTGCCGCTTGAGCACATCTTCGACCGATCTACCTTCTACATACTCCATAACAAAGTAACTAAAATTTTTACCTTGGTAGATATCAAACCCTTTGACTAAATTAGGATGGTTGCAGTTTAAAATTGTCCGAGCTTCCTGGATGAATCGGATCAGGATAGATGTATCGTTTATATGTTTGGGTAATAAGGTCTTTAATACTACTTTCTCTTTGTCTGTTTTACGAGTTGCGACGTAAGTGACTCCCATTCCCCCTTTGCCTAAGATGTTGTCTACGGTATAGGATTCTCCTTCGCTACCTTCTAAAACAAATCCTGGCTGTAGGTCACCACTGTGGTAGAGCTGTTGCAAACTCTTAGACTCTTGCTCAGCAATTCGAATACGTTCTTCTGCTCGATCTTGTTTTTTATGCTCCATTTGCAGTTGTTCTTGCAATTGGCGTTCGTTTCTAGATCTTTTAACACGGTTTTTGATGGCAAGAACAAGGTGCTCTGCTTCTATGGGCTTGGTTAAAAAATCGTCGGCTTCCAAATCGTTTGCTATCATGCGATTGTCAAGACTTGAATCAGCAGATAGAAAGATAATCGGAATATCTGAATTTTCTTCTTGTTGTCGAAAAATACTCGCTAATTCTAATCCATTGCACCCAGGCATATTTATATCTAATAGAATTAAGTCGGGTTTGAAGTTCTTCATTGGCTCCATTACATTGAGAGGATTGTCCACTGTTGTTACTAGCATACCTGACTGTTGGATAATAAGGGAAAAATACTGCATTAACTCGACATCGTCATCAACAATCATAATGCGATAAGGCTGAGAAATTCTTTTTTGTTTGCTACCTTTCAGCTTTTTGAGTAATTCTCTAATGTTAAGAGGCTTAGTGAAATAAGCGTGGCTTCCTGACCTTACTGCTTGTAAACGAGCTTCTATGTCTTGGCGACTAGAGATTACAATAAGAGTGAGAGAAGGTTTCATCTCTTGAATTTCCGCAATATCTTTTTCATTACCTACTAGATATTTTAAATCAATAATAACACCAAGAGGAGAGTTATTTTTAAGAGCTTCCTTGAGGAGATCCAGACAACCAAATGTGTATGTGGCAAAACCAAAAGGAGTGATTTGCTTCGATAGTTCGTCTGCCTCGTCTCTTAGGTCAACAATGAATAGATGTTTCTCTGACTCTATTTCTTTACTTTCTTCTTCTAAAAAATATGTTGAGTATGGATTTTCTACTAAAGCGAGAAGATCTTGGACATATTTTTCTAATTTGTTAGCAGATTCTTTTTGGAATGCCTCGTTAGAAACCAAAATTTCTTTAACAAAAACTTCCATATCTTTGGACTTTTCACTAACTGCATCAAACCCAAAAGTGCCACTGGATCCTTGTATTTTATGCAGTAAAAACTCCAGCTCTACTAGGTATTCTTGTTTGTTTTCTTCTTTTAGTTTTTCCCAAACGGTTTTGATTTCACCCACTCTTTCTGGGAGCTTAAGAGCATAATTCTTTGCTAAAGAGACAAGTTGTTTTTGAGTTTCAGGAGATAAATGAGGCACTATGCTTTCCTTAAATTACGTCATAAGTGTAAGAAACACTTAATAAAATCATTACTGATTGTTCATTTGTTGATGTTTTTTTGGATGAATGAAAACTTTGCTATTCCTTTTTCTGTTTTCTCACTATTCAAGCGAAAAGAAGAAGGGATTATATCAAACTGATTATCAAATTACCAAAAAAAGGTATTTTCAGTGATTTTTAAGTACCTTTTACTAAAATGAAACTCTTTTTAGGTATTTTTAACCAGAAATTTTCCTGAAGGTTTGAGTTTAAATTTATTTGCTTGTAAAAAGAGAAGGGGAAGTAATGAAAGGAAAATTTTCCTCTCATTACTTATTATGTCAGTGGGGCTGTGCGAGGTGAAGGTAATGCTTGGGCAATATTTTGAGCGATGTCCAAAAGACGATAGTCGTCCCACCTTTTGCCATGAATTTGTATACCAATAGGAAGCCCTTCTTGGCTAATACCTGCTGGAATAACTACTATAGGGTGTCCAAAAACTGCTGTAGGGCAACTGTATACCCCCATTGCTGCTGTGTAAGGTGTTTTTTTCCCGTTAATAGAAAATTCTTTTCCTGTTCGACGATGGGTAAAAGCTGGTATAGCACCCACGGGAGTAATCCAAATATCCCAGTCGCAGAAAAAATTTTCCCACTTGGCGACTAAATTGTCTTGATTGACAAGAGCCTTGAAATAGGAATGAGGAGTGGAGGATAAACCTCGACCAAGATGATGGGTGAACTCTCCTCCTCCAAAGACCGCTTTTATAATTCCTGAACGCCAAGGCCATCGAAAAGGAGCACTACGCAGAGGAAAAGGAAAAGTTGCGGCAAACTCAAATCCGTGTATTAAACACCAAGTTTCGAAAGCTTGCGACATAGTAAATCCCTTAGGAGAAGTTTCTTTAACGAAGGCTCCTTGTCTTTCTAAAGAAGAAACTACTTGCTCCATTGTTGCTGTTGTGTCAGGACATACCGGGGTAGAGTCAAATTGTCCGACCCAAGCGATTTTTAAATCGCGTAGGAGCGAGGAAGACTGGGAAACTTGAGGGCTGGGAGGGATTTCCCATTGTCTGGAGTCTGGCCCACTGATAATTTTTAGAGCTAAGCGAAGATCGTCTATGTTACGAGCCATGGGCCCACAAGAAACAAAATGACGTACTGTGTGAAGAAAACCTGGTATTGACATGTGACCCGCTCGTGAGACCATATTGTCTGTAGGACGAATGGTGTACACACCACAAAAATGAGCGGGAACTCTTAGAGAGCCTGCGATGTCACTCCCTAGCTCTAAGGGTGTAAAATGAGCAGCTAAAGCAGCGGCCGATCCGCCAGAGCTACCCCCAGGAGTACGGTTGATATCCCAGGGGTTGTTAGCGCGAGGAAAGCCTGGTTGTTTACATTGCCAATCGTAACAAGCCAGGGGGATATTTGTTTTTCCAAAAACAATGGCTCCAGCTTTTCGCAAGCGAGCAACAGCGGTAGCATCTTGTGTTGGGACATGATTGCGTGTGAAGGGGATTCCATAAGTTGTCCGTATTCCCTCTGTGGCATAGGAATCTTTAACAGTCATCGGAACTCCATGAAGAGCCCCGATGATCTTTCCTTCTGCGAGCGCTTGATCTGCTTGTATGGCCTGCTTTTTGGCTCTTTGCTCATCCAAAGTAATAATGGCATGGAGTCGAGGATTATGCTGAGCAATATTTTGTAAAAAAGCAGAGAGAACTTCTTGAGAAGAGTATTTTTTTTCTCGAATGCCTTTAGCTAGTTCTATTGCGCTTGCTTTTAATATTTCTTCCATTTCTATAGTTTAGGCCCGGCATCAACTATCTCTGCTTTGCAACCGCTCTCATATTGAGTGAAATTGTTTTGGAAAAGTCGAGCCAATTTAGACAAGGTTTCATCGTATTTTTTTGGATTAGACCAAGTTTGGCGAGGTTGTAAAATGGATTCGGGAACGTTTTCGCAAGTGGTAGGAACTTCAAATTTAAAAACAGGATCTGGCACTGTTTGGGCTTGGGCAAGGTTGCCAGAATGAATGGCATCAATGATTGCACGAGTATAAGATAACTTCATTCGTGATCCTTCTCCATAGGCTCCTCCTGACCATCCTGTGTTTACTAACCAAGCTTTAGCTCCATGTTTCTCCATCTTTTCTGCGAGCATTTCGGCATATTTGCTTGGGTGCCAAACTAAAAAAGCAGCTCCAAAGCAAGCGGAAAAAGTTGCTTGAGGCTCGGTTACTCCCATCTCGGTACCTGCGACCTTGGCAGTATAACCGCTGATGAAGTGATACATTGCTTGAGTAGGAGTCAGTTTACTTACAGGAGGTAAAACTCCAAATGCATCGCAGGTTAAAAAAACAATGTTTTTAGGATGCCCACCTTGGCAAGGAATCTTGGCGTTATTAATATACTCTATCGGGTAAGCAGCGCGGGTGTTCTCGGTGATGGAACTATTTGTGTAGTCAACTTTGCGACTGTCTTTGTCGTATATAACATTCTCAAGGACGGTTCCATAGCGGATAGCATCGTAGATCTCTGGCTCTTTTTCGTGAGTTAGGTCGATACACTTTGCATAGCATCCGCCCTCTATGTTAAAAACTCCCTCATCGCTCCAGCAGTGTTCATCGTCTCCAATTAACTTTCTACGAGGATCTGCTGATAAAGTAGTTTTTCCTGTTCCGGAAAGTCCAAAGAAAAGAGAAACATCTTCGTTGTCTCCCTCGTTACAAGAGCAATGCATAGAAAGAATATTCTTTTTAGGCATCAAGTAATTCATAATAGTGAAGACACCCTTTTTCATCTCTCCAGCATACCCTGTGCCTAGAATGACAAACTCTCCTTTTTCGAAAGATAAGTCTACACTCGTTTTGGAGGTCATATGGGAGGTATGACGGTTGGCAGGAAACAGCCCTGCATTGTAAATGACGTAGTCTGGGTCTCCAAAGTTTTCTAGCTCTTCTGTTGTGGGACGAACTAGCATATTGTGCATGAAGAGGGCATGGTATGCTCTGGTACAAATGATACGAACCTTCAGACGATGGGTGGTAGACCAACCTGCAAAACCATCGACAACATAAATCATCTCTCTGGTATTGAGGTAGTCGATAGCTCTTTCTCTATTAATCATGAAGGTATGCTCGTCAAGTTTAATATTGACATCACCCCACCAAATATCTTGATTACTGGGAGCACTATCTACGAGCCTCTTGTCTTTTGGGCTACGACCAGTTTTTGCGCCAGAAACAATAGCGAGCGCTCCTGAATTGACAATTGCTGATCCTTTTTCGCTTCCCAAGGCAATTTCATACAGACGAGCGGGAGAGCTATTTCTAATGATATCGGAAACATTGATTCCATACTGTTCTAAATTGAATTGAGCTGCCATGAAGGCTCCTTTTAGACTCGGTTCAGATTTATTTAAAATCGTATATAAACCATTACTGTTTTAAACTGTTACATATAAGATGTTTATAGGGGATAATAATAAAGTAAACGGCAAGGGCCGTTTTTCATTCACTTATGAAAACGGCCCTATTCTAGCAAAAATAAGAAAGCATAATCAATCTCATTATGAGCTTCTTTTATAAAAACTTGGTTTATTTTTAAGTAACACTTTTGTGACTTAATTGCTTAGTGCTGACGAAGAGCGTCTCCAGAAAACTTTAGAGCGCTTTGGAAGGCAGATAAAGCATCTGATCTGGTAAGTATTCCAATGACTTCTTTGTTTTTGTTGACAATCGGAATAGCTCCAAATTTTTCCCCCACAAAAAGATCAAGAGCTTTTTCTAACTTATCATGAGAAGTCAAAGTTTTGGGATCAATAGTCATAATGTCACTTACTTGGTAGTTTTCGTCTAGGCGATAAAAATCATCCCAGCCATCAGAGTCTTTAGTTACATCAGGGCGCCGTAGATCACGGTCTGTTACAATTCCTAGTAATTGTTTATCTTCAACAACAAGCAAATGTCTGTATCCTTCGATTCTCATTTGGAAAAAAGCATCTCGTACAGGCATAGTAGGAGGGACCATTTCCGGGTTAGAGGTCATCCACTCTCCCACTGACCATTTATCTTTTCGTTCTTGCATAGCTAATTCCTTAAACAGATTTTAAAATTATAGTTTGAACCTAAAACATGGATTACCACTATAGAAAAATTCTTTATTTCTATGGAATGTTCTTTGCAAAGGGTGTTCCAATATTTTTTTCTTTTCTGTTTTTTTACTGCATTAGAAGATATATCAATAAAAAAATGTCGATCCACTTGCATTTTAGGAAATGAAAGTTATCTTTTATGTTAAGTTAACTTACAAAGTTAACATTTTTTAACACGAAGTCTTATTTGGAAATTAATAAAAATGAGGTTTTTAGATGGATAAGGTTAGCCGTATCATGCTGGCGACCGATTTTTCGGAAAGCTCTCAGGCTGCAACGGATTATGCTCTTACACTTGCTAAACAACTAGGAGCTCAAATAGAAGTTATTCATGTTTTTGATGAGCATATAGTAAAAATTCCTGCCCCTTATTATTTTTTGCCTGACTCTAGCGAATCGATTGGAAAATATGTGGAAGAAAATAAAAAAAGAGGGAAAGAGCTTCTCTATGAACTTTGTTTAAATCTGGGGGCGGGAACGATCCCTCATTTACTAGAAGGAAATCCTTCTCGGCAAATTACAGAGTTTGCTAATCAAAACCAAGTCGATCTTCTTATTGTGGGAACGCGTGCAAGTAAAGGGCTTGAGCGAATTATGCTCAGTAGCGTGGCCGAGTATATTGTCCGCTATGCTAATTGCCCTGTTTTAGTGATAAAAACTCAAGATAGTAACTCTCAAGGAGAATAAATTGTTCGATCAAAAAACAGAACAAGTTCAAAAGAAAAAACGAGGTTGTGCCTTTTATGGTTTTATCCTTATGCTGATACTAAGTGTGGTAGTTCCTATTTTTATCTTTCGTCAGCTAAATAATATGGCCTATGAATACACGGAAACTTCTCCGGTAGAGTTACCGGAAGTAAATGCTAGCGAAGAAGAAACTCTACTCGTGCGACAGAAAGTCGGTTTGTTTATCCAAAAAATTGAGAATGATGAAACTCCCGCCCCTTTGGTCGTTACTGCCAGAGAGTTGAATGTTTTAGTTACTCAAAATGAGGAACTTCGTGATAAACTTTACCTAACTATATCTGATGGAAAGGTTAAGGGACAGTTGAGCATACCGATGAAGAACATGAGGAAATCGAATGATTTCCAAAAAATTCCCCAGATTTTACGTGATCAACTACCCAACTTAGCAAACCGTTATTTTAATGCCGAAGCGAGCTTTAATGTGTACTTAAAAAATGGGGTTTTTATTATAACCTTGGATACTTTGTCTGTTAAAGATGAGCCTCTGCCGGATTGGCTAGTAAGTAAGTTTCGAGAAGAAAATCTTGCCCACCGTTTATACAAAGACCCTGAAAAGGCAAAGATTTTGCAAAAATTTAAGGATCTAGAAATTACGGAAGAGGCGATTGTTTTGACTCCTCAGGATTGATCGCTAAAAAGTAAACGTCGTCCTGGTATTTCTCTTCCCAACGAGGGGCAAATCCGTACTTTTTCAAAATGTGAATCATTCCGCTGTTGCTTCTAGAAACGTAGGATTTGAGCTCACTGATACCTTGGGCTTGGGCGGTTTTGATTAAAAGTTCCATGAGGAAACTGCCTATGCCCATACGTTGGTATTCGTGCCGAATGACTGTGGCTTTTTCAGCGGAGTTGTCTTTTTCTCGGATATAGCGAGCGATACAGACCATTTTAGCAAAAGGATGAGGGGAGTCAAAACCAGCTACGGCCATATCTTTATTATAATCTACAGTAACTAAATTTTTTGCTTCTTTGTGAGGCATATTTTTTTTAGGATAAAGGTAGCGGTAGTAAACCGTTTCGGGGTCGTGGCTGTAAAAAAAGTCTTGAATAGCTCTTTCGTCCGAGGGCTGGAGCAGCCGAAAGTAAATAGTTTTGTCTCGGAAAGTTTTACTTTCTGGAATCAGGTTTTGAATTTTCTCATTTTCGACAGTCGAAATGTTTTGGTCTGTGTAAACGTAGTGCTTTTGTTTCAAGTAGGAAAGAAGCTCTTCGCGAAACTTAGGATGGGCAATTTGAGCGAGAGAGAGCCCTCGTTCACGAATACTCCTACCATGCAAGTAAGCAATCCCGTACTCTGTCACAATGTACTCGACATCTCCGCGTGATGTAACTACTCCTGCTCCGGCACTGAGTTGGGGGACAATTCGTGAAATTTTATCCCCTTTGGCGGTGGAGGGAAGGGCAATAATGGAACGTCCTCCAATAGATCTGCGGGCTCCTCGGACAAAGTCTACCTGTCCTCCAATTCCACTAAAAAACTTAGTTCCCATGCTATCTGCACAAACTTGCCCGGTTAAGTCGAGTTGAATGGCGGAGTTAATGGATACCATTTGCTTGTTTTGGCTAATAATGTAGGGATCATTGACATATTCGGAAGGATAGAATTCCACTTGAGAGTTTTCATGAACAAAGTTATATAATCTCTGGGTTCCAAAAACAAAGCTAGTTACAGAAACGCCATTGTGAATCCCTTTTTTTCGATTGTTGATATTACCATTTTTGCATAGATCGATAACTCCATCAGAGAACATTTCTGTGTGAATCCCGAGGTCATTTTTATTCTTCAAGTTAGCCAAAAGAGCATTAGGGATTTTACCGATCCCCAACTGGAGAGTATCCCCATCGCCGATTAAGCGAGTGATGTGTTCCCCTATTTTTTTAGATACAAGATCAATTTCAGGAACTGCTAGCTCTAATATATCTTCTTCTTTTTCGACAAGGTAATCGATCATGTCCAGGGGAATTTCTGCTTTAGCAAAGGTTCTGGGCATTTTTGGATTTACTTGAGCAATAACTAGTTCTGAATTTTTGATAGCGGAAAGGACAATGTCTACACTAACCCCAAGGGAAACACAGTTATTTTTGTCAGGAGGGCTAACCTGAATTAAAGCACAGTGCAAAGGCATTTGGCCTGAGTAGAAAAGTCGGGGAATTTCGGAGAGAAAGATAGGGGTGTAATCGGCTTGGCCTAAAGAAACTTCATCACGGACATTTGCTCCGATAAAAAAGGCATTGTGCCGGAAATTGCAACTATATTTCTCTTCTACATAGGGAGCTTTTCCCAAGGTAAATAGATGGACAACCTCATTGTCCCAAAAGCGTTCGCTATGGCGCATTAACTCATTAATTAGATAGTTTGGTTCCGCGGCTCCTGAGCCGACAAAAATCCGCTTTCCTTTATCGATTTTGCAAATTGCAGTGCTTGCATCAACCCAGCGAGGGTTTTTTCTTTTTTCTCTCATCGATTATTTCCTTATAAAAATCTTCTCTATCCTTTAGCCCTTTTTTGTTTCCGTGTGTGATAAGCCTGTCGAACATGAATAGTTTTTACAAAAAACATGCCAATATTCTGGTGTGTTTGGAAAAAATAATCAACAAGCTCTAGACATTTTTTCTCCTCTCTTTTAAACTGTGGTTTCCGTAATGTCAATGAACATTTTGTTTGGGAAAGGAGTTTGCTTATGTTTCGGATTACTTTGTGGATTTTTATCTTGGTTTTACTGGGGTGTGGCGAGGAAAAATCTAAATCCACTTCTCTTAGTTCTACAGAAGTAAAACCTTGGTTGATTACTCCTGGAAAAAAAGCGGATCGGGAAATTCAACGAGCTTTTCTTGAGGTAAAACCTGGGCAAGTAATTAATATTGCCGCGGGACATTATGAATTTTCGCGCCGCTTAACTTTGGATATTCCTGAGGTGACTGTTCGAGGAGCAGGCGCTGACAAAACCATTTTTTCTTTTCGTAAGCAAAAGGTGGGGTCAGAAGGCTTTTTGGTCACCCAGGGGAAATTTGTTTTAGAAAGCTTGGCCATTGAAGACACGAAAGGGGATGGAATTAAAGTAAAGGGAGCAGACAATGTTACTTTACGATCAGTTCGGGTGGAGTGGACGAGGGGGCCTCATGAAGAAAATGGAGGTTACGGCATTTACCCGGTACAATGCCAAAATGTTTTGATCGAGAAATGTATTGCTATTGGCGCTTCTGATGCCGGTATTTATGTCGGGCAGTCAAAAAATATTATTGTTCGAAATAACCAAGCACGTAAGAATGTCGCAGGAATAGAAATAGAAAACTCTCGGTTTGCCGATGTTTACAAAAACGATCTTACCGAAAATACGGGAGGAATTTTAGTTTTCGATCTTCCTAATTTACCTGTTATGGGAGGAGGCCATATCCGAGTTTTTCAAAACAAAGTATACAAAAACAATCAAAAAAACTTTGCCGCCAAGGGAAATATTGTGGCAAAAGTTCCCACTGGCACAGGAATGATGGTTATGGCTAACAATCAGGTCGAAATATTTTCGAATGAAGTTTTTTCTCACCAGACGACAAATTTAGCTTTGGTGAGTTATATGGCAACAAATAAAAAATATGATGATCCCAGTTATGATCCTTACCCCGAAGGTATTTTTATCCATGATAATTTATTTTCGGATGGAGGAACCGATCCTCAAGGAGAAATTGGTTCATTGCTGGCTCCTTTATTTCAAAAAATTCCTGATATTGTCTGGGACGGAATGGTTGATCCTCAGAAAATGGTCGAAGGGAAAATTCCTGCCGAGCTAGGGATTTACCTGAAAGATAACGCTGGGGCAACCTTTGCTAACTTTAATCTACTTGGTTTACTTCAAGGGAGCCGGGCAATTGATCGTGATATAAAAAAATATACAGGTGAGCTACCCTCTTTGTCTGCTGTAAAACTACCTTAGGATAAAATATGACCAGACTTTTGCTTTTTCTTGTCGGAGGAATTTTTTTTCTGGCGGCTTGTGGTTCTGAAAAAGACCCGAGTGAATCACTCAATAGTTTTCTCGAAGAACTTCCCTATTCTAAGCTCTCAGAATATGGTTTTTTTGAAAGTCCTTTAGCTCAGCAATTGCCCAAAAAAGAAGTTATTCCCTATGATCTGAATACTCCTTTATTTTCCGATTATACTCACAAACGTAGATTTTTTCGCCTCCCTGTGGGAGGGAAAATAAAGTACCATCAAAAAGAAGTCTTTGATTTTCCGGTAGGCTCCATTCTCATTAAAACTTTTTCCCTTTTTGATGACATTCGCTTTCCTGAAAAAGGAGAAAGACTCCTAGAAACACGCCTTTTAGTAAAAGGTAAAACGGGCTGGAAAGCTTATCCCTATATATGGAATGAAGAGCAAACAGAAGCTCTATATGATTCGGTAGGAGATATTTTAGAGCTTAGTTGGGTGCACAGCGACGGAGTAGAAAAAAAGAACTCCTATGTCGTCCCTAACACTAACGAGTGTAAGGGGTGCCACGATTACTCTGGAAAGTTAACATTGATTGGGCCTAAAGCGAAACATCTTAATCAGCATTTTCAAGACCTAGAGAAAACAAACTCTAATCAACTAGTTCTGTGGCAGAAGAAAGGAATACTTCTTGGTTTACCTAAACCTTCCTCTCTTCCTTATTTAGCGAACTGGAACTCTCCGAATAATAGTTTGGAAAAGCGAGCTCGGGCCTATCTCGATGTTAATTGTGCGCACTGTCATAATCCTAAAGGTCCGGCAAATAACTCTGGCTTAGATTTACGAAGTGAACAAAATAACTTAGCGAACATAGGAGTGTTTAAAGCTCCGGTTGCCGCTGGCCGTGGATCGGGAGGTTTAAACTATGACATTGTTCCAGGAAAACCAGAAGAATCTATTTTGCTTTATCGAATGAAGTCAACTAACCCCGAAATTGCTATGCCTGAGTTTGGGCGTGGTCTTGTTCATGAAGAAGGAGTTGAGCTTATCCGCCGATGGATTGCAAATATGCCATTATCAGGGAAAGACTCAGGAGAGTAATTGCTGAATTTATCTAAATTCTTCTGAGTTCTTCTTAAAACTGTTGAAAAAAGAAAAAAATAGAGAGGACTCATAGATTTTTTTTTCCTAGATTCAAGAAATTTCTGGAGCTTTTTTATTCTTTCGCTAAAATAAAAATCAAATCTTCAAAGTTTAGAGCTTAGTCATGAAGAAGCTTTCTCTCAAATCTCTTCCTCTTTTCCGAGAAATATCGGTAAGAGAAGGGATCAAATTATTTTTTAAGGTTGGTGAGTCATTATGAGCAAAATCGCTATAATTTCAGATGTGCATGGCAATTTTGAAGCGATGAAAACTGTCCTCGAAGATATTCAGACTCGTAATGTCGATGAAATTTATTGCTTAGGTGATGTCATTGGATATGGA
This sequence comes from Planctomycetota bacterium, assembly GCA_029260735.1. Lineage (GTDB taxonomy): Bacteria > Planctomycetota > Uabimicrobiia > Uabimicrobiales > Uabimicrobiaceae > JAJDCR01. The sequence continues at coordinate 14,334 of JAJDCR010000011.1, forward strand.
CCTAGCCCCATAGAGTGCCTGGAGCATGCCCTAGAACACTGTGAGTTTATTCTTTTGGGAAATCATGAAGAAGGGGTTTTAGAAGGAGCTCTGGGAGTCCACTACATTGCCAAGGATGCCATCGACTGGACAAGGACTCAACTCAAACCTAGCTTTTTGAGTCGTCCGAAAACCCGACAGCTTTGGGAACAGCTGAAAAAATTGCCCATTACTTACACTTACAACAGATTCCTTTTTGTTCATGGCTCTCCTCGTGACCCCACCTATGAGTACATTCTTCCCAAAGATGCGGAAGATCCTTTTGGAGGAGTTCCGAAAAAAATCCAAGAAATTTTTGAGCAGATTGATCATGTTTGTTTTGTCGGGCACAGTCACAAGCCAGGTATTATGACACAGAAAAGCAAATGGCATACTCCCATTGAGTTTGATGGAGTTTGGACTCTAAAAGAAGGGGAGAAAATCGTTTGCAATGTGGGGTCGGTAGGACAGCCTAGAGATAAAGATAACCGTGCTTGTTATGTTACTGTAACAGACAATGAAATTTGCTATCATCGAGTAGAGTACGATTTTACAAAAACACAGGAAAAAATTAGAGCTATCCCTGAATTGGATAATATCTTGGCGGATCGCCTAGAGACAGGAACTTAAAAACCCTTGGATAAAATTGCTGTTATCTCGGATATTCATGGAAACCTAGAGGCAGTAGAAGCAGTTTTTGCAGATATTCGTGCCCGAGAAGTGGATGCTGTTTATTGCTTAGGTGATATGATAGGTTTTGGGCCCAATCCCTTAGAATGCTTGGAGTATACCCTGGAACATTGTGATATTGTTTTAGGAGGAGACTTCGAGAAAAACACTTTAAGAATGGCGTCTAGTAGATATCCGCCCCCTATAGGAAATGCTTGGACTATCTTTCAGCTTAAACCTGGTTGGTTTAGTTCTTCTAAAAAACGAGATCTTTGGGGGCAAATAAAAACTCTTCCTACCACCTATACTGAGGATAATTTTTTCTTTGTCCATGGTTCCCCTCGCGACCCTGCTTATGAATATATCCTCCCCAAAGATACAGAAGATCTTTTTGGAGAAGTTTCTTTAAAGCTCCAGGAAATTTTTGATTTGGTCGATCATATTTGCGTGGTTGGGCATAATCACAACTCAGGTATTGTTACCGATAAGGCAAAGTGGTATAAACCCAATGATTTTCAAGGAGTGTGGTGTTTACAAGAAAATCAAAAAATCATCTGTAGTGTTGGTTCAGTCGGACAACCCAGGGATAAGGATCACCGAGCTTCTTATGTTATCATAAAGGATGATAAAATTCACTACCACCGAGTGGAGTATGATTTTCGCAAAACCCAAGAAAAAATCAGGGCTATTCCCGAATTAGACAATATTTTGGCTAATCGCTTAGAGTATGGGTGCTAGGGCACGAAAATCAATCAAAGTTTAATTGATTTTCGCGCCCTCGTTCATCCAATGACTTATTTTAGCTTCCTCAAGAAAGGAACAAGTTTTTACTATGGCAGAGATACTAGAGATTCTCAAATGGCAAGATCCTTATTTAAATAATAGCCTTGCCCAGTATGTCACCGTGTTTTTTGTCGTTCTACTCACTTTACTCGTTCGCTACTTTGTTTGTTCGGTCGTTTATAAACGTCTAGCTGCTTGGGTAGGGTCAAAAAGAGATGAGGTGGATGCGAGTAAGTTGCATTCTATTCAAAAGCCTTTAGGTTACATCTTGACTTTAATCGGGGTCTCTATTGCCGTAGATATTTTGATTTCTGGCCATATCGATGCTAACGACGCGAATGATGCTAACCTACATCAGTTTATCCAAGCATTTTTTACAACATGTATATCTTTGAATGTTGCTTGGATGTGTATTCGTTTTGTCGATATCTTAACTATCTATATGCGCAATCACGCAGCCCATACCGAGAGTCGCCTAGACGATCAACTGGTCCCTCTTGTTTCCAAATCTCTCAAAATATTTATCTTCCTAGTGGCTTTTGCCGTTATTGTGCAAAACTTAGGCTATTCCATTTCCGGTATCTTAGCTGGTCTAGGAATTGGAGGATTGGCTTTAGCTCTAGCAGCGAAGGACACTCTCTCGAATCTTTTTGGCTCGGTTACCATTTTTCTGGATAATCCTTTTCAAGTAGGAGACTGGATTAAGGTAAATGATACGGAGGGGGTTGTCGAACGAGTAGGGTTTCGTAGCACGAACATTCGCACTTTTTACAAGACAGAGATAAGCATTCCCAATAGCATTATTGCTAATACTACGATTGATAATTTTTCTCGGATGCAGCGTCGTCGTATCTCAACAACCATAGGTTTTACCTATGAAACAAGTGCTCAGCAAATGGAAGATGCCCTGGAAGCATTGCGTGGCGTGCTCGCGAAAACACAAGGAGTTTACCAAGAGTTTTATCTGGTTAATTTTACAGGCTTTGGAGAAAGCTCTTTGGATGTCATGCTCTACTATTTTACGGACACAGCAAACTGGCAAGAGTACTTAATTGTTCGAGAAAGAGTTAATCTGGAAATTATGAAAGCGATGGAAGTCATTGGAGTGGAATTTGCTTTCAAATCCATGAGTGTTTATATGCGAGGTGACAAGGTTTCTCTTCCGAAGCCTACTCCCGTATCTAAAACACTCTCTAAGGATACTTCTGAAAACAAAAAAGAAGACAAAGCCTCTGAGCCAGAAGAAACTTCAGAAGAAACTTCAGAAGAAAAAACGATCAAAGCGAGCAAATCCAGTAAGTCCACCAAAACAGAAAAAGGAAATAAAGAGGAGAAAACCCCTAAAGCTAAAGCAGAAAAATCTAGCAAAACAAGTAAGTCGGGAAGATCGAAAAAGAAATAGTGGTGATGTATGGCTATGAATTATCCCGTTTTTATTGAAGAAACTTTTAATGGTAAATTTTGGGGACATATCATTCATGAGCCTAACATTGCCGCTTTTGATACATCTCCTCAAGGAGTTTGTCGCCAACTCAAGGAAGCACTTCTTTGGTTGGCGAGGAAACAAGCTCACCCGGGTCCTTTAACGATAACCGGTGAACAACTCTTGACTATCTCAGTTCCTTTACGCCCTGAGTACAATGTTAACGAAAAGCGCTACCCTTGCTCGGAGATTATCTCGCTTAGGGTATCTTGCTACTTTGGTGCGGATGAAGATGACTCTCTTCTATGTTTTATTCCTAAAGTCTCTGAGTCCTTTCATTTTTTTGAAAAGAATAAGCTAAAAGAATTGGTTCAGTACAGCGTACAGAATATCTTTAAGGGGGCCTCTCCTGCCGAGATAATTTCTTACTTGCCTGGTAAATCTGAACAGCTTATGAACATTCAAATTCCTACTAAAAAAACTTTTTTGGGGTGGGGATCTTGTAAAAAAATGAGAGAGCTGGATATTATAGGAACATCTATGAACTCGCGCCCTAGTAACTATGGTAAAGCTTGGGAGCGAGAAGAAATTGTTCAATCAATGTTGCAATCTTTAGATTGTGAGCAAGGGGCGAATATTCTTCTAGTTGGGGAACCAGGAGTAGGGAAAACAGCAATCCTTCATGAGGTGGCGACGGCTTTTCGTAAGTTGAAAACTTCTCGTCCTCTCTGGCTCAGTAGTGGTTCACGGATTGTTTCGGGTATGTCCTATTTTGGCCAGTGGGAAGCTCGCTGTCAAAAAATTGTCATGGAGCTTGCTTCTCTCAAGGGAGTTTTGGTCATTGATGATCTTATGGGGCTAGTGAGCGCAGGGAAAATTCGCAAAGAAGATAGTGGGGTGGCAGAGTTTCTGATGCCATTTTTGGTCCGGGGTGATTTTACGATGATTGTGGAAGCTACCCCAGATACTTTAGCTGCTTGTCGGCGAATTTTACCAGGTTTTACTGATCTCTTTAAAGTGATTACGGTGGCCGAGTGCGACCGAAGTAAAACTCTCAAAATACTAGACAGTTTCATTTCTCAATTAAGTCGAAACCAGATGGTAGAGACTGAAATTGGAATTTCTTCCCTCATTTATCAGCTTTTTGCTCGCTTCATTCCTTACCGAAAATTTCCTGGGAAAGTGGTGGAGTTTTTGTATGAGCTGTTGCCCCAAATATCCAAAGAAAAAAAAATTGATCGCTTTATGGTCATTGAGTCTTTCCTTAAAAAAACGGGTTTACCAGAGATTATTTTACGAGATGATATACCTTTAGACTCTAAAGACGTTTTGGATTTTTTTCACAAACAAGTGATTGGACAAGAAGAAGCTTGCTTAAGGGTTACTGAATTAGTGTGTTTGTACAAGTCAGGAATCAATGACCCTGGTAAGCCTGTTGCTAGTTTTCTTTTTTGTGGGCCTACTGGAGTAGGAAAAACCGAAATGGCCAAGGCTTTGGGAAAATATTTTTTCCAATCAAAAAATGAAAAACGGGAAGCACTTATACGTTTAGACATGAGTGAATACTCTACTTTGGGGAGTGCTACTCGTTTGCTGGGAGGAGAGTATGAGCCAGGAGAGCTAGGACAAAAAATAAGAGAACAACCTTTCTCTGTTGTTCTTTTAGATGAAATTGAAAAAGCTGCTCCTGAAGTTTTTGATGTCTTACTTTCTATTTTGGGAGAAGGACGGATGTCGGATTCCTTAGGAAGAGTGATTGATTTTCGTAATGCGATTATTATTATGACGTCGAACTTGGGAGTCAGTGCAAACTCTGCTTTAGGGTTTAAAAATACAAAGTCAGAAAATTATTCGGGGGCGGTGGCTAAGTTTTTTCGACCAGAACTCTTTAATCGACTGGATGCGATTATTCCTTTCCTTGGTTTGGAGAAAGAGTCTTTGCGTGATATTACGCAAAAAGAACTCAGAAAGGTTGAGAAGCGAGTGGGGATGAGAAGGAGATCAATAAGCTTGGAAATAGATGATAATCTCTTGGAGCACATAATACAAAAAGGGTATAAGCCTGAATATGGAGCTCGGCCTTTGAAGAGAATGATCGAAGAGTTTGTGGCAACTCCCCTGTCCTTTTTTTTAGTAAAAAACCCTCATTTCTCTCAGAAAAAACTGAGGCTTTGTTGGGAAAAGAAGCAAGTCGTCGTGCAACCCCTATAGCACTTATTTACTTTCGGCAGTAAAGCACTCTCATTTGACTGGCGAAAGTGGGTTAATTATTTTTGAAAGATCTTTTCATAAGGAACCTCTATGAATTCTCGAGAACGATTTTTAGCCGCCTGTCGGCAGGAAAAACTAGACTACCCTCCTATATGGGTAATGCGACAAGCGGGACGTTATCTTCCTGAGTACCTAGAATTAAAAGCTAAACATGGTTTTTTAAAAATGGTGCAAACTCCTAATTTAGCGAGTGAAGTTACTCTTCAACCTATACGTCGCTTTGACTTAGATGCTGCCATTCTCTTTTGTGACATTCTTGTTATTCCTGAAGCAATGGGGCAACCATACAACTTTAGAGATATCGGAGGGATTGCGATGGATTTTGCAGTCTCTTCTCGGAAAGATATAGAAAAACTTTCTCCTGATGCTATTGAGGATAAGTTGCACTATGTAGCAGGGGCTATTGAAGCAACTCGAGAAAAATTGGGAGAAGAAAAAGCCCTTATTGGTTTTGGAGGATCTCCTTGGACTTTAGCCACCTACATGGTGGAAGGAGGAAGCTCAAAAAACTTTGCTCGAATAAAAACTCTTTTTTATCAAGAGCCAGAGTTATTCTCCTTACTCCTTCAGAAAATTACCCAGGCTTTGGAAAAGTACTTTCAGATGCAGATTCAAGCAGGAGTAGATGCTTTACAGATTTTTGATAGTTGGGCAGGAATACTTTCTGATCACACCTATTGGGACGCTTCAGCTAAGTATATGGCACAGTTGGTGGAGAGCATTCAAGGGCAGGTTCCTGTAATTGTCTATGCTAAGGGAGCTCACCACTGGTCACAGACTCTGGCTCGTACAAAAGCAGATGTATTGGGGTTAGATTGGAGTATTCCTCTTTCGCGTTTTCATGATATGCTGGGTGGTAAGTTCGCTGTTCAAGGTAATCTAGATCCTGTTTTAATGAGCACCAGTCCCGAAATTGTACGGAAAGAAGCTCGCCGGATTTTAGACGATTTTGGTTCGAGGCAAGGCCATATTTTTAATTTGGGGCATGGTATTTTACCTGATGCTAAGGTTGCCTGTATGGAAGCTCTTGTGGAAACTGTAAGAGGCAAGTAGACTAAACTCTAAGAGGTAAGTAGACTAACTAGATTATATAGACCATAAAATGCGGGTTCTACCTAAGATAATTAAGATAATCAGATAAAACGATTCTTTAAGGTAGAACCCGTATTTTATTTTGAAAATTGCAAAGTTATCTCTTTTTTCTTCTCAGGCTTTTTGGGGAAATGTAGTACATAAATGTATCTTTCATAGGCATCAACCATAAAAGTACTGCGTTTCCCTTCTGCTTCTTTCTGATTAGCTAAGACCTGGATATTTGAATAAGCCTGGTTTTTGAAATCTTTTGACATCGGTAAGCGAAAGAAATATAAGAGCATAACCCGACGTGTCTCTTTGTTTTTAATACTTTTAACAATTCCGGCTACTTCACTTCTGGGAGGCATACGAGTAAAGTATTGTTCGGTTTTTGCTTGGGGTAAGCGATTTACGGGTGTTTTTATGAGTATCTTGTCCTGAGAAATAAATTTTCCTTTTACAGGTTTTTTTTGAGGGGACTTTAGGCTAGGGTGACCTAGTTTAAGTTCCGGATCTCCCCACAGCCGAAAACTCAAAGCTACTCTATTTACCTTGGCTGTTTCTTCGTGCCCTCGTTTCTCTTTTAGTTTAGCTAAACAAAAAAAGTAGTTACGAGCAAAGAGGAGGGCTTCTCCTAGAGTGTAATTATGATAAAGAAGACCATCACTAAATGCCTTTATGAAAGAACTTCCCGAGGCACTATGGATGTTCGTGACACTTCCAATAAGTCCGCAAGCCCCTGAATCAAAGATATGTTTAGCGGTTGGTTCCTCTAAGGAATGGCAGCTTTGTAAAACGACTAAAGGAACTCCTTGGAGATTTCTTCTGAGTTTTCTCTGGAGTTCTGTGCGTATCCTTGGAGGAACTTGGTCTCTTTCCATAAAGGCTATGTTCTCCTGATCCAGCTTTTCATATAAAAGATCCTCAAAGCTTCGAAAAATACGCTGATCGGTGACATGCCCTTGGTAAATGATTAAATGTGCCTTATTAGCAGCGGACAAAATATCAGGAGCGTTAGAGGGTTGTTGGTAAAACTCATCTATAGGAACTCCCCAGTTCTTGAATTCTTCTGCTGTAGCAAGAGAAATTGTGTGGGCTAAAGGAAGTTCCCCAAAATCAGAGAAAGGATTTGCTACCATCAATACTCGGTTTTCTGGTTGATTCAATAGGCGTAATCGTCCAATGCTACGAGCCATGAGTAGAGATGTTTCTTTGAGAAAAGGAGAGGGGAATCGACCTACTGCTAGCGCAGGAGTTTTCTCATTAGTGGGAAGCACACACGGCTCGACAAAAACCTGATATTCTTCTTCCTTAGAGGGAATAATCACTTCCGACTCTCCTATCGAATTATAGTCTGCTAGGATGGTTAGAGAACGTGGTTTTATCCTGTGTCGGTGAATGAATTTAAATACTTTTTCCTCGGCTTTTTTGGGATCTTCTGATCGACTAAACACTACTGGCGCCTTGCGAGCAAAGCTGAGGTAAGGAGCTAGCCAAGCAGTTTTGCCTATCTGGGGCTCTTTGGAAGGAGTTCGAGTTAAAATAATGTTGAGTATATTTTTTTTGCCGATACTCTGGACAATCTGATTATCAGTGACAACACCTGTGCTCAATGAATTTTCAGGAAGCTCTTTCGCGAGTTTTGTTTTCCATTTAGTTACTTGGGCAGGGGTATTTAGCCAAATATGAGAAGTGTTTAGTTTCTTTAGCATATCGAAAAGTGCTTTTTCATGAGGACTTTTCTCTTGAAAAGGGATGAAGGGAATTTTTCGATGTGCAGCAAAGGTTGCTCCTCGGATCATGGCTTCAGCATTACTTACTTCTGCAATAACGACCTCTTCTGCTTTCTCCCAAAAATTTTGCGCAATATCGATAGCAGCTTGGGTAGGAAAAAGACTAATTTTTTTTTCCTGAAAAGCAAGATGTTGGTATATTGAAGAATGAGATGTTGTAAACATTAAGCAATTTTTATTTCCCAGCCTACTAACAAGTTTTCTCACACTTTGTTGCGAAGTGGGTGAAATGGCCAGGAGTAAAGGAATTTTGTCTTGTTCAAGTTTTGCGATTAAAGGAGCAACTATAGGGAACAACCACTCTTGTTTCTCTTCTACAACAATAGCTTCAATATGTGATAGATCTGCCTGAACAGAAGTAAGAACAAGTCTATGAAAAAATATAGATAGGAAAATGGGAATAATGAGAGCGACAAAAAGTTGCTTTCTCATTTTTTACTCCTTTAGGGTGAGCTTTCTGAAGAACGGCGAAGATTTTTTAACACAAATTTGAGATATAGACATATCTTACTCACAACGGCTTAATTTAGCCCGAAGTCCACAAGCATTTGCCATTTGAATAGCAAGTCCAGGGCGAGCATTTGCTTCTAAAACCAAAGGACCTTGTTCTCCATCGAGAATTATATCCACTCCTAAATATCCTAACCCAATTGCTCGGCTTAATCGGCTAGTCATAGACAGTATTTTTTCCCACTGGGGGATTAGAATGTCTTCTATTTTCTCACAGGTATCTGGATGATGAGAAACGATCCTATTTTTATGTACTCCTCCACAAGTTTCCCCTTTATCGAGATGGATACCTACTCCAATAGCTCCTTGGTGAAGGTTAGCTCGTCCTTGAGATGTTTGGGTGGGAAGTCGTAACATCGCCATGATAGGAATGTTGTGACAAAGAATAATTCGAATGTCAGGAGTTCCCTTTACGGCTAACTTTTCATAGATAATATGTGGCTTGATGAGTTGCTCTATAATGATTTTATCGGGACGTCCTCCTAGAGAGTATAAACCTGCTAGAATGGCGGATATTCGGTACTGAATATCCGCAAAAGAAAAAACATTTCCATTGGGAGTCTCAAATCTATTACCATCGTTTTTAGATATAACTATAATACCGCGTCCCCCAGAACCTCGAGAAGGTTTTACGACAAATTCGGGGTGATTTTCAACAATATGAAGGAATTGCTTAACATCACCTAAATATTCAATAACTCCATAAGTTTGAGGTACGGGCACTTGCTCTTCTTGGCAAATTCTTTTGGTAATTAGTTTATCATCGACACGAGGATAGAGAGCCCTTGAGTTTACTTTTTGTATAAAAAAATTACGGGCGTTAAGACCAAGAATTTCATGGCTTCGAAGTTCCCATGGCCACGCCCAAAAGCGCTTTATTTTCATGGTTTTTCCTTTTTGGCTGCAATAATATCACGAAACCTTATCAATTCAGTTAGTCGATATCCTGTATAGCGACCCAAAATTAAGAGGGCACTAATAATAAATAGTTGTGCTTCGGGGTAGGTGACAGCTAGTAGGCCTAACTCTTGCCAGGAAAGTAGGCTATAACAACAAAAAGCAACAAGGATAGTTCCTGCGAGCATTTTTAATGAACTACGGATTCCATCTTCTTCAACGCTAATATAAAATCTTTCGACCAACATGGTTAAAATTATAATAGGTAAAACTACTGTCCGAGCACTCGGGGTGAGTTCTAAGTAATCTAAGAGAGAAACGCCCATAACCATACACAGAACTACGAGGGTGAGGATAATGCCCAGACGAGGGAGAATAAGAAGCTTAAGGCGATTTAATAAACCGCGACTAGATAGACCGACGAACATGACTATTAGAAAAATGGCTAGTCCGGTTCTCCAGTCAGCGTAAACAAAGCTCAAGGCGATGAGGCAGGGAGCAAAAGTACCAAAAGTGCTCAAGCCAATAATACTACGAAAGATGACTGTGATTAAGGTTCCTAGAGGAAGAAGTAGTAATACAGCAATAGCATTTTGCATTTCAGAAGGCATCCGAGTGAGATCAGCTACGGCCAAAAGTGAGTTGGTTTGAGAAAGGGCCGAAGTCGGGGAAACAGGCAGCTTTTCTATTGAAATTTGGTAGTCCCACTCTTTTGCACCTGTCACTTGAATTACTTTATCATAATCGTAACCAACTAGGATATAGCTAGCGGGTAGCTGGCGAGCATAGCCGTAATTGGGATCATAAGAAATCCAGTGGTTTTCGAGATAAACCTCTACCCATGTGTGAATTTTGGCTTTTCTTGTCTTTTCTAATACGTAGCCTACAGCAATACGGGAAGGAATTTTTCCTGCTCGACATAAAGCAACCATTGCACGGGCTTTTCCTAGAGAATTTCCTATTTTTTGATGTAGTGTTTCCTTGGCATCTATGGAAGAGCTTTCTCCCCCCAAGGCAATTTGGTCAGAGCAGTATTGAAAAATTTGGTCGGCCAATTTTTCTTTGTCTAATTTCTGAGCTCTCCATTTTTGTAGAATCTTTTTTATGTTAGAGCTTTTGGCTTGTATTCCTTTCTGCTTTGTTAGATACTTAGCTTGAAGATTGGCATCTAGTAATTCTTTGTACATCGATGGCTTGTTTTGTGGCTTGAGCCGAATATCAAATTCTGCCGTAAAATAGATTTTCTCTGTATCCGTTAGAGCAACTGCAATGGCCTCTCTTCTTTTGGTACTTTGGCTGCGGAGGATATCCATGAGCAATCCTGAGCGTAAGAATTTTTCCTGGAAGATTCTACTTTGTGAGCTTGTGCGAGGAAGAGACATTTGAAGGCGCATTCCTGCTTTGGCTTTGTTAATGATTACTTTATAACTTAAGCGCCAAACACTCTCACCTGGAGAAAGTTTGGCTTTTAAGTCACTTTTCACTCTCCATGTGATTAATGTTATAGCGACCAGAGCAATAAAAATCGCACTTATAATGGTTAGTTTTTGTTCTTTCATTTGTTTCTTTTCAAATTAAGTACACTTAGATTTTGGTTTGAAAGGAGAAAATTGTTTTTCAAGCAGGCTAAGTATACTTGGATATCTTGTCTAAAAACAAAAATAAAAAATAAAAATAGATTTTATATTGTAAAATTTAATTTTAATGAATATATTTTCCTTGTTAACTAGGATTAGTCTTGTCTTGAGAGACGTTCTATGTTTTAACTAAACTCCCTAGGGGAAAAAAATCTTTAGAAAGATCACAATGCCTTATAAAAAAGAACTTGTTTGTATTGGTTGGCGAGAGTGGGTTTCTTTTCCTAAATTAAAAATTCCTGCGATCAAAGCAAAAATAGATACAGGAGCTCGAACTTCATCCATACACACATTCCGATTGGAAACATATTCCGAGAGAGGTGTTTCGATGGTTCGTTTTGGGGTACACCCTTTACAACAAAGAACCGATATTGAGATTTTCTGCTCGGCTCAGGTCGTAGATGAAAGACTGGTCACAGATTCGGGAGGACATCGTGAAAAGCGCTATGTTATTATGACTCCCATTAAGGTCGGAGACAAGGAATGGCTTGTCGAGGTTACACTTGCTAAGCGAGACAATATGCAGTTTCGTATGCTCCTTGGAAGAACGGCCATGGCGAAAAAATTAATGGTCGACCCTCACGCTTCTTATCGGATGGGAGAAGATCCTGACTATGAGTATCCTGCATTGATAAGAAAAACTCCCAAAAAACAAATAGAAAAAACTGCGAAAAAACAAATAGAAAAAACTGCGAAAAAACAAATAGAAAAAACTGCGAAAAAACAAATAGAAAAAACTCCTGAAAAACAAATAGAAAAAACTGCGAAAAAACAAATAGAAAAAACTGCGAAAGAACAAATAGAAAAAACTGCGAAAAAACAAACAGAAAAAACTGCGAAAAAACAAACAGAAAAACTTAAAAAAATAAAAAGGAAAAAAGGTAATAAATAATGAAGATAGGTATTCTCTCTCGAGGAAAAAAAATATACTCAACGGAACAACTTGTTGCTGCTGCAAAAGAACGAGGGCACGATGTCTCTGTTATCAACACTCTCCACTGCTACATGGATATTACTCCTCACAAGCCTTCCGTGCGTTACAAAGGGAAGGTGCTCGAAAATTTTGATGCAATTATTCCTCGGATAGGCTCTTCAACGACTTTTTATGGAACGGCCGTTTTGCGCCAGTTCGAAATGATGGGAGTATTTCCTCTCAATGAATCGGTTGCGATCAGTCGATCTCGAGACAAGCTACGCAGTATGCAATTGATGTCGCGAAAAGGAATCGGGCTTCCTGTTACTGGTTTTGCCCACTCCCCTGATGATAAAGCTGATTTAATTGAAATGGTGAACGGGGCTCCTCTTGTCATTAAGCTCTTAGAGGGAACACAGGGGATAGGAGTTGTTTTGGCCGAAACAAAAAAAGCGGCCGAAAGTGTTATCGAAGCTTTTCGTAGTTTGGACGCTCACTTTTTAGTACAAGAGTACATCAAGGAAGCCGGTGGGAGCGATATCCGTTGCTTCGTTATCGGAGGAAAAGTGGTAGCCTCAATGAAAAGGCAAGGTGCCGAAGGAGAGTTTCGCTCTAATTTACATCGAGGTGGGCATGGAGAGATCATTAAGATCACTCCAGAGGAAAGATCGACAGCGGTACGCGCGGCCCAATGCATGGGATTAAATGTTGCTGGGGTTGATATTCTCCGTTCGAATCATGGCCCGGTTGTTTTGGAAGTGAACTCCTCTCCAGGATTGGAAGGGATACAGAGTGTTACCGGAAAAGATATCGCAGGAATGATTATTGAGTTTATCGAAAAAAATGCCAAAGTGGGCAAGACTAAAACCAAGAATAAAGGTTAGATAATAAAGATGAGGAAAATACTCCGAATTGGAGGGAGGCGAATTCGAGCGGGAGAAAGAGTCACTCTTGACCTTCCGGTCGTTCGCTTGCACACTCATAGCGAGCTCTCCATGCCTGTCCAAGTGATTCGAGGAAAAAAAGATGGGCCTAATTTGTTTGTCAGTGCGGCGATTCATGGAGATGAAATCAATGGGGTCGAAATTATTCGACGCCTTTTGGCTTTAGATTTTCTGAAAGATCTTGCCGGGACTTTGATCGCTGTACCTGTTGTCAATGTTTACGGGCTCATCCACCACTCTCGTTATCTTCCGGATCGCCGGGATCTTAACCGTTCTTTTCCAGGCTCTAGCAAAGGTTCTTTAACTTCGCGCTTGGCTTATCTTTTTATGCAAGAGATTGTCAATAAGTGCGATTACGGGATTGACCTACATACGGGCTCTAACTCTCGAACGAATTTGCCTCAGATTAGGGCTTTTTTAGATAACAAAGAGACAAAGGTGTTGGCTCATGCTTTTTCCGCTCCTGTTATTTTACACGCGGACTTAAGGGATGGTTCTTTACGCCAGGCTGTTAAAGATAAAGGACTCCCTGTCCTTCTCTATGAAGCAGGGGAAGCCTTGCGCTTTGACGAGGCCTCTATTCAAATAGGGGTTCGCGGGATTGTTTCAGTTATGCAAAAACTAAAGATGCTCTCGGATGATACTGTTGAGGCGGAGAATAGCTTTGAGCCTCTTATTTCAAAAAGCTCTGCTTGGGTTAGGGCTTCGGAAAGTGGAATTCTTAGAACCCAAGTGGCTTTAGGTCAGAAAGTTGCCAAAGGAGATGTTTTAGGAATAGTGGGGGATCCTTTAGGAGACAATGAGGTCGAAATTGTTACTCACATTTCTGGCATTGTTATTGGACATGCTAATATGCCTTTGGTCTATGAAGGTGAGGCTCTTTTTCATATCGCTCGCTTTGGGCAATCTGCCACAGGGGAGGATACTCTTGAGGCTCTTCAAGCAGAGTTAGATCCCGATGAACATGAGCACTGGGGGGTTTAGATCCTACTCTTATACACATAATTTTTGTGAAACGAAAATTCGGTATTTCTTGGTGTAGTGTATCTGCAACAAGGAAATACACTACACTAAGAAATACCAAAAATGTCAAATTTTCGTTTCACAAATTATGTGTATAAAAGTAAGGAATTTAGATCCTAGATATGGCTGTGTAGCTGTGGTGGGCTTTTCCCCATCACAGCCATATATCCCATAGCAAAATTTTCACTCCGACTAAAGTAAGAGCAGTTTTGATAAGTAATTTAAAGACTCGCTCCGATATTTTTCCTAAAAGCTGTTTCCCCAATAGAGTCCCTAATATAACAGAAATGGATAGGATCAATATCAAATTACTCTGCTCGGAGTAATTGAAACCCACCATACCAAACAAAGGGATTTTCACTAAGTGAACGCAAGATTGGCAAAAGGCCTTAGTTGCGACTAACTGCTCTTTGAGAATATCTTTGCGAACAAAAAAAGGAGCGAGAAAGGGCCCGGTCGCTCCGACAATGATTCCCAAAAAACCTGTCAAAGCTCCTGCTATAAAAAAAATAGAGTAGTTTTCTGTCGGGACTCCCTTGCTTTTAGGCCAATAAGTAGCCAGAAGAATAAAAGTACCCATAGCCACTTGTAGAGAGAGAGGATCGAGCTTTTGAAAAAGCCAGATTCCCACTAAGGCACCAGGAAATACGGTGAGAGAGAACCGTGCGACAATGGGCCATTGAATATGAGGCCAGTAGACAATCCAGCGAGTGGAGTTACTGATCAGTTGGATGACTCCGTGCACAGGAACGACATCTTTAGGGGAAAGAAACATCACCAATACCCCTAGAAGCAATATCCCGCCCCCCATGCCAATAATAGCAGATAAACAAGATGTTATTACGCTTGCAAAAATCAAAATAAGCCAAGTCGACATAGTTACCTCTCAGATTTTTAATTTGACTCTAAAATAAGCAGTGGAAAAATAGTATAATAGTGGTTCGGCCCTCTTGCCAACCATAATCTTAAACTAAGTTCTTCCATTCGAGAAAAAAATGAAAAATATATATTTTAGCTTCGCTTTTCTGGTCTTCTTGAGTCTTTTTTCCTGTAAAGACCATTCTATTTCCGAAGCACAAGATGAAAAGAAAATAGCACAGAACTCAAAAGAAAATAAAGAAAAAAAGGAGGAGCCTGTGTCAAAAAACGAAATGACATCTCCGCTTCAAAATGAATTAGCTCAAGAAACAAGCCCTTATCTCCTTCAGCATAAAAACAACCCTGTTCATTGGTTACCCTGGGGAGAGAAAGCTTTTAACCTAGCGAAGGAGAGAGACCTTCCGATATTAGTGTCTATTGGCTATTCTACTTGCCACTGGTGCCATGTAATGGAGCATGAGGTCTTTGAAAAAGAAGAGATTGCTAAGCTGATGAACCAATGGTTTATCTGTATTAAGGTCGACAGAGAAGAGCACCCTGAAGTAGATGAAATTTATATGAACGCGGTCACGGCAATGGGACAAGGAGGTGGTTGGCCATTGAACGTATTTGTCACCCCGAAGGGAGTCCCTTTTTTTGGAGGAACTTATTTCCCGGCTGATCATTGGGTTAAAATTATTGAGAGCTTGCACGAAACTTGGATGGACAAGCGAGCGCAAATCAATGATGTAACCGAGAACTTGAAAACCTATTTGCAAAATGAAGAGGATTACTCGGGGGGAGATGTTCCCAAAGATGTCTGGAAAGACTTGCAAAACTATCTATCTTCTAGCTTTGATGCAAAAGACCCCGCTTGGGGACGAGCCCCCAAGTTTCCCAGTGCCCAGGTTCTCCGCTTGGTTCTGACTCTAAAAGAAGAAAGTATTGGCAGTAAAGTTCGTCAGCAGGCTCTGGATATTTTAACAACGATGCAAGACTCCGGTTTACAAGACTTGGTCGGAGGAGGTTTTCATCGCTACAGTGTCGATACCGAGTGGCGCGTTCCTCACTTTGAAAAGATGCTTTACGATAATGCTCTTTTAGCAATAGACTATCTTTTGGCAGGAGCGCAAGAAGATCGATCAGATCTATCTATGACAGGCTTGCGGGTCCTAGAGTATCTTTACCGAGATACTCGAATGACAAGTAAGGAAGGGGAGCTTCTAGGATATGCTGCTGCTGAAGATGCTGATGATCCTGGAGGAGAAGGAAGTTTCTACGCCTGGAGTCCTGATCAACTCAAGGAGGTTTTGGGAGAAGAACTCTCAGGTCAACTAGCCCGAGCTTGGAATGTCACCAAGGACCACGCTCATAAAAATCACCTGGGGCACGATGAACCGATTCGAGGACATATTCCTTTTCCCCGGGGTAGTAGTATGGCAAAAGCTCGCAGCGACGAAGAGTCGATTGCCGAGCGACTTTCTTGGCAAAAACACTACCCCAAACTTCTCGAAGTCCGTGCGAAAAGAGCCCGTCCAGGTCTGGACTATAAAGTAATTACAGGTTGGAACGGCCTCGCCCTCTCCGCTTTTGCCTACGGTGCACGCTTAAGTGGAATGGAAAAATACAAAAAAGAAACCGAACTTTTAGCCCAAGCCATTCTCCAAAGGCATACTGAAAAAGGACTTTTACGCTTACCTCATCGTCCCGCCTTTATTAACGACTACGGCTTTCTCCTCTGTGGTCTTCTCGATGCCTACGATGCTCTCGGAGACCCCAACTTAATCGTAGCAGCTCAAAAAATAGCCAACGAAGCGATCCGAGATTTCTCCCACCCCAAAGGAGGATTCTACGCCACCCCCAACGACCGCACCGACCTAATTCGCCGTAGCCGAGTTCTTTTTGACAACGCCTACCCCTCCGGTAACTCCGCTATGGCCCTAGGACTCGTTCGGCTCTGGAGCGTCACCGGCGAAAAGAAATACCAAGAAGAAGCGAGCAAAACAGTCAAAGCAATCGCCCAAGTCGCCTCCCGAGCAGGTATCTCCCTGGGAACTATCCTCACAGCCCACCTCCATCTCCAAAGAGGACAAGTCACCCTCGTCGTCGCCGGAGAAGGAGATAAAAAGGCCGAACTACTCGCCGCTTGCCGCCAGAACACTCTCTTGGCCTCTGTCGTGGATGTGAGTAAGGCAAAAGACGAGAGTTGGTCATGCCTAGAAGGACGCAAGGAAATTACTGAGCCAACCGTACTTCTCTGCGTCGGGCAGGTCTGCTTGAAGCCGATCAAGGACGTTGCCGAACTGGCAAAGGAACTGGAGAAACTAGAGGAGTTGTTGGCTTATTAAGTTTGTAACCCGAAAGCTGGGTGGAGTAGGTTTTTTTCTTTTTTTTTCTTTGTCCTGAAGGGACAAGACAACCCAGCCTAGGGCGAAGTCCTATAACTGTCAACTTAAGCCGCAAGTCCTTGAAAACTGTAGTCGTGATCGTGATCGTCACCGTGATTAAATCGGTCACGGGCACGGTAACGGTCACGGCGACGACTACGATCACGGCTACGGCTACGAAGAACAACCAAAGCGCTACTCTTTAATGATAACCATGAGGTTAAACCCCCTGGTTATAGTATGTTACCGCTCTGCGGCAAAGAAAATACAACAACTTACGGCTTAAGTTGACACATATAGGGCGAAGCCCTAGGAATTATGGGATTAGCACAAACCTAGGCCCTGAAAGGGCGAAATATTATAAATTGTTCCCTTGGTTTGAGCAGACGTAACGGACAACCACAAGGGTTTTGCAAGCGGTCCTCGGTTGTCCGTTACGCCTGCTAATATACATATTCAAAAACTGTTTTACCGCTCTCCCAAATCTATGTAAATATATGCAAAAGTTAGCAAATATAGGCAAAGTTGGGTTCAAGGATAACATTCCTTTGTTTTAATTACTCGCCGCTTGTGGTCGAACCACAGTTTCTCCCCCGGAGAATAGTGGAACT
>JAJDCR010000101.1 GCA_029260735.1 Planctomycetota bacterium
ACTATATGATCGCTTAAGAAAAATTCTTTCCCTGTGAATCGAGAGGTAAATCTTTGCTCCGATAAATCGGAGGTATTTTCGTGAAGTAGGGGATGAAGACTCAAGAGAGAACGACCTAGTTTAGAAGTATTGTTACTGTGATTTTCAGGAACCCAGTAGCTTTTTCTAGCAAGAGGATAAGTCGGTAAAATAATACGCTGGGGTTTCATCTTTTCTTGCTCTAAGGATTTCTTTCGTTTTGAGTTAGATAAATCAGGTAAATCAGATAAATCAGAAATACTTTGCTGAAGCAAGGGGTGAGTTTTATTTAATACAAAAGAAGTCTTTAAAGCTTGAAAGGAAGGATTTTCAATCTTTCCCTTGCTAAAGACATACCCCGGAAGATGAATGCGGTGTGGTTTTTGCCTTTGATAAAGTAGATTCCAATCTATGAAAACTCCATGGACCCAAAGTTTCGCAATTTGATCTAGTTTGCCTTTTCTCGCCCATTGTTGGATCATCAACTTTGAATCTTCATCTTCTTTTAATAATTGGATTCCCTGATTTTTCTTTTGACCATCACTTTGCCAATAAGAAGAATTAATTTTTCTTTGCTCCAGGAAAGATTTTAACTTCAAAACGAGCTCTGAAATCTCTTTTACCAAGAAAATCACTTTAACTTCCATGACATCTCGTCCCAGTTGCAAAGTGTAGGCGAGAGAGCGAAGATCTATTTGAGAATCTATTTGAGAATCTATTTGAGAATTTCCTTCAAGGAATAGGATCAACTCTTTAGCATAGGCTTGTAAGCTATTTTTTGTTTGAGCCGAAAGAGGAATTAAGAACGATGCTTTTTCTTTAAGCTCTTCCGGGATGGACTTAGGAAAATGTTCTTCCAAAATCATGTGGGCGTTGGTTCCACTGAAGCCAAACGAGCTTACGGCAGCTAGTCTTGATCCTTGAGAGTTTGGATTCCATTCTTGGAGA
This sequence comes from Planctomycetota bacterium, assembly GCA_029260735.1. Classification (GTDB taxonomy): domain Bacteria; phylum Planctomycetota; class Uabimicrobiia; order Uabimicrobiales; family Uabimicrobiaceae; genus JAJDCR01. The sequence continues at coordinate 967 of JAJDCR010000101.1, forward strand.
GAAGTATTCACATAAAAAGGACTTTCCTTAAATTCAATGTGCTCATTTGGTTTCTGAAAATGAATCGAAGGAGGAATCTGTTTGTTCTGAAAACTCAAAAGTACTTTAATGGCACTTAAAACACCGGCTGCAGCAGAGGTATGTCCGATATTCGCTTTTAAGGAACCAATGGCACAGAAATTCTTTTTCTGGGTAAACTGCTGAAAACTATGATTTAAAGCGTGAATTTCTATGGGATCACCAAGTAAAGTTCCGGTGCCATGAGCTTCTACATATTGAATATCTTCTACATTGATTTGAGCTTGCCGATATAATGATGATTCCAACTTACTCTGAGATAAAAAGCTAGGTACTGTAATTCCAGAAGTTTTCCCATCTTGATTGGTTCCACTGGCAACAATCACTCCATAAATAGGATCTCCATCAACAACAGCTTCTTCCCATCGTTTTAAAATGGTAACTCCCACCCCGTCTCCAACAACTATTCCATTGGCCTCTTGGTCAAAAGGTCGACATTCTCCTGAAGGAGAAAGCATCCCGGCATTGTCCATCGAAACAAAGGCACCGGGATGATCATAAATAGTGATTCCTCCGGCAATAGCTAAATCAATAGATCTATTTTTCAACTGTTGGCAAGCCATGTCTAAAGCGACAAGAGAGGAAGAGCAGGCGGTGTTAATCGATAAGGCAGGGCCTTGTAAGTCCAAGAAATACGCTATTCTAGACGACAGAATACTTGTTTCTGAACCGAGCATGGACAAATGAGAGAAATCACTCCCGGAAGCTCCATTTCCCATAGCACCAATAAAAGTCCCCACCATTTTTTTTTTCAAAGAAGAAGGAGCATATCCCGCATCTTCGAGAGCATGGTAAATTTCTTCCAGTAAAACTCGATGGGAGAGATCCATGAGTTCCGATTCTTTGGGAGAAATATGAAAAAACAAAGGATCAAATTTGTCTAATTCACTCATCATTCCGTAACGTTTGTGGATTTCCTTGGAAGAGTTTTCTTGAAAAAACTGCAGCCAACTTTCTTCTCGGATATCCTGGATACAGTCTGTTCCTTCGCTAAGAATCTTCCAAAATTCCTCCTTGTTTTTGGCTCCGGCGCATCGACAAGAAATGCCCACTACAGCAATTTTAGAGGAAAAAGCAGGTTTATGATTTGTTGGGATTGAGAGTGGATTTCCTTTTGGCTCAGAAATGTGGGCCCTCCCGACCTCTTTTTCTTTCTTTTTCCGCCCTTCTTTAGGAAAGGCATTTCCCACTAACTCAAGCAATTCTGAGAAATTACCGGACTCAAATAAAACGCTCGTCGGTAATTTTAAACAAAATTTTGTATTTATTTTTTCTAAGATCTCTATTGCATTAAGGGAATTAATTCCTAGTTCAGCAAAACCAGACTCCTCTACTTCGTGAGCTTTTAAGTCCAGTTCTTGGCAAAAAATGTCTAAGAGATCTTCCTTAAGTAAAGCGGGAGAAAGAGAAACAAACTCATCTCTAAAGAGAGGGGGATAAAAAATTTCTGATTGCCTTTGCATCTCTGTTAAAGCTATCTTGTAAGGAGTAGGGTTTTGTATTTGTGCTAAGTTATATGACTCTAGCTTTTCTGGGCTCCATTGAGCATTTTTTTTCAGCTTAAGTAAGACATAACTAATCCAGCCTTTGTCTAAAGAGATGGACTGATGGGCATAATTTCGATAGGTATCTTGGGCCACTTTGGGCAAGTCTTTAATGTTTTCTTCAAAATCAGGGTCGTATAAAAAATTAGAGACTTCGGGAGAGACATCTATAATTTCATCAATTTCGAGAGAGTATTTTCCCATTAATCTAGCCCACCCCTCTTGAGTGGGGATACTAATCTCTACGTTAGGATCAATGATAGGTCCTTGTAGATTAGCAATAAAATCCATTAAAAGAATTTTCCCATTTTCTTTTAGTGAACGAGAAAGATTTTCAAATAATTCTTCCTTCGCCCGAATATGGAAACTTACCTCGATACCGATGATGAGATCATAATGAGAAGGAAAAGGATCTTGGGAACTGTCTCGATGAAAAATCTTTGCCCGAGAATCTAAGTTTTTCCGAGAGATTCGTTCGCTTCCTAAATTAGCTTGATCTTGAGTAATCGTATACCCATCCACTCGAATGCGAGGAAATAGGGAAGCCATTTGGATAACATCGGTTCCATGGCCACAGCCAAAATCAAGAACAGACTCTACTTGGGAAAAGTTTTCTTTACAGAAGAGAACCTGACGCATTTCTATTTGCTTTTGGCGAATATAGTCTCTTTCTTCGCGGTACTTGTTCGGATGAAAAAGTACGCGCGTCATAGAAAACCCAGGTCGTTTCTTTTCAAAAGGACAAAAAGTTAAGTACTCTTCCTCAAATTCACAAGAAGCGCTAGAAGTCCCGAGAGAATAAAACTCTTCTGCCTTGTTTGCGTAGTGATAAGAGTTGTTTGTATCCTGGTCGTGCTCTAAACCAAACCAACATAGTCTCCTCTCAAACGAATAAGAAGGAAGCTGGTTTAGTTTTGTTGGAATATGATCAAGATAAAGTTCTTTCCAAGGAACTTTATGACCAAGAACCCATGCTTGGGCCCATTTTTCAATAGAACCCATGGGCAAAGGGATTTCCGAGAGAGCTGTCTTTTTTTCTTTGAGATCTCCCAAATAGCAGTTTTCTGAATTTTCCTTTTTTTCCAACCACTGGGTTAGCTCTGATCCTAAGTTAGATGGTGTTTTACAAATAACAGCTAAGCGCATCGTCATCGCTTCTCTTCCCGTTTGAAGAGTATAGCAAAGTGCATCTAAGTCAACACAGGAATGTTTTTCTAAGTAAGCTATCCATCTTTTGGCCAAATGCTCCAGAGAAAGCAAATTTTTTGCAGAAAGGACAAATAAGAGTTTTTTATCTATCGATGGGCTTATGGGGGAAGCTTTTTTTACTGGCGCTATATATTCCTCTACAATCAAGTGAGCATTGACACCACCTGCTCCAAAGGAAGAAATTCCTGCCCTTCTTGGGAGAGTTCTTCCATCCACCACTATAGATTCCCATTTGCAGACATTTTTTTGTAGATGAAAAGGTCTTTTTTCAAAAGAAAGAGTAGGAGTTCTCGTTTTACCTAACAAGGTAGGAACGAGTGTTTTATGTTGTAAGCAAAGAAGTACTTTCGTTAACTGAGACATTCCTGAAGCCGATTCACAGTGGCCAATATTTGGCTTTACTGATCCTATATTGTAAATACCCAAAGCTCTTTCTTTTTTACCAAATACTTGACCAAGGGCTTCTAGTTCAACAGTATCTATTAACTCTGAGCCATTTGCGGCGGCCTCTATGTAGCCAATGCTCTCTCTCTCCAGTCCAGAATTAGACAAGGCGGTTTCGATAACATCTACTTGTTGCTTCAGGTTAGGAAAACCATACCCATTTGTTTTGCCATTATGATTAACAGCACTCCCTTTAATTAAGGCATAGATGTTGTCTTTATCTTCCATTGCTTTGGAGTAAGGCTTCAGGACAACAACTCCCACTCCCTCTCCGGGAACAAAACCTTCCCCTTTCTCCGAAAATACCTCACTATATCTGGTACTAGAAATTAATTGTGCTCCTGAAATCCCTAAATAGCTCGCCGGGTGGGAATATATATTTACTCCTCCTGCTATGGCTAAATCTCCTCTACCGTGTCTTAGATATTCGCATGCTTCATGAATCGCAACCAAGGAAGAAGAACACATCGTGTCTATAGGCATACTTGTGCCTTGGAAATTGAAATAGTGAGAAACTCGGTTCGCGAGAGAAGAAAAAGAAGTCGTTGGAAAATAGCTTTCCTTTTCTGGAAGATATAAATTAAATCCCTGCTTTGTGATTCCCGCAAAAACAGCAATGCCCTTTCTCATTTCTTCCGAAAAACAAGAAGGATAATACCCCGCATCTTCCAGAGCTTTCCATGACTCTTGCAAGAACAATCTCTCTTGCGGATCTATGTTCATCGCTTCTCGCGGAGAGATATGGAAAAACAAAGGATCAAACTCCGCAAATCGTTCCAGAAATCCTCCCCATTTACTATAGCTTTTACCTTTCTTTATCGCTTCTCCCTTATTCGCATGATAAAAACCTTGCAAAGGCCAACGTTTCTTGGGTATTTCCGTGATACAATCCTTTCCTCCCTTTAGGTTCTCCCAATATTTCTCTAAGGTTTCTGCTTGAGGGTAAACACCACTCATGCCGATTATCGCAATGGCTTGTGAATCAGAGCGAGAATTTCTTGTCTTTGCTTTTTGAGGTTTCAAAGAAGGTAAACTTGAAAAAGATACTCCCTCTGAATTTTTTTTGCCCTCTTCCCTAAGCTCTTCTTTTATCTCATCTAGTCCTGTCCAACTCAAACATTCTGCCCGATGCTCTTTCGTAAAATATTCGCTTAACTCTTCTATCGTTTGATATTCAAAGAATAAAGCCTTCGATATTTCTCCAAATACTTCCCTTAACTTTAAGTGCACTTGGCTAATCATGACCGAATCTATTCCATAGACTTCTAAAGTTTCCCTTTCATCAATTTTAGAAGGGGAAAGCTGGATTACTTCTCCCAAAATCTCTTTCATTTTCTCTAAGACTTTTTTATGGATTAGTTTCGAATCAAAAGTTATTTCCAGCAGAGCCGATTTTCTATGTAGTTTTTCTAATAATCGCCCCGATTTACTTTTTTTATCTTTCGACTTTGATTTCGTAGAAAGGGAATTACTCCTTTTCCCATTTAAGTCTGAAGCCCAATATCTTTCTTTGGCAAAAGGATAGGTTGGTAGACTGATACGTTTTGGCTTAATTTCTCCATAAAGGAGATTCCAATCTAAGAGGAACCCTTGAACCCAAAGCTGCATTAGTTTGGAATATTTCTTTTTCCCAATCCATGCAGAAATCGTCTGTTTCATATCTTCATCGACAAGAAGGGCCGCTAAATTCTCCCCCTCTCGTTTTACAGAGTTTTGGTAGCAATCCTTAATCGATTTTGGATTATTTAAAAAAGACTGTAGCTTCTCAAGTAACTGGAATTGATCTTTCACTATAAAAACGATTCGTTCTTGCATTGCTGAGCGGCCCACTTGCAATGTATAGGCGACGTCTTCAATATCGCATTTTTGTGCTTCCTCTTGCTGTAAAAAGAGATAGAGTTGTTCCACATAGACTCGCAACTGCTCTTTATTTTTGGCCGAAAGAGGAATGAGTAAGGGATCTTGTGATCTGGAGTCAGGAACATATAGCGGAGAATGGGATTCAGGGGCTTGTTCTATCACTAAATGAGCATTGGTACCGCTAAAACCAAAAGAACTTACCGCAGCACGTCTGGAAGTTTCTTTAAAAGATTTCCACTCCTTCAACTCTCTATTGATATAAAATGGGCTATTCTCTAAAGAAATATGAGGGTTAAGAGTTTCAAAGTTAGCACTGGGAACTATTTTTTTATGCTCTAGACAAAGCAAAACTTTAATCACACCAGAAACTCCTGCTGCTGCAAGCAAATGACCAATATTGCTTTTAACTGATCCTAAAGCACAAAATTGCTTTTTCGAAGTCTGTGCCCGAAAAGACTCTTTCAGAGCTTCTACCTCTATAGGGTCTCCGAGTTTTGTTCCCGTTCCATGAGCTTCTACCATAGAGATCGTTTCGGGATGAATCTCAAATCGTTGATAAACTTCTTTTTCTAGCATCGTCTGAGAATTAGTGCTCGGGGCTGTAATTCCATTTGTTTTTCCATCCTGATTGACACCCCAACCACGAATAATTCCACAAATAGGATCTTGGTCAGCAAAGGCATCTTTTAGCCGTTTTAATAATAAAACTCCTACTCCTTCCCCAGGAACAAAACCGTTGGCACGAGCATCAAAAGTAAAACAACGTCCGTTTTCAGAAAGCATACCAGACTGAGATGTCATAATATGCATAGAAGGGCCCGATAAAATGCATACCCCTCCAGCCAGAGCAAGGTCACTATTATGATTTATTAGGCTACCACAGGCTTCTGTAATCGCAACTAATGAACTGGAGCAAGCCGTATCAATAGAAAGGCAAGGGCCTTTCAAGTTTAAGAAATAAGAAATTCTAGCGGATAAAATAGAACTAGAAGCTCCCATTAAATGCTGGGAACTTAATGGCTCCCTTTCTAAGTATTGCCCATAGTCTCCGGCGGAACATCCCACAAATACTCCACAACGGCTAGATGATAAGGTTTCTGGATTAATACCGGCATCTTCAATACACGCCCACGCACTCTCTAAGAAAACTCGTTGTTGAGGGTCCATCCACTCCGCTTCTGCTGGAGAAATATGAAAAAACAAAGGATCAAATTTATCCGCGTCATCTAAAGCTCCCATCCATTTGCAGTTGGTTTTCCCCTCTGCTATCCCTTGCGGACTATAGTGCTCTTTTATAGACCAACGATCCAAGGGGATTTCACTTGTACAGTCTTTTCCTTGAGAAAGGTTTTTCCAAAATTCTTCCAGGTTTTTTGATTTAGGAAATTGACCGCTTTTTCCGATAATGGCAATGGAGTTATTGTCTACATTTTGATCTTGGATTAATCGTGGTAAAGCAAGGGAGAGATTTGGATTGGTAATATCAGATCGATGATCTGCCGTTTTTGTTGTTTGCTCTCTCTGATTTTCTCGTTTTTTTGCAGACGGAGAAGAAAAATTTACTAAGGATTGTTCTTTCGTGACCAAGGCCGGGGCGGGGTTTTGCTCAGCCAAATCTTCTAGCTCTCTTCGTAAATAGACCGCTAGCTCTTTAATAGTGGGGTAATCATAGATTTTAATAGCGGAGATATCGGTTTGGTTCTCTTGGTTGATCGCTTGGAGCCACTCTACTCCGAGAATAGAGTCTATCCCCATTTCGACAAAAGGTCTTTCTATGTCAATATCGGACTCTTGCATATAGAGTATTTGGGCTAGGCTAGAAACTAGTTGACTTTGCAAGCTTTCTAAAGAATAAAGAGAATAAAGAGAATCAGAAGAATGAGTTTCCATTGAACTTCTTGTTAATTCTTTAGGCAAAGCCTCTTTTGAGTCCGCATTTTTAAAAGAGTGATTTGGAAGTGCTCCTTTTGATAAAAATAAATTCTGAGATAAACTGTTTAATGCAACAGCTTGCGGTTTGTTTGTGGAGCTAGTAAATTCAGAGCCTATTTTTGGTAAGGATAACTTTATTGTTTTTTGATTTTGCTCTTTATTCATATCTACAAAAGTGCATCTTGTCTCTAAAGTAACTGGACTTGTTGTCTCTAAAGTAATCGGACTTGCTTTTTTCCGATTTGTCTGAGAAACCCAGTACCTTTCTCTCGTAAATGGATAGGTGGGCAAACCAGATAGACGCTGCACAGTACCTAAATCATATAACAATTTCCAATCAATCCTCTCTCCATTTACCCAAAGCTTTGCTAAAATTTTGTATTTGTGATTCTGCACTAGTTTTTCAATGTATTCTTTTCCTTCTTCTGCATCTGCGACTTGTTCTTGTTTTTGTTTTGTTTCGGCAAAGAACATATTAGGATTCATCTTACCTTGAATATAGGAAGACAAGGCGTCTTTCAATTCTTCATAATTATGAACGACCACAGCTAGCCGACAGTCCATTGCTTCTCGTCCCACCTGAAAAGTATAAGCAAGATCTATCAAGGAGTAGATGTCATTTTTTTTCAGTGTCCACAATAAACTTTGAACATAAACACCCAATTGTGATTTTGTTTTAGCGGAAAGAATAATAATTACAGGCATACGTAAAGAGGAGTGTGTATCTACAAGGTTACTTTGTTCTTTGGGAAACTCTGAGATTACCATATGAGCATTAGTTCCACTAAAACCAAAGGAATTGATCACCGCTTGACGGATTCCTTTCGCCGGGAGAGTCCAATCCTTAAGTTCTGTATTGATATAGAAAGGGCTTTTCTTTAAGTCAATATGGTCATTGAGTTTTTTAAAGTTAATTGTCGGAGGAAGTTTTTTATGATGCAAGGCCAGGAGTAACTTGATCACGCCAGCAACTCCTGCCGCATTTGCTAAGTGGCCAATATTACTTTTTATAGACCCCAAAGCACAATACCCTTTTTCCTCTGTACATTTCTGAAAAGAATGGAGTAGTCCTTCTATTTCAATCGGATCGCCCAATCTTGTTCCTGTACCATGAGCCTCTATTAATTGAATCTCTTCTGGATCAATTTTGAACTTACTATAAACATCTTTTTGCAAACGAGTTTGAGATTCTGGGTTAGGAGCAGTAATCCCGTTGGTTTTCCCATCTTGATTTACTCCCCATCCCTGGATTACTCCATAAATTAAGTCTTTGTCCTTCTGAGCTTCTTCTAGCCTTTTTAAGAAAACAACTCCCACTCCTTCTCCCGGAACAAAACCATTGGCTCGTTGATCAAAAGTAAAGCATTGCCCATCTTTAGAGAGCATCCCCGCCTTTGTTGCCATAATATGCAGTGTTGGCCCAGACATAACATATACTCCTCCGGCGAGAGCTAAATCACTACTACCCGTGACCAAACTATCACAAGCATTAGCAATGGCAACCAAGGAAGAAGAACAAGAGGTATCTAAGGCGAGAGAGGGACCTTGCAGATTTAAAAAATAAGAGATACGGGCGGGCAGGATAGAGGAGGACCCCCCTGTAAAAGCCTGTGCGGTAAGTTCGTGATTTTGTAATAGTTGACCATAGTCGCCTGCTACACAGCCTACAAAAACACCACATTTACTTCCTGAAAGTATAGTGGGGTTGTACCCAGAATCTTCAATGCTATGCCAACAAGCTTCCAAGAATAAGCGTTGCTGAGGGTCCATTGCCTCTGCTTCCCGAGGAGAAATATTAAAAAACAAAGGATCAAAAAGATCATATTCTTCTAAGTACCCCATCCATTTACAATTAGTTTTTCCTGGTACTTTAGGGTCTGAGTGGTAATATTTATCTCTATCCCAACGTTCTTTGGGAACCATAGAAATACAGTTTTTACCTGACTCTATATTCCTCCAAAACTCTTCGACGTTCTTGGCTTGAGGAAATTTACCTGCCATTCCAATTACGGCAATAGCCTGATGTTTTTTCTCAAAAACTCTTTCGGGGATTTTTCTTGGTTTCGAGGGATTATCGAGAAAAGAAATTTTCTTGGCAGACGACAAAAGTGTATTCGATGAAACTACTGTATTTACTAATATTCCTTTCTCTTCGACTTCTTCCTTCACATATACAGATAGATCAGAAAGAGTCGGATATCCATAAATTTTGGTTACAGAAATTTTTGTTTGGTATAGTTGATTGATCTTTCGTACTAAAGTCACTGCAGTGATAGAATCTAAACCAAAATCAGAAAACTGAATGTCTTCTGGAATCTCTTCTTCTTTTATATGTAACTCTTCTGCTAAGAATTTTTTAAGAGTGAGTTTTATAGAGGCTAAGAGGCTGGAATTCTTTGGTTTCTTAGGAATCACAGGATTTATTGTCTGTTTAGGGGGAGGAGAAAAGTCTTCTTTTTTTTCCTGAAAATTTTCTTGAATTTGCAATAGTGTTTGTGAATTATGAACAAAGGTTTTTTCATGCATGGCCAGCTCTAGTTCATAGGTTTCGTTTAGCTGGCTCTTAAGGTTTTGGGTACATTCTTCTTTAAGCGTAATTAAATCACTACGAGGAAACTCTGCTATTCTTTGTGCTAAGACCATAGCTGACTCGTATACTTGTTTCCTCGGAAGGACAGACAGTCCTCTTCTGTTTTTGAATTCACTCCCTTGGTATTCTTTCGCAGTAAATAAAATTTCTCTCGCCAAGTCATAACCCATCCGATGAGGAAAAATAAGAGTCGATCCTGCTCCAGGAGTAAAGCCGTAATTCATATAGGGACTAATATATCTCTTTTCTTCACTAAAGAGAACAAAATCGGCAAACATACCTAAACTCCATCCTGCTCCTATAGCGTGCCCTTGCATCGCTGAAATTACAGGAATTTTACATTCCAACGCCAGATGATAAATAGGTGTATCTGTAAATTTGGCCTCGCCTTTTTGGATAGCAAGCAATCCTTCTCTAGTTCCTCCACAACCAAAGTAATTATCATAGCCAGTTAAGACCACTACTTTATAGCTCTCATTATTTTGAATATGAGAAAATACTTCGTTAATTCCTGCAATCAATTCAGGGGAAAACATATTTTTGGCCTTGCGGTCCATCATTTTTACAACAAGAACCCCTTGCGGGAAAGACATGGCCTTTATTACTTTGGATTGAAGTGAAAGAGCACTGCTCCCAAGCTTCTTGTACTGTCGGTCTGCTTCCTCTTGCCAAATCTTCATGGAACCTATGCCATAAAAAAGATTTTTCAACCAAGTCATATTTCCCTTATCCAACTCCCTTTTTTCCTCAGAGTTCATCTTTTCGTGCCACTCTTTAATCAATTTTTCAACCGGTTTCTCAATCAATTCTTCAGTCGATTTTTCAATCGGTTTCCCAGTCAATTCTTCAGCCAATTCTTCGGCCGGTAAAGAAAGAGCTGTCTTTATTAATTCTTGAGTTCGGATATAAATCTTACGAGATAAGTGTTTTTTTAACAGACTTAGTGATGTTTGGGGAATATCTGCTAAGATTGTCGCTAGATCTTCTGTATAGTACTCTACTTGATCCTTTGGATAAATAGGACAACTCCATCCCTTTTCTTGAAGTTGCTTACCTGTGAACGCTTTTCTTGAATATAAAAACTCTTTCGCTTGAACTTCCCCAAAGCGTTCTCTAAATAATAACTCTTCTTCTTTCGTAGGGAAAAAACCATCTTGTAAATTTGTATAAGAGTACTGACTCTCTTCACTACAAATCATAAAGTCACAAAGAGCTCCTATCAAAAAGCCAGCCCCTGTGGCATTCCCTTTCATCACAGCAATAATAGGAAAAGGAAAAGAAATTATTTTCTCATGGAGCTTTTGTTGAACCACTTCATTTTGCTGATTTCTTCCTCCCCTGAGAAACCAAGAATCTGTGCCAGTAAGGATTAGTAATTTGGTTTGCCCTTCTTTTTCGATCTTGGCAAGAGCTTGTAATAACTCTTGGATCAAAATTTTGGAAAGGGTGTTTTCCGTTTTGGATTCAGAAATTTGAATCAGAAAGATTCCTTTGCCATGGTCGTATAAATTGACAAAGGAAGGTTCCTTTTTCTGAAGGTTTTCTCCGAAAGAAGCCCTTTCTTTCATCAGCAAATGGTCTTCTGATGGAAGAGTTGAAATCCAGTATTTTTCTTTGGCAAAAGGATAGTTCGGCACCCCATTTAAGCGGGCAACGCTTTTAACTCCATGGTACATCTCCCAGTCTATACTTGTTCCTCTCACCCACAACTCTGCAATTCTAGATATTTTGTGACTTTCAATTAACTGTTGAATAAACCGCTTTCCTTCTTCGGTTTCATTGATCCGGAGCCCTTGTTTTTTATCAACAATTCCCTCAAAAATAACCGGGGATGACTTGCCATCCATTACAAATTTCAAACTGACGAGCCATTGTTCTTTATCGTAGACAACAATGGCTAATCGATGCTTCATTTCTTCTCTTCCTACTTGAAAAGTGGATAATACTCTCGCTAGATTCATCTTTTTTTCATTTTGAACATAGCTATATACACTTTCAACATAAGATCTTAGTTGTTTTTCTGTTTTCGCTGATAGGACAAATAAATTTCCAGATGAGAGAAAATTTTCTTGCTCTTTTTTGTTTTTTCTCTCATCGTTACCATCACTATACTCTTCCATCACCACATGGGCATTGGTCCCACTGCGTCCGAATGAACTAACTGCCCCTAATCGTTTTTTCCCTTCATCGCAACTCCATAGCTTACTGATTTTGTTTACATAAAAGGGACTTTCACTCCAATCGATATAATCGTTTTCTTCTTCACAATACAAACTAGCTGGAATCATCTTATGCTTTATCGCCAAGAGTAGGTTCACGATATTCACTAACCCTGATGCCGCTAATGTATGTCCGAGGTTTGGTTTATTGCTGGTCAAGGCACAATACTGCTGTTTACTTGTTAAAGCAAAGGCCTCTTTCAAAGCATTCACCTCTACAGAGTCTCCCAATTTTGTACCTGTTCCGTGAGCCACGATGTAACCTAAGTCCTCCATGTCAATGTTCCAGCGTTCATAGATTCCTCTGATTAATGCTATTTGAGCCTCACTACTAGGAGCTGTTATTCCATTTGTTTTTCCATCAAAATTAATTCCACTTCCCTTGACTGTTGCATATATGCAGTCCTGGGTTGCCCTTGCATCTTTTAACCTTTTCAGAACAAGAACAACAACAGACTCTCCACAAACTATCCCATTGGCATTTTTGGAAAAGGTATGGCATTTCCCATCTGGAGAAAGCATTCCCGCCTGGCTCATCATTACGTAGTTCAGCGGACTATGCAGTAGGGCAACTCCTCCTGCCAGTCCAAGATCACTTTCCTTTGTTTGTAAACTCACACACGCCTGGTGGAAAGCCACTAAACCAGAAGAACACGCTGTGTTTATGGCTAGAGTAGGGCCTCTGAAATTCAGAAAATAAGATAGTCGCGACGATATCATCGCTGCTCCACAGTTGTTTACTCCTAGCATTATGGAACCATTTGCATCATCTACTTGCGTTTCTTGTAAGAGAGAGAGGTATCCGCTTTCTTCCATTCCTACGAACACACCTACTTTTTCTTTACTAAGAGCTTTAGGGTTTAACCCCGCATCTTCTAAAGCATGGTAGCTTTTCATCAAAAGCAAGCGCTCTTCTGGTGCCATGTACTCTGCTTCTCGCGGGGATATCTCGAAAAATAAAGGATCAAAGCTACCTATTTCTCTCAGCATTCCTGCCCATTTCGAATATGATTTGCTAGAGTTCTCACTATTCGCATCGTAATAAGTACTCCATTCTCCCCAGCGTGATTCAGGGATTTCTTTAACAGGTGATTTTCCTGAAACAAGAAGCTTCCAGAACGACTCTAACGTGGAGGCTTCTGGGAATAGACAGCTAACTCCTACAATCGCAATCGTTTCGTTTTCTTTTTGTTCCGAAAAATCAATTTGTTTTTCTCTTTTTTCCTTTATTTGTTCATTTTTTCGACTTACAGAAAAATCGAGAGGGATTTTCGCCATTGTTTCTGTTGGTGGGATTTGATAGAGTTGTTTTAGTGAAGCAGAATACTTGCTCGCCAAATGCTCACTTAATTGGGAAAGAGTTGTATAGCGGAAGAATATTTCTGGGGTCAAATCAATATTATAAACTTGGCTTATTTCTTGAGCAAACTTGGTCAAACCAATCGAATCAAATCCAAAATTAGCGAAGTTCACATCATCTTCTAGTTGCGTGGCAGGTATTTTTAATAAACGTTCCACCAATACTTTAAGATCCTCTTTTACACATTCTAGGGTCTCCATCCCTCTCAACTCTGCCCGCCAAAGCGATCCAGGTGTATTTTCCCCCTCCGGTTTTACTGCCCCTTCTGCTTCTTCTTCTATTTTTTGGCTCCATTTTGGTCTGTACTTCCGATGCAAAAAGTTCGTTATTCTGACAGCTTCTCCCGTCATAACCAGAGTTTGAGAATATCCCTTGCTCATAATCGTTTCAAAAGCAGCGATTCCCTCTTCTTCTCTTAACCACGATTGTCCGCTACTTTTCAGATATAACTCTTCTGACTCTTTCTTGCTTCCCATCCCTCCCTCTTTCCATAAGGGCCAACTAATTGTGATATATCTAGGAGACTTTCTTGACGATGACATTGTGCTCAGGGCCATTTGATAACGTTTCCCTACTGCATACGCGCAGTTGCCAAAATCGCCTAATATCGCTGAGGAGGAGGAAAAATAACAGATCCAGTGGCACTTCTTAAATGCGCTCTTCACGGCATTGCTACCTTCTATATGGGCTGATAACACATTCTCAAATTCCGGCCAGCTTGAATCGGTAATTTTCTTTTTTCCTTCGATGCCGGCGGCATGAATCACACCGGTTATTTCTCCATCCCTCGACTCCATTTCTTTGGCTAATGAATGTAGTTTTTCTTGGTCTCTTATGTCGACAGATTCATAACGAACCGAACTCGCTCCTGCCTGGATCAGAGAGTTTAAAACTAATTCATGTTTCGCATTTTTTTGCGAACGCCCTAATAAGACAAGATGAGCATGATATTTTTGGGCTAGGTAGTTTGTAAATAATTGGCCTAAACCTCCCATTGCTCCTGTGATAACATAGGTTCCTTCCTTTTTTAGGGAAGCTTCTTTGGTTAGCTCATTGTCCAAGGACTCAAATGATAATTGCTGGCGGATACCTTTTTCATAGCGATATACTCCTGCTTGCCCCATGCAGTTTTCTATAGCCTCTACGCTGGGGATGTCGTAAATGACTGTCATATTCAGTTCCATCGTCCTCTCATAACCAATCCAAGATTGATCGTAAGCGGAGTGATAGCTTCCGACTAAAATCAATTGCTCTACTTTAGATTTACAGGTATTTAGCACTTGGAATATATCTCGAATACTTTTGTCCTTTTGCTTTACTTTTGGACGATAAATGATAAGCACACTAGTTTTTGTATTCGCAGCTATATTTATTGCTTGTAGTCCAGAATTTATCTCTGTTGTGGAAGACCACGTTTTCCCTTGTTCTTTAATACGTTTCTCTAAATTTTCTTGGATTTCATCTTCTATACCAATGTAAATAAGATGTTCAAAAGCCAAAGATGAAGAACTTAAATCTAAAGTATTTTTCCAAAATTCTCGATACATACTAAGACTTGGATTTTCTAGGGGAACGCTCGATTTAAAAGAAAGGGAGTGTTCTTTTTTCTCTGCTAATTTTGAAATCCAGTATCTTTCTTTGGCAAAAGGGTAGGTCGGTAAACTGATACGTTTGGGCCTAACTTCTCCAGAAAGTTGGTTCCAATAGAAACCCTTGGTTAACCCGGACAAAGACAAAAACTCCATCCCTTTAGGTTTGTGGATAAAAACAGATTTTTGCTCGAATAAACGAAAAGTATTTACGGGAAGATCAACAGAAAAAGAGTTACTTTTTGGCTTATTTGATTCTGAAATCCAATAGCTTTCCTTGGCAAAAGGGTAGATAGGTAGACTAATGCGCTTTCCCTTATGCTTTTGGGATAGATCTTTAGTTGCCAATCTAGAAATAGTTGTTTGCTCTGATAAAGAAGAAGTGTTTTTATGAAGCATGGGGTGAGCCATCGGAAAACCAGAGCCACATTTTAAAAGGAGGGAGTTATCTTTTTGATCCGCTGATTTTAGAATCCAGTATCTTTCCTTCGCAAAAGGGTGTGTTGGTAAACTAATCCGATTTGGTTTCATTTTTGAATAGAGCCGATTCCCATCGAAGGCGAATCCTTTGGGTTTATAAAAGGCACTAGAAGTTTCAAATTGTTTAGGAGATACTACTAAAGAAAAGCTGGATGAAGAAGCCCCGCTCTTAAATCCCAGTTCCTTGATCCAGTATCTTTTTTTAGAAAAAGGATAGGTTGGTAGGCTTATCCTGGCGGGCTTATTCTCTCCATAGAGTTTATTCCAGTCAATGCTTAAACCTTTCGTTCGTTGTTCGGACAAATCAGATGCGTTTTCTTGCAAAAGTGGATGAATTGTTGAAGAAGGAAAGCCTGGTTGGGAAAAGAATACATCGCTTCTTTTGCTACTTAGTTCTGAGAGCCAATATTTTTCTTTAGCAAAAGGATAAGTGGGGAGATGGATGCGTTTGGGCTTTACTTCTCCATAGAGTTTACTCCAGTCAAAAGCTAAGCCTTTTACCCATAAATCAACAATCTTTGCATATTGTTTTTTCTTTGTCCATAACTCGGTAATCTTTTGCAGATCTTCGTCGGCAAGAAGCTTTGTTAAAGTTTCTTTATGACGTTCAACTTGTCCGATATACAAATTATCCCTGGACTGATTTTCCACTAAGAAATTTTGTAGTTTTTCTTCTAATTCGGGAAAAGAAGTAACAATAAACCCTAATCTCTCATCCATCGCTTCTCGTCCTATTTGTAAGGTGAAAGCGACAGATTCTAGGTCAAGTTCTTCTTTGATCAAGATAGAGTTCCGAAGAAATTGCAACAAATCTTTGCCCCTATTCTCAAGCTCTTCTTTTGTTCTCGCGGAAAGAAGAATAATGATCTCCTGGGGTTTCAAAAGAAGCCTGTCATTAGCTGTTTTTCGATGAAGAGTGGAATATTCTTCTAAAATGACATGGGCGTTAGCTCCTCCTGCTCCAAAAGAAGAAATCCCTGCCAGACGAGGAACTTTTTTCTCTTCAACTTCTAAGTTTTCCCAAGAAGTTATTTGCTGACTTACGGCAAAGGGAGTTTTCTCAAAAGAAATATTAGGGTTGAGAGTCTGAGAGTGAAGACTGGGCACAATTTGTCGATGTTTCATCTGTAAAATAATTTTTGTCAACCCAGCAATTCCCGCCGCTGCTTCTAAGTGGCCGATATTTGATTTAACAGAACCAATTTTGCAGAAGCCAAAGTCGCTAGTATCTTTCTTAAAGGCTTGAACTAAGCCTGTAATTTCGATGGGATCCCCTAGCTCTGTACCTGTACCATGGGCTTCTATATAGCTGATATGGCGAGCGTTAATTTCTGCTTTGTCTAAAGTACTACGAATTAACTCTGCTTGGGCTTTAGGGTTGGGGACTGTAAAACCATTGGTTTTTCCTCCATGATTTACATTTGTTGCGCGAATTATCGCATGAATCGCGTCTTTATCCTTGATGGCAAGATCTAAAGACTTCAATAAAACAACTCCCGCTCCTTCTCCCGGAACAAATCCATTCCCTCCTGCTCCAAAACTTTTACACTGACCATCCGGAGAAAGCATTTGTTGCCCACAAAGTCCAATATAATTAGAAGGATGAAGGTATAGGTTAACTCCCCCCGCAAAAGCAAGAATACATTCTCCTCGGTGAATATGCTGACAAGCTTCATGAATCGCAGTTAAAGAAGAAGAACACATTGTATCAATGGGCATACTGGGTCCTCGCACATCGAGGAAATAAGAAAGACGGTTAGCGACAGAGCTGAAGGATGTATAAGGAAATACTTTTTCTCCTTGGTTCCAAAGTGGTGGCCCGTAGAGATTAAATCCTGTTTTGGTTATCCCAGCAAAAACCCCTATTCTTTGTTGGTACTTCTCCTTGAGAGTATGTCGAGTATATCCGGCATCCTCAAGTGCGTTCCAAGAGGATTGCAAAAACAGTCGTTCTTGCGGATCTATGTTCATCGCCTCTTTGGGAGAAATTTTGAAAAATAAAGAATCAAATTCGGCAAATTGATCGACAAATCCTCCCCATTTACTATAGCTCTTCCCCTGCTCTAGAGCTTCTTTTCTATTAGAATGATAGAATTCTTTCAGAGACCAACGATCCTTTGGTATTTCTATAATACAATCCTTACCCGACTTGAGGTTCTCCCAGTATTGTTCTAAGTTCTTTGCTTGGGGGTAAACTCCACTAATTCCGATAATGGCGATAGCTCTTGAATCAGGTCTGTCATTATGAGGAATACCACTATGAGGAATACTACGAGGAAAATTTCTAGATTTTATATTTTGTGATTTCAAACAAGATGACTCTAGACCATGATTTTTTCTTTCTTCTTGTACTGTTTTTGATGAAACTCTATCAACTCCTGACCACTGTAAACAAGCCAGCCTATGCTCTTTTGTAAAATACTTTGTTAGCTCTTTTAATGTCTGATATTCAAAAAATAAAGTTGCTGAGATTTCCCCAAACACTTCCCCCAATTTGATATTGAGTTGAGTGATCATGATGGAATCTATTCCGTAGATTTCTAAAACTTCCTTTTCATCGATTTTAGAGGGGGGAAGTTTGATTACTTCTCCAAACAATCCTTTGATTTTAAGCAAAGTTTTTTCGTAGAACATTTTATCGCCTACGTTTGTCCCAGTTAAGTTTGTCTCAGTTAAGTTTGTTTTTCTAAGCAGTTTTTCTAATAATCGCCAGGACTTACTTTTTTTACGAAGTTTCGGGCCTAACTTTGAGAGACGCGAGGCACTTCTTTTCTCATTTAAGCCTGATACCCAATATCTTTTTTTGGCAAAGGGATAGGTCGGTAGACTGATCCGTTTGGGCTTAATTTCTCCATAGAGTTTATTCCAGTCTAATTTTAAGCCTTGGGTCCAAAAATCAAGGAGTTTGGAAAATTTTTTGCTTTGAATCCATTTTCTAATAGCTTCTTCTAACTCTTCGTCGGCGCTAAAAGCAGCCATCGCTTTTTTATTTTTCTTTAGCTGCCCTCGATAACGATGATCGCTTAAAAAGAATTCTTTACCTGTAAAAATAGAGCTAAAGCGTTGTTGGAATAAATCCGAAGTATTTTCATGGACTAATGGATGAAATATCTTGGCATACCCTGGAATCAAAATATTTTGAGAGGAAAATTGATCTTTTGATTTTGAAATCCAATATCTTTCTTTGGCAAAAGAATAAGTCGGTAAACTAATTCGTTCTGGCTTAATTTCTCCATAGAGTTGGTTCCAGTCAAAAGGTAATCCTCTGATCCAGAATTCCATAATCCGAGAAAAATCCTTTTCTTTTATCCAAGTTTCTCTAAGACTAGTGATCTCACTACCGCTAAGTACACTTAAAATATCTTCATTTGATTTGCCTTGGTCAGGATAAGTTTCTTCGAAGACCTTTTCTTTTTCTAAAAAACTGTCCAACTTTGATCGTAGCTCGGAGAGATTTTGGACAAAAAATGCCGCCCTCGTTTCCATTGCCGTGCGTCCTATTTGTAATGTGTAGGCCAAGTTCACTAGAGAAATGTCTTTGTTTTTGGATAAGAATTCTTTGAACTTCTGGACGTACTCATAGAGACGAGATTTGTTTTTCGCGGAAAGAGGAATAATGTAGCCTTTATCCGCTAAGAGATAACTATTTGTGGGGGAAATATTCTGGGGGAAATATTCTTCAATAACTAAATGAGCATTGGTTCCACTAAACCCAAAAGAACTTACCGCCGCTCGCCGAGGAAAATGAAGAGGACTTTTCCAATGTTTTCGCTCTGTATTCACATAAAAAGGAGAGTTTTTGAAATCAAAGTGAGAGTTCCCTTTGGTAAAATTTAAACTAGGAGCGAGTTCTTGGTGCTTCATGGATAAAAGTACTTTTTGAAGACTGGCCACACCCGCCGCAGCCGAGGTATGCCCAATATTACTTTTTACCGAAGCGAGAGCACAATAGTTTTTCTGGGAAGTTTTTTCTTTAAAGACTGCGGCCAAGGCCTCTAGTTCGATAGGATCGCCTAACTTTGTTCCCGTACCGTGGGTTTCTACATAGCTGATGGTTTCTGGATCAATTCTATATTTAGAATAGATCTCACGCTCTAATTCAATTTGACTATTAACACTAGGGGCAGTAATGCCATTAGTTTTTCCATCTTGATTAATTCCGGAGCCTTGAATTATTCCATAGATAAAATCTCTATCTTTTTGAGCATCTTTTAGACGTTTTAAAACAATGGCTCCGACCCCTTCTCCAGGGACAAATCCATTGGCAGAATCGTCAAAAGTTTTACATTGTCCTTCAGGGGATAACATTCCTGCTTGGCACATCCCGATGTAAGATTCAGGGGTCAGGTATAAGGTAACTCCTCCTGCCACTGCCATCTCGATTTCATTATGAATTAAGGCTTGGCAAGCCAGATGAATAGCAACCAAGGAAGAAGAACAAGCAGTGTCTATGGGAAGAGCAGGCCCTTTTAAATTGAGGTAATAAGCAATTCTTGCTGCTCCTATGGCAGGGCTGTTTCCTGTCGTATCTGAAAATTCAGAGTCATTTTGAGCAAGAAGTAAGGAATATTCATTACTCATAATTCCCAGATAAACACCACATTTTTTGTTGCTTAAAGATTCGCTTGAGTAGCCTGCATCTTCAAAGGCTTTATAACTTTCTTGAAGAAACAAACGATGTTGAGGATCCATTAATTGGGCTTGGGCAGGAGAAATTTGGAAAAATAGTGGGTCAAAGCATTCAACGCCCTCTAACATTCCTAACCATTTACAATACACTTTCCCTTTTTTAGAAGGATCTTTATCATAGTATTGATTAACATCCCAACGGGATTTTGGGATTTCACGAATCGAGTTTTTTCCTTGAACTAAATTATTCCAATACTCATTCAAATCGTTTGCTTGTGGGTATCTTCCGGACATTCCAATAATGGCAACTTTGTCATCATCATAAGCTACACTTTTACTTACACTTTTACTTACCATAATAGGATGCATCTTGCGGCGAGTCGGTTTCGTGGAGTGTAAGAATGTATTAGAAGTTGCAGAGGAACTTTTTTTACTTACTACCACAGGTGTAGAGACTAAAGGAGGTAATTTTTTGATTTCTCGCTCTAGAAATACTGCAAATTGAAGAATTGTAGGATAGTCATAAAGTTTTGTTGCCGAAATGGAGATACCATATTCTTGATTGATTTCTCTTATCCATTCTACTCCTATAATCGAATCCATCCCCATATCAATAAAAGGTTTTTCAAAATCTAGATCTGTATCCTTGAGATATAAAGTTTTTGCTAAGCTAATTTTTAATTCTTTTTGTAAAATTTCTTTTGAAAACTTTTTTTGAATCAATGGATACGATTCAGAAGTTTTTATAGAATCTTTTAATAATAAATTCGAAGATTCCAAGGTTAATCCAAACGATTGTTTGCTGCTACTTACCGTTTCTTCTTTAATCAAATCTACTCCAGATAAAATTTGTAATTCAATCTTTTTCGGTTTATTAAAGGAACTGGAGCTAAATCGTTGTTCTGATAAATCAGAAGTATTTTCATGAACAAACGGGTGGATCTGTGATCCAGCGGACAGAGGAAGATCTAATTGCGAAGGAGTCCAGTTCCCCTGTATTTTCTTTAATTCGGAGATCCAGTATCTTTCTTTTGCAAAAGAATAGGTTGGTAAACTCAAGCGTCTTGGTTTCTCTTCTCCATATAATTTATTCCAATCTAAAGCCAAGCCTTTGACCCACAAATCCAACAGTTTTGAAAATTTTTTCCTCTGAATCCATTTTTCAATTAGCTCTTGGAACTCTTCATCTGTAGTAAATAAGGAAAGCGCTTTCTTATTCTCTGGAACCTGGCCTTGGTAGAAGTCTTCCATTTCTCGATTTCCTGCCAAGAATTTTCCTAATTTACCTTCTAACTCTGGAATAGAGGTGACAATCAAACCGAGGCGTTTCTCCATTCCTTCTCGTCCTACTTGCAAGGTGAAAGCTAGAGATTGCAGTTCAATTTTTTCTTTCTCAAAAAGAGGAGATTTGAGAAACTGTAATAAAGCGATAACTCTTTTTTCTAGCTGTTCCTTAGTTCTTGCGGAAAGAGGAATAATGACAGGATCTCTTCGTTTTTTCGAATCTAGATGAATTTTTCTGGGGGGAATATATTCTTCTAGTAGGACGTGAGCATTTGCTCCTCCCGCTCCAAAAGAAGAAATTCCTGCCAAACGAGGAATTTCTTTTCCCTCGACTTTCGGACGTTCCCAAGAAATTAATTTTTGATTTACAGTAAAAGGAGTACTCTTAAAAGAAATATTGGGATTGAGAACACTTGAGTGAAGGTTTGGTGCAATTTGCCCATGTTTCATTTGAAGAATAATTTTTGTCAATCCTGCAATTCCTGCAGCCGCTTCTAAGTGACCAACATTTGATTTCACAGAACCAACTTTACAGAAATCTAGTTCTAGAGTGTCTCTCTGAAAAGCTTGGGTTAGCCCTGTGATTTCGATGGGGTCTCCTAACTCTGTTCCCGTTCCATGAGCTTCGATATAGCTAATAGAGCGGGCGTTAATTCCTGCTTTGTCAAAAGTGCGGCGAATCAACTTTGCTTGGGCTTTAGGATTGGGGACTGTGTATCCATTGGTTTTTCCTCCATGGTTTACACTCGTTGCTCGGATTACAGCATGGATTACGTCTTGGTCTCTCATGGCAGCCTTGAAGGACTTTAATAAAACCACTCCCACTCCCTCTCCGGGAACAAAGCCATCCCCCTGGGCTCCAAAACTTTTGCATTGCCCTTCTTGGGAGAGCATTCTAAGTCCACAGAGAACAGTATAGTTAGAAGGATGAAGATATAAGTTGACTCCTCCTGCTAATGCCATCTTGCATTCCCCTCGATGAATATGCTCACAGGCTTCATGGATTGCAGTCAAAGAAGAAGAGCACATCGTATCAATGGGCATACTCGGGCCTTGTATATCGAGAAAATAAGAGAGGCGATTGGCCAACGAACTAAAAGATGTATGAGGAAGTATTTTTTTTCCTTGGTCCCAAAATTTCAACCCATAGAGATTAAATCCTGTTTTGGTTATACCAGCAAAAACACCTACTTGCTGTTGGTATTCTTCTTGGAGAGTATTACGAGTATATCCAGCATCTTCAAGTGCATTCCAAGAAGCTTGCAGAAACATCCGTTCTTGCGGATCTATGGCCACTGCTTCTTTGGGAGAAATCTTAAAAAATAAAGAATCAAATTCGGCAAAAGAGTCGACAAACCCTCCCCATTTGCTATAGCTTTTTCCTAGCTCAATCGCTTCTTCTTTATCAGGGTGATAGAAACCTTCCAAAGACCAACGCTCCTTTGGTATTTCTGTGATACAATCTCGGCCTGATTTTAGGTTCTCCCAATATTCTTCTAAGGTTTCTGCTTGGGGATAAATTCCACTGATTCCAATAATGGCAATAGGTTCTGAGCTATTACCAGAACTATAATTGGAGGGAATAAGCTCCGAATTTTTCGAGCTTATCTTCTGAGATTTTAAAGCAGATAAGCTTGATAGCTTTTTTTCCTGCTCCGAATTTTCTGGTTGTTTTTCGCTGGCCTCTAGTTTAACTTCATCGAGTCCCGTCCAATGGAGGCAGAGGGGCTTATACTCTTTTGTAAAATACTCTGTTAGCTCTTCTAAATTCGAGTATTCAAAGAAAAGAGTGGCAGAGATTTCACCAAATACTTCCATCAATTTTATGTTGAGCTGAGTGATTAGGATGGAATCAATTCCGTAGGCTTCTAAAGTTTCTTTTTCATCAATCTCATAAGAAGAAAGTTTGATGACTTGACTAAACAGTTGCTTGATCTTGTGCAAAGTTTTTTGGTGGAGTAGTTTAGAGTCTGTTTCAGCAGTGGTATTTGGTCTTGTTTTTCGAAGTAGTTTTTGTAACAATTTCCGAGGTTTATTTGCTTGAGATTCTCTATTTAATTTTCTATTCAACTCTCTATTCAATTCTCTATTGAAAAAAGAATCACGAGAAAAGAATTCATCATGAGAAAACTTTTCTTTAGCGAAAGGGTAAGTGGGGAGGCCATATAAACGTTTCCCTGAGTCATTTTCATATAAATGTTTCCAATCCATATCAGAGCCATTAACCCAGAGTTCGGCGAGTTTTTTATATTCCTTATCTTTTAGCAATTCGTTAATATAGCGCTTTCCTGCACGAGTTTCACCGATCTTCACGGAGCTTTTCTTTATGGCACCACAATAGCTTTTTTTATCCCTTCTATTATCTAAAAAAAAGCTTAAACTCTGGAGGAGTTCTTCCTCATTCGTACTTAATATAGCTAATCTCTCGGACATAGCCTCTCGGCCTATTTGAAAAGTATAGCAAAAATGCTCCAGATTAACTTTTGCAGAAGACTTAAAATAGTCAATAACTGCCCTTGCATACGCCTTTAATCTATCTTCATTTTTTGCAGATAATACAAATAAAACCGTCTGATTTTTGTTCGGGTTTTTGGACTGTATTTTTTCGGATAAAGAATATTCTTCTAAAACAACATGAGCATTGACACCGCTAAACCCAAACGAACTAACCCCAGCTCTTAGTGGAATAATTTGGCTTTGATGATCTCGTTGATTCTCCCATTTCTTATTTTTCTCCAGAATATAAAAGGGCGTTTCTTTCAACTCAATTTGGGGATTTAACTCATTAAAGTGTAAGTTCTTGATGAGTTGCTTATGTTTTAATTGCAAAACAGTTTTAATAAATCCAGAAATACCCGCGGCCATTTCTAAATGACCAATATGTGATTTGACAGTTCCAAGAGCACAGTATCCTGTTTCTCCTGCTGCTTTATTTCGTTTTTCAAAAATTTTTTTTAATCCTTGAATCTCTATGGGATCTCCTAGGGGCGTCCCTGTTCCGTGCGCTTCTATATATGTCAATGTCGCTGGATCAACTTCTCCTCTTTTCTGAGCTTGGGCAATAACTTCGGCTTGAGCAATTGGATTGGGAGCGGTTAAGGAGTTAGATCGTCCATCATGATTGACAGCACTTCCTTTGATAATTGCATATATTGCATCTCCCTCTTTTTCTGCTTTTTCCAGCGACTTTAAAACAACAACCCCAACTCCTTCTCCTCGTCCATATCCATTTGCTTCTTTGGAAAATGTCTTACATCGACCATCTTTGCTAATCGCTCCTGTTTTTCGAAAACTGATATGCGCTATTGGAGTTAGCATAAGTTGGCCCGCACCTGTGACTGCGAGATCACAATCTCCTGTCTGAATGGCAGTAACCCCCTTATGAATGGCAACTAGCCCGGAGGAACATGCCGTTTCTATTATATCTATGGGGCCTTTCAAGTTTAAAAAATGGCTCAACCTGGCTATTCCCATGGAGGCAACCCCAGTCGTGGAACTTTCCCATATATATTCTGAATCTGCTTGGGAACAGATATAAGAATATTCTCCTGTGGCCACTCCGATAAATATCCCCACTTTTGTACCCCACAAAGCTTTGGGGGAATATCCAGAATCTTCTATCGCGTGCCAAATCTCTTCTAAGATTTTTCGGATCTGAGGATCTATAAACATCGATTCTCGGGGAGAAAGATTAAAAAACAACGGGTCAAAGGTGTCATGATCATCTATAAATCCTCCCCATTTGCAGTCTGTCTTTTCTCCTCTTACAGGATCGCCGTATATCCTTTCCCAATCCCAGCGGTCTTTAGGAATTTCCTTGATGCAATCCCTCCCCTTGACCAAATTGGCCCAAAAAGCATCTATATTTTTTGCTTTTGGAAATATGGCACTCATCCCAATAACCGCAATATCATCCGCTCTGTCCTTTGGTGATTTTTTAAGGGAATGTTTCTCTTGTTTTGGCGCAGACTTTGCAAAGGCTATG
Source organism: Planctomycetota bacterium (assembly GCA_029260735.1). Classification (GTDB taxonomy): domain Bacteria; phylum Planctomycetota; class Uabimicrobiia; order Uabimicrobiales; family Uabimicrobiaceae; genus JAJDCR01. The sequence continues at coordinate 26,170 of JAJDCR010000101.1, forward strand.
TTCTCTTTGCATATCTGAATGGCCGATACCATTAATTTATCGGCAATACCATCCACGTGCCTATTTCTCCAATTCTCTAAATCGCTGTTCTGGCTCCAGCGATTAAACTCTCCTAACGATTTGCCACAATAGATTTGATAGTTTTCGATATCTTCTCTTCCTTCGAGAGCAGCATGAAAACTATCTTTCAAGTAGTATCCATAAATTCTATTTAAATCCTTGTTCTTAGATTTTTGCAATAACTTGGCGAAGAAGGGAACCGATTCAAAATAGTCTTGTGCTTTCTTTAAAAGATCTTCCCATAACTCTTCCTGAAATATAGATAGAATTTTTTCCTTATCGCTTAGAGAAACCTCACCGACCTCATTTTGATTGTTCAGAAGCTCTCTTAGATAATTCTCTCTCTGGACAAAGTCCACTCCTTCACTTAGAACTTGAACCTTACCCTGTATTCCTAAGGGAAAGCCGTTGACATATCCTGTCCCCTTTGGAGTGGCTTTCTGAAGCAAATCTTTTGCCAATTCACTTTGAGACGATTCTACGGTACATTGATTTATCGAGCCTGTCAGGACATAATCTGCTCCTTTTAGAAAAGCATTGGCAATACTACTTGGGGTTGATATTCCTCCCGCCACACCTACTGGTATAGGCTGCTCATAGTTTCTCTCTAGTTTATTTCTTTCCGATATCAGTTCGGGAAGTGCCGTTGTCCAGTTTTTACTATCTGTCCAGGCCCCTGAGTCTCCCTCAAATGTGATAAAGTTGCAAAAAGGAACTTTTTTAGCCAATTTTGCTTCTGTTAGGGTAATTTGTTTTTTGTCTAATAGTTTCTGAATCACTTTATCTCGGATTGGTTCCATAAATCTTTTGGCCAGCTCTATGCTGGTAATTTTTGCAATAATGCTATTGGGAGCTTTTACTTTACCGCTTGGATCCGTTTCTAGTCCTTTTATTCTGAATAGGGCGGCCCCCATATCGACATCGAAAAAACCAGAGTATTCGATAACTCTTATCTTTTTATCTAAGAGGTAATAAATAAGTGCTTCATTACTAGAGCTATCTGGGGAGAAAAGGTAATTGACAGCAAAAGAACCCCTCGTTTCTAATTGAATGCTCTGGATATTTTCTTTTAATTCATGTAGAGGAACATTCGCGGTGCCAAGAACGGACAGTAAGTTTGAGTCAGCCATTTTAATAACCAGAGAGGATGAAGCTATACCGCTTCCCATACCTCCTGCCATATAAGGATACTTGACCTTAAAGTACTCCATAAAAAACAGACTTCTTTGAGAAAATATAGATTCGACCGGTTCTTTTTTTACGGAAGGCTCATTTTCCTCAAAGTATTGTTTCTTCTCTAATGGGCCTAATTTATGGGAAAAATTTTCGGCAATATATTCCGATAATTCTCTTAATTTGCTGAGTTCAAAAAAGAGAACAGGATTTAACTCAATCTCATATTTTTCATCTAACTGATCGCTTAAAGTCATAATATTGATAGAGTTAAATCCCAGATCACTCATCTCTTCATCCCAAGGGACTTCGTTTTCATCTACTTTTAATATAGGGGAAACGGCTTGTCGGACTAATTTTTCTGCCCATCTTAAGGTTTCTTTGTCCAGTCGGATTCTTTTTGGAGGACGGGTTAATTTTTCCGTCATCTTCTTCTGATAGTCTTTCCAGCGATATTGAATGCCTGCTTGCCTAACTCCCATTTCTGAGCATTTAAACATAGCCTCAAATCCTACACTGCTGGGTAATGGCAATACCCCTTGAGAAACTCTCATAATATTACGAATTGTATCGGGTAAATCCATGCCCCCTTTTTCCCATTGGGGCCAATTAATTGCTATAAGATTTATTTTTTTTCTCGTCCGCCATTGCTCTGTTAATCCATTTAAGTAGGCATTGGCCGCCGCATAATCCCCACTATATTGCTGCCCATTAACCGCTTGGGACGAGAACAAGACTATTTTATGCACATTCAATTTTTCACTGTAGTTCAATAGGTATTCGGCGCCGATACACTTAGATTCTAGGGCTATTTTAATATCGTCTACTGTTTTTTGAATAGTTATTTGGGGCTCTGACACCTGTCCTACTGTATAAAAAATACTTTGAATCTCTTTGCTCTTCAAAGCATCAACTGCTGCGACAAACATCAAGGGATCGCATACATCTAAAACATTCCAAGAAATCTTCTTATCCCATTTTTTTCCTTCCTCTGTCTTGGGAATTCCGCTACGAGTTGAAATAACAATCTCGATATCTTGATTCTTCTCCAACAGCCAGCCGGTAAGCTGCTCGGCAATGATCCCACCTCCTATAATCCAGTAAACGCCGCTTTTAATTTCTAATTTGTCGACAATTTCAAGGTCACTGAGAATCCGTGTTTCTTCAAGACAGTACTTTCCTGCTGTATTATATAGAATATTAGCTTGCTGATGTTTTGGGTCTTGGTAAATCTCTTGAATACGGCTAGAAATATCTGTGTTTTCGGGAGTGTCTTGCATCTGGATATGCCGAAAATTGCTCCGGTTTATCTCTAGCTGTAGCGTTTTGAAGTAGGCACTAATGGCATAACTTAGAGGAGGAGAAACTGCTTGTGATGTTACAATAAGCAAGTCTGCATCCCTCTGATCTAATTTTTTTTCCAAAACAAAATTATTAATTGTTGCTAAAAATTGAGCCAACTCTGAAACTGTAGCCGGGGCTGGAAAGCAAGTATCAAAACAAAACTGAGTGCCGCCACTAAAACCGATGCCTATGGTGTGGAGGTTTTTTGGTAACTTTTGTTCGTTGGACGACAGAACGCTTGGTCGCATTTTAGTCGGTGATTCTCTGGGGATAAATTCCGAAACGGAATATTCGAGATATCCTGTATATTTCTGGCTTAGAGATTTTTTTAGGCGAAGTGATTTTGTTTCTTCACCATCGATTACTCGAGATGAAAATTCCCGCAATGCGACCAAGTGATTTCCCTTGGGACTATATATATCAATATCTATTTTTTGGGTCTTTTCGTTACTAGTTTGCGATTCTCGGATGTGGACATAGCATTCTGGTTCTAACGCTTCGTATATGCAAATTTGTTTGAGAAAAAAAGGAACCGGAGTGTCCTTCGAATTCCAGGTGACGATAGAATCCCCTGAGCCCAAGTAAAAACTAGCATGTAAAGCACTATCTAGTATCGCAGGGTGCAAAACAAATATATCCATGCTTTCTTGGTAGTTACTTGATATCTGTATTTTGGAAAGAATTGCATTACCAGAACGATAGACTTCTTCTAAAGAAGCAAAAGGCTCTCCATAATTGAGGCCTTTTTTATCCAAAAAACGATAAAATTTGTCCTTCTGATAATCTATTCTTTGAAATCCATCTAAAAGAAAGCTAAGCTCGCAATTTTTTTGGGGTATGCTGGGTATTTGCGTAAGGCGGATTTCTCCCTGGGCGTGCTCTACTCGATTCTTTTTACTTTTACTATTTGCCCCCAGCAATTGACTATAAACTCGATATTCGTAATCCGTCTCTTTGGGATTTAGCTCGATAGAAACGACTAAAGATTCTTCAAAAAACATAGGCACTTTCCAAGTGATTCGACCCAGCTCGATAATAGATTGTCCCAAAACCTTCTTTGCACAAGCACGTGCCATCTCTATGTATCCCACACCTGGGAAAATGGGCTTTCCTTTGACCCCATGATGCTCAAAAAAGAATTCATCTCCCGAAAAATCTACTTGAAAAACCTTCTTGCCATGACTATCACTAGGAAATACCTGCTCTTTCAAAAAGGGATGAAGCATCCTCTGAGAGGATACCACTATTTCTTTCTCCGACTCTTCTGCTTCGAACCAACAGCGTGTTAGATTAAATTTCTTAGGAGCAAGAGCTTCTTTTTTCACTTCAAGCCCTGAAGGAATTTCTTCTAAAAGTACATGAGCATTATTCCCTCCCGAGCCATAGGAGTGAAGTGCCGCAAGTCTAGAGTATCCAGTACTTTCCCAAGATTCTGTTTCCAGGACTATACGACAGGGCATATTTTCCATGTCGCAGTATTCATTAGCTTGAGTAAAGCCTAAGACTTTATGAACTTTCTTCGTCTGAAAACTGCGGAGGATTTTCAATAATGCTCCTAAGGAAGAAGCAGAGTGCATATGTCCCAGCATAGGTTTTAGAGTGCTCACCCGACAAGTCCCTGCCACAACTTCAAGGTCTTGCTCTTGGCAAAGCTCTATAAGGGCACGATTGATCGCTGCCCACTCCGCAATGTCTGCCAGAGGAAGTCCCATCCCTTGTGCTTCAATATAGGCGACTTGTCGCGGATTAACTCCCACTTCCCGATAACAGGCTTTAATGAGACTTGTATGTGCTTCCCTATTTAGTGCTGCTATGGACATCCCTTGACCATTATAATTAACAGCCGTATGTTTAATCGTCGCATAACTGTGTCGAAAATGAGCTTTGGTATCGCTGAGTCGTTCGAGTAAAATTGTCCCCACTCCTTCGGAACAAAGATAGCCATCTCCCTCTTTTCCAAAAGACTTAATGGTATTTTGTCTACTCATCTGATGGGCTTGGGATAATCCAATAGAAAGCTCGGGTAGTAAGATAATATTTGCCGCACCGACAATCGCACGATCTATTTTTCTTGCCCGCAAAGCAACTACGGCTCTATGCAAGGCAACCGCAAACCCAGAGCACTGCGTATTAACAAATTCACTCGGTCCTGAGAAATCAAAATAATAGGAAATTTGGTTTGCGATCATACTGTCCGCTTGGTGGAAAAGATTTTTGGGGCGAATCTCTTTTTTCTGCATCAATTGAGAATATTCATTGGACTCACAAGCGATAAAAACTCCGGTATTACTTTTTTGCAATGACATCGGTTCTATACAGGCATCTTCTAAGGTTCGCCATGCAGACATCAACAACAAACGCTGACGAGGGTCCATTTCATTCGCTTCGGAAGGAAGTATTTTAAAAGCCAAAGGATCAAAAGAGGCAATGTCGGGAATAAATCCACCCCATTTCGCCCGCATAGATCCTTGTTTTTCACCTGTTGGATCGTAGTAATCTTTCCAATCAAACCGACTTTTAGGAATTTCTGTGATTAAAGAATTATCCTTATCAATATGATCCCAAAAGGCCTGAATATCCATGCTTTCGGGGAAGAAACCGGATAACCCGATGATCGAAATGGGTTCGATCATGTCGAAATTCTTATTGGGCAATGCTTGGATTTGAACATCCTTTTCTTTAGCAAAGCTATTTATCTTTGTCTGGGGAAGCTGTTTCTCTTCTGTTTTTCTTTTTTCAATCCACTCGCGTATGAATTTGAGATCACTCATTATTTTCTTCTCCTTGGCTGACTTTGTTCCTCTAATTTATCTGCCATGGTTTGGATACTCGGATATTTAATTAGCCAACTTGTTGGAATAGACCGCTTAAGTACTTTCTCTAGTATTGTGACAAGTTGCATCCCGCTTATAGAATCTAACCCATAATTTTGGAAAGATTTATTCTTATCAATAGACTCTTTCTGAAGATTTAATACCTTTTCGACACCTTCTAAAATATGCTCAAGAGTTGTTTTTTCTCGGCCTCTTCTTTGTTCAGCACTGCCCATAGATTTACTTTCCCATTGCTCGATGACTTGAACAATTTTTTCTTGAACCGACTCGGTATAGTCATTGTCGGCTAAGGTGTCTAAAAAATGAACTAATTCAGATTGAGATAACTCGCCTTTTTCAAAGGCTTCGATTGTCGAATATATAATTTTTTCATTGGCCAAAGGTTCCTCATTAAATCCCAAAAATTGCATCACTTTTGCTCTGTCGTGCACAGCAATAAAACCAAGAACATCTAAGTTCTGATATAAACTAAATATCATAAGATGCATTGAGGAATGGATATCAATAACATCCATCCCCTTTTGGCGGATCATTTCTAAACGAGTCGGCAATTGATCAGGTTTAACGGCCCCATCTTTCTCCCACTGCCCCCAGCAAATCGACAAAGATCGTCCCTGTCGTTTTTTTTGCTCAACAAGACGATTTCGATACCGAGTGAAGGTATTTTGAAAGGCTGTTGAGTAAGCATAGTCTGATGATCCTTGAAGACCAAATGCTGCTATTGAGGAATAAACTAAAAAGAACTCCAAAGGTTCTTTTGCTGTTAGAGCATCAATATTTAAGGTTCCTTGAACTTTGGCAGCGACTACTTTACTAAACTCGGAAAAGTTTTTTTGGAGTATCGATTTATCCTTTACACAACGTGCCATATGGATAACGCCATGAAAAACAACCCCTTCATTTTTGAGAGACCTCATCACTTCTTCCAATGATCTTTGGTTTGTTATATCGACCGAACAGTAAATCACAGAGGCACCCGAGGATTCAATCCGCGAGATCTGTTCCTGTACTTCCTCTTTTTCTCGCCGAGAAAAAATGACCAACTCAGCGTGGTATTCTCTCCCCAGTTCTTGGCAAATAAGCTCCCCGACATCCCCTAAAGCTCCGACCATTAAATACCTTGCCCCTCGTCGAAATTTTGTAGGGGTGGAAAGAGGTTGATATTTGTCGTATTTACTAAGAGCCTTAACTTGCAACTCCCATCTCTTATTTTCCAGATATTGTATCATGGGCACTGCTTGAGCTGTCGTAGAAAAAGAATCCTCACATAACCACTCTTTAACAATAGTTAACCCTAACTGTTTCTCTTTTGCTAATTTTTCCTCATAGCCAATGCTACGATAGTAATGGCTTATATTCTCTAACATAGCGGATTTAAAAAATCCAGACAAGGCTTCTTTATAGAGTAACTGTTCTGATGGTTTGTTCTGGTAGCAGCAATAAAACTGAACCTGCCTATTTCCAGCTACCTTCATGAGAGCTTGCACGCAAGTGTAGACGAGCTCTATTTCTTTTTGAACGGAACCTGGGGCAACTCTTTGAGATAAAAAGAAAAAGATGCTTTCGGGAGACTCAAAGTCTGCCATATACTTTTTTAGATCCTCATTCTTAATAATATATTGATCTTTCTCTATCGGAAAATACAGTATGTTCCAAAGATTCTCTTTATTTTCTGATAAGAGAGCGAGCTTTTGACAAACAGATTTTATCTGTTCATAATGAGCTAAGTCAGAACTAATCACTAGAATACTATGCCCTTTCTTAGCTTCTATTTTTTCTGTCCAGACCTCTAACTCAATATCAATGGGTACTTCTACCCACTGTTCACTAAGTGATAGCCATTGTTTCTTTGTCGACTGTAACTCTAAACTATGGATTTTGTTTTCAAAAGACATCCCAGAAGAGGAATCAATATTTGAGTTTTCTATTGTAGAAGGAACTCTCCTTGCTTTAGTTTCATTGATCCAGTATCTTTCCTTGGCAAAAGAATATGCCGGTAGACTGATACGATTTGGCTTAATTTTTCCGTAGAGTTTACTCCAATCAAAAACTAAGCCTTTTACCCATAAATCTAAAATCTTTGCATATTTCTTTTTGCCAATCCAAGAGTCTAGAGCTTGTTGCAAATCTTCATCTATCGTAAATGTTGCTAAGGTCTCTTTGTTACTACTGACATGCCCGACATACAAATTATCAATGGTTCGCTTTCCCGCCAAGAAGTGCTCTAATTTATCTTCTAGCTCTTGGATAGAGGTGATAATTAAACCTAAGCGTTCCTCCATGGCTTCTCTTCCTGTTTGCAAAGTGAAAGCTAAGGATCTTAAGTTGATTTCTTGTTTAGTTTCTTGTTTAGTTTCTTGTTTAGTAAAAGAAGAGGAAATAAACTGTAACAAATCTCTAACTCTACTCTCAAGTTGTTCTTTTGTTTGGGCAGAAAGAAGGATGATTATGTCCTGTTTTGTTTGATCTACAAGCTCTAAATGAGTTCTTTTCGTACTAATAGGGCAGTATTCTTCTAAAATGACATGAGCGTTGGCTCCTCCTGCTCCAAAAGAAGAAATAGCTGCTAGACGAGGTATTTTTTTTCCTTGAACATCTGGTGCTTCCCAAGAAACTAATTCTTGGTTTACAATAAAAGGGGTTTTCCCAAAGGCAATATTTTTGTTAAGAGTTTTTGAGTGAAGACTCGGTGCAATTTGTCGATGTTTCATTTGTAAAATAATTTTTGTTAGTCCTGCAATTCCCGCAGCGGCTTCTAAATGGCCTATATTTGATTTTACGGAGCCCATTTTACAGAAATTAAATTCCTGAGTGTCTTTCTCAAAGGCTTGAACTAAACCTGTGATTTCAACGGGGTCTCCTAGTTCTGTTCCCGTGCCATGAGCTTCTACATAGCTGATATAGCGAGCGTTAATGCCTGCTTTTTCTAAAGTACTACGAATCAACTCTTCTTGGGCTTTAGGGTTAGGCACTGTATACCCGTTGGTTTTTCCTCCGTGATTTATCTTGGTGGCTCGGATGACGGCGTGAATTACGTCTTGGTCCTCAATGGCCATATCCAGTGGTTTTAGTAAAACCACTCCCACTCCTTCTCCTGGAACAAAGCCATTTCCGCCTGCTCCAAAACTCTTGCATTGGCCATCTTCAGAAAGCATCTGACTTGCACAAAGTCCGATATAGCTAGAAGGATGAAGGTATAGATTAACTCCTCCGGCCAAGGCAAGAGTGCACTCTCCTCGATGAATATGTTCACAGGCCTCATGAATTGCTGTCAAAGAAGAAGAACACATTGTATCAATGGGTAGGCTCGGCCCTTGTATATTGAGGAAATACGAGAGACGATTGGCCACTGAACTGAACGAGGTATGAGGATATATTTTTTTTCCTTGATCCCAAAGCTGCGGGCCATAGAGGTTAAACCCTGTTTTTGTAATCCCGGCAAAAACCCCCACTCGTTGTCCATATTCCTCTTTCATCATGATGCGAGTGTATCCTGCGTTTTCTAATGCTTTCCAAGAAGCTTGCATAAACAATCTTTCTTGCGGATCAATATTCATCGCTTCTAGAGGAGAAATATTAAAAAACAAAGAATCAAACTCGGCAAACGAATCAACAAATCCTCCCCACTTACTATAGCTTTTTCCCTGCTCTATAGCTTTTTCTCTATTCGAATGATAAAAATCTTTTAAAGACCAACGATCTTTTGGTATTTCTGTAATACAGTCCTTGCCTGCTTTTATATTCTCCCAATACTGCTCCAAGTTTTTTGCTTGGGGGTACACTCCACTAATTCCAATAATGGCGATGGAGTTAGATGTCGAATTATGATCAAAACTTTTCTTACTTCTTTTTTGTGACTTAGTAAAGAAAACGGACTCAGGTTTTACTACTTCATAGTTTTTTCTTTGTTTTTGGTCTGTTTCTAATTTGAATCGATCAAGCTCTGTCCAATCAAAACAAATGGCTCGATACTCTTTCGTGAAGTATTTTGTTAATTCCTCTAAAGTTTGGTACTCAAAGAATAAAGTCGTAGATATTTCGCCAAAAATTTCCCTTAATTTAATATTTAACTGAGTGATCATAACAGAATCGATTCCATAGACTTCCAAAGCTTCTTTCTCATCGATTTTAGAAAGAGAAAGCTTGGTTATTTCGGCCAATAAACCTTTGATTTTATTCAAGGTTTTTTCATAAAGTAGAGGCAAGTCCCTTATTTCCATAGTCGCTTTTTTTAGTAATTTTTGTAATAAGCGTCTGGATTTGCTTTTTTCCTCTTTTTCTAACTCATCTCTAACATTTGATTTTAAAGGAATAGAGGAACTGTCTTTGCCATTTAGTTTTGCAATCCAGTATCTTTCTTTGGCAAAAGGGTAAGTGGGAAGACTGATCCGCTTTGGCTTAACTTGGGCCTCCCCCACATTCGAAGAATGTAAGGGGACTCCATAGAGTTTATTCCAATCTAACTCTAAGCCTTTTGTCCATAAATCAAGAAGCTTTGAAATCTTTTTGCATTCAATCCACTTTTCAATGGCTTCTGCTAATTCCTTGTCAGCATTAAAAAGTGAGAGCACTTTTTTATTTTTCTTTACTTGCCCTCGGTAACACCCTTCAATGTCTTTGTTTCCCAGGAGAAATTCTTCTAACTTTTCTTCTAACTGGGAAAGAGAAATGACGATGAAACCCAAACGTTGTTCCATCGCCTCTCGTCCTATTTGTAAGGTGTAGGAAAGGTTAACTAGGGTAAAAGAAGAAACACAGTTTTTTTCCTTAGCCTGATTTTTTATAAAGCTCAATAGATTCTTCGCAGACTCTAGCAACTGCTCTTCAGTTTTTGCGGACAAGGGAATCATTAGAGGAGAGCCAACGAGAGTAGCTATTGGCTTCGATGTTTCTTCCGATTCCTGGTATTGGGTCTTATACTCTGTTAAAAGTAAATGAGCATTACTTCCTCCTGCTCCAAACGAAGAGACTCCTGCTATTCGAGGAATTTCTTGATCATTTAAAACAGGGCACTTCCAATCTGTAAGTGTTTGGTTGACCACAAAAGGGGTGGTCTCAAAGTCAATTTTGGGATTCAAAGTAGAAGAGTGCAGAGAGGGAACTATTTTTTGATACTTCATTTGCAAAAGGACTTTAGTTAGTCCACCAATTCCAGCAGCCCCTTCACAATGACCAATGTTAGATTTAGATGAACCGATTCGACAAAACCCCCTATCCTCAGTGTATTTTCCAAAGGCTTGGCTTAAGCCAGCAATTTCAATCGGATCTCCCAGTTGAGTACCCGTACCGTGTGCTTCAATGTAGCTGATATGGCGGGGATCAATTTGCGACTCTAAGAGCGCTCTTTCGATAGCACTACGCTGAGCTTTTGGATTCGGGACACTATAACCATTGGTTTTTCCTCCGTGAGTGACTGCACTTCCTTGAATGACTCCGTAGATATTGTCTCTGTCAATGACTGCTTCCCTCAGCCTTTTTAAAATAACTACTCCCACTCCTTCTGCCGGAATATAACCGTTGCCCCCTTCTCCAAAGCTTTCACAGTACCCTTTCGTCGAAATAAATTGTCCGGCACTAAGAGCCAGGTATTTATTTGGATGAATGTTAATATTCACTCCACCAGCTATCGCTAAATCCGTTCGATCATGTTTTAAGTCTTGGCAAGCCAGATGAATCGCCGTCAAGGAAGAAGAACACATCGTATCAACTGTCATACTGGGCCCATGCAGGTTTAAACAATAAGAAACCCTATTGGCAATACTCGCCAAACTAGGGGCAAACCCCATTGGGTTACCTTTTAAACTTTCTTCGGCCCCAATTAATTGATATTCTCCATACATAACACCTGCGTAAACCCCTATTTCTCCTTCTCTTAAATCTTTGCTTTGAAGTGCCTGTAAACTTTGCCGAGTATAACCAGCATCTTCCACTGCCATCCAGGCATGCTCTAAAAATAGGCGCTCTTGAGGGTCCATCAACTCTGCTTCTCGAGGGGAAATACCAAAGAATAAAGGATCAAATTCATCCACTCCCTCCATAAACCCTCCCCATTTGCTATAGTGAGAGCCTGTTTTCATCCGATCTTCACTAAAGTACTCTCTCCAATCCCAACGTTCTTTGGGTACTTCCGTGATGCAGTCTTTGCCTTCTCGTAAATTTTTCCAGTATTCCTCTATGTTTACAGATTGAGAATAGCGTCCGCTCAAGCCTATAATCGCAATATCTAAAGATCCCGGATCACTTTTAACACTAGTTGCGGTCAAATCTGAAAAACGCCGCTTCTTAGAGTAAGAACTCTGGATTCTGAATTCTGGATTCTGAATTCTGGATTCTGATTTCTGATTTCTGGATTCTGAATTCTTTCCAAAAAGAGAAACTAATTTAGGCTTGTACTTTTCGATAAAGTGAGAACTTAGCTCTGAAATAGTCTCGTATTCAAAAAATAGTGTTACAGGGAGAGAGCCAAAGGTTTTTTCCAGTTGAGTAGTAAGGTTTATCGCAAGCATCGAATCAAAGCCGTATTTTTCGAAAGGAGTTTTTGCTTCTATTTGATGAGAGGGGATTTTTAAAATAGATGAAAATTGTTTTTTTAAGTACTTCTGCACTTCTTCTTCCAATGTTCTTGTCTCTGCAGTGGAAAAACTAGTTTCTCTTTCCAATGTTCCTGAATGAAGGTTCCCATTTCCATTTCCATTTCCATTTCCATTCCCATTTCCATTCCCATTTCTATTAGAATTTGCTTTCACTTGTAGTTTTTTCAACAAGCGGGAATGCTTATAAATAATTTTGCTTTCCCATACCCTTGATGAAAACCCCTCTATTTTAACGCAAACATTTCCCCTTTCATCGCAGAGATCAATGTCCCATTTTTGAACCTTATCTACTGGTTTACTCCCCGAGTAGCGCACCCACGCATACATTTGCTTTGTACAATTTCTTAGTATCTCTAAAGACTGTAAAGCAAAAGGGATATTGAGTTTGGGAGATACTTGGTTCTTTTGTCTTCGAGCAGAATTCAGAACCAAACCGATAGAAGATTGAAGAGCGCAGTCCATTAAGCTCGGATGAAGAACATAGTCCTTTTCTGTGTATTGAATAGAGGAGGGAAGAGAGAGTTTGCCTAAAACTTGATTCGCTCCTTGATAAACTTCGACAATTCCTTGGTAAGCTAAACCATAATCGAATCCTATCGTTTTGAACGCTTGGTAACAAGTTTCGGCACTTAAAACTCCTTGGTTCATTTGATTCTTTAGTTCACCAATATTGAGGCTAGGGGATTTTTTTACTAGCTTAAATTCTGCTCTACCTCGAAAATGTAAAGTGTTTTCTTTTTCGTTTTCTGTGTAGATTTCATAGGAAACTTGGCCATCGTTTTCTTCGTACAATCTAGTATGCACTTCTTGATTAGGATTATCGGCTGATTCATAGATAAAAAGAGGTTGGACCCATGCTATATTTTTGAGTTGAACGCTTGTTTCCTCTTCTCGTTGCCCAGATGCTCTTTCCACAGCAACTCTAGCCATTTCTAGGTATCCAACACCTGGTAAAACTCTTTCTCCCTTTATCTGATGATCTTTTACAAAAAATTCCTGTCCTGTAAACCTAGAGATAAATTGTTGTTCTGAAAAACAGGAAGCATTTTCATGGAGCAGGGGATGAATCATTGCTGGTAGGCGTCCATTTTCCCAAAGAATAGCCTGTACTTTAGGACTATTGATCCCATACTGCTCTTTACTAAAGGGGTACGTGGGAAGGCTCATGCGTATGGGAGTGGTTTTAGGGTAGAGTAATTGCCAGTCTATGTTTGTTCCGTTGGCCCATAATTTAGCTAGTTTTTTAAGCTTTCGCTTTTGAATCCATTGTTGAATGAGTTCTTCAGCATCTTCATCTTCTTCCAAGATAGAGATGTCTCTTTTAGAATGATTATTTCCTATAAAATAAGTCTCTTCTTTTTTATCTTCTACAAAAGACTGTAGCCGAGTAATAAGCTCTTCATTGGTATAGACAAGAAATATTACGCGGTATTCCATGGCTTTTCTACCAGTTTGTAAAGTATATACGAGGCGCTCTAGTTCTTTTTTATCTTGCTCTTTTGCTTCACTTTGCCACGATTCTAAAAATGCTATGAATTTTTCAGCGTATTGTTTTAGATTACTCTCTTTTTTAGCCGATAAAGGAACTAAGTAAGGTCCCGTGTTTTCTGTGATAATATGGGGAGTTTGCTGCTTTGAATGTGTTTTATATCCTTCCAAAATAGCATGAGTATTCGTCCCTCCAATCCCAAATGAGCTTAGAGCAGCTCGTCGTGGTGAGCTTCCTTTGGGCCATTCTTTTAATTGTTGTAATACATAAAAGGGAGAATTTGCAAAATCAATTTGAGGATTCGGATGGGTATAGTTGATAGAAGGAGGAAGTTCTTCATGGTAGAGGCTTAATGCCGCCTTAATACATCCGGCCAAGCCTGCTACAGTATCCAAGTGTCCGATATTGGGCTTCAAAGACCCTATGGCACAAAATTGTTTTTGGCTTGTGTGTTTCTGATAGGCTTCTGCTAAAGCCATCAGCTCTATGGGATCTCCTAAAGTTGTTCCTGTTCCATGCGCTTCCACATATCCGATGGAGTCTGGATGGATCTGGGTTTTTTCCAGTACTTGCTGAATTACCGAGGATTGTCCTTTGACACTAGGAGCGTAAAACCCTGCTTTATCAGAACCATCATTGTTGATTCCAATACCTCGAATGAGGGCATAGATGTTATCTCCATCCTCAATAGCATCTGTCGCTCGCTTGAGTAAAATCACCCCGACACCTTCTCCTCCGATCATTCCATTGGCTTGAGCATCAAAAGTTTTACAATGGCCATCGCTAGAAAAAACTAATCCGGGCTGATGAATGTATCCTAGATTTGAGATTGCAGAAAGATTGGCTCCTCCCACCAGAGCATAATCGACTCCTTTTAATTGCAAACTTTGATAGGCCGAATGTAAAGCGGTTAGAGTAGAGGAACAATTCGAATGCAGAAAAACGCTTTCCCCCGTGAATCCTAGTTGATAAGAAATCATGGTGGGAATGGTTCCTCCTTGGCCTAAAACCCAAGCGACATATTCTTCTGAGTTTTGCATTACTTGATTTTGCGAAAGATTTTTTGGAGAAGGAGAGTTATAAAAATGGTTGCTGGCCGAGATAAAAACACTCGTTTTGGGAATCTTATCAGCAACATAACCAGCATCTTCAACCGCTTTCCAGGAATGAATTAATAACAAGCGCAGTTGCGGGTCCATCAAAGAGGCATTGCCGGGGGAAATATTAAAAAAAGCAGGATCAAATAAATTTTTGCCCTCTAACCCAGTTTTAATCGCAATATAATTAGGGTTATCCAGTATTTCTTGGGGCAAAGAGTAATTTTGCCGCTCTTCTTCCGATAAAAAATGAACGCTTTCTTTTCCTTCTCTTAGGTTTTTCCAAAATTGCCCATGATCGGTTGCCCCTGGAAAATGGCATGACATCCCTATGATAGCTAAACTATCTTGGTAATAGTTCGGATGTTCGGAAAAGTTTTGCCTAGAATTCTCTTCTTTTTTTGATGAAACTGATGAGATTGATGAAACCGATGAAACCGATGAAACTGATGAGGCCGATGAAACTGATGAGGCCGATGAAATGGCAGAGGACTTTATTTCTTGATACCCTCTATTTTCTAAGATATATCGGCTAATGCTTCGTACAGTGTTGTGCTTAAACAGAGTGACAGGTAAAAACTTACAGAAAGTCTTTTCTTCTATCTTACGTGCCAAAGTCACTGCTAAAATAGAATTCCCCCCCGCTTCAAAAAAACGGTCGTCTATCCCAATTCCATTTACTTGTAGTGCTTCTTTCCATAATTCGAGAATCATCCCTTCTGTCTCTGATAGTCGAACTAAGGATTCGTTAGAATCCTTTTGACTACACTGCTTCATTTCCACTTTTTTCATTGCTAAAAACTTGCGATCAATTTTTCCATTAAAAGTAAGAGGGAATTGCGGAAGAAGAACGTAAAAGGCCGGAACCATGTATTCTGGCAATCGGTCCTGTAAAAACGTTTGTAGTTCTTGAGAAGAGATCTTTGGAAGCATTGTCGGAGAAGGAACATAGTAAGCAACGAGGCGTGGGATAGGACTATCTTGCAATACGACAATCGATTCTTTAACTTGGGCATGAGAGTTCAGCAAATTCTCAATCTCCGCGAGTTCGATTCGAAACCCGTGTAGTTTGACTTGTTGGTCCATACGTCCTAAATACTCTATATCTCCGTTAGCTAGCCAACGGGCAATATCTCCTGTTTTATAAAGTCTTTCTCCTGAATTGCTAAAAGGATGCGCTATAAACTTCTCTGCCGTCAAATCTGGTCGGTGGAGATAGCCTCTGCTCAATCCTTTACCGCCAACATAGATTTCTCCGGGCATTCCAATAGGCATAGGTTGGAGTGAAGGATCTAGAATATAAATTTCCGTGTTGGCGATAGGTCGTCCTATAAGAGATAAAAAATCGTTTTTTTTGACTTCATGGTAGGTAACATCTGCGGCAAGCTCTGAAGAACCATAAAGATTAAGCAATTTCGCTTGAGGAAAAACTTGCAAAAATCTTTGGGAAAGTGATTTAGGAAGAGTCTCTCCACTGCTCGTCCAATATCTTAGTTTGGGCAGTTTACTATGCAGATCATCACTATCTAACAATAATCGTAATAGCGAAGGCACCAGAACTATCCGTGTGATATTGTGTTTAGATAAAATTTCGACTAAATCTATCGGATTTTTTACTGTTTCGCTGGGGACAATGACTAGCTTAATTCCCTGCAACAGAGGACCAAAGAATTCCCAAACAGAATCAATAAAACTAGCCGATGTCTTTTGGCAACAAATTTCCTCTTTCTCAAAGGGATACTTCTCCCACATCCAACTAAGACGATTTATTGTACTGCTATGGCTTCCCTGCACTCCCTTGGGAACTCCTGTTGAGCCAGAAGTGTAAATCACATAGGCTCGATGCTCTGCCTGTGTCTTTCTCTGGATTCTCTTTTCTTTTTTCTTTTGTTTTTTTGATTCTTTTTCTATTCTCGGCCAGTCTTCATCTATCAGGATTATCTTAGTCTTATCGTTAATCACTTGAGAGATTTTTTCTCTCCATTTGGATTGAGTAATGATGAGGGATACTTCGCTATCGAGGACAATGTACTCTAATCGCTTTTTCGGATAGTCAGGCTCTAGAGGTACATATGCCCCTGCGGCTTTAAGAATTCCTAGTATTCCTATGAGTATCTCGGGAGATCGTTCTAGGCAAATTCCGACCAAATACTCAGAACTTACTCCTTGTTTCTGTAAATAGATTGCCAAATGAGTGCTTTTTTCATTTAATTCCTGATAAGTGAGAGTCTTTTCTTTATAGACAACTGCGCCCGCCTTAGGGTTTTTTTGCGCCTGCTCTTCAAATAATTCATGGATGTATTTGTTTTGAGGATAGCTTTGCTTCGTTTGATTCCAATCCAAGGTTAGGGTTTTTTTCTCTGTTTCTGATAAAAAAGAGTATTTGGCCAATGGTTTTTCTGGGGCGAGAAGAATTTCTTTAAACAAGTGTTCATAATGCCCCAAAAATCGAAGGATGGTTGCTTCCTTATACAAACTAGGGTCATACTTTAGGTTCAAGACAAACTTAGTTTCTTGTTCAAAAACTTCCAAGGCGATTTCATACTCTCCTTCTTGAGAGATTTCAGGAATCATCTCAAAAGAAAAACCTTCATATTGATCACCTAGATTTTCTAACTCTTTACTTCCCGAAAAATTTTGATAGAGAAATGCGACTTGAAAAATAGGACTGTGGAGAGAAGATGTCGGAACTTTTAGCTTCTGGAGGAGAGTTGCAAAGGGATAAGAATGAGCCATTCCTTTGACAATAGTATCTTGCAATTCCTTTAGAAACGACGTAAAAGAAGTTTCCTCATCAAAGACACTACGGACGGGAATCATGTTAACAAAGAAACCAATGAGCGATTGGTACTCTTTCTCCTCTCTTTGTTCAAAGGGCATTCCCACGATAATCTCTTCTTGTTTGCTATAGCGATAAAGAAGTAATTTAAACACGGCCAAAAACAAAGTAGATAGATAGCTTAAGTTCTCTTTCGAAAACTGTCTTATCTGGGCAGTAAACTCTGCCTCAAATCTATATTGATAGGTTGTTCCCTCGAAACTTTGCCTTGGCTGACGAGGAAAATCAGTCGGCAACTCCAGAGGAAGCCTTGAACCTTTTAGTTGTTCTCTCCAGTAAGATAAACGTCGCTCTCCTTCTTTTTTCTCCAACATTATTTTTTGTTCTGCGATAAAATCATCATAATTTTTGGCAAAAAAACGTAGAGAAGGAGTTTTTCCTTTTAATAATTCCTGATAAAAAGAAAAGAAAGTTTTCAGTAAAGGAAGGACAGAGCTGCCATCAAAAATAATATGATGAGCAGTAAAGAGGATGATGGTTTCTTTTTGGGAGTATTTTAGAACATGGATTCTAAATAAGGGTTCTTTTTCCAAAGAAAAAGGTTCTTTCCCTTTTTCTTGTAGCCATGGAATAACTTGAGTAGGTTTAAGCCCAGAAATATCCTCTTTGTTAATGAGAAAGGGTTGGGAAGTATCTATTACTTGATAGACCCGGCTATCAACCTCAAATACCATACTTTGCAAAATAGGATACTGTTTTACTAAAAAATGCCCAGCTTTCTCTAGTAAAACAAGATCGACTTCGTCATTAAATCTAAAACAAAGAGGGCAATTATAAGCGTTTAACTCAGGATAAATTTTTTGCAATGCCCATAAGCTTTCTTGTCCTTCAGAAAGCAATTTTTTGTTATCTGTGTTTATGAAGGGATTGCATTTTGTTTCCTGAGAAAGAGTAGTCTGAGATATTGTGTGTGATGTTGCGGATAAAGCTTTGTCTTCCTTGTTTTTGACTTCCTTTTTTATAACGGAGAGGGCTTCAAAATGAGAAAAGTAGTTTTCTTTGAGGTACTTTGTTACCTCCTTTATGGAGGTATATTCAAATAATAAAGTGGGAGATAATTCTTGGCAGAGAATCTTCTCCATTTCCTTGGCCAAAGCAACTACTCCAGAAGAGCTCAACTCAAGTTCAAAAAAAGAGATTTCTTTTTCAATTTTTTCGATTGGTTTTTGAGTTTGTTGAGAAATTACTTGTCTTAAAAACAATTCTATTTTTTTATCGGCACTTAAATAAATTTTGTCACAGGCAAAATTATCTTGGTTGGGTTTTAAAAATTCCCACTTTACTATTTTCTCTTTTCCTTTTCTTTTTTCTTCAGCTAAGTCAGAAGTGTTTTCGTGCAATAGTGGATAAATTATCGAAGTATCAGATTTTGATTTTGAAGCAAGTGTGCTATTCTGAGTTTGTCTAATCCAGTATCTTTCTTTCGCAAAAGGATAGGTTGGTAAATGAATTCTGATGGGAGTAAAGTCTTTATAGAGTTGATTCCAGTCAACGAATACACCCTTGACCCAAAGCTTCCCGATCTTAGAAAACTCACCTCTGTTCATCCAATCATCAATGGTATGAGCCATATCCTCGAACACTTCCAAAATTTCTTCATTCTGCTTAACTTGACCTTGATAAGTTGTTTCTATTATTTCTTGTTTCTGTAAAAACAAATTCAATTTTGTCATCAGTTGTGAAAGATCATTGACAATAAACGCAATCCTGGTCTCCATGGCAGTGCGACCTATTTGTAATGTATAGGCTAAATCCATCATCAAGATTTCTTGGTTTTTTGATAAGAACTCGTGGAGTGCTTGTGCCGATTCATATAAGCGAGGTTTATTTTTTGCTGAAAGAGGAATGATATAAGGCTTCTTAGATTCGACAGATCTTTTAGCTTGGAAAGTTTTGCCAGAAGGATATTCCTCCAAGACAAGATGAGCATTGGTTCCGCTAAAACCAAAGGAGCTTACAGCAGCTCGACGAAGAGAACTAGAAGGGCTTCTCCAAGGTTTTAGCTCTGTATTAACGTAAAAAGGAGAGTTACTAAAATCAAAATGACAGTTCTCTTTTGTAAAATTCAAACTAGGGACTAGTTGTTGATACTTCATAGATAAAAGTACTTTTTGGACACTTGCAATACCTGCCGCAGCAGAAGTATGCCCAATATTACTTTTGACAGAAGCTAAGGCACAATAGTTTTTCTGGGAAGTTTTTTCGTTAAATACGGCCCTTAGTGCTTTTAATTCAATAGGGTCCCCTAACTTTGTTCCCGTTCCATGGGCTTCTACATAACTAATTGTTTGAGGATCAATTTTATATTTAGCGTAAATCTCTCGTTGCAATTCAATTTGGCTATTGACACTAGGAGCATTAATCCCATTGGTTTTGCCATTTTGATTAATCCCTGAACCTAAAATTACTCCGTAGATCGAATCACAGTCATTTTCTGCGTCTATCAAACGTTTTAACACTACTGCGGCACAACCTTCACCAGGAACGAACCCATCGGCAGAATCATCAAAGGTTTTACATTGCCCTTGGGGGGATAGCATTCCTGCTTGGCACATCCCTAGATAAGATTCGACAGTCAGATATAAACTAACCCCTCCTGCTAATGCCATATCAGTTTCACGATTAACTAAGGCTTGGCAAGCAAGATGAATCGCAACCAAAGAGGAAGAGCAAGCGGTATCTATAGGAATAGCAGGTCCCTTTAAATTTAGATAATAGGCAATTCTTCCTGCTGCTATTGCATAACTGTAAGCTGTTGCATCTGATAATCCAGAGTTACTTTGACTCATGAGTAAGGAATACTCATGGCTCATAATTCCAAGATAGACGCCACATTTTTTATTGCTTAAGGCTTCGCCTCCATACCCTGCGTCTTCAAATGCTTTATAACTTTCTTGGAGAAACAAACGATGCTGAGGATCCATCAGTTCGGCTTGGGCGGGAGAAATTTGGAAAAATAGCGGGTCAAAGCATTCAATATCATCTAGTGCTCCTAACCATTTACAATAGACTTTTCCTTTCTTAGAAGGATCAGTATCATAGTAAAGATCAATATCCCAACGGGATTTCGGGATTTCACGAATCGAATTTTTTTCTTGGACTAAATTGTCCCAATACTGATTTAAATTATTTGCCTGGGGGTATCTTCCACTCATTCCAATTATGGCAATTTTATTATGACAAGGTTCATTTTGTCTTACTATAGTAGGATCCGTTTTACGATGAGATTTTGTAAAGCTATGAGAAGGCTTAAGCGAAGGAAGTGCCTGTGGAGAGACCAAAGTAGGTAATGCTTTGATTTTTTTCTCTAGAAATATGGCAAATTGATGAATAGTCGGGTAATCATAAAGTTCTGTTGCTGAAAGTGAGAGACCATATTCTTGATTGATTGCTGTTATCCATTCTACTCCTATAATAGAATCTAGCCCCATATCAATAAAAGGTTTTTCAGAATCTAGATTAGTATCCTTTATGTATAACTCTTTTGCTAAGCTGGTTTTTAATTCTCTTTCTAAAATTCTTTTTGAAACCTCTCTTTGAACCAATGGAGACGAGTTAGAAGTTTCTCGAGAATCTTTTAGCAGTAAATCCGAAGCTTCAAGGCTTAATTCAATCGATGGTTTGCTAGTTGTAGCTTGTTCTTCTCTAACAAAATCTAATTCGGATAAAAATTGTAACTCAACCTTTTTCGGTTTATTAACAGAGCTAGGAGAATGGAAATAAGCTGACTGTGCCCAAAGGACATTCTTAAGATGAGTGGATGTTTTTTTTCCCAATTGTTCGGATGCTTTTTCGACAGAAGCTGCACTCTGGGTTTCTGTAATCCAGTATCTTTCTTGTGCAAAAGGATAGGTACTTAAGGCTACTCGTTTTGGTTTATCTTGTTTGTATAAAAGATTCCAATCTACCTCCAATCCTGATACCCATAATCTAGCTAATTTACTGTATCTCTTATTCTTTATAATTGTAAAAAAAAATTCTTCGCCTTCTTTACCATCTAAAAAATCACTTGTCTCTTTTTTATTTTCTATGTTCCCTGTGTACAGATTTTCTATATTAACTTCACCTTGCGAGTACTTTGTTAGTTTATTCCTTAATTCTTCTATGTTCGACACCACTACTGCCAAACGTTTCTCCATGGCTTCTCGCCCTACCTGCAAAGTGTAGGTTACACTCTTTAATGGCAAATTACTTTGTAGTTTTTTGGCTAATTCTTTTGTGTAATCTCTTAGCTGATCTTCCGTTTTTGCTGAGACTACAGCTAAATACTGTTGGAGGAAATCATTTGCCTTCTCAATGGACGGCGACTTTTTCTCATACTCCTCAACAACTATATGGGCAATGCTACCTCCAAAACCAAAGGAACTAACCCCTGCTCGTCTAGGAAGTTCATAGCCCTTCTGATCTTTTTCTCGCGGCC
The DNA here is from genome assembly GCA_029260735.1 of Planctomycetota bacterium. Taxonomy (GTDB): domain Bacteria; phylum Planctomycetota; class Uabimicrobiia; order Uabimicrobiales; family Uabimicrobiaceae; genus JAJDCR01. The sequence continues at coordinate 48,019 of JAJDCR010000101.1, forward strand.
AATCTTTTGTTTCTCTAGAGATATAAAAAGGACTATGCTTTAAATTCAAGTAAGGAGATATTTCATTAAAGTGAATTGTGGCAGGAATTTTTTGGTTTTGCATAGCTAATAATATTTTAATTAATCCAGCGATGCCTGCGGCAGCTTCTAAATGCCCTATATTTGTTTTTACTGAACTTAAAGCACAATAATTTTTTCGTTCTTCATTATTGCTATCAGCCTTATTTGTCAGTTCAAAAAAGAACTCTCTTAGTGCCTGAAACTCTATTGGATCTCCCAATTTTGTTCCTGTTCCATGAGCTTCTAAGTAGGACACTGTACGAGGGGTAATCTTGGCATCTTGGTATGCTGCAGATAACAGTTCCTTTTGGCTTTTGGTATTGGGAGAAGTTAGTGAATTGGCTCGTCCCCCATGCTTAACAGCCGATCCCTTAAGTAAACCATAAATATTGTCATTATCCTTTAATGCTTGCTTCAATGGCTTCAAAAAAATCGCCCCAGCTCCTTCCCCTCGGACATAGCCATTGGCATTTTTATCAAAAGTTTTACATTTGCCATCAGGAGAAAGCATACCGGCTTGGCTGTATGCAATAAATAGCGTTGGAGTTAAGAGTAAATTCACTCCCCCTGCAATCGCTAATTCGCATTCATTATTTTGGATAGATTGGATCGCTGAATGCACAGCCACCAAGGAGCTGGAACATGCTGTATCTATAGCCATACTGGGCCCACTTATATCTAAGATATAGGAGATGCGATTGGCTAAAATTGAATGGGAATTTCCTATGGCACTCTGGGCTTCTATTGCAATGCCCTTAGAGTTTAAGAGTTCTTGGTAATCTTGCCCTGAGACTCCCACATATAGTCCTACTTCTTTTCCTGCAAGTGCTGACGCCTTATAACCAGCATCCTCAATACTTTTCCATACTATCTCTAAAAATACCCGTTGTTGAGGGTCCATCAACTCGGCTTCTTTTGGCGAAATTTTAAAAAAGGAGGCATCAAATTTATCGACATCAGTGATAAAACCACCCCATTTACTACAGCTTTTGTTTTTTCTCTTCTTTTCGCTAAAAAACTCTCGCCAACTCCAGCGTTCTTTTGGAATTTCTCTAACACAGTCTTTTTTCTCTACCAGATTTTTCCAAAACTCATCGCAGTCTTTGGCTCCTGGAAAAACACAAGCCATCCCAATAACAGCAATATCATCCTCTCTTTTATCCTTTCTTAATCCTTTTTTACTTGGTTTTGCGACCACTAACCCGAGCTCTTTATTTTCTCTATCCTGATCCGCTAAACCTAGTTTTTCACTGATAAAATCGGCCAGTTTTGCGATATTCTTATAGCCAAAGAGAATACTAGGATTTATATCTAACTCATCTTCTACTCCTATTTCATGGGATAAGTTTTCTATAAAAGCAACCACGGAAACTGAGTTTAAGCTGTATTCCCGGAAGTCGGCCTTCGGATCTATTTCTTCCTCTGGGATGTTTAATGTTCTTGCGAAAATCTTTTGAATTTGTGATACAATTTTTTCTTTTCTTTTGGCTGGAATACTAGGAAAAGAAAGAGAAGGAAATACCATTTCCTCCATGAGTATTTTTAAGGTGCAAATAGCAATGACTTTTTTATCGTTTTTCCTTGTTATCACTACATCAAATACATAATCATTGCTCTTCTTTGGCTGCGATTTTTGCCACAGCTTAACACGAATTCCCAGTAGTGTTCCATAATCGGCATTTCCTAGATAACAAATCTTTTGGTTTACTATTTTTCTCTCTAAAAAACTTTTTTTACTACCTCCGATTTTTTGCCATAAAGATAAAATAGTCTGGTCAACTATGCTAAAGTAACTGCTAAAGTATAAAAGATCGACTCCATTTATATCTCTGGTGATATCAATTTCATATTCGTCTTCAAACTCCTCCACTATACTCTCGTACAAAGAAAAATCCTTATGAAAGGTTTCTTTTTTGATCGCCTCGTGGTAAAAAAGCCAAGGGGGATAATTTTGAGATACTTTGGGCAGGTGTTTGTATTGAAAACCTTTGGGAGATGATTTAGTTAAGTTTTCGTTGCTGCCATCTTTGCTTCTACTTATCCAACGATTAAAAGTCTCAACATACAAACTGTTTTTATCTGGGTTGTTGTATAAGGTATCTACGTCGACATATTCATCCACTTTTTCTCCATCATCTTCTAATAAGCGAATCTGATGAATGGTGTGCAACGATTCACTATCGTGGCAACGATAGACACTCGAAAGAATTTCAACCTGATCTCCGATTGTAAATTTTTTCAAATGGGTTTGGGCATTGCCATGAATATGGTAGTAGAAGAAAGATAGGTAAGAGGGGAAACCTTCTGGATTCACTGCGCTGTAGGGATTTATTCCACATAGTCGACCAACTGTATCCCAAGTCCAGTCTCCTATTTGCCCAACAAATAAAGAGTTATGCCCACACATCCCAAGAGAGATTGTCCATTGTCTACGTATTGTGTAAGCATTGATGCGTTTTACTGATTCACCTAGATTGTATTTACTTATGCTATGGGATGATGCCTTTTTTATTTTCGGAAAGTTCTTTTTTGCCATTTTAGGAATCTCATTATGGATCGATTATCAAAAGTGGGAGAATGCTTTTAGTCGCTCAGGATAATACATTAAAGAATATGTTAAAATAAAATTAATATATTAAATATTTAGAGATATTAAAGTATAACATATTCAAGAGTAAAAAAGTGTATTTTAACAGGCTTCTCACACACGGAAACAAAAAAGGGCTAAAGGATAGAAAAAATAAGAAGAAAAAACACGCATTTGGATTTGCATATTTTCAAGGTGCAGTGAAAGAGTGCGTCTTAAAGTTAAAGGAAAAAAAGAATTTCACGCAAAGGCGCCAAGGAGAAAAAGAATCCAGGCAAGAGATAAATTCGGAGAATTTCATAAACAGAAAGATTTTTTAGATCTTCCTTTGCGCCTTTGCGTGAAATTCTTTTCTATTCAAAATCCACCGGAGGGGAAAAAAAATATAAAGGCTACAGTTTAACTTAATGCTACTGGTGCCTGGCACGACTAAACCTTATAAAATATGGGCCTAGATTAAATGCATGTTTTTCAGGTATCGTATAAATAGTGCGTTTAAGGTTTAATTTTACTCTGGAAAAAGAGATAAAATTATCTCGACTCGAGAGGGAGTATGGATGTTTGGGAAAGAGATGTGAGGGTTGGTTAGGCATCAAACCAGGAGGAGGCTTTCTTAATTGCTTGAGCGATCAAAAATGAGATGTAAGAAATAGTCTCCTACATCTCAGAAGAACTTCTCTAAATCTTAAAATAGAGTATAAAGAAATGGTGCTATCGGACTGGAGGTAACTTGCAATAATCAAAAAGCTATTAGGACTTGATAACAGCACCGATAGCTTTTACTTCCTTATCAACAGCTGACTTTGTCTCTTTCTCTGTAAATCCCATTTTTTTGCCCGATAACAAAATATTACTCAGTTCTTCTTGTGATAAAGATTTATCTAGTTCAATTGTTGGTAAAATAATAAGATGAACTAAAATCTCTCGCTTATCTTCTTCGCTTAGTTTTGCTAAAACGCTTTGTAAACTCATCGCAAATCTCCTTGGTTTTTATAAGTTAAATTTTCTACGACTTCAAAAAAATCTTTTTACTTCCTAGACATGCAAAAGCAAAGGCCAAAAAGGCGAGAGAAGTGGGTTCTGGAACACTAGCGCTCTCTCCTGATAAAAGATTTACATTGTCAATAGCAAATGCCCCTGATATCCCTCTAAAGGTAAGAGATGTTAAATTTGTAAAACCATTCACTGTAAAAGTTTCAAAATCAGCTAAGGCTCCTCCTCCATCATTGATGCCATCTACATTAAACGACGTTGAAATATTAGTTGAGTTTGACAAAGTTGCATCTAGCTGAATGGAGTTGATATTTCCCGCCCGTAGTTCCGCTCCATCAAATTGGGTTAAGCTAAAAACTCCTCCCCCTGCCAGCGTAAAAGTAAGGCTCCCCGATGAACCATTTGTTGCTAAATAATCTGTTCCATTAAAGGCACAGTCGGGAGAACAGGCGTTTGAACCACCGGGTAAGACAAAATGAGTGCCATTTCCAGTAAAGGTAAACCCTTGCTCGGTTAAAGATCCGAAGTTAGTTAAGGTTGCAAGACCATTAAAGTTAAGGGTAACTGCGGATGTTTGACAAGCTCCAATGAATCCGAGAATTGTAATCGTCCACATAAAACGGGTGAAGAAGTGATTTTTCATTTTGATTTCCTTCGGAGTGTTGGTTTTCTGAAAAACTAATTGACCTATGTTTTGATTTATTTAAATTTCATATTCTTAAATTTTATCAAAAAATATAAAAAATTATACAAAAATCATAAAATAATCCATAAAACCAGGACACGCTTCAGTTTCTTGGAAAGATTAAAGTAGAAAATACAGATTCTCATGTTAAAATAAAGCTTACATGCATTTAATCTAGGCCCATATTTTATAAGGTTTAGTCGCGCCAGGCACCAATAGCATTAAGTTAAGCTGTAGCCTTTGTGTTTTTTCCCCTTTGCGGTGGATTTTGAGTAGAAAAGAATTTCACGCAAAGGCGCAAAGACTGCAAAGGAAGATGTCAAAAATCTTTCTGTTGATGAAGTTCTCTGAATTTATCTCTTGCCTGGATTCTTTTCTCCTTTGCGTCTTTGCGTGAAATTCTTTTCTTTCTTCAACTTTAAGGCGCACTCTTTTCACTGTGGCTTAAAAATATGCAAATCCAAATGCGTGTTTTTTCTTCTTATTTTTTCTATCTTTTAGCCCTTTTTTGTTTCCGTCTGTGAGAAGCCTGTCTAAATAGACGGAAAACTCTACAAAACGATACCCGTTCTTGCTATAATTCAGAAAATTATATTCAAAGTGTATCGCACTATTCACTTTATTGAGCTAAAGAAGGGAAAAAAGTACTCTGGATTATGAGCAACCGCAAATATTATGCTCGTTGGATAGATGGGGAATTTACCTATATAGGTAGATAGTTTTAAAAACTCAAAAGACATTTCTGTTGCATTTTCCTCTTCCTTTTCCTATACTTTAGTTAGATAATAAAAGCAGATGCGCGCAATTCATTATTTGTTTTGTCGAGATATCGACTTTTAGTTTGGTTAATTTAAACCTAAATTTCATGTATCCCTTTTTCTTAAAAGAAAAAACTTAAGTCGGACTTTCGACTTTTCGAAGTAATCACTTACGAAAAAACGATTAAGCTGCTGTAGAAGAGTAGTTTTGTGTATAAATTACTTTTCTGTAGTCTCAAATTCCAAGAGAGTCAAGTATGAACCCTGGAAAACTAGAAAGCATTGAAAAATACTCTTTACCTTTATTTGGAAAAACTGCGGTAGAACAAGGTTTTATCCAAGAGAAGCAACTCAAAAAAGCTCTCGAAAAACAAAGGGAAGAAAAAAATAAACCTCTCGGGAAAATATTGGCAGAACTACGATACATGCAAACCTATGATGTTCTCCAGGTTCTAAAAAGTCAAAAGAATTTCCTTAATCTTCCTTTTCAAGATTGGCCTTACGTCCCTATTTCTATTTTAAAAAAATTAGAGATCGAGCTACAAAAATACTCAGCAGAATCGAAAACTATTGATACTAAAATACGAAATAAAGAGCTCGATAAAATTAGAGAAGAGATGGCTTTAGATAAATGGCTATGCTCAAACTGCCAGCGCATCTTTTCTCTTTGCAACTACACCCCAGAAGGACAAATTCTCTGTGCAACCTGTCAGTTTCCTCTTGTCTTAACAACTCCTTCCAAGTTGCTCACTTCTCAAAAGAAAAGCACCAAACAAATTCCCGTAACAAAAAGAATAGTTAATCCTTCGATGAAAGTTGCCGCCCAAACCAGACGCATTGATTTGAATGCCAGCGACATAAGAAGTAAAAGCAACTCTGGACAAGTCACCAAGCGAATTCATATAGGAACGATTCAAAAGCCACTTACAGAATCTGAAACAGAAAAAAAAGCTACATCTATCCTCACTCCTGATAAGGCTGCTCAAAGATCTCCTTCTCAGGTTTTAGCCAATGCTCTCAAAATCAGCACTCATAAGCCCAGCGCAACAACCTCTCGAAGTAAGCGCTCACTTGCCCCTACCGAGAAGAGAGATATATCTAACCTCGACTTAAATAAGACGGGTAAATACACATTTTCTTCCCCCAATCAAAATACTCCTAGAGAAAAAATTTCCGACTCCCAAAAACAAATTCCTCTAAATACTGTTCCCAAAATAAGCATTGAGAAAGCAGAGGGCACTCCCCTTTCTAAAACACTAGAAAAAAATCCTTTTAGCAAGGAAAACTCTCCTAATAAAGAAGCTCTTGGCCCAGTAGAAAAATACGCTCAAAAATCGATTAAGGATGCCGCTCCGGCAAAAGAAAGCAAGACAAGTAAGGCAAAAACACAAGAGAAGTCTTCTCTGACTACTCCTGAAAAATCTTCTAGAATCCGAAGTCCTTTTCGTTATGCACTAAGTTCTTTTCTTTTGGTAGTCCTCTTCAGTAGCCTTTATATCTATTCTTTATATAATAAACCTAGCCTGGAGACAAGAACTCTAACCTGGAAAACATCTTCCTCATTTGTGAGCATAAAAGAAAAAGAAGAATTCAAAAAAATAACCCTATTCTTAAAAGAACAGAGTAACTGGAACCCTTCTTCCATTCTTAGCATCCGCGATAGTCATGGGAAAGAACTTTTTGTATATGCCAGAAGCTATGCCTTACTCGTAGGAATTCCAGGCCCCAGTAAAGAGAGTAGAATCCGAACTCGTAGCTCTATGAAAAAAATAAACAGTGTATTAAAGAAGCAAGGTTTTCAAGTCAAAACAACGATATCGCCCAAACGCTCAGAGCTAGATCGTACTCTCAAAGTTTTTTCCAACCAAACGAATGCTTCAAATAACAGACGACTGATATACTTTATTGGTCCTAGCTACAGTTTAAAAGAGGATGCTTATATACTCACCAGTGAAAGCACTCATCTTGCTTCTCTAAAAAATGAAACATCACCCAGTGAAGAAGAAATCGCAAAAATTCTTCCAGAGTATTCCTTATCGATCAGCAAAATCAAAGACTACTTTTCTGCCCATTCCCTCCGACACACTTTATTTCTTTTTGACAATGCCTTCAACTCCTCTATTTTTCCTTCCCAAGAGCAAGAAAAACTCCAAGTTTCTCCTTTAAATAAAACTTGTGGAAAAAAATCATTAGAGTTCATTGTTGCTTCTTTTTCTCCTACTGCCTCTATAGGAGTATTAGCTCAAGGGATTGAAAAAGCTTTTCAAGAAGGAGACAAAAATGAAGATCATTACCTTACATCTATCGAGCTAGCTAACTTTCTTCGTTCCACAGGAAATTCTGATGAGGCAACTGAAAACCAAGTCTATTACGGCAAATGGAGCGATCAAGAAACCTCTGGCTGTATGGTATTTGATACTTCATACAAAAGGAGTAGTGAAATTAGTTTATCTTGGAATCAGAGATTAAACACAATGAAAACTGCTTTTGAGCAAACAAAGATTGCCTCTAGTGAGCTCCCCCCCTCTCAGCAAATAGAAATATGGAAAATTTTTATCCAAACTTTTTCTCAGAAAAATCCTTATACAAAGCAAGATGGGAAAGTCCGTAAGGAAGTACAAAAATTGATCGAAGAAGCTCTCTGGAAAAATCGTTTGCAATTAATGGGAACCATCTTTTATCAAATAGAAAACTTTGCTCAAAAGTCTAATGTCCCCTCTCATCAAAAAGCCCATGAGTGGCAACGGTTCTTAAAAATATTTAGCAAAGATATTCCTTTTTCTACAGAAGACAACAAAATGTATGCTAAAGCATTAGAAAATTTAGCTCAGCTAAAAAAAGAAAAATCTACATTTTGGAAGGGTATGTTTAAATTCAGCCCTTCTGCAACTTAATAATGCTACTGTAGGTAGTTTCCTTCATATTTTTTTAAGAGTACAAAGAAAAAGCTGAATGAAAACATCCCCTAACACTAACAGGTGAAATCCAAAATTGAAAAATACAAAAAAACTGAATGGGAACATCCCCTAAGGCGTAGTTCCAAAGAAATTGCTATTTTTTTGGGCAGCTTTTTGGACAAATTCATTCGGATCTTGGGCTAACTTCACTAAAATGGGAGTGCTTGTTTGCGGACTTTGGGCAACAAGTAAACGTAGCTCGGGGTTTTCACTCTGAGAAAGTTCTTTTGCAATATGAGGAGGAAGATTGGGATGTTGTAGTAAAATCCCCATCATCTTTAAATAGTATTTATAGCTAAAGTCTATCTGTCTCTCACCTCTTTGAAAAAGAGAATATAGCTTACTCAGAGCAATGCTATTGCAATTGTGGTTTTCTATAATAGTCAAAGCTAAATCACAATAATTACGGTTATCGTAAGAATAAGGATTGTAGTTATTGACGATATAAGAAAAAGCCTCGGCAGGAGTATTCGGATTACGGGCTACTTCATTTTTAATGTAAACGTCTTCATCTCGAGATAACTTGACTAAGGTTTCTGGTAAAGCACTCGGGTTAGCCGCCACCATCCTTTTCACATAATATATTTCATCATCTGCCAGCTCATTTAGTAACTGTGGATCAGTAGAGGGATTCCCTGCTACTTCCTTACGATGTTCTACCGTTTTCGAACAGGCGGTAAAACAAAAAAATAGAACCAAACAAAAAATACGATACCTCATTATTTTTCCTCCGACCAAGTCAAAATAATCTTGCCAAAATTCTTATTCTTTTCCATATAGCTTACAGCATAAACAACAAATTTTTCATTTTTCTAAAAACTTTAGGGTGTTTTCTCATACTCTTTCCAACTCTTTATCTTTAGCTTATCCACATCCTTGCGATAAAGTGCCTCCACTAAGAGCATAGCGATCTGTCGGTTTGTCACCAACATCACATTGTAGTCAATGGCCGCTCGCCGAATCATGTAGTCGTTGGTCAACTCTTCTTCCTGAAAGTTTTTCGGAATATTGATAACCAAGTCGACCTTATGCTCTTTAATATACTCCAGAGTATTCGGAGATTCTTTTTCTAAAGGCCAGCGAAGGGCAATAACCGGGATATTATTATCACTTAAAAACTTAGCCGTTCCTTGGGTAGCATGGAGTTTCATACCCATTTTAGACATTAAGCGAGTTGTTTTTAGAAGCTCTGCTTTTGACTCAATGTTCCCTGTCGAAAGCAAAACCGATCGAATGGGAAACCGATAACCAACAGAAATTAAAGCCTTTAAAAAAGCTTCATAAAAATCATCTCCCAGACAAGCAACTTCCCCTGTTGAAGTCATTTCTACTCCTAATATGGGGTCTGCTCCTTGGAGTCGAGTAAAAGAGAATTGAGGGGCTTTCACCCCCACATAGTTCAGTTCAAAAATCAAGTTGTCTAACTTGCGTACTTTTTTTCCCATAATCACCTTTGTAGCTAAATCAATAAAGTTTTGCTTTAGGATTTTAGAAACAAAGGGGAAGCTCCGAGAAGCACGCAAATTACATTCAATCACCTTTATTTCATTCTGTTTCGCTAAATACTGAATATTAAAGGGGCCATTGATATTTAAAGCCTGGGCTATTTGCTGAGTTACCCGACGAATTTGGCGAATCGTTTCCAAATAGGTTCTCTGAGGAGGTAAAACCAGAGTAGCATCCCCCGAGTGAACGCCCGCATTTTCCAGGTGCTCTGAGATAGCATAAGCGAGGACTTCCCCTTGGCACGCGACAGCATCAAGCTCAATTTCCTTCGCATCTTCCAGGAACTTACTCATAACAATAGGATGCTCGGGAGAAACATCGCTCGCTTTTTGCAAGTATCGAGAAAGCTCATTGTCGTTAGAGGCAACAGCCATGGCTGCTCCACTTAGAACATAAGAAGGACGAATCAAAACAGGGTAGTCCACTTCTTTAGCAAAATCAATGGCATCTTCGATAGAGGTTAGCTCTTTCCATATGGGCTGATCAATTTTGTATTTGTCCAGTAGGCTAGAGAATTTATGCCTATTCTCAGCGGTATCGATATTTTGAGGAGAGGTCCCCAGAACCTTTAAGCCCAGTTGAGATAACTTAAGAGCCAAGTTATTGGGAATTTGTCCTCCCATCGATACGATAACCCCTAAAGGATTCGCTTGTTCATAGATTTCGCAAACCGTTTCCAGGCTAATCTCATCAAAGATCAGCCGGTCAGATTCGTCGTAGTCTGTGCTGACAGTCTCAGGGTTATAGTTAATCATAATGGTTTGATAGCCCATCGATCTTAAGGTCATGGCAGTATTGACACAGCACCAATCAAATTCAACGGAACTACCTATGCGATAAGCTCCCGATCCTAGGATAATAACCGTTTGGGGAACCTCTAAATCAATATCACTCTCTTGGCTATTGTAAGTCAAGTAAAGATAATTTGTCCTGGCCGGATACTCCGCCGCTAAAGTATCAATTTGCTTTATATACGGGCGAATCCCTAATTCTCGCCGCCTCTTTTTCACTCTCTCTTCGCTCTGCTCACAAGAAATAGCAATTTGTTGGTCGGAGAATCCAAGCTTTTTTGCTTCTCGTAAAATTTCATCCGAGAGTAAACGGTTTCCATACTCCAAAAGTCCCTGTTCCATTTTGACGATGTTCAAGATCTTATAGAGAAACCAAGGATCAATGTGAGTTATCTCATAAATTTCTTGCACAGTAAGTCCCTCTTTAAAGGCTTGGGCAACTGCAAAAATCCGTTCTTCAGTGGGATTTTTCAGCTCAGAAAGAAGGTTCTTAAACTCCAACTTCAAGTTTTCATTTGTGACCAAACCATAAGAACCTATCTCCAGCATGCGAAGACCCTTTTGCAAAGCCTCCTCAAAACGACGGCCAATGGCCATAATCTCTCCGACCGACTTCATGGCAGAACCCAATCGGCGTGAAACCATCTTAAATTTTTTCAAATCCCAACGAGGAATCTTTACCACAACATAATCCAAAGCTGGCTCAAAAAAAGCATTTGTCGTTTTTGTGATGGCATTGGACAGTTGATAAAGACCATAGCCTAACGATAGCTTAGCAGCAATAAAGGCGAGAGGATAACCCGTTGCTTTAGAAGCAAGAGCGGAACTTCTGGAAAGTCGCGCATTGACTTCGATGACTCGATAGTCTTGTGAATTTGGATTTAAGGCATACTGGATATTGCACTCTCCCACCACTTTCAAATGGCGAATAACTTGAATAGCAATTTCTCTGAGCATATGAAATTCTTGGTTGCTCAAAGTTTGGCTAGGAGCAACGACAATGCTTTCTCCGGTATGAATTCCCATCGGATCAAAGTTTTCCATATTGCACACAGTAATACAATTGTCAAAACGGTCGCGCACAACCTCGTATTCGATTTCTTTCCATCCTTGGAGGTACTCTTCCACTAAAATTTGATTCGCATGAGAGAAAGCTTTTCCACTAGTCTCTTGCAACTCAGCATCATTTCGGCAAACTCCTGATCCCAGTCCTCCCAAGGCATAAGCGATACGAACAATAACCGGATAGCCAATTTTCTCCGCTATACCAAGGGCTTCTTCACAAGAAAAGGCTACCTGACTCTGGCAAGTCTTTACCTCAATCTCATCTAAGCGCTTCACAAAAAGATCTCGGTCTTCGGTATCAATAATAGTTTTCATGGGAGAGCCTAGTATTTCAACATTATGCTTCTCCAGGATTCCTCGTTTATGCAATTCTAAACCTGTATTTAAAGCGGTTTGTCCTCCAAAGCTCAAGAGAATGCCGTCGGGCTTTTCCTTGATAATAACTTTTTCGACAAACTCCGCGTTAACTGGAAGAAAATAAACTTGATCCGCTAAATGCTCCGAGGTTTGAATCGTAGCAATGTTTGGATTAACCAGGACAGTGTAAATCCCCTCTTCCTTTAAAGCCTTAATCGCCTGGCTACCCGAATAATCAAATTCTCCCGCTTCTCCAATTTTTAAAGCCCCGCTCCCCAGAATAAGAATTTTTCTATTCATGACCTCTCCATTAATTGAAAAAAACGTTTGAATAAAAACATCGTGTCAACAGGGCCAGGAGAAGCCTCGGGATGGAATTGGACACTCATAAACCTCTCCGACTTATGAATTAGCCCCTCGCTCGTATCGTCGTTAAGATTAACATACCAATTCCGCCACCCTTCCGGAATCGTTGAAATATCAACAGCATAGCCATGGTTTTGCGAAGTAATAAAACAACGTTGCGTCCCCGTCTCCAAAACCGGCTGATTTTGTCCTCTATGACCATATTTGAGCTTATACGTTTTTGCCCCCACCGCCAACGACAATATCTGATGCCCCAAACATATCCCCAAAATAGGAATCTTTTTTTCGATATTCCACCTAACCTGATCCACTGTCTTCTCACACATCAAAGGATCTCCTGGGCCATTAGAAATAAGAAGCCCATCATAACTAAGCTTCTGTAAATCATAGTCCCAAGGCACCACCGTTACCTTGACATCGTACTTCAATAAACTACGCAAAATATTGCGTTTATGCCCACAGTCGATCAAAACAACATGGTATTTGCCATCTCCATGGCAAAGAGGAGTTTTTGTACTTACCCTATCGACTAAGTTTTCTTCATTGGGGTCATAGAAATCAACCAACTCCTTCTCCACAATAATACGACCCAACATAGATCCTTTTTCTCGTAACCTCTTGGTCAGAGCGCGAGTATCTATCCCCGTAATCGCAGGAACCCCACAATCCCTCAACCACTGCGCCAAACTTTGCTCCGCCTGCCAATGGCTATAATCCTGAGAGTAATCCGAAACAATTAGTCCTTTCACCTGAATCCGATCCGACTCCAAATCCAAAGAACTCTTCAAGAAAGCCCCGTAATTCCCAATCAAAGGATAAGTCAAAGCTAATATTTGTCCGCAATAAGAGGGATCTGTAATCGACTCAGGGTACCCCACCATACCCGTATTAAAGACCACCTCACCCGCCGCAGAAGAAGGAGAGCCAAACGAGTAGCCTGAGTAGGTGCTGCCATCTTCCAACTCCAAATACCCAGAGAGAAATTCTTTTGATATATTCATGACAAAATTCTTTAATAAGTTTGAGAAAGCATTCCAAATAAGTACCGGTATTGTAGGAAAAGCAAAGTCCCTGTCAACCTAATAACAAAAATTTAACATTTCAAACTCGCACCCTATAATTGTCTCCGCCCAACAAGATTTTCTTAGGCTGTATTTTTTATTTTTTTGATTTTCAAAAGGTTATTCAGGTAAGATATGTAAAATTAGCTTGTGGTTACTTGTGGTTTTCGCGAGCTGGAAAAATGAAATTCTAGCTCTAAAGTTTGTCTCAGGCGAAACATCGCTTTTCAGGTAATTTTGCTTCCCATTTAAAAATACAGGTCTTCTCATATGGTAGAAAATCCAAGTGTCATTTGCCTCCAATGTCAGAAGAAGAATGATGCTATCCAAGAACATTGCTCGCAATGTGGCAAACACCTAACAACTAAAATACAGAACTCTCATCCATCTCCCAGCCAAGTGCTCCACCAAAATAAAGGAGACATCAAGGAACTTTTTGAAGTAGAACCAGGAAAGGAAGAAAAATTTGGGCGCTACCAAATAGTAGAAGAGATAGGTCGTGGTGGTATGGGAAGAGTTTATAAAGCTCATGATCCCCAGTTAGGGAGGACTGTCGCTTTGAAGTTACTACTCTCAGGAAACAGCTCCAGCACTTCAGAAATATTACGTTTTCTTAGAGAAGCAAAAGCCACTGCTCAATTAAAGCATCCGGGAATTGTTACGGTTCATGATATCGGACAAGAGGGAAATCAGCCATTTTTTGCAATGGAATACCTAGAAGGAACACCTCTAAATAGTTATCTCAAAAACTCACGTCCCTCCCTGCGACGAAAAGCAGAGATTTTCCAACAAATTTCCCAAGCCGTCGCCTATGCTCACAAAGAGGGAATCATCCACCGCGATTTAAAGCCCGCCAATATAATGATAGATAATGGACAAGCTAAAATTATGGATTTTGGACTAGCTAAGGTTCAAAAAGCAAGCCATAAACTCTCCCAAAGTGGAATGATAATGGGTACACTACAGTATATGTCTCCTGAACAAGCAGAAGGAAAAATTCGAGATATTGATGCTAGAAGTGATATTTACTCTCTGGGAGCCCTTCTCTATGAAATGATGACAGGAACTCCTCCTTTTAGCGGAGGGAGTACCTCTCAACTTCTTTATAAAATTTTGCACCAAGCTGTCATTCCTCCCTCCAAGCGTACAAAGGGAAATATACCAAAAGACTTAGAAAAAATTTGCCTAAAGGCTCTCGAAAAAAAGAAAGAACATCGCTATCAAAATGTCCCAGAACTAATTTCTGATTTAGAAAGCTTTCTCGAAGGCAAAAAAATAAAGCATAGAAACTCTATTAGCAAACACCCCATTTTTCTAGGAATACTACTTTCAATAATTTGTCTTCCTCTTTTTATTAATTACTTGCCTAAAACGAAAAACATCACAGAAAAAAAAGAAAAGCCTCTTAAGGAATCAAATACAGAATCAAAGAAGAGTAGACTTGAAAAACACTTCAAATATCTGAGAGAAACTAGGTACACCGCAGGAGGCCAAAGCAACCTCATAAAAGAATATAAACATAAAAAAACAGGCATAGAATTTATCCTTATCCCAGGTAATAGCTTTATGATGGGTAGGTCTGCCGATAATGAGCAGCCCGTGCACAAAGTGAATGTTAAATCTTTTTTGATGTCAAAATATGAAGTGACCCAGAAACAGTGGAAAAAAGTAATGAAGAACAATCCCTCTTTTTTCCAAGGAGCCAATAAACCCGTTGAAATGGTTTTATGGGAAGACACAAAAAAGTTTTGCAGAGAAACGGAGCTAAGTTTACCCAGTGAAGCCCAGTGGGAATACGCATGCCGTGCAGGCACCAGCACACATCACTACTGGGGAGATATCCCCAGCAGCGAGTACATGCAGTACGATAACAAAGGAAACACAATCGCGGTGGGAAGCAAAAAACCCAATGCCTTTGGCTTGTATGATATGAGCGGAAATGTATGGGAATGGTGCGAAGACGACTGGCACCCGTACTACATAAATGCACCCCAAAATGCCGAAGCCTGGGTCACAGGTCATAGTCCTAAGCGAATTATGCGAGGAGGAGCTTGGAACTCTAGCCATTTCACTTGTCGGTCAAGAACCCGTGGCAGTAGTGCTAATCCCCCCTCTGAATACAGGGGAAACTATATCGGTTTTCGCGTTGCCTTTAATAATCCTGAAGTAAACTAAGACATTTTTAGACACAAAATCCCACCACGGAAAAAGGAAAACTCTCGCCAAACAAGATTTTCCTTGACAAAAACCACGATTTTTTATATTAGTAAGATTGATTTACGCCCATAGCTCAGTTGGATAGAGCACCAGTTTCCTAAACTGGGGGTCACAGGTTCAATTCCTGTTGGGCGTACCATGCAAAGCCCGGACTTTTTAAGCATCCGGGCTTTTTTTGTGTCTTGACATTTTTCTTAGAAATAGTCAAAATGGGTCATTTAATCATCTTTTTTTTGAGAAAATGACCCAAATATGACCCACTGATGGCCCAAATTAAGGAAAATGTCATGGCAGTTTTCGATAAAAGTCAAAAAACTTGGCGAGCAGATATCTCCATAAATGGAAAAAGATATCGAAAAAGAGGATTTACTTCTAAAAGAAATGCAGAACTTTATGAGGCTCAGCTAATCCGACAGCAAGAAAAAAGAGTTCTAGAGTTACCTGTCACCGAACACATGTCCATAAAAGAGCTATTTCTTTTGTATACAGCTCATATGAAAGAGTATTTAAAACCACGCTCCGCTGAACGTGACATTGGCTCACTAAATACTTGGGAAAAATTTTTCAAAAAAGAACTTATCTTCTATCTTTCAGAGATAGACTCTGAGGCATGGGCGAGATTTAGAGAGTGGAGAAAAAAAATCTCCCTTAAAGGTAATAAACTGCCCTCGGAAAGAACTATCAACTTAGACCTTATTACAATAAACAAATGTTTTAAGTGGGCAATCAAAAAAAGATTTCTAAGTGAAAACCCATTTAAGGATATGGAGTTGTACAAGCAAAAGAAACCATCTCTTCCTCGCTACTTAACCGTCGAAGAAATTGAGGCTGTTGAGGACTATGCCGCACAAAATTCACAACATTTTTTGCCTTGCTTCTCTGTTTTAGTTCGCACAGGGATACGCTCAGGAGAACTCTGCTCCTTAGAAATCAACAATATTGATTTTGAGAGAAAACAGATTATTTTGCGCCCTCACCAGACCAAAGCTGGAGATATGCGAAGAGTACCATTTAAAGATAATGTTGCTAAAATTTTTCAGAAACAGATAGCCGAAGCCCAGAAAAGTAGACGAAGCTATCTATTTGTAACTAAGACAGGAAGCCGCCAAGACCAACGTAATCTAAACAGACGCTTTCGAACTATTTTAGGAGCACTCGAAAAGCAAGGTAAAATATGCAATAGCAAAGAAATACACATACATAGTCTAAGGCGTACGTACATTTCGCATTTGATTATGGCGGGGGTCGAGGCGGTTAAAGTAATGGCTATCGTCGGCCATAAAGAGTGGAGTACAATTCGCAGGTATTTGGTACTTTCACCGGATTATATTGGTGAGGGGGATGATTTGCCCTATTAAGGGAAGGTTTCGTAGACCGTTTCTTTAACTCTGCAACTCTTTATCAGCCAAACGGTTAAACACTTTCATTTTTTCATGTGGGGGAGGAGCGGGGGAATTCCCTTTGAAATGGCATCCTTGGCACCATGCTTTTATGATAGTGATTTTGGGGTGGGATTGCTAGGGATTTTTGATTTTGCAATGGAGATATTATGAGTGGGGATCGAGAAGCAAAAAATATTTATTTTCACTTAACAAAGGCCACAAAACTCAAAAGTAACCACATTTTCATTATTTTTATGCAGAAAAAAGGAAGCTTTACAATTTTCTTTTTGGACAATAAAGGCACTCTTACACCATTATCACATCCTGTGTATTCCGTCAAAAGTTTGTCTGCTGGATACAAAGAAATTAGTGAAAGACATCAGTCCAATCATTATAACGAACCATTTGTTTCCACTGACAGAAATGCTTCCACAGGTATTTTTTACAGCGACTTTGTCAAATTTTTCTCTACGTGTTCGTACACAGAATCTAGCGATGATATTCATGTTTTTCACGGTACACTCGATTTAGATAAGTGTATTGATGAAATTGAAATTATCGAGTAAAAACGATCTTGTCAATTTAATGACAAGGTCGCTTTTTTTATTGGATATTGACTTTCGCTCATGGGTTATGATTCAGTTTTCTGTTTGCTTAAGAGAATATGTTTTAATAAGTAGATTTTATATCTTATTTTTGTACCCAATGATCTGCTTTAAGGCCAGGAGTCGTAAGTCGCTGCCGGAGATCTCCGCTGACAGAGAAATTTACATCTTCTGGTTGATCGATACTCTTGAGTTCCTCAATTATAGTTTTAGTCATAGGTATTGTAGTTCCAAAGACAGACCTTGTTTCATCGCAATAGAAAGCTCTTCTGTCATCTTCGCTACCATCAGGAAAAGCAAAATATATGAATTGAGTCGCACTGTCGTTGGTGGGATCTGTGTCACCACTGACATTGGAAATATAATGGAATATATAGTTCCCTTTTATCGTTAGGTGTGCAAAATAGTCACGAAAAAGAGCATCCCCTACATCACTTTGAGTAGGAGGCGTGTCCCAATATTTACCCTGATTCTCGAAATAATTAATTGTCATTGTCAAAAAACTTTTGACTGTCCCGAAGGCGACGTTCTCTCAACTTTGTCTACGTGCAGTAAGTATTCCTGGGATGGCTATGGAAGCAACAAGAGCAATCATTAATGCGATGACTACATACTTTAGGATAGAATTTTTTTTAGTATCTCTTTCCATACTATTTTTCCTTTATTAAAAAAATAATCCAAAACTTTTCGCTTATATATATTATAGCCGAACTCGTTCAAATTTCATGGAAAAAATCATCCGATTAAGCCAAGACAAAAATGTATACCATTATCAAAATAAATTAGAATCTCCAACTGCTTCATACCCTCTTCTAATTTCCATTGCGATTTCAGCTCAACCTAATGGATTATGATTCCACTGAGCTGAGGTTGTAAGTTGTTATTTGTTGGGTGGTTGTGATGTTGTTTTTGGAGGGGTGGAGTAAATATGGAGTAAATTTTTATTTTTTTGGGAGAAAGTTAGGAAATTTTAAGCGAGAGAATAAAAACTTATGTTATTCAGCGATGTATGTGAAGTTTTCTTCATCCCACTCTCCACCATTCCACCATTCTACTAGTTTAGGATTAAGTTTTTTTATTTCTTCTAAGGTAGATTTTGGTAAACCTTTTATATTTTCTATGGAGAAACACTTTGAGAGTTGTTTTGCACTTACTTTTACTTCCATTAAGTAAGTACTTTTCAAGTTTGCTCCACTTAAGTCAGCTTGGCTCAAGTCAACATGCAGCAATCCTGCCTTCCTTAAATCAACTTTATTCAATTTGGCTCCATACAGATTGACATTCACAAAAACTGTATTCCACATATAGGAGCCACTAAAATCAGCTTCTTTAAATTGAGCATCATAAAAGGTCGCATTGGTTAGATGTACTTTACGAAGACAAATTTTATTGAAAGATATAAAGTGCCAATGGCTTAGAGTTATTAAAGCTTTCGGTTGTTCTTGATAGTACAGTTGAAAATATAAATATCCAAAACGACAGGTAACAGATATAATTAAGCCACAAATTGCCAAAAAAATATATAGGGGAACTCTTGATAATCCTCCAAGAAAACGGTCAGGTTTTTGGAGTTGGCGAATCTGCTCCTCTGTGCTCAATCCATTTGAAGACATAATTTTTTCCGTTTCAATGAGACCAACCACATAAACCAATGGGTTCGTAGGCCATAGTATTAAGTTTATAATTGTTTGTTAGGTAAATGGTTAAATGCTTTTGTTTTTCTTTGGCGAGGGAGAAGTGGGGGAGTTCTCCTGGAGTAATTCGGCTCCTTGTAAGTCGGCTCCTCTCAAATTGGCTCTTCTCAAATCGGCATACACTAAGCTAGTTTTTCGCATGTTAGCTCTTTCTAAATTTGCTTCTATTAAAAAGCATTTTGTTAAATTAGCCTCTTGTAAGTGAGCTCCTTTTAAATTGGCCCCTTTTAAGTTAGCCCCTTGTAAGTTGCTTTTGTATAACTTGGCATCTTGCAAATTTGCTTCTTGTAAATTTGCATTTTGTAAGTGAGCGCCTCTTAAATAAGCTCCTTTGAGTATCGCTTTCCCTAAGTTAGCACTTTGCAAATGGGCCTCTTCTAAGTTAGCCCCTTCTAAATTAGAGCCCTCGAGGTTGGTTTTTCTTAGGTTAGCGTATCCTAGTTTCGACTGACATAAACTAGATCTTTGTAGATCAGCCATTTCTAGGTTAGCTTTTTCTAAGCAAGCTTCCCTTAAATTGGCATTCTGAAAGTTGGTATTTTGTAATTGAGCCTTGCTAAGTTTTGCACCTAGCAATTCTGCTCCACTCAAATTAGCATTTTGTAAATTACTTTCTTCTAGATTAGCAGATCTTAGGTAAGTTTTCTTCAAAATAGCTCTTTCTAAATTAGCTCTTTGGATGTTGGCGTTTTGTAGATTGGCATCTTGTAAATCGGCATCTTGTAACTTCGTATCACACAAATCAACTTGCGTTAGATCAGCTTTTCTTAAGCTTGCTTCTTGTAAATTAGCACCTCGTAGATTAGCCCCTTGCAGGTTAGCGTTTTGTAGATTGATATCTTTTAGATTAGCATCTCTCAAGTTAGCAACACGTAGGTTTGTTGCCTGCAAACTGGCTCTCTGTAAATTAGCACCCTGTAGATTGGCATCTTGTAGATTGCTATATTGTAAGTTAACATCTTTTAAACAAGTGTCTTGTAAATTAGCACTTCGCAGACTAGCCCCTTGCAGGTTAGCGCCTAGCAGATTAGCATTTTGTAAATGGGCATCTTGTATACTGGCATTTTCTAGGTTGGCATTTTGCAGATCAGCTCTTTGTAGATGGGCGTTTCGTAGATTAGCATTTTGTAAATCCACGTTTCGTAAGAATATTTGAATTCTAGGATTTTCTTTTCTCCATTCATTCCAACTTTTGCATCTGTTTTCTTCTTTTATCGATTCGAGTAATCGTTTTAATTGTTCTTCATTTGCCATCCTTCAACTCCACTGTTAGTTCTAATGATAGCTTACTCAATCATTGCTTCCCGTAATTCAACTCCATGAAAAACTCCTAAACCCTTAGCCATACAAGACTATCAGCGCCTCTGCATCATGCCTCCGATAAAGCTGATAATACAAATAACCCACATGTCCACCAGCTCCCGAGCCAGCTACCGGTATGATGCTAAGTGACACCAAGCTTAGCTTCACGATCCACTCATTACTTTGCTGCTTTATCCGCTCTTGCATGTTATCGCTCGCTCTGTTTATCTGCTTGGTTAGTTGGTGGTTCAATCCCATAGATCGTAGACTCCAATATCTTCATCCAAGTCAGTTCCTCCTTTTTCACCATCGGCTCCTAAGGATATGACATATATGTGTTCATCTGTTGCTTTATATAGAATCTTATTACCCCAGCCATCTAGCAACAGGCTATTATCCTCATCGTATTCTTTTACTACTAACGCCAATCCATTATTTTCTGGAGGAAAAAATCCTTTGTCGCTGTTATACGTCATTAGCAGTACTTCTAATGTCTTTATTCTTATCATAGTTGTATTCAAGTAGCTATTTTCTGGACTACTGTTTACTAACGGTCGAGAATACCACAAAAAAGTAATCACAAGAAAAATAATCACCAATAAAGAAATGATAAAGTCAGGGCTTTTCTTTTTCTGATTATCCATATTATCGCTCGCTTTTCTTATCTATCTGGTTGGTTGGTGGTTTAATCCAGCGGCCTGTCCAGCTATCTTGCTCGTTAATCTCTTGAATCATATCTTCGTACCACCATTTCGCTATACCTGGATTTAGCTGTCTTGATAAGAAATTTCTCTAATAAATATCTAGCTCTGTTAATATTATTGCAGTTCTTCATCTAATAAACTTCGATTCCATCTAGCTGAGAATGTACCTTTTTGGTAAAGAGCTAAAATGCGACTGTAAAGAACTTCGTGTAGTGGTCCCTGAGCCGCTTCTACAATATGCACAGCCCAAGCTTTTTGCGCTAAGTGGGAATTTTTTTCCCATCTTGTTAGCAATGATTCGAATTCTTTTTGTGCTCTTTCTATCTCACCAGCTCTAAGCCAGCAATAGGCACGTTGTTCAAGTAAATGTTCGTATCTCCAAGTACGATATCCAACAAAAAAGGCAGGGTTTACTTGACTGTAAGCTTCTGCCGCCTGAGTCCACAATTCCAAGTCTTGGAAGCAGTGGGCGCGATATAGTAATGACCAATCATGTTGAGGATCTATTTGGAGAGCCTGTTCATAATAGGAGAGTGCTTCTTTAGGAGAATGATCTGGATCAAAGTAATGAAGATATCCTGTAGTGTATAAGACTCTCACATCATTGGGAGCTAATTCCCTTGCCGTTTTAGCAGCTTGATGAGCCACTTTCATCATTCGCTGTCTAACTTTCGAATTTATCCATTCCTGCTCACTTTTACGATCAAGGACTTCTGCACAGTTGCAGGCACTCAAACCCCGAGAGTCATGTAGCCAAATATCATCAGGATTGAACCGTAACGCAGCGAGGTAAATCCTATCAAGAGCAAGCCAACTTCTTGGTTGTTCTTCTCTCCATGTGATTTCATTTTCTAGAAAGATGGCAAGTTGTCGTAAACGTTCTTCCGGAGGAATATGAATTTTCGCAGTTTCACGTATAACCCAAGTGGTGTTTATTTTCTCTATTGAGGTAACACTCTCTTTAGGGATATGCTTTTTTAGCCATTTGTCTAGTGCAGCATATGAGTCTGCTTTTATCCATTTCTTTTTCTTTGCATCCAGTTTACCACGCAATTGGGCTCGGTCGCGTTGTTGAATTCGTCCGGTTAAAACCTTTGAACGAGGCATAGTACTTCCTTTTTTATAAAAGTGTCACTTAGTAAAAAGGTTTAGTATCTTAAATTTGAAGAGATAAACCAAAATATTACTTGTTGATAGGGAGTTTCTCACGCTCATGATAAAGCCGATAATACAAATAACCGAAATAGCCAGTTCCCAAGCTAATCACCAATATGATGCTAGCAATACCAAGCCCAGCTTGACGACCCACTCACTGCCTTGCTGCTTTATCTGTTTGTCCATGTTATTAGTCGCTTTGTTTGTTTGCTTGGTTTACTGGCGGTT
>JAJDCR010000102.1 GCA_029260735.1 Planctomycetota bacterium
TCAACACAAACCATTACTAAAAAATATTTTAAGGAAAAAACCTACCCCACTCAGCCCCCCAAAGGGAGAACCGTGAGGAACGAACAGGGGGGGATGCTATGAAACATATACCATAGCAAAGGTTTACCTTGGCTACGATAAAAAAAACTACCCAACTCAAACCTTTTGGCTGGGACACGCTGAAACATACCTAAGTCAAGTTTACGTTTGCTACAAAAACGATTATTTTCAAGGAATTGCGCCCTTAAGTTAACACCAATGCCTTAGTCGTTGTCCCTACCAACAATTTGAAAATTATCTCTCATTACAAATACTCAATATGATTGACCATATCTTTAGGACTTAACACTTGGTAAATTAACATTAAACCGCGAATGACATCCCCAACAGTAGCCCCTTGGTGCATATAGACAATTCCCGAATGTTGGTGCCCATCAGAGTGCAAACGTAAAAAATCATCATCTTGGCTAAAAAAGACGCGACTTTCATTTCTTGCTTTTATCAGATGTTCTTCATCT
This sequence comes from Planctomycetota bacterium, assembly GCA_029260735.1. Lineage (GTDB taxonomy): Bacteria > Planctomycetota > Uabimicrobiia > Uabimicrobiales > Uabimicrobiaceae > JAJDCR01. The sequence goes on from JAJDCR010000102.1 coordinate 519, forward strand.
GAAGCTCCCAGCATGTTAGCTTCTACCACAGTTAAAACATCAACACCTCTTCGGCGTAATCCTTTGACTACAGACTTTGCAACATGCTCATCGGTATAGTATTTTATTTTTTTTACCACTATTACTCACTCTGGAGCTTTTGTTTTAACTTTGATACACTGCCTTGCTGTAACATATCAACAAAGGCAGAACTTTCTTCTATAGAGTTATCAATCTCAGCACGGTGGTCAAAATAGTAAGTCAAAGCAGCATGAACATCGCCTAAAGTTAAATCATATTCTGTTGCGATTTCATCGACACTTTTTCCCATCCGTTCATGCCAAATTACGATATTTTGAACAGTGATTCGATGTCCAATGATACGTGCTTTTCCACTGGACACTCCAGGAGTAATCTCTATGTGTTGGTTTAAGGTATTAACTGACACTGTTTGCCTCCTCTTTTCATCCTAGTCATTAATAAAAGCCTACAATAGATTATAACCTACTTCGTTAGACTTTAGCTAAACAAAGCAAAGAAAATTTTTTCGCATCCAAGAAAACTCAAAACTCAAAAACCCGACAGCGACAAGCCAAATTAATAATCCGACTCTTCCCGATAACAGACTCGCGTTCCATTGGATCATGAATATGCCCACAAAGCACCAAGTCAGGCTGCACCTCTTGAACAAACTTTCGAACCAAAGAACTCCCACCGTCTTGCCCTTTCTGATTACGTGCAGAAAGACAACCACTCGGAGGACAATGCGTGACAAAAACCGAAGTTTTCTCTCCAGATAAACCCGTAAAAGAAGAAATCCCTTCCTCACTATCAAGGTAACTACAACCAAAAAACTGAGCATCACCAAGTGAAATCACCCTATTCTCCAAATCCCGAACAAAAGAATATCTCTCAGACGCTTGCTTCAGAAAATCAGAATAGCTACTCAACTCATGATTTCCCGAAACCAAATACAAAGGAAGATTTAAACTCGCTATTTTCTCCAAGAACTCCTCCCAGAATTGCCCAAAATGAGTAAAGTCTCCCGCCGAAACAAGAGCATCCGCTCCCTTACTCTGCTCGATAATTTGCCGAGTAAGCCCAAAAGAAGCGTGGTTATCCGAAAAGGCCAGTATCTTCATAGATCACCTTAACAAGAATAGCCTTCCAACCACAAAACAGCTTCCCCAAACCGACGCTGAGGTAAATGAACATAACGAGAAAGATCAAAGTGCTTCTTAAACTTGGGCCAAATGGCAGTAGGATTTCCCTTTTCCTTCGCCTTTCCTCGCAAAACATCAATTTGCTCTTTTGTAATAAACTCATCTCTCCCCAAAACAGGTTGCTCCAAAAAAGAAATCCGTCGGTCGAACTTGTGCATATCCTCTTTAATATGATGAACCGTAGTAGAAACCTCATCTATACGACTTCTCTGCCGGTTCATCTCTGTAATCACTGCTACAAGCATACGGTCTTGCTGCAAAGCATTCTGAGCGCTCACCTCCAACTCCTGAGCATTTTTTGTCAACTGCAAGGAATGCGCAACCAGTTGCTGGGCATTTTTCGCCAACTGAGTAGAGTGGGCGGTCAGATTTTCTGCCATTTGGGTAAGGTTATTCTGGTACTGAGCATTTAAACCTTGCTCTTGTTCTACATTGAGAAGATAGGTACGGATCTGCTTAGCGACAGGAGAATCGCGAAGAAGCATTCCTATGCGAAGAACTGCTCGACGAGGGAAGATTGCGATAGAGCGGGCTTTGGAGCTAATGGCAACATTGTGGGACTTTTTGAATTCTTTGGTTGACATAACTTTGTACCCATCCGCCTCTAGTTCATCTTTATGTCGACTAATAACATTATCTAGACCACTTTCAGATATTTCATAGAACAAAGCTACATTTTCTTTAGTAGCATACGCTGCCTCTGGTAGAGTTATAAGTTCACCCACTTGATCTAAAATATCTGTATGCTTATCGATACAAAGTTTTTTTCTTAGTGAAGCACTTTCTAATAAAACTATTTCTTCCATAATCAACCTCTCCTTTGAAATCTGGTATAAAACAAATTCTAAAAATTCTTATGCTTTAGTATAAATTTGCGACTCCCATGATGGGAGTCGCAAAAGTCTTTGTAGATAAACGGTTTACATTTTTTTTATTTTTTGTTAGAGATCAAGCTGTTACCATTCGTTTTCAAGAAACAAGTGTATCAGACAAATTTTGATTGATCCAAAAACTCTTCTGGTTAGTTTTAAATTTGAGAGTCCCAATATGGGACTCTCAAAAATCATTACATAATAACAGCTTACGATTCTTCCTTGTAGATTCAACCATCATCATAAACTTGCGACTCCCATAAACTGGTTATATTTCTCCTCGTTAAATATCAAATCATCACCCCCTATGAGAACAAGTTCCCTTATTCATTCTTTTGACATACACCTTTTATATTCTCAAACAGCCTTGCCGGCACAAAGTGTCATATTCTTAATTTTAATTTTTGAAGCAACTTACATCCAAAAACAATATATTCCTAAGCAGTTTTGCCGGCACAAAGTGTCACATTAGTTCGCTTCGACAATAGCTCCTATTTCCCAATACAGATCTATGCGAAAACGGTTAACGATTTTTAGAGTTTTTTGCTGGGTTTGGCCGATTAAATCAACAATTTCAGAAATGGTTTTTTGGTAGTTTTTTGGCAACAATTGTTTTTTAGAAATATGATAAGGAGAACCTTTTTTCTTTTTCACGACTACTCCTTAGGATCTTTTGGCAGAAAGTGTCACATCAGTTAAACACATATATATATTAGAGATATAATAAAAAAAACATTCTTTCAGAGAAAGTTTTTGGCAGAAAGTGTCACATTTATCCACCTCTAAACAGAAAATTTTTCAACACAGTAAAAAACATACTAAACTATTTTTTGAAATTTTTCACGGAAAATATTTGCTTTTTTAGAAAAAAAACATACCATACACTGCAGTATAAAAAATACTGCAAACTATAATTTACTCCAGACACAAATTCTGATGCGAAATATCGCAATTAAGCTTCTAAAAGAAGAGATATAGATCAAATGCCGAATAAAGTCAAATTGAGAGATGTCATTTCGATCCAGTCGGGCTATCAAGTTCGTCCCGAGCATTGGGAGAGACAGAGTCTTTCTGAGGAGAAAACTTTCTTGCTCCAGATGAAAAACATCTATTCGACAGGAGAAATAAACGAGGAAAAGTTAGACTATCTTAGATTAGGAAATATCCCTTCTGAGCATTACTTGAAAGAGGGTGATGTTTTGTTTACTTCTCGGGGGGAACACAACTATGGAATTATCATTAAAGGGCTCCAAAAAAGAATGATTGCCGCCTTTCACTTTTTTGTTCTGCGGGTGCAAGAGAGAAGCCTTTCCCCAGAATACTTGGTTTGGTATATCAATTGTAAGTGGGCTCAGAAATACTTCCAAAAGAACGCCACGGGCTCTGCGATGAAGATGGTCAACCGGAAAGTTCTCGGAGAGTTGGAGCTTGTTTTGCCTTCTACAAATGAACAAGAAAGAATCGTTGCTTTGGATCGTTTGTGGAAGAAAGAGAAGAGAATCATGGCGGAGTTGATGGAGAAGCGAGAGCAACTCCTTGAGGCCGCTTGTTTACAAAAATTAGAACACTTAGAAGAAGGAGGTCACAGATCGTGAGTAAAGAGAGTAAATCGACAACAAAAGAGACGGACTTTTCCCAAGAGGAAATCAATCGCGTTCTCTGGAAAGCTTGCGATACTTTTCGAGGGGTCGTAGACCCTGCCGAGTACAAGAACTATATTTTAACCTTTCTCTTTATGAAATACTTGAGCGATGTCTGGAAAGATAAAAAAGAGCAATACGAAAAACAATTCGCGGGAGACGAAGGCCGCATTCAGCGCCGAATGGAACGCGAGAAGTTTATCGTCCCGGAAGGCTGCGACTACGACTCTATTTTTGAGCAGCGCAGTAGCGACAATATCGGAGAGATCATCAACCTAGCTCTTACCGATATAGAAGAAGCCAACAAAGCCAAGCTCGACAGAGTTTTCCGCAACATCGATTTTAATTCAGAAGCAAACTTAGGCCAAACCAAAGACCGCAATAAGCGCCTAAAGGACTTAATCCATGATTTTTCTGATCCCTGCTTAGATCTTCGTCCCTCAAAGGTCGGAGAACAAGACGTTATCGGTAATGCCTACGAGTACCTCATCTCTCGCTTTGCCAGCGACTCCGGGAAAAAAGGCGGGGAGTTTTACACTCCCTCCAAAGTTGCCATCTTACTCGCTAAGCTAGTCAACCCCCAAGAAGGAAACCGCATATGTGACCCGGCTTGCGGTTCCGCTTCTTTGCTCATCCAAGTGGCCGATGAAATCAAAGGAGAAAACTATTCTCTCTATGGCCAAGAAAGCAACGGAAGCACCTGGGCCTTAGCAAAAATGAATATGTACCTTCACCAGAAAAACGCCCGCATTGAGTGGTGCGACACCCTCAACAACCCCAAGCTGATCGAAAACGACAGCCTGATGAAGTTTGATATCGTCGTAGCAAACCCGCCTTTCTCTCTCGACAAATGGGGAGCCGAAGAAGCCAAAGGAGACAAACATAACCGCTTCCACCGAGGCATTCCCCCCAAAAGCAAGGCCGACTATGCCTTCATCACCCATATGATCGAAACAACCGTCGAAGGAAGCGGTAAGGTCGGAGTCATCGTCCCCCACGGAGTCCTCTTTCGAGGCAGCTCCGAAGGAAAAATCCGCCAAAAACTCATCGAAGAAAACCTCCTCGATGCTGTCATCGGACTCCCCGCTAACCTCTTCTATGGTACCGGAATTCCTGCCGCCATCCTCGTACTGGACAAAGGAAAAAAGAACAAGAAAACCCTCTTCATCGACGCCAGCCAAGAGTACGAAAGCGGCAAAAACCAAAACCAACTCCGAGAAAAAGACATCCAAAAAATCGTCGAAATCTTTCAGCAAAAGAAGAGTATGGACAAGTACTCCTACCTCGCCAGCTTTGAGGAGATCAAAGAAAACGACTTCAACTTGAACATCCCCCGCTACGTCGATACCTTTGAGGAAGAAGAACCCATTGATATTAAGGAAGTTCAACGGGAAATTGCTGGGCTGGAGAAGGAGTTGGAGGAGGTTCGCGAGGAGATGGACGGGTATTTGAAGGAATTGGGGTTGGGGTAGTTTTTTTGTTTGGGTTGTTTTTGGGTTGTTTGGATGGATTAATATTATCATTGAGTAAGGTTATTGAATGTGTTGGAAACCCCGATGTTATCGGGGCCTAACATATTACATCCCTGCCGGGATACCAAATGTGCATTGAGTTAGGTTAGTTTTATTCTAAGTAAATACCATTTACGTTGGGTTTTAGTGGTATTAATCGTACCCATAAATGTTTCATTATGCGTGGATGGTTACGTTGGGTTTTAGTGGTATTAATCGTACCCATGAATGTTTTATTATGCGCGAATGGTTCCGTTAGGTTTTCCCTGATATATATACCATTTACGTTAGGTTTGATAATTTACGTGCCATTATCCACGTTTAAACAAACCCAAATCTATCGCGATTATAATACTAAAACCCAACGTAAATGGTGTTTGCTTAGAATAAAACTCACCTATCTTAACGCACATTTGGTATCCCGACAGGGATGTAATATGTTAGGCCCCGATAACATCGGGGTTTCCAACGCATTCAACAACCTTACTCAAGGAAGAGATTTCTTTTGAAAGGTCACTATTGTGGGTAAAATTGAGAAAAATAATAAATTTAAGGATAGTCCTGTGGGGATAATTCCTAAGGATTGGAATATTAGTACTATAGGGAAAAGTTGCAATATTAAAAATACCTTGAGAAAACCTATAAGTGCTGACATTCGCAGAAATATGAAAGGACCATATCCATATTATGGTCCAACTGGAATAGTCGATTACATTAACGAATATCGTATTACTGGAAAATTTGTCTTAATAGGAGAAGATGGCGATCACTTTTTAAAATTTGATAAAAAGCGAATGACCCATTTAGTAGAAGGAAAATTCAATGTTAATAATCATGCTCACATCATACAAGGAAGTTCGATTTGTTTAACAAGCTGGATTCATTGTTATTTTCAACATCGTGATATTTTTTCTTATCTTACGAGACAAGGAGCTGGAAGATATAAACTAAATAAAGGTACTTTACTTATAATTCCCATCCCACTCCCCCCCCTCCCAGAACAAAAAAAAATCGTCACCATCCTCAGCGCTTGGGACAAGGCAATTTCGCACACGGAAAAACTAATCGAAGCGAAAGAGAAGCTCAAAAAAGGACTGATGCAGCAATTGTTTACCCAAGGACTTGGACATAGCGAATTCCAGGATAGTTCTGTTGGTCAAATTCCCCAGGAATGGGATCTTGTGAAAACCATAGATGTTGCTTCTGGAAATAAATATTCTTGTGTTGGCGGACCTTTTGGATCTAACCTAGTTACTAAAGATTATATTGAATCACCAGGAGTTCCAGTGACACGCGGAAATAATCTTACAATTGGAGGATGTAAATTTATTGACGAAGGTTTTGTTTATGTATCTGAAAACAAAGCAAAAACGTTATTGCAAAATACTGCATATCCAGGTGATATATTGTTTACTCAGCGAGGAACAATTGGTCAAGTAGGAGTTATACCTTGTAAAGCTAACTTCTCAAAGTATATATTATCTCAAAATCAAATGAAGCTAACTCCTGACTTTAGAAAGGTTAATGTATTATTTTTATATTATTATTTTTCATCGCCTGTAGGACAAAAAATTATTTTAATTAATTCCATAGGAACTGCCATTCCAGGTTTTAATCTTACATTGTTGAGAAGTTCTCCTATCCCACTCCCCCCCCTCCCAGAACAAAAAAAAATCGCCGCTATCCTAAGCGCAGCGGACAAAGAAATCCACATCCTCCAAAAAAAACTCGCCGCTTTGCAAAAGCAAAAAAAAGCCCTCATGCAGCAACTGCTCACCGGCAAAACCCGAGTTTTCCCGAAAGGAGAGTGCCATGAATAAAGCGCCGAGTCTTTTGGAATCTCATGTTTCGCAAATCCCTGCTCTCCAGTTGCTCCAAAACTTGGGCTATACCTATTTGCCTCCGAGTCAGTTGCGTAAGTTGCGTAAAGAGAAGAATAGCCAGATTCTTTTGGAGGAGATCTTGGAGGAGCAGCTCTATAGGCTAAACCATATTCATTACAAGGGGAAGAAGTATCAGTTTTCTAATGGCAATGTTTTTCAGGCGATTCGGGCGCTTCAGGATATTCCCTTTGATGGCTTGGTAAGGACGAATGAGAAGGTTTATGATCTCCTTTGTTTGGGGAAGAGTTTTGAGGAGACGATTGGGGGAGACACGAAGAGTTTTACTCTTCGCTATATCGATTGGGAGGTTCCTGAGAACAATGTCTTTCATGTTAGTGCGGAGTTTGCGGTGGAGCGGAGCCAGAGCCGAGATATTCGGGTACCTGACATTGTTCTTTTTGTCAATGGAATTCCCTTTGTCGTTATCGAGTGCAAGGCTCCTTCTTCTTCGGTTGGGGAGGCGGTTTCTCAGCAGATCCGTAACCAAAAGAACGAGGAGATTCCTCTGCTTTTTATCTACTCTCAGCTTCTCTTGGCGACAAACAAAAACGAAGTGCGCTATGCCACGGTGGGAACTCCAGAGAAGTTTTGGAGCGTTTGGCGAGAGAAGCACGACAGCGAAAAAGAGGTTCTAGAGCAAGTTCTCACTCCTTTGAGTTTTGAGGCAAAGCAAGCTTTGTTTCAAGCTCCTTTTGAAAACGCCCCAATGGAATTTGAGGCTCTTGTTGCAAGTGAGCGTCAAGTGACCGAGCAAGATAAAGCGATCTATAGTCTTTGTCGTCCTCAGCGTTTGATGGAGCTAGTCTATAAGTTTATTGTTTTTGATGGGGGTGAGAAAAAAATCGCTCGCTATCAGCAGTACTTTGCCACTAAGAACACTCTCAACCGCATCGCTTCGATGGATGAAGAGGGAAAGAGAAAGGGGGGTGTTTTGTGGCATACTCAAGGAAGCGGAAAATCTCTTCTTATGGTTATGCTTGCTAAAAACATCGCTTTGGCTCCCGAGATCAGAGATTGCCGTATTGTTTTAGTGACCGACCGAGTGGATTTAGACGATCAGATTTATAGCACTTTCTACCAATGCGGAAAAGATCCGATCCAGGCGAGAACGGGCAAGCACCTCATGAAATTGATTGCCGAAAACAAAGAGGCCATCATAACGACTGTCATTGATAAGTTTGGTGCGGCGGTCAAAAGAAGGGACTTAGAGAACAAGTCGCAAAATGTTTTTGTTTTGGTCGATGAGAGCCACCGAACTCAATATGGTTCTCTTCATGTGGAAATGCTAAAAACTCTCCCCCACGCTTGCTATATTGGCTTTACCGGAACGCCTTTGATGAAGAACGAGAAAAACACGGCCCAAAAATTTGGCGGGATTATCGATAAATATACTTTGCACGATGCGGTTGCCGATAAAGCGGTTTTGCCTCTTCTCTATGAAGGACGGCATGCGATCCAAGAGGTTTCTCCCAAGATCGACCTTTGGTTTGAACGCATTTCCGAGCCTCTTAGTGATGAGCAAAAGAAGGATTTAAAGAAAAAGCACAGCAGTGCTGATCAATTGAATAAGGCCGATCGTAAGATCTACACCATTGCCTATGACATTAGCTTGCATTTCCAAAATAACTGGCAAGGAACGCCCTACAAAGGGCAATTGGCCGCTCCCTCAAAGCTTACTGCCCTAAAGTATAAGAAATATCTCGATGAGTTTGCTATGGTTAGCTCTGCTGTCTTAATTTCTCCCCCCGATACCCGAGAGGGGCACGAGGACACCTACGAAGAAACCCAAGACGAGATCCAGTTGTTTTGGCGAAAGATGATGGAGCGATATGGCAACGAAAAGAATTACAACAACCAAGTCATCCAATCTTTTAAGCACGACAATTCCCCTGAAATTATTATTGTAGTCGACAAGCTTTTGACTGGCTTCGACGCTCCTCGCAATACAGTTTTGTACCTTACCCGAAGAATGCAAAACCACGGCTTACTTCAGGCCATTGCTCGGGTCAATCGTCTTTGCCAAGGCAAGGAGTTTGGCTATATCCTAGACTACTACGGTTTGCTCGGAGATCTCAACAAGGCTTTGAACGAGTATAGTGCCTTAGAAAACTTCGAGGAAGAAGATATCCGTTGCATGATGCAAAGCGTGGAGGAGGAAAGCTCTAAGCTACCGGAAAGACACTCTCAGTTCTGGGATATTTTCAAAGGCATTGCCCACAAGTTCGATGTCGAAGCTTACGAGCAAATGCTCGCAGACGATGCCTTACGTATCCGCTTTTACGACAAACTCTCGGCCTATGCTCGAATTCTCAGTATTTCTCTGGCGACTCTAAAGTTTGCTCAAAGCACCCCGCAAGAAAAAATCCAACGCTACAAGGATGACCTGAAGTTTTTTATGAAGCTGCGCACTTCGGTCAAGCTGCGCTACGCCGAAACGATCGACTTTAAAGAATACGAAAGCAAAATTCAAAAGCTAGTTGACCGCTACGTAGGCACCGATGAGATCCAACAAATTACTCAACTTGTAGATATTTTTGATAAAGAGAAGTTCGCCCAAGAAATTGCAAAAATAGAAAGCCCTCGGGCCCAAGCAGACACCATTGCCCACCGCACGAAAAAAGTTATCACGGAAAAAATGGAAGAGGACCCTGCTTTCTACCAAAGATTCTCGCAACTTCTAGAAAAAACCATCCAGGAAAATGACCAAAGGCGCTTAGACGATGCCGGGTATTTAAGAGAAGTGAAAAAGATTATGGAGGCGGTTCGTAACCACACAAGCGAAGGAGTTCCTCCAGAGTTACAAGGGCATGACCAAGCTCGTGCTTTCTACGGGGTAATCCAAGAAACTTTCACCAAAATTTCTAGTCCTCCAGCCGTTCCTGTCCAAATGGCCCTTATAATCGAGCAAATCATAGAGAAGCATGCTGTTGTGGAGTGGATCACCAACCTCGACATTCAGAACACCATGCGAAATGAAATGGAAGAGTATCTTTATTCGGTCAAAGATAGCCAAGAGATTTCTCTCACTTTCGATGATATCGACGACATCATGGAAAGGTGTTTACAAATCGCTCGTCACAGGTATAGCGCATGAACGAACATAAAATCGACTTCGGAAGCACCGAAATCCACTTTAACTTAGAGTACAAGGACAGAAAAACTCTCAAGATCAGTGTTCACCCAGACCTCTCTGTCAAAGCCCAAGCTCCAAAAGGAGAAAAGCTCGAAAAAATCAAAAAGAAAATGAAAAAACGAGCCCCTTGGATACTCAAGCAAAAAGAAAAGTTTCAAACCTATCTCCCGGCAACGCCCCCTCGTAAATACGTCAGTGGAGAAACCCACCGCTATCGAGGAAAACAGTATCGCTTAAAGATCATCAAAACCCCAGGAAAAGAGCAAGTCAAACTCAAAGGAGCTTTCCTCTGCCTCTACATCCAAGAACTCCCCAACCCCGTAAAAGCCCAGCAACTTCTAGAGAAATGGTACCGAAAACACGCCCAAGCCATCTTTGCAAAGCGTCTCCAAGTCTGTACCCAACTCCTCCAAAGATCGCCCCTCAAACTCTCTCAAACCCCCGAGTTGCAATTAAGAAAAATGAGTAAGCGATGGGGGAGTTGTACTTCTAAAGGCAAGATACTCTTAAACCCGGAGCTGATCAAAGTCCCCACTAAATGCCTAGACTACGTTATCATCCATGAACTTTGTCACATAAAATTTCGTCGCCATAGTGGTTCGTTTTATGAGCTTTTAGCCTTGGTTATGCCGGATTGGGAAAGATGGAAGCAGCGTTTGGAGGAGGTTAGTTCTTGAAGTATATAGAAGCTTTTGAAAACTAAAATTCTAGAATGGAGAAAGAATGGTATTTTAGTAGATATTGCCAGGAAATTCGCTCCATAATGTCATTTTTTTTGCTTCGAAGATCAGACAAAAGAAAGAATAGCGTAATAGATAGCTAAACAATCCAAGAGAAAGATTAAAAATAATCATCATTTCTCTGTCTGATCTAGTCGCGACAAAAATAACATTATTCCGTTCATTTTCGTTACGCGACAAAACTTTGTATTGTATTTTCTAGTGTGACAAACATTTCCTAAATTCTTATAAGAGGTTTACTATCAATGAGTAGGTATCAATCAATAGAAAACGAATTGAAAGCAATCAATGGTGCTGTATTTCAAGAACTTTGTGATAAATTTTTAACAAGAAAAAATAAAAACTATACTGCATTCTCCCGAACCGGCAGTCAAACTGGAAAACAAAAAACAATCAAAGGAACCCCTGATTCTTTTTTTCTCTTAGCAAATGGAAACTATATATATGTTGAAACAACAACAGACAGCTCTACTAAGGAAAAATTAGCCAATGATATAAAAGCATGCTTTCTTCCCGAGAAAACAAAAATACCAATAGAAAAAATTGAAGAAATTACTCTATGCTTCAATTTCAATATTGACCAAAAGGAGATAGACAAGCTAGATAATCTTGCAAGAAGCTACCAAAAAAACATTAGAATGAGTTACTGGTCCTTGGATTCTCTGGCGATTGAACTACACATGCATTACCGAGATTTAGTCCATGAGTATCTCAAGTTACCACTTGATACAGGACAAATTGTATCCATTGAAAACTTTGTTGAGGAATACAACAGAGCATCTAAAGGAATAGCAACACCTTTAAGCAATAAATTTAGTCATCGTGAGAAAGAAAAGGAAGAGGTTAAAAATACTCTGTTAGATTTTGATTTTATAATTTTGACGGGTTCTCCAGGCGTTGGAAAAACTAGGTTGGCCATAGAGACAATCAAAGAGTTTTTAAATGAAAACTCAACATATAGCGCTTATTGCATTTCTTATAAAAATCACAGCTTACTTAATGATCTTTATCAGTATTTTGATAAAGATCGGGACTATGTTCTATTTGTCGACGATGCAAATAGAATGGATGCATTTGGTCAAATAACAGGCTTTTACAATTCAACAAGAACCGGAAAACTAAAAATTATAATAACCGTTAGAGATTATGCTTTTCAAGAAATAGAACTTTCATGCTTAGACTATAATCCAAAATCTATTGACATTCAAAAACTGAATCGCGATCAAATAACAGATATTATTAAGAATCACCCTTTTGAGATTTTAAACTCTCGCTACCAAAGAAAAATTATAAACATTGCGGACGGTAATCCTAGACTTGCTATTATGGCATCTTTATTGGTTTTGGAGAAACAGAGTCTAGATGTTTTATCAGATGTTTCAGAGCTTTTCGAAAGATATTTTTCAACTTTTATCAGGGATCAAGGAGAATTCGCAAACATTTTGAATATAAAATGTTTAGGGGTAATAGCTTTTTTTCATACCCTTCCTTATAAAAATAGAGAATTGACCTCTTCCATTTTGAAAAACTTTGGTATCGATTACCATCATTTTGCAGATGCTATTGATAAACTTGATCGGCTTGAGTTGGTGGAAACTCAATATGAGTACGTAAAAATACCAGAGCAAAATCTTTCTACTTATTTTTTCTATAAGTCCTTTATCAAAGAAAATTATCTTTCATTTCAAGTGTTACTCGAAAAATATTTTGATAACAATAAAAATAGGTTTACAGATTGCGTAATTCCTGCAAACAATACATTTGGCCATGAAAATGTAATGAGAAAACTACAGTCCAACTTGCAAGAACATTGGGAAATTATTAGAGATGATAAAGATAAAGCTCATAGTTTTTTGTCGACTTTTTGGTTTTACTTGCAACTGGAAACCTTAGAATTTTTCCATAATGAGATTAGTCTTTTACCTACAGTTGAGGTTGCCAAATATGAAGTAACTTATAAGGTAAATGCGTTCTCCTATACACAAAACAAAACTATCAAATTATTAGGAGAATTTTTAAGACATCCCTCTAGACACCTCAAGGACTCCATTGAGCTATTGTTTGAATATGCTCGCAAATGTCCAGAGCATTTACCAGAACTGATTTATAAAATTAGGGAAGAACTTATATTTGATCAGGACGATGAAAAAACAGGTTTTTTCAGACAGAAAACCCTATTTGACTTTCTTATAGAAAGGTTTAAGAGTAAAGATCATCTGTGTAAATCGGTTTTTTTTGCATTAGCCGAAACGTTCCTATCCTTTGAGTTTCGACATACTAAAAGTGAACGAGATTACAGTATGCATTTTTATAACTATCCCATTCCAAATACTAAACCCATACGAGAGTTAAGAGAAAGTATATGGAAAATGGTAGAGAGTAGTTTTTCTCAAAACTCCACTAAGCCACTAGAGTTAATGATCAGCTACTCAGAGAATCATAGAGCAATAAAAGAAATTATGGAGTTTGATATCTCATTCATTATTAGGATAATTGATAACTACTTGTCAGTGAATTCTTTTGAGCATTGTCGATATGTTCAAAAACAGATCAAATCTTGGACTAGAAATGAAATTTCAAGTCCTATATTTTCTAGATACAAACGTTCATTTGTTAATCCAACATATGAAATGTTTTTAAAACTAGATTGGGATAAATTTCGCGATAAAGAAAGCTATGAATTTGATAGTTCTCAAGAATACGAAAGGTTAAAAGAAGCAGAAATTCGATCGACGTTTCTCTTTACAAATCAAAAGGATGTACAATTTTTTTATGATAAATTTATTTTTCTAAAAAAAGAGTCAGAAAATGATTATGGATATTGTCAAACAATTGATCATGTCTTAGATGCAAATTGTATTAACAACTTTGACTTAGGATTTCAGTTACTAAGTTTGGTAGTTGATAAAAAAAATGAGATACATTATCGTCCCAAACTGGTTTTCCAAAGCCAGCTTAAAACCCAAGAAAAAGCTAACAAAATATGGGAGTTAATCGAAAAAGGATCATTTCAAGGGAAAGTTCACTGGGAGCTTTCGTTTTATGAGAATATAGATGAATCTTTAATTGATAATAATCATCAAAGGGCCATAGCCAAATCAATTGCTAACATTGAAAACTCAACTTTCATGCACATTGATAGATTTGATAAATTTTTAAAAATAGACCCTAAGTTCTTTCACAATTTTCTTAAAATAATTGTCGAGAAATATAAAAAAGATGGAGTAGAGCTGCGTATAGAGGAAAACTTTTTTAAACAACATTTCGATAGGCTTGAAGATGATATTGAACTTCTCAAACAAGCCTATTTGCAACAAATCTTAGTTCGACAACATTTTGATAGCGAGGGAATATATTTTGCTAGGATACTAAGAAAAGCCCCAAGTTTTCTTATGGATTTTGTGCGAGCCTTATATTCTAAAGATAACGACGATCCAGATGGTTCTCTTAAAAACCTAAGCTTTGTATGGAAAATTGAAAAAATAGAGAAAGAGCTAGCTTTAGTTATTGACTTCATTGTCCAGCACAATTTCTATGTTGGAGCTTCTGAGCATTTTTGTAACAATTTCTTTTTTAAATTTGAAGATTTGAAAGATAAAGAAAAAAAGCGAGCAGATAAATTTTTAATGGACTATCTTACCGCTAACCATGAAGACTACCAAAAAGTAAACATTGTTATAGATATAGTTAGAAACTCTAGAAAAGAATTGTTCAGGAATGCTTTATTGCATTACGTATCACTAAATCAAAACAAAGAAAGTTTTTCTAAAATATGGTGGAGAGGTAATGGAGGATCTTACGTTGGAGACAATATTATCGGTGATTTGCAAGCGGCTGAATGGAGAAATATTCTTTCTATTGTTGAAGAATCAAACCTGGGAATAAAGTTACTCCCCATAAAGAAATATATAAACGATGAGATTGAGTGGTGTTTAAAAAGAGGAGAAGAAGAGAAGCGAAGAAAATTTTTACAAAGATAACCTTATCTCTGAAGGGATTAAATAAGCCATTTCCTACAAAAATCTCTTCAGAGACGAAATATACTACCAAGCTGTTCTTAAAGACCAACAATTTTCTCTAGTAAACGAAGATCTGAATCATACTTTTCTTGGTTTAGAACAATAAGCCGAGCAGGTGTAGTAACCACTCTCCACAACTCATTACTTGTTTCAAGAGATCTTGCATCGAGAGGAGTTTCAGTCAGTAGTCGAACTTTGCGAATATGCCCATAGTCTTCATATTTTGGATGCACAGAGTATTTATAATCCCCGGTGACTTCAACCACTACCCATTTTCCTCTGACCGGCGTATTGTGAAGTAATATTAAGTCTCCATTTTGAATGCCATCTAGCTCTTCTTGGTGTAGTCGACGATTTCCACTCCAGCATTCACTTTGTCGTTTATTAAGTTTTTTTCCTTTTCCTAATTTTTCCTGAATGACTTCAATGTTTTCATCGTCTTCCCCTCCCCATCCCTGCCTTAGTCGTCCTTTTTTGATTTCATTAAAAATGAAAAGACCGATGCCTTCTTTTTGATCAACATGCATTCTCCACCAAGATCGAAGAGGAGGTGTTTTAGGTTCTTCAATAGCAATGCTATCGATAAATTTCCGAAGATCTTCACGAAGCTTATTTTGCCATCCTCTATCATTTTCATCATATAAAATGGCTCGGATATGTCTCAAGTCAAAGGGGATGTCCTCTTTTTTATGAGAAATAAGGATAACGTCTTTTTGGTGAGCATGAGCATAGCCCAATTCATAAAATACATTTGGATTTTGTCCGCTCATATCACAAAGAATAAAATGAGCATGTTCAATAGAGTTTAGGATATCTTTTATGATTACGTTAGGCGCTGTGATATCATCTACTCGTAAAGCCTTATAACCGGCTTCTTCTATAACAGGTTTGTATATGGTTTTATAATAAAAATTATAAGGATCAGAAAAAGGCATTAAGGTAAAACAAAAAGGCTCTTGGTCTGACATTTGAGTTTTCCTAAGAATAGTTCAAAAAAATTATGCTTAACTAATGGTATATAATAGTTGGTAATTATATATCATATAATTGTCTTAGCAAAGCTAAAAAATTATGATAACACTAAACAGTATGAATATACATTTCACCCATTTTCAACTTAGTTTTCCAGCTCTAAGCTTCAATCTCAGGTAATACCGGTGAATACATGATATCCGTTCTCAAAACGTACTTGCATCCAGAAAGAACCGCCGCCCCTTCATGAAGTTGATCATGAACAAAAATCAAGGCATCCCCCTCTTCGGGAATTACACTAAAACCCCGAAAGTCGGTGCTTCCTCCTTCAAAGTTCTCATTTAAGTAAAAAATTAGAGTTAGCTCTGAGCGCTCTCCATTTTCCCGTTCATAGAAGCCATCAAAATGCCACTTAAACCGCTCTCCTTTTTCGTAGCGGTAAAATCGAAACCGTTCATTGAGGCCAACAACAGAGCGGTCAAACAAGCTCTTGGGAACATAGTCTTTGGTCGTTTGCCAAATTTTTTCGGCTAGTTCTTTTGAGTCTAGTATAACTCGGGTGTTGTTGCGAATCCCCTTGCTCATGATCGGTCCCATTGCTGTTGTGATGGGGGCATCTGCAAATCCTATTTTTTCTCCCATCTCAATTAGCTCTTGGCACTGTTTTTTTTCCAAAAGCCCCTTCACCACAAAAACAGTTTCGGAGTATTTAATGGCTTCTTTCATTGGTAAGTTTTCCTTAACAAAGTTTTAAACAAACAAATAGTTTTCTTATGGAAGAAGGCGGAGTTTTTCGTGGATGTATGTAACAGGATGGTAGGTTTATAAGTCGGAAGATTTGTCTGAAATAGATTCTGGAATAAAGGAGATAACTTCCCTTCCTTTATTCCAGAAATAAAAATTTAGGCGGATTTTCTAACAAACCCAACAAAGAGTGTCGCTAAAAAAATAAGAGCTAGACTGGAAGGCTCTGGAACGCTTGATCCACTAAATGTGGTAAATCTTAGGTTATCAAATTGGGTAAAAGCCGTGGTGTTTTGGACTTCTAACCGAGCGATTCCTTCCGTACTAGTAAAACCACCAAATTGAGCATTGACAAACTGTGTTGTCCCTAAAAGATTATTGTTTATATCGAAAGCACGAAGCTCTGTTGTGCTACCATTGGCAGCAGTCACGCCTGCTCCAAAGATAGTCGTAGAGTTACTCGTT
Organism: Planctomycetota bacterium; assembly: GCA_029260735.1. Classification (GTDB taxonomy): domain Bacteria; phylum Planctomycetota; class Uabimicrobiia; order Uabimicrobiales; family Uabimicrobiaceae; genus JAJDCR01. The sequence continues at coordinate 17,700 of JAJDCR010000102.1, forward strand.
CCTGGTTCAAAAAAATTAATTGTCACAATAACAGAGTTAGTAAAAGTTCCTTGGGCGTTTCGATTGGCTTTCCAAACTTGAGAGTTTACTTCTCCGATGGAAAGAGTAAAACCTTTTCCCAGTGGATCAATGCTAGTAAAATCTTCAAGAGTTTCTGGCCCAGGAGCAGTTGCTGCTTGCCAAGAGCTTACTGAAGAGAAAGATAGAGTTGTCGCGTAAAGAGAAGTCGAAAGTATCAATATGATACTTATTAGTGTGTAGCGCATGTTGTTTCCTTTGTGTGGATATATAGGTTTTGTTTCAGAATGATTTTCCTGAAAATACCAAGTTGTGATTTTACCCTTAATCTCAAGTTTAAAGAGCCCTATTTTCTAGCTGTTAGTTAACAATCGCTAGAAAATAGGGCTCAACATCTCTCCTTTTTACCACTAGGACAACACTTAGACCTTCTGCTCGACTAACCTCTTTTTCTATAAAAAAGAACAAAAGATCCCATCAAGGCAAAAATAAGTGTAGAAGGCTCTGGAACAGCACTACTTCCCTCATTTTCAATAACTACGTTATCAAACGTAAGAAGAGAGGCACCGTCTACATTAGGAATTGTGCTAGAGCGAAAAGTTACACTAGAGACATCAAAAAAAATAGAGCCAAAGTTTATCGTTCCTGTTGTTGTAAAGTTAAAACTATTGCCATTGGAACCTATCGCTTGCCAAGAGCCTGCTCCTCCAATAAGAATGTTCTCTACATCTAAGCTCAGAAGATTAAAGTTAGTAGTATTGGCTTCCGTAAGAAGGATCTCCTCGGCATTGTTAGCCCCATGAAGATGTATTTCGTCGTCATCTCCACCAGGATTAAAAGTATTTCCATGAGCATCGTTAAAGATATCAAAATGGTTGGTACCCGATCCAGAATTGATGGCAGTGATATTGAATCCGTCTTCTGCACGGAAGGTATTACTACTGTCTGCAGTGAAATCAAGAACTATTACAGTGGCTTGAAGACTGCTAATCAAAAATAATAGCAAAAAGAAAGTAATCAGTTTAGAATTCATGTTGATCCTCGTTTCTATAAAAATTGGCGGTAAAATAATAGTCCACAAAAAAAGAGTAAGATGAGACTATTGGCTTCAGGGATCGTTGCTGTTTCATTGAGAAGAAACCCGGAAGGGTCCAGAGCGACATCACTAATGCGCACTTCATCGAGTAAGCCACTAAAGGCTCTATTTTCAGGAGCAAAGTTCCCCAGCATAAGGAGTTCATCGTCATCGGCCACGGATGAAGGCAGAATACCGGGTCTAATTAATGCTACTTCTATTCCATCGACATAAATAGTATAGCGAGTGTCACTGGGGTTACTACCGTTGTAAACGGCGGCTACGTGTTGCCATTCGGTAGTATAAGAGTTGTCTACGCTGAAGGGAAAATTACTGCCGTTGTTAATGGTTGCGACAATCACCCCTGGGCCGATTAAATCCATGAAAAGAGCTAAGCCTGGTTTACTTATGACTGCCATGCGACCTGAAGGGGATGTCGTCGTTGGTTTCATGAAAAACTCGAAGGTGTATTCGGTAAATCCATTGATGTTAAGAGAGGTCGTCAGTTTATCGGTATTCCCATCAAACTCGTAGGCTCCAGTGTTGCTAAACGCGGTGAGGGGAACAGAGCTGGAGAAATCATTTGTGCTTGCTCCGGCGTAAGTTAAATCATTTCCTGTTGTGGCATTTAGGTTATTTTCAAAGCGCCAGTAAGCGATGACATCTGCCATTACCGGAGAACTGATAAAGATTCCTATTAATGTGCAGATTAGGCTTAGTTGTTTTTTCATGGAATTTCTCCTAAAAAATAAAGCAGCCTAGAGTTTGGCTTTTATGAAACATTTAACTATTTTTCAATAAATTTATTTTACAAGGTTAAGGCTCGAAAAGCGAAGATTATTTAAGGAACTCTCGTTAATGATGGAGAAAAAAGTATCCAAAGCATAGAAATAAAACCGACGACATTTAAAGAGGAGGAAAATTTTTCCCTCTCACTAGCTAGGCACGGCATTTCCCTTGCCAAAGAGATTAAGGAAGCGTTCTTCCGCCTCAACGGTGCTAATCAATACGATTTCCGCATCGGCCAGCAGAATTTCGAAGGGATTTGGACCTACTTCGACACCGTGTTCTGTATCGATTGCCACTACGCTGCAGCCAGTGCGTTCGCGAATTGAGGACTCGGCAATGGTTTGGCCGGCCAGAACAGCTGGCACGCGGACCTTGAACAGATCTAGTCCCTCCGCAACCATCAGAATCGAGCTGCGCTGGAGCAGATTCATTGCTGCATTTGACCCCATGGATGCGTAAGATAGAACACTGTCTGCCCCGGCACGGTGTAAAGTAGCCACGTTCCGCTCATAGGTGGCGCGGCTCAGAATCTGGATTTCGGGACGAAGCTGCCGACAGTAGATCGTGAGGTACACGTTTAAATCGTCGTCACGAGGTGTGATGATCACTGTGGATGTCTGACGGATGCCTGCTTTCTCAAGAACTGCCAGGTCGGCAGCACTCCCGAGTTCGTATTGCTTCGAATCTTGGACTCGCTCGGGAAGCATCTCTACGATCCGGTAGTCTACCCCCCGTCGTTCCAGGGCTTGGGCTGTGGCGCGTCCTACCCTTCCGCCTCCTAGGATCAACACGGGCACGGCCGAAGCATTGTAAATGCGAAAGCACTCATCGTAGCGGGACAGGTGCTTCTTTGATCCCGCCAGTACCAACACCGTGTTATCGCGAATTACAACATCCGCACGTGCTGCTTCAAAGTGCCCACGCTCCCAGATACCCACTACCATAACTCCGACCTTTTCGCGCAACCTGCTTTCCCCGAGGGTTTTTCCCACAAGTGGCGTGCCACGCACATTTGCCTCGGCAATCTGCAACGTGTCGAATTGCCCGATTATGTGGGACATTGTGTCTCCGCCCATCGTCCTTCGAGCAAACGAATCGCCGATCATCTCCTCGAAGCGTAGCACATGTTTACTTCCAGCGAGCATCAGGATGTCCTTAGATGCCTTGTCGAGCGCCGAGGTGATAATTGGCAGATCCTTCGCGAGCTCTCGCACCGTAAATGCCACGTTAGTGTTCTTAACATCACTGTTAGTGCTGAAAACAAGAGCCGCCTCTTTTACACGCGCACGCATCCAGGTCTCCGGATCATCCAAGTCCCCCACCATCACGCTTAGCCCGAGGTCGTGCAAGCGCAATGCAGCTTCCACGTCCGGAACTAAAATTGCGTAAGGATATTTGTGCTGCTCAAGGCGGTGAATCAGGGCGTTGGTCACTGCGTCATGATGGGTGAGTAATATGTGTCCGCTTGTCTCAGCCGAAAGCTGGCGCGGCGCTCGCATAGTGGCTTGGGCGCTTATCCAGGGCTCGTAAAAAAATTCTATAAAAGTAAAAGGGAGCAAAACGAGCAGGAAGACTATACCCGAAAGTAACACTATGATCGAAAAGAGGCGGCCGAGATCCGTATGGAAGGTGATATCTCCGAATCCAAGTGTGGACATGACCGTAAGGGTCCAATAGAAGCCAGTGATCCAGCTATACTCTTTTCCTTCCCGCAGCATCAACATGTGGAACCCGACGGAATAGAGGATAATCATTACCAATAACACGAGCAAGAATCGTACCAAAATGCGGATATCGCGATGCCCACGTTGACCACGAATCACCGAGGTTATCACTACCAAAAAGGTTTTTAACATAACATCTCCATCATGGTTTGGTAATCATATTAGGCTTAGTTGTTTTTTCATGGCATCCTCTTTTTCTTAAATCCGAAAAATGAGCTTAGGTGCTTGGAAAGAAATAATCTCTCTAGTTGCGCAGCAGATTTTGTTTGCTAGCAAGGCTCTTTCGATGGCGCCTCTTGTCATTGGACTTTTTTCTGTAACAGAGAAGCAACGCAACTAGCAAACAAAAGATCAAGCAAATAGGGAGATTATTTCTTTCCAAGCACCTAAGGACAAAAAATAAAGATCCTCCCACTTTGGGTTTTATAAATTTTTAACCATTTTCTAATAATCAATATTACAAGCTTAAGACTCAAAAAGCGAAGATTATTTAAGGAACTGTCGTTAATGATTGGGAAAAAAGTATCCAGAGCATAGAAATAAAACCGACGACATTTAAGAGAAGGCCAAAGCTTTTCATCTCCTTGAGAGAATAAAACCGATCTCGAAAAAGAACTGCATAATCTAAAAGAAGCCAAATTAAGAATAGAGCGAGCATTCCTCCTAAAACGAAGTCTTGAAAAACCCACATCAAAAGAATTGTCTCCAGACTGACTAATAACAGAAGGAATATTTTACTATTTTTTAAGCCGATTACCGTGGCTGTAGTTTTTCGTCCTCCTTTTTTGTCCGCCTCTATATCCATAATTTCACCCATAATATGCGATTGAAAGCAGAAAAGACAAATGTAGAGGTAGGATTGCCAAGGAAGATTGGGCACTTCGTTCAACCAAATACTCAAAACAATAACGAGGATATAGCCAAACTGATTCAATAGCTCCAAAGGAGGCCTTCCTCGAAGACCAATCTTGGGCCAATTGTAGAGAGCATTCACAGTTGTAAGGATCGCAAACCACCCGATTATACGCCAGGAATCTAAATAGATAAAAACTAAAAGAAAAGGAATTTGAGAAATAACGAGAGGAAGAGGAAGTTTTTCCAGCTCTTGAAGAGTTCCTTGAGCTCCAAAAAGGAAATTACCTTTTCGAGGATTGAGTATATCAATCTCTCGGTCGACAATATCGTTCCAACCATAGATAAAAAAATTCAAGGGAAAAGTTACATAAAATAAGCCTAGCCAGAAAGCAGGCTGCTCCCAATTGCTAAGTTGACTAGCTGGAAGTAAATACAACCAAATGGTAGGAAACCAGAGACCAGGACGGGAGATTTTTAGCCAAAAAAAATATTTTTTCATCTTCTTTTGTTCCTATGCGAGCTTTTTGCGAGGGGTGTAAAATTCTTAATTTTCTGCGCTTTCTCGGAGAACCTTCTGAATCACCTGATCTAGGCTTTGGAGAAAATGAGAACGGTTTTGCTTTTGAAAAGGAGCAGGCCCGCGAGTCATCATTCCCATCTCGCGCAGCTGCGTTTGCAGATCTCGGGAAGCCAAGGCTTCTCCTATATTGCTTTCCGTAAAGATACGGCCTCGGGGACTAAGAGCATGAGCCTCTTTTTCAACGATGCGAAAAGCCAGGGGTATATCCGTCGTGATAACAATGTCGCTAGCATTAATATTCTCGACAATCCAGTCATCTGCTGCATCTAAGTCCTTACCAACAACAATAAGTTCGATCCAGCTCTCTAGAGGAATATTCATCCAAGTATTAGCAACTAAGGTAACCTTAAGCTCATAGCGCTTGGCTACCTTGTAAACTTCTTTTTTTACAGGACACCCATCGGCGTCCACAAATATTTTTAGCAATTTTACTCCTTTTTTAGTATTAGGTTTTGTTTTGGCAAGTGGAGACCACTTTGCTGGCTATTTCTATATTCCCTGGGTTAAAAACCCAGGGCTATTCACGTTAATCCCCTTTGGGGATATTTCAAACTCTTATGTTTAGGTCAGCACTACGTCCCTTTCGTGTTCGGCGACTTTTTTCTCGTAAATTTTAGAAGTCATAAAAATCACGGGTATCCAGAAAAGAACTGTCGCAAAAACGATGTAGCTAATTCCGATAAGAGAAGGGTCGGAAATGCTTGGTAATAGATCTAAGACAAAGATATAGAAAAGGACAAAGATCGAACTTGCGGTGTCTCCAATCCGAAAGAGAAAGGTATCACATGCCGTTTTTGCTTTGTATTTGATTTCTTTTCCGGTCGGAATGTAAAAAATCTCTAGCCCTACTGCGTAAAGGGTATAGTTTAGACTCAGGGCGGCAACGACAAAATACTCAATCACTCGCATCTCTAGCCCCAAAACAAATATAATTCCTCCGGCAAAAAGAACGAGTGGATAAAGAGTAATGGCCATAGCTGGACCAAAGAAACGAAGAAGGAGAGGGGTAATGATCAAGCACATGAGGATATTACACCAAGCCATATTCCCATAAACATTAGAAAAGAAGCGTGTTTGGAGGAGTTTTTGGCTACTGTGGATTGCTTGGGGATAAGCCTCTTCTAAGAGCAAGCGATTGGCTAAAACGAGCTCTTCTCCCGTAGGATTTTTTTCGATGAGAAAGGATAATCTTTGGCTGAGTTCGATTTGGTTTTCTTTAGTGGTCTCATTTTTTTTAACGAACCCTCCGCTGGACCAAAATTCCTCTTTGTCTTGGATTAGGCGATTTAGCTCAGCGAGGATCTCTTTTTCTAGACTTTTATTTTCTTTTTCCCAAAAAGAAGAAGAAAAACGTTTTTGTAGATATTGATCAAAAAGTCTCTCTCCCTTTTTAATGGCACCTAGAAGCTTATCGGAATCTTGTAAATCACCTTCCTCCAGAATAATAGCTTTATTATCATCTGTAAGAATACTATGGTCGAGAATTCTTTTGTACTGTTGGTCAGAGAGAGTACTTGTGAAGGTGGCAAAAACCATCAGAAGGCCAATAAAAAAGACATAGCGGTTTTTTAGGAAAATCCCTAAGTCTTTGATTGCTCCTGTATTACTCGGTTTAGCGTAGCGATTTTCTTCTAGTTTTGGATCGAAGTACTTGAATACTTCTAGCATTAACCAAGCTAAGATAATGCCAAGAATACTGAGCAAAAACATCGAGTCAAAACCTTTACCAATTTCTTTCCCTAGAAAAGTGGTACTCAAATAGGTTCCTGCTTGTGCTAAGAAGCTAGAAGGATCTCGGATAACTCCTCGAACAAGGTTACTTCCAAAAACAATTCCCAACTGTGCTCCCAGAAAAATATAGGGATAAAAACTTTTTGCCTCCTCTACGGTATGAACATCATGGTTAAAGGAAAGAAAAAGAGCTTTTAAAAAGAGGAGATAGAGAGAAACAAACATAAAGTAACTGGCCACTTTAACAACAAGATAATACTTGGGGCCTCCTGACCAAACAAAACTTGCCCAAAAAAGAACAAAGATAAAGGATATTCCCAGAAAAAATATCCTCAAAAGGGGAGTTCTAGGATAACGACTAACTAAATAGTTATATAGGATAATCCCTATGAGGGTGGTAAAAGAGCTAGCAATGTAGAAGTGCTGGAGGTACTCGGAGCCGATATGTTGGAAAAGAAGAGGCTCGCGGGTTGGTTTGAGAATATAGTAAGACCCCATAAGAAAGAAAAAGCTCAGAGCAGCGACCAAGGTTCTAAGAACTTGAAAGGCCCAGAGAGGCATTTTGTCCTTCATTGTATTACCTTTATTGGTTTAGAGCCAATGGATAGGCTCTTAAGTTTTTAGGGACAGATATATTGAGCAAAATCCAGTCGAACGTTTCGCCTGGATTTTGCTCAATATAGTAGTAAGAAATTGGCTTTGCAAATAGAAAATTTCTTTACCCCATAATCTCCTGGGAGATTTTTTCCACTTCTGCAAAAATTTCTGGGGAGGCATAAAGACGAAGGGTTTGAATGGGTTCGATTAAACTCGCCACAATTTGAGAGACTTGGGTAATTTCCCTTCTTTCTCCATTGGGAGTGAGGAGGAAAATGTCCTTGTTGTTTGCATAAGTTTGGTTGAGTTTATGAGGGGATTTTCGAGCATAGTCTAAGAAATATTGATGAGAAGAGAAATGCTCCCCTAGTTTTTTTTGTAAGGCCTGGAAAAACTGCATTTGTTGCTCGGAAGAGAAAGAGCAGGGCTTTTCCTTATTTACTTGCTTCCAAACTTTTCTTTCTGTAATAAGAGAGGCCCATAGATGCCCTTGATCTGATGATTTATAAGCAGATTTTTCCAGTTCATACCAAACGCGAATGTCATGCCAAGAGAGGTATTCCTCAATAGAGAAAGGAAGTTTTCCTTGGGGAAGTATACTGCTTAAAAAATTCTGCAAATAGTGGTCAAAAATTCGCCTAGTTTTATGAAAGTACACTTGGATAAACATCCAGTATCGAGCCATAATAAAGGCTTCGAGAGCATAAATCCCTCGCTGCTCAATGGCTAAAAAAAAGTATTCACCAGAGTTATCTTTTTGCCTCACGGCGACTAAAGAGTCGATCAAACGTCGTAAATCAAAGTTACCATAAGCTACTCCGCAGTGAAGAGAATCTCGCAAAAGATAGTCCATTTTATCAATATCAAGCTCGCTATCCATAATTTGATGAAGTAGGTAGAGAGAAGGATCTTCTTCGCTGAGTTGATTTGTTATGAGATGGACCAGAGTTTGGTGTGAAAAAAAGGCCTCTTCTCCGTATTCTTGGGCTAGGTTTTCTCCGATTTCATCGATGCTTTGGCCAATCTCAGTTTCTTCGACAATACGAGCAGAGAAAGTTTCATGAGTATGAGAGAAAGTTCCTTCTTCGGGGAAAAGCTGATCGGAGAGATGAGAAAAAGGGCCATGTCCCAGGTCGTGAGTAAGGGCATAGATTCTTAAAATTTGCTCATTGCGTTTTTGCCGAGCGGGAGACCATTTGACTTGGAGTTCAGGACTATTTCGGACAATGGCTTGGTAGGTTTGAGTCGCTAAATAAAGAACTCCCAGAGAATGTTCAAAGCGAGAATGAGTAGCACCAGGATAGACCATTGAAGTGAGAGATAGCTGTTGAATTTTTCGGAGGCGTTGGAAGGGGCGAGAGTCGACTATTTTTCGCTCCCCTCGGGAAAGATCGACAAAGCCGTGCACAGGAATGCGAATGGTTTTTAGTCTTTGCTCACTCGGCATGAGAGCTTTCTTCCATTTTTTCGCGAGTCACCGCAATCATTTTATGTACCTCCTTGGCATTCGCATACTGAGGATTAATCTTGAGGGCTTCTTCGAAATCGTGTAAGGCGAGTTGGTGTTTTCCCAAGTGCAGATAAGCTTTTGCCCTGTAAATATACCCTTTGGTAAAATCAGGAGCCAAAATAATGGAGCGAGTAAGGTCATTGATGGCCTCTTGGTATTTCTTTTTCCGAAAATACCCCTTACCTCTCGTGGAGTAGGACATAAAGTTGTGGACTCTTTTTTCTGTGAGAACGGACATATCGGCAATCGACTTATCGATTTGGTTGGTATAGTAGTAGGCCACCCCTCGATGAGAAAGAGCCAAATTATTCAGAGGATTTTTAGATAAAACCCGCTCTACTTTTTCTAAAGCTCTTTCGTAAGAGCTATTTTCAATAAAAATGCGCGAGAGCCCCAAAAGACAATCTTCATCGTCGGGGAAAATGCTAAGAATTTCCTCGTAAATATGTTCGGCTTTGCGAATTTGCCCACTGCGGCTAAAAAAATCGGCTCTTTCAATGAGATAGGGAATATTATTTCGATTGGGTTCTACCGATACCTCCAAAGGGTCGCTGAGCATCTCATCGAGCTTGTCATCTTCTGGTAGGATAAACATTTCGCTCTCATCCATTTTATCGCAGAGCGGTTGCTGGCAAATACGACAGCGAAAATTTTCGGGAGGTTGCTTAGAAAGGTTTAAAACTCGGTGGGGAGTTTGGCACCCACCGCAAAAGAGAGAGTTAATAGCGTCTTTCCCAAAAACCCGCTGAATATCCTCGGGGATAACCACTTTTATCATTAGCATTACGTTGCATAAAGGAATAGGTTTCCCTTTTACTTTGAGCTCTTTTTGCTCTTCAAGGGAACGGATAAGTTGTTGCTTAGATATGACTTGGCGCTGGAGAAGTCTTCGAGCAAAGTGAGCATCGCGAGGAGAGATTGTGTCCATCGAGTTAAGAAGAGGTGCATAAACAGATTTGCTAGAATCCTCAAAAGGAGAACCTTCTTCTCTATTTGCTAGTTGAGTACGAATCTCTGCTTCTTTTACATCCAGAAAATCTTCTACTTTCATGGGATGAGTCAAAGCTTCTTGGGACTTTTGAGAAACTTGTCCTTCGAATTTAGACAAAGTATTTTCCCCCATCGTTTGGTAGAGAGAAAAATCGAGCGAATTGAGTTTGGCAAGTAGGAGTTGCCCTGATGATTTTTCTAATATTTGATTGAGCTCGCCTAAAACTTCTGAAAGTTCAAAAGCTTCTGTTCTTTTTTCGGGAAAAGTATCGAGAACTTCTTGCACTCGAAGAAGAATTTGTCGGGCTTGCCCCAAGTCTCCATTGCGCAGAAAATGTCTTATTTTTTCGACTTGGTATTCGAGAAAAGAAAGTCTTTTTTGGTTTTGGGGAAGAGGAGTTTTTTTTTCTGCTCGGGCCAAAAGAGACCAAGCCATACTCTTACTTTGCAAATGTTCATGGCTGGTCGGAAGAACGAGAACGTCATCGACCATTCCGGCAAAAACATCCAGATCAACATTCCCACTACGGGTCAGAAGAACTAGAGGAATACTTTGAAATTCCTCCAGTTTACTCAGGGAAGTAAAAAATTTCTGTATACTACGGCAATTACGTTGAACATTCTCATAGTCGACAAGCAAAAGATGGGGAAAGTCTATGTTTAACTTTTCCATAATGAGCTTACGGCTACACGGTAAACAGTGTAAAGTAAAACCGTTTTTTTCTAAAAACTGTTTATAGGAGGAATTGGATTTTTCCTTACCTCCGATAAAAAAAACTACACCTGACATATGCCCCATGCTCTTCCCCTACGGGTTTTGTGTACGCTCAATCCAACTGGTAACGGCCTGTGCTTCTTCAGTTAAATCCAACTCGGAAAACAAATCATAGGAGTTTTGGAAAAGTTCATTTACCTCCGTTTTATCTCCTTGTTGATGAAGAAATATGGCTAAGTTTTTCGCCTGAAAAGCAATATCTTTTTTCCCTCCCGACGTGCGAGCTACTTCTAAAGCTCTGTGGTAGTGTCCTCTCGCTTTATCCGGCATATCTTCGGTATCAAAAACCATAGCCAAAGCAGAGTGGCATGCCAGAAGTTCTTCGTCGGCTTCTGCTTTTTCTGCTAAGGTAATGGCCTTTTCAAAACTGACAATGGCCCCTTCCGACTCTCCCAAGTCGTCGTAGTAATTCCCCAAGTCTTGAAAAACTTTGGTCGAAGTATGGGAGTCTTGAGCGCTTTGAGCAATTTCGTAGGCGCGTTGGTAAAAAGCGACAACGTCTTCTTTTTCACTGCTGTCTTTCTGGCTGGCGGCAATTTCTCGCCAAACTTTCGCCATCTCCCCTCGTCCGGCAATATTTTGGGCTAACTCCAAGGCTTTTTGGTAAAAAGTAAGAGATTCTTCCAATTGATTTCCATGTCGATAAACTCTACCCTTGGCTTGGAAAGCCTGGAGAACTTCTTGAGGTTTTCCTAACTCTTCACTGATTTCAATGACTTGATCATAATGTTCGATTGCTTCTAATGAATTTTCGAGTTTTTCATGAACATTTCCTAGCTTTTTTAGCAATCGTAAAAGCTGTTCATACCCAGTCAAGTGCTCCGCTTGTTGAAAAACAGACTCGTAAATTTCCAGAGCAGCACCAGGGTTCCCTAAAGTTTCCTCTAACTGGGCATAGTCCATCAATTTGCTTAGCCGTAAGCCTGGATTTTCTTGTCCCTGAGCAAAAACTTTTGCTTGATTGGAAAATTCCATTGCCTTTTTTAGACTGCCTGACCAAAAATGATAAAGAGCCCAATGATGATACAAAAAATAGGAATCCATTCCCTCTTCTGAAGAAATTTTTTCGTATTCCACTAAACTTAGTCTCATACCTTCGGGAAGCCGATATCTCTGATAAATTGCAATTAAACGGCGAAAAAGTTTTTCTCTTTGCTCGGCCGTAAACCCATCTCGATTTTCTCGAACAAGATCTGCTAAAGTAACGATGAAATGACGAGAGAATGATTTTTGACAAGAAGCCAAAAGCTTTAAGAAAACTCTTTCTCGCTCCGTCGTCGTACTTTTGAGAAGTGTCTTACTCATTTCTAAGCTAGGTGATTGTTTTGTTGAGGTACTGGGAATTAAGCGCTCTAATAAAAGAACGGTTTCTGTTAAAATCTGTGCTTTATCAGGTCGATGTGCTTCTAAAAAGCTTCTTAGACTTTCTTCCTCTCCTTTCAAAATACTTTGACAAAGGTACCAAACAACAACTTGGTAGCGAGGCCAATCTCGATTGTCAGAGGAATCACAAGAAGACAATTGTTTTGAAACTAAAAAATCAAAAACGAGAGAGCTAGAGAAATTTTCTCCCCGCTCTTCTAGAGGAGCGATCTCTCTTTCGAGCATTTGTCCATTTTTTAATGCAGGGTAGGCCGACTTTTGAGCAATAGTTTCCTTCACCATTTCAGAGAAAAATTGAGCGGTCGCAGGGCGTTCGTAAATACGGTCATCCAAGTAGTTCAAAATTGTATCATAGCCGTTCATATTTTTAGGTATTTCCCACCCATGGCAACCTTCCATTAACATTCGTAAAAAGAGAGGGTGCTGAATCGTTCTTCGCAAGGAGGGAGAAAGATCTTTGAAAGCCGTTCGTGGTTGATAGGCTGGGATGTATTGGTAGGCTTGATAAACTTCTTCTACTTCTCCGCTCGAAAGTGTTCTGAGCTCTATGGCTTCGGGAAGAAGAGACGATGAGTTTTCTGAACTCAAGTAAAAAAACTCTTGCCCAGAAAAAGAGGGCAAATGTTTTCCCATCGCCTCTTGAAAGGCTCCTTTTTCGCAAGAAAACAAAAAGCGAAGAGGAAAAGTTTGGACTTTTTGAGCTTTCAGAAACTCGGGCAGTTCTTTCAAAAAAAACTGATCCAGATGAGGGCAGTTTTCTAAGTTATCCACTAAAACTAAGAGTCTCTCTTTGGGAAACTCCATCTTACGAGTAAAGTCTTCCAAAGAAAAGCCTTCTGGAAAAACTTTCTTCCAGCCGGCCTCAAGACCATCTTGTAAAAAAGATTGGGCATCGACAAGAAGAACTTGGCAGGTATTTTTATGAAGCCATTCTTGAGCTTGATGGCAAAAGAAATTAGTTTTTCCTAAACCTGTTTCTCCCAAAAGTAAGGTCGAAAAATACTCTTTACTCTGAACCGCATTATTTAAATCCGCTTGAACCGAAGCTAGAGGATAAAAAGCCAAAGATCGGTATTCACTTTGGACATTTTTATGGGCGATATAGCTTTGGGTTAGATGAAAGATTTTTCTTTGGGCCTGCTGGTAAGCTTCCTCAGTTTTATTTTCTTGGCAATGAGAAAAAGGATCGGCTCCCTCGACAAAAGAAGTTCGATGGATTCCCTGGTAGTAGCCCCGGTTTTCTTGAGGTAAATAATACGTGTACATCATAAACTCGGGACGATTTGGCTGAAGGTCTTTCCCCGGACAAGAAGCCCCAGACAAATCCCATACTTGATCTTTTAAAATCTCCCCTTTTGATCCACTCAAGAAAAACTGCCTGCTCGATAGAATTTGTCCAAGCTCAGAACCTATTAGGAGAACAGGGAATTTTTCGGGATCAGCTCCTCGGTAGTCAATAGCCTCCCAGGGAAACTCTTTGCTAGAGTTTAGAAAACAAAGAGAGAAGTCAAAAATTGGCTGGGCTTCTTCCAAAATTTGCAAAAGAAAAGAATAAGCTTCATCCATACTGAAAGGAAGAATTGCTTTTTGGAGAATGGAGTTCATTACTTGGAAATTTTTTTGTCCTTCTTGAGAAGGAATTTTTGTTTCATTTTTAAGATTTTCCCAGAAACGAAAAGTGGCTTTCATAAAGGGATGAGAAGGTTCTTCCCCCATTTGCATCATGAGAACTTCAAACCACTGAAAAGGATCAACAAAAGATAAAGGATTTGAAGTTTTCGGAGGCTGAGGATTTACTTTCAAAGTTAAGAGATTGATGTATTGTAAAGTTTCTTGGATTGTATTTTTAATCCAAATTTCTCTTTGGTAACTTTGAGTTGGATTCCCAGCGAGTTGCTGAATTCGAAGGGCAATAGGGTAGGGGTAATTCTTAATAATTTGTTCTTCTAATGCTTTAGTTTCCGCCATCATACGACTCCTGGCCAGATAAAGAGGCGAAAAAATATTTTATCTAAAAATAAAAAATATTTTTTCGCCTTATTTTTTTCATCTCAAGGGGAAAATTCACAGCAAACTTGCCAAAATTTTGAGAATACTTAAGAATTCTCTTAGCTATCGGCAGCTAATTTTTTTGCTTCTTCTGTCATCTTGGGAAGGACTTCAAAAACATCGCCCACGATACCATAGTCAGCGACTTTAAAAATAGGAGCTTCTTCGTCCTTGTTTATCGCAACAATTACCTTAGAAGTTCTCATTCCCGCAAGGTGTTGAATCGCTCCAGAAATTCCACAGGCAATGTATAGGTTAGGTGAAACAGTTTTTCCTGTTTGTCCTACTTGGTCCTTATGAGGACGCCAACCATCATCAACAACTGCTCGTGAAGCTCCTACCGCTGCTCCTAAAGGATCAGCAAGACCTTCGATCAAGGAAAAATTGGCCGCTTCTTTGAGACCTCGTCCTCCTGAAACAATAATGCTCGCCTCAGACAACTCAACGCTTTGCTCTTTGGCTTTTTCAACGCCAACAACTTTAACCCGGAAAGCGGTTTCTGAAAAATTAACAGAAAAATTTTCTACTGCTACTTCAGCACTGTTCTTTTCTACGGAAAAAACATTGGGGCGAAGAGAAAGCAGACCAGGTTTCTTCTGGATTTTGACCACAGAAAGGGCTTTCCCTGCGTAAACTGGTCGCTGGCAAGAAAGCTCTCCATCCTCCACTTGGATTTGCACACAATCGCTGACAACAGCTGTTTTCAAATAAGCTGAAGCCAAAGCGGAGATTGCTTTGCCCCGAGCCGAGGCAGAAAAGAAAACATAATCAGCTTCTTTGCTTTTGGCAATTTCCGCAATAGCTTCTGCGTAAGGCTGAGTATAAGCGTTTTCTAAGCGGTCATCTTCGACAACAATGGCTTTACTAACCCCATACTCTCCCAAAGAGCCCGCTAACTCAGAAACTCCTGTTCCCATAACAACGGCACTTACTTCTAGAGAAAGGGCTTGTCCAATTCGTAAAGCTTCCCCTACTGCTTCTAAGCTAGCACGGCGAAACTTTCCATCTTTTACTTCTGTAATGGCTAAAATGCCTGACATTGCGTAACTCCCTACAATACTTTAGCTTCTTCACGTAGCAAACGGAATAATTCTGGCACTGCATCAGCGCCTTGACCAACAATACGACCACCAACTCTTTCCGCAGGCAGTTCAAGCTTTTCTACGCTAAGAGCACTATCTTCTAATTGAGCAGAAACATTTTTAATTTCTTTTTTGCTCGCTCGGCGAATTTTGATTAATGGACACATCCGAATATCGGTAATAGAACCTTTAATCGAAGCAGCACAAGGGAAAGAGGACTCTAAAATTTCTACTCCTCCGTCAACCTCACAGCGCCCTTTAACAGTACTACCGCCTAACTCTAAAGGTTCACTTACCCCCCACAAAAGAGGCATATCTAAAAGAGCGGAAGTAATGCTACTCACCTGTCCATAATCATCATCAATCGCTTGGATACCAAACAACAGGAGATCAGGAGACTCTTCTTTGATTGTATTTGCTAAGGCACTTGCAATGACGTAAGGATCATGGTCAGTACCAGCGCTTTCAATTAAGATAGCACGGTTAGCTCCTATAGCCAAACAACGACGAAGTACCTTTTCAGTGGAAGCTTCTGCTGGGCCTAAAGTTACAATAACAACCTCAACGTCACTTTGGTTTTCCTGAATTCTTACGGCATACTCAACCGCTAGTTCATCATAGGGAGAAGGAATAAATTCGACATCTTTGGTGTCAATGACATTTCCTTCGGCCCCTACTTTAATCTTTGTTGCTGTGTCAGGAACACGCTTTACACATACTACTATTTTCATTTATTTTTCGAGCAAGCCTAAAAAAGAGGACTTGCTTTACTCCTTTCATCAGGTAAAATTTGTTCATTGCCTTGAGCTGTTTTTTGGAGGGGTTCCTCAAAAAAACAACCTGTAACAAGTGCAAAATTTAGCTAATATTAATCTTTTGCCCTGCAAAAATCAAGAAGTTTTGCTGTGCTAATTAATCCACTCCTCCAATCCAGAAAGAGAGAAAACCATGAATCGTTTACTTGAACTCGCAAAAACCCTAAGAGATCCCGAAAATGGTTGTCCTTGGGACCAAGTACAAACATTTGATAGCTACAAAAAGTGCTTGGTCGAAGAAACCGAAGAAGTCATTGCTGCCATTGAAGCAAAAGATTTTGATAATCTAAAAGAGGAAATTGGAGATACTCTTTTCAACCTAATCTTTTTGGTTAATTTAGCGGAGGAACAAAATTTATTTACTCTAGACTCTGTTATTTCGGACGCTCATCAAAAATTGGTAGAGCGCCATCCGCATGTTTTTGGAGAGGAAAAAGCTAGTTCGCCAGAAGAGGCTTTACGAATTTTTAATGAAGCCAAGGAAAAGCAAAAAAAAACTGGCAAAAGTAAATAACTAAATGTCTTATATCTCGGAGGGCTTTTCAAAATAAGGATTAGTTCCGGAAGAGTGATCTGTTTGGTCAACCACTTCTTTTATTTCAGGAATTTTATACTTAATCATAGTCTCAACTCCATTTCTTAGAGTCATATGAGCCATTCCACATCCTTGGCAACCACCTCCCATCTCAATAATGGCTTGGTCGTCTTTCACATCTATTAAGATGATATACCCCCCGTGTCCAGCAATAGCAGGATTCAATTCTCGGTCAATAAGCTCTTGAACTTTTTCAGCCAAAGGATTGTCAGGCCATAGAGGATTAGGGTTTTCCACCCGAATACCCGCCTGCGATTCTTTCTCCATGTAGTCGAACTTGGCTCCCTTAACCTTCTCAACACTTTCGGCATCAATAAAAACAGAAAGCTCCCCAATTTCTACCTCAATGTCTTGAGCTATTTTTTCGGCTTTATTTAGAAAGCTGAAGTCGTAGACAAAGCCTTCACGTCCTCTTCCCGTCACTGCAATTCGCAAAGCCGACTCTTTGGGCTCATGCTTTTTTTGCATTTGTTGGAGAATTTTTTCCACCGCTAAATCTGTTAAAGTTATCATTCTTAATCCTTGTTTTAAAAATAGAGGGAGGGGGAGGCTCCTGCGCGCCGGGGATGTGCTTGGTCTTGTTATGCAATCCAATCACATCTCCTGTTCGGCAGGAGCCTCACCCTCCAGGGAACATGGCGCTTAGAACGGTTTCAGATAAGCCTTGTTCTTCTCACATTCACTTGTCTCTACTCGTCGTTCTCAACTAAATACCCTTGAGAAAGCTTATAGGGAGCTTTTACTTTGCGTTGGCGACATTGGGCGTTACAAGTCCGCCACAAAGGTGCCAAACCTTGTTGAGCAATACTCTCTAATTCTTGGAGCTCTTGGTTTAACTCTTCATTTAAAGTTTCAAAAGCCGTCTTCTCTTTCCAATCGTCGTTTAGAAAATCCACTCCTGTTCCTAAAATTCCTCTCTTTTGGTGATAGAAGTATCCCAAAGATTGGAGTTTTTTCCCTGCTCGCTTGGAGGCACTGGAGGCATTTTCCATTTTGATTGTCTGCACTAAGAGTTCGTTTAAGTTAATAACGCTCTGAGTGTAGAAATCAAAATTGTTTTTAGCCTTCTCTTGTTTATTTTCCGCTTTAGTCTGGGCCCAAAGAGTTTCATCGACAATCTTACGATTCTCTCCGACAAGATTCTGTAAATCTGTCATTGTTTCAGAAAAGAGGCTTTCCATTTGGCTTGCCATATCTTCCATAATGGAGGTAACTTTGTCTAACTGAGATACCTCGGAGCTCTGTTCAAACTCTTCCATTTTTTCCACTGCAACTCGGAAACGTTTTGTGCTTTCTCGAAGAGTTCGAAAATTTTCAGTGAAGTTTTCATCCTCATCTTCAAAGTAAAAAACGTAGTCACTGACATCTTGAAGAAGGTGTTCTTTTCCCTCTCCTGGCAAAAGAAGAGATTCATCTTCTAGTTTGACATTTAATCCAGCAGGTGTTGCAAAGCTGTAAGAAAAACCATTATCTCGGCTAATTACTTTTCCCACATTGGTTAGTTTTTGAGAAAGCTTAGTGAACATAATTTCTTGTAGTTTTTTCTCTGCTGCTTGAAAATTAACAGAGAAAGTCTGAAGTTTTTCTTCGTCTAAGTCTGTTAAAATGGTCGCTTCTCGCCGAAAATTATCTAGATAAATAACCAAAGCGTGGAGACGGCGTAAACGAGTCAAGTAATCGAGTTGATCTTCAATTTGTAAACTAAACTGATCTTTCAAAGATTCTGCCGAAAAACTGTCTCCGGTCAAACTGGCAAGAAAAATTTTATTGAACTTTTCTCTCATTCCAGCCAGTGTTTGCATGTTACTTTTTAGCTGATGAAGTTTCCCGCTAATTGCTAAAACCCTGTATTGCTCTCGACGGATAGGAATACGGTGGTAGAGAACATAGCAAAGTTCTTCTACTTTGGCTAAAGAAGTATTAATTCCTTCGATGCTTTTTTTCTGAATCTTTTCCTCATGCTCTAGGCAAGCTTGATAGTATTTTGTTTTTTGATCATCATACTTATTTTGATATACCAGTTGACTAGCACATCCTGCCAGTAAAGCAGTTAAACAAAATAGAGAAAAACATTTCCAAACAGTACTCATAATAAAATAACCCCATTAGTAATGTAAAACTTTCTCTTAACTTTAGAATTTAGAGAAAGCTTATGTTGACTAAAAAATCCAAGAATGGTATAGTGACCGACTAAATATTAAATTAAAACTACTCTAAAAAAACAAATCTGTTCGATAGGTGCTTGGAAAAAGTTAAATATCTTTTTAAAGAGTACCTAAAGCTCATCAAATCAGGTGACTTTAGAGCCCCTTACAACGAGCCCATAGGCATTATTCGGTGTCTTAGGAATCCCCAAACGGTCATCACTACCAATTCCTCACAATTTTGCCATAATAAAAACTCTTTGTCCACTAATTAATCACACTCTAGTCTACCGTTTTGGCAGCAAAATAGATAGTAAATCAAATTTTTAAGTATGTTCTATAGATATGCTCAAGGTGTGTTAATTTTCCTTTTTTAGGAAACGACTTCTGGAAAATCATGTAGGTTTCTTATTTTAAGAATCTATATGGTAGGCTTTAGAAAGCATTATGAGAGGAGAAGCTATTCGTGTCTATTGCATCACAAAGTGGTCTGGAGAAAAAGATTTTTTTAGACCCAACAAAGCAAAGTACGCTTCCCAAAAAACAAAATACAAAATCAGAAAAAGCTTCTGTTGAATACCAACGATATGAAATTGAAACGGCAAAAACACCGCAAATTTTTCCATACCCCAATCGGTTTCGGGTAAAAGTAAAAAAACATCGTCTGCTTCTATTAATTTTAAAAGAGATTTTCCATTACCGAGGCAAGATGAAGGTGGTCAAAGATCCTCCTTGCGTTTATGGGGTTTTTTCTGGCCCCGTTGGAGGAATGATCCCCCGAGAACATCTTTGCGTCGGATGTTTACGTTGCACAACTCAACATCCCGATCTTGCTCGGATTGAATTTAATGCCGACTTTTTAAAGTTGGGAGACTCTTATTTTTCTAACGAGCTCATTGATACCATTATGAATGAGGCTAAAGATGGTAATGTACCCGTCAAAGGAGCAGGATATCGAGGTCGGTTCGGCGGAACAGGCTGGAACGGAATGTGGACAGATATGTCCGAAATCGTTCGCCCTACTCGCGATGGAATTCACGGACGAGAATTTATATCTACGGTTGTAGATATCGGAGAAAAAGCGAGCTTTCTTGATTTTTCAGGAAAGACAGAGTTTCCTTCTTTCCCGAAAATAAATTTACCTTTGCCCATGATTTTAGATCTTCTTCCGGAAGATGTCTACCGTTCCGATATTCTACAGATTTTAAGCAATAGCGCCAAAAAAGTAGAAAGTTTGGTTGTCCTGCCTTTTTCCTTAATCAAAAAAGAGTCCCTCACCGGCTCTCACATAGTTCCTTTGGTAAAAAAAGGCGAAGAAGATGAGTTTTCTCAGTACTACTCTGAACGAGAAATTTCTATGGTAGAAGTAGAAGATGCAGAGAGTTGGCAAAAGATAACAAATAATTTCCCCCAACTAATCATTGCTCTTCGAGTAGGATTTACAGAAGATTTATCGAATCATTTAAAAGCAGGCATTCGAGTTTTTCATCTAACGGCAAACTATCATGGACAAGCGGGGAACGAGTTTGTCTTAGATGCCATTGGGCATGCTCATCGCCAAGTAGTAAAACATCGCCTACGAGAACAAACCACTCTCATCGGAAGCGGAGGTATTATTGCAGCAGAGCATGTTCCTAAAGCCATTATCTGCGGACTAGACCTTGTTGCTCTAGATACTCCTATTCTTGTCGCTCTACAAGCTTCTTTGGGAGGAGAATCAGTTTCTTCTGACTCTCACCATATTAAACTGCCTCCCAAGCTAGAAAGTAAATGGGGAACCCAAAGGATCGAAAATCTTTTATCTTCATGGCGCGATCAATTATTAGAAATACTAGGTGCTATGGGGATAAGAGAAGTTAGAAGATTGCGCGGTGAAACAGGTCGAGCGATGTTTCAGAAAGATTTAGAAAAAGAAGCTTTTGGAGAAATTACGGGTTATCATGAGTAATCAATTAAAAGACAAAACCACAGAAGAACTCATTGTCGAAAAGCACCTAGCTGCCTTGACAAAAGGATTTCAGTCTTGGCCCACTCTTGAACACGGTAAAATGCCTGCTCTAGGAGATGCTAGGTGGACAGCAGATCTTATTTATTCAACTTGGGTGCAAGCTCAAACAGGTTCTGTTCCAAAGAATGGATTAGAATACAAGGTGGGGAACTCGGGAGGAGGTTTTGATCTCCTTGATTTCAAGTTTGCGGACAAAGCCAAAGCTTCTACCGCAAAGCCTGCCGACACATCCATCTCTTTAAACAAGAGGAGTTTTGGAAAACGCTGCGATATTCCTCTTCCTTTTTATGGAGCGGGTATGTCCTATGGTTCCATTAGCCAACAAGTTATGTTATCTCGGGCCAAAGTAGCCAAAAAATGGGGAACTTTTACCTGCAGCGGAGAAGGCGGTTACCCTGATGAGCTGATTCCCTACAAAGATCACGTCATCACTCAAGTAGCCACGGGTTTATTTGGGATACGCGAAGAAGTAATTCGCTATGCTCCTATTGTCGAGTTTAAATATGCTCAAGGAGCAAAACCTGGTCTGGGAGGGCATCTCCTAGGAGATAAGTCGAGTATCGCAGTTTCTAAGATTCGAGAAAGTGTCCCTTGGACAAGCTTATTTTCTCCTTTTCCTTTTCATTCGGTTTACTCGATTGAAGACCATAAAAAACATATAGACTGGGTAAAAACAATTAATCCAGAAGCTTTGATCTCCGTTAAAGTTTCTACTCCTAATGACGTCGATATGGTCGCAGTAGGAAGTTACTATGCGGGAGCGAATATTATCCACCTCGACGGATCTTACGGAGGAACAGGAGCAGCTCCTCAGATTGCCAAGAAAAACATTGCCATGCCTATTGAGCTAGCTATTCCTAAAGTACACAAGCACTTAGTCAAAGAGGGAATTCGCGAGGAAGTTGTCCTCATCGCCAGTGGAGGAATCCGAACAGCTCACGATATTGCCAAAGCAATTGCATTAGGAGCTGATGGCTGCGTTCTAGGAACGAGCGAACTAGTTGCTCTAGGGTGCACCCGCTGCAGTAACTGCGAGCGTGGCCGAGGATGCCCTTTCGGATTAACGACCACCGACGCGCAGTTATCTCAACTCATCCAACCCGACCGAGCAGCCGAAAAATTGGATAACTTGTATCGATCGATTCAAGAACAACTCCAAGAGATATTAAGAGACCTCGGTCTTTCCAGTATTAAAGAACTAAGAGGTCGAGTTGATCTTTTACTTTATAAAAGAGAAAATCAAAAAGAGAAAACAGAAGGAGAAAAAAACTAATGACTCCGGCAGATATTGCATTGCAACTACTGGCTAGTCGCCGCTCCCTCTCTTGCGAAAACGCTGAAACAAAAGAGCAAACCAATGAAGTAGAGGGAGGATGTGGGGTTATTGGTATGGCTTCGAGTGTGCAAATTGCAGGACGGCACATGCTCCAGTCCTTAGAGCAAATGCGCAACCGAGGAAATGGTAAAGGAGGTGGGATTGCTGCTGTCGGTCTCGTTCCAGAAGAATTTGGAGTTAGTGCAGAAGTTCTCGAGAACAACTATCTTTTAACAGTAGCTTATTTGCAAAACCAAAGTCGTTCTCAAATAGAGGCTTCCCATATTCATCCTACTTTTGAAATTGACCATATTAAAGAGCTCGACTCGGTCAAAGATTTCCGAGAAATTCCTGGCATTGAAGTGGCTCCTCCACAAGTAGTTTGTTACTTTGTTCGAGTAAAATCTGAGCTTGTCGAGAAATTCCGCCAAGAGCACAAACTCCCTTCTCCTTCCCCTTATAACAGCCTAGAAGACGAAATCGTTTATCAAAATAGCTACCAGCTAAACCAAACCTACTATGCTACCACAGGAGAGAAACATGCCTTTGTTCTCTCTCATGGAAAGAATATACTAGTTCTAAAGATGGTCGGCTACGGAGAAGATGTTGTTCGCTACTATAAGCTAGAAAATATCCATGCCCATGTTTGGATTGGCCACCACCGCTATCCAACCAAAGGAAAAATGTGGCATCCCGGAGGAGCTCATCCCTTTGTCGGCCTAAACGAAGCTCTTGTCCACAACGGTGATTTTGCTAACTACTCTTCGATTTGTACTTATTTAGAACAACAAAATATTAAGCCGCTTTTTCATACAGATACAGAAGTAGCTGCTCTTCTTTTTGATCTCCATCACCGGATGTATGGATATCCTTTGGAGTATGTGATTGAATCTTTTGCTCCGACAACAGAACTAGATTTCTCTCTTCTTCCTCCCGAAAAACAAAAAATCTATCGCCTTCTTCAAACCTCTCATATCCACGGTTCTCCTGACGGGCCCTGGTTCTTTTTAATTGCCCAATCAGATACACACGGAACAACCAAAAAGTATCGACTTCTGGGAATCACCGACACCAGCATGCTTCGTCCTCAGGTTTTTGCCCTTCAAAAAGGCAAAGCGACAATTGGATTAGCTGCTTCGGAAAAGCAAGCCATTGATGCCGCTTTAACGAGCCTTTCTGAAGTGGACGATCGCTTTTGGCCTAGAGCCGATGCTTATTGGAATGCTCGCGGAGGAAGCTATACCGATGGAGGAGCTTTCCAGTTTACTATTGAAAAAGACGAAAAAGGCGAGAGCAGCCTTGTTTGCACCAACAAATTTTCCGAACCGATAGATATTGTGAAAGCCGCTTCTCCTTACTTTAAAGAGGATTTACAAGAGAATTTACAAGAAGATCTTAAAAAAGATACCTCCAAAGAATTCATTTTTTCTTGGGAAGGGGAAGCCGAAGAAATCTTTCAGAGAGCGGTTAAAATACTAAAAGACTCTGACCAAGAAACTATCCAGAGTTTTCTCCATGCCTTAAAAAATAAATCTTTAGAAAATCGCGTTCAAACTCTCAAAGTTCTTACTCTACTTCTAGATCGATATTATTCTTTGGCTAATCTTCGTCGCAGTCGTTTTCTTTGCCTCTTAGATGAAATTCTAGTATCGATAATCCAAAATATTCGAGAAAATCCTTGCCAACAATACGTATGTTTACCTGACTCGGGAGAATACCCCCAACCTCAAAATGAACAACAGACTTTGGTTGTCGATGGAGAGCGTTACGATATCGAAGGAGATAAATCTCTAGCCCGAAAAATTATCGAAGCCACTCAAAAATTTCGTCGTTTTTTGATTTTAAATATTCATGGACACCGATTTATCGGTAATGGCTTTGGCCCTGATTCCAAAGGCATACAGATTGATGTCTACGGGTCGGCCGGAGATTACCTTGCTTCTGGTATTGATGGTGCTGAAATTAATCTGCACGGCGATGGGCAAGACCAGCTAGGGCAAATCATGAAAAGCGGAAAGCTTGTTGTTTACGGAGATGTAGGACAAGCTTTCATGTACGGAGCAAAGGGTGGCAACGTCTTCATCCGAGACAACGCTGCCGGACGACCTCTCATCAATGCTGTCGGGAAACCCCGCGTGGTTATCAACGGCACTTGCCTAGATTACCTAGCAGAAAGCTTTATGGCCGGTGATCCTCTCCAAGAAGGAGGGTTTGTCATCCTCAACGGAATCGGCCACAATAGCCAAGGCAAAATCTATGAGCTAGAAACCTGCTACGCCGGGGGAAATTTATTTTCTCTTGCTTCAGGAGGAGCCATCTATGCTCGCGATCCTCATAAAAAACTCATTCCCGTTCAGCTCAACGGGGGTGTTTTTACCGAACTCACCGATCCCGACTGGGATTTAATTCGGCCTTACCTGGAAGAAAATGAACGCCTCTTCGGAATTTCTTTGGACTATCTACTCACTGTGGACGGAGAAAAACGTTCTCCCCAAGAAGTTTACCGAAAGATTCAGCCTTCCAAGACAAAAGCTCTTCAAGCGGAAGAAGCTTGGGTGGCCACAGGAAATAAGCACTAGTTTTTTTTGGTAGCAATGATTTATTCCTTGCTACAAAAGCCTATCATGTAAATGATGGGGAACTTTAAGGAGTGTCATGACACTCCTTACTTTAGAAAGGGTTTCTATGTACCTTCTTTCAATGGAATTAGACTGGAATAAGATGCTTGAGTTTGGCAAAGAAATGGCCTTCCGTTATGGTCCGAACATTGTTTTATTTTTTGCTATTCTGGTTTTTGGTCGTATAGTAGCAAAAATAATAAAGGGAACATCTGTAAGAGTGATGAAAACATGGAATACAGATGCCAGTATCCAGTCTTTTGTTGCTAGCTTGGTTTATGTTGCGTCCATGGTTTTTGTAGTGATTGCAGCGTTAAATGTTCTGGGAATTCCTACAGCCTCTTTTGTTGCTGTTGTCGGTGCCGCTGGTTTAGCTATTGGATTAGCATTCCAAGGTGCTCTTTCAAATTTTGCTGCCGGCTTTTTGGTTATAGTTTTTAAACCCTATAAGGTAGGCGACTTTATCAAAGGAGGAGGTGAGTTAGGGTCAGTAAAAGAAATTCAGTTGTTTACAACAACCTTGACAACACCCGACAACAAGAGCATTATTGTACCTAACTCCCAGATGACAGAGTCGAGCATAACAAACTACAGCACAGAAGAGAAGAGACGCGTGGACTTAGTTATAGGAGTGGGCTACGATGACGATCTTGATAAAGTAAAAGGTATCCTAGGCGAAATTCTTAAAAACTGCGACCTAGTTCTAAAAGAACCTGAACCGATCATTGGGATTATTGAGTTGGCAGATAGCAGCGTTAACTTTACTGTGCGCTCCTGGGTAGAAAAAGCAAACTATTTGGATGCCCGCTTTTATCTATACGAAACCATAAAAAAAGAGTTCGATAAAAACAACATAAGTATCCCCTTTCCCCAGCGCGATGTTCATATCTACGAAAAAAAGAAACTCTAGCAAGAACAAACATGCCAACTTA
The DNA here is from genome assembly GCA_029260735.1 of Planctomycetota bacterium. Lineage (GTDB taxonomy): Bacteria > Planctomycetota > Uabimicrobiia > Uabimicrobiales > Uabimicrobiaceae > JAJDCR01. Next base: position 43,285 of record JAJDCR010000102.1, read on the forward strand.
AAGCGCGAATTTATATTTTTCTTACCACGAAGCGGCAAAGAAAAAATAATGGTTTGCGTCTTAAGTTGACACCCGCTTCAAAATTACAAACCGAATTACCCGTGTGGGAAAAGCCTGTATTAGGAAGAATCTTTGCGTCTAAACCTCTTTGTCCAGAGTGATCGGAGTAACAAAGCTTTTTGGTTTAACTGTAAGCAAAGAGCAGTTAATCGAGTTGACTATTTTTTCTGCAGTATTGCCAATTAAAAAACCATTGAGGATTCCAGTTCTGGCAATGGACCCCATAACTACAAAATCTATTTCCATTTGATTTACAAAACTTGGAATGGTATACATTGCAGCCCCTTTAATCAAATGGATATGATTGGGGTTGACCTCAAAATCAAATGTTTCAATAAGATTATCTAGTTTTTTTCTGATATTGAGCAAAGCTTTTTGCTGTAAATCTTTAAAATCCTCATCATTTGCCCTGCGCTTTATAAAGCTTTCTCCAAAAATATCCCAGACAGAGACAATGTGAAGTTCACTTTTTTCTAGCAAAGAGAGAGAAGAAGCTAACTCAAAAACCTTAGTATTTATTTCTTTTCCAATCGCATCTTCGGCCATGGGGTTGATTGCGGCAAGGATACGATGGTAATTTTTTTTGGCTTCTGGATGAACCAACCATACTGGACAGGGACATTTCCTTAAAATACGCATATCGAGTGTCCCTATGCGATTTTTATAGTCCGGGTGATCATCTCTCATTTTGATAACTAGATCATGTTTATTTTTCAATACTTCACGGATAAGAGCCAAATAAATAGAGCCTTGCAGTACTCGTTCATAGACGGTAACCCCGCGATCTCGATAGGGCAGAGCGACTTCTTTTAACTGCTGTTGTTGCTCGTGGATGAGTGCCTCTGAAATTTCGGCCACATCATAGCCTGGAATCAAGCTTTTAACTGAACTCGGCACTTCTGGGACTACAGAAACTATCGTTAGCTCTGCGTTATTTTCATCTGCCAACTCAAAAGCTCGATTAAGAGAAAGAGAGCAATCTGATTTTAAGCTGACATAATGGAGAATTTTATTGAATTTTTTCATAATCTTTCCTCAATGTTATATTCTACTCAATGAATAGAATTGAGCAAACTCAATTCTATAATACGCTGGTTAATGATAGTCAGATGAATATACCAAAAATACCATGTCTCAAAAACAAGTTTTTTTATTTTGTTTTAGGGCGTGACATCAACGAACAAAGAAATCCAGTATAAAAAAATAGATGGGGAAGATCTGCTCTCTAATCGATTGGAGCATCATTATGCTCATATTGATCAACAAAATACTCAAAGAGTCAAGTTAGTAAATCAACCAGGAGCATATATTAATTGCCATACTGCAGAAACTCCGGAGCTAATTCAAGAGCTCAATGGGAAAAATTTAGTAAATAAAATGTTTTACTAAATATTGAAATTACCAAAAATTTTTGTCAGGAAGGAAATATGGAAATCGATCTTGTTGCCCTTTTAAAATCCCGAGAAGAGCTACTATTATTTACCATCATCGGTTTAGGCTACCTCATAGGAAATATTCGTCTATTTAAAATAGATTTAGGTTCTTCTATTGGAGTACTTCTTATCTCGTTGGTTTTTGGTCATTATGGGTTTCAACTATCTAAAATAGTAGGTACTCTGGGGTTTATTTTCTTTATCTACTCAGTAGGTTATCAGGCAGGGCCACGTTTTTTTGCGAGTTTTCGTGAAGATGGATGGCGTTATGTCCAGATATGTCTTGTTATTGCAACGACCTCTGTACTTCTTGTTTTTGGCATAGGATACTTTTTACAGTTTCCTCAAGGATACTCTGCCGGTATTCTTGCAGGAGCTCTTACGAGTACTCCCACTCTTGCTGCAGCTCAAGATGCGGTTACTAGTGGTCTGATTACTATTACCCCTGGACTTACTCCTGAGGCAGTAAAAGCCAATATTGCTGTTGCTTATGCCATTACTTATATTTTTGGACTTCTCGGGCTTATATTTACTGTTCAAGTTCTGCCTCGCTTATTTGGTATTAATCTTGAAGAAGAGGCAAAACAATTTGCCAAAAAGAAAGGGTTGGTTGAGGAGGAGGATGGAATAAATCTTCCCCAAGTAAGAGTATATTCTTTGGATAACGAAGAAATGGCAGGAAAAACACCACGAGAACTTCGTTTTATTGAAAATACGGGATGCATTATTCTTAAAGTGCTACGCCAGAATGAGGAAATAAAGTTAACTTCAGAAACTCAGCTTCTGAAGAAAGACCACATTGCTATTGTGGGACTTCATCAGAACCTTCTAAGAACTTCTGAAACGATGGGTAAAGAAATTGATGACCCTGAAGCAAAAACAATACTTACCACAACCAGAGTCCTCATTAATAATTCAGAAGCTGTAGGGAAAAGCATCAGAGATACCGGAATTAGTGACCTCTATGCATGCATCCCTCTGAGAGCTACACGAGGTGGTATAGAGTTACCAATGGGACAGGAGCTAATTTTGCAAAAAGGAGATATATTAGAAGTTTGCAGTACCAAAGAATGCCTGGAGAGACTCGTTAAAGCTTTTGGAAGAGCAGAAACAGCCGTGCATGAAACGGACTTACTCACATTTTCTTTCGGGATATGTGCCGGAATTATTCTTGGAACAAGCACAGTGAAATTAGGAATTCCCATTAGCATTGGTATGGCCGGAGGGCTTTTAATAGCTGGACTGATTGTCGGTTTTATGCGGACAATACATCCATTTTTTGGAAATGTACCTCATGGAGCCCGTTTTATTTTAAAAGAACTAGGTATACTGTTTTTTATGGCAAGTGTCGGAATTAATGCCGGAAGTGGACTTCTCAGAGCATTGGAGTCCACAGGGGCTTCCATATTTTTTACTGGAGTAATTATCACCTTAGTTCCAATGCTAAGCGGAGTTTTCTATGGGCGATATGTTTTAAAAATGAACCCCGCTATTTTAGCTGGAGCAATTACAGGGGGTCTCACGAGCACACCTGCTCTTAGTGTAGTAACTCGGACTGCTAAAAGTAATGTACCTGCTATTGGTTATGCGGGAGCTTATGCTTTTGCCAATATTCTTCTTACACTTGTTGGACAGTTGGTTATGTTTTTGTCTTAACAATTTATTTCCAACAAATATGAAAAACTATGTCGGATAAAAAAGCTAGGCGCTTACTTTTCTTGCTGCATAAGAAAAGTAAGCGCCTAGCTTTTAACGCTGTAAGTCGCGAAATTCTTCGGTATACAAAGATTGATGACGCACTTGCGCTTCCAACCATGTTTCAGGAAACATTTGCTTTCCTAAAAGAACAGCGTCAATAGCTTCTCTTACTTGATGCGCACAGGTCATCGGACCTACACGCCCCACCCCTGTCCCCAAACCAGGAAAAGCGACGTGCCGAACATGGCTAGAAATAACCTCACCAGAGAGAGAGCCAGAAGCAAACTGCTCTAACTGAACTAAGCGCAAAACAGCCCGAGTAGCAAGATAAGGATGAACGGTATTCTGCAAAATCATGGGAACTCGCATTGTCGGAGCAGCAATGAGAAAAGGTATTTTCTCGTTCTGAGTTTCAATGATTTCTGCCGTTCCCACTAATAATTCACCTCCATGTTTTTTTTGAATCTAGGAAACTCTGTTTTGTCCTAAGAGGAGGTAGAATAGTTCTTAGGGAAATGTCCCCGGCCTGCGGCTCAGAGGGGTGTTTGAAAGATTAGTTTTCTTAAAAGTCAGGTTTTAGGAGGCGTAGCGGACAACCACAAGGGCCTTTGCAGGCGGCCCTCGTAGTTGTCCCTACACACCATCGCAGGAACAAATTCAGATAAATGAAATCGATCAATATACCAGCCAATACAAGCGGTAAATTATTTCCTGTCGTAGATATCCCTGTAGGGACAACAGCAAGGGCCTGCCTGCAGGGCCCTTGTGGTTGTCCGCTACGCTTGATAGAATACATCCTTGGGAAATTATTTTTTAGAAAACCAAACTATCATACTATAAGAGGTAGAGGAATAAAACCAGCCTCTACCTCTTATATATTCTGACATCCCCTTAACTTTATGGCTTTGGGGCGTTGCCCTGGGCTGGGTTGTTTCGCTCTTTCAGAGCTGAAGAAAATCAATACAAACTATTGCTAAGAAATGTTTTAAGGAAAAAACCTGCCCCTCTCAGCCGCAGGCAGGATCAACGTGAATAGCCATGTCCAACCCATGGAAAATAAAGGAGATCTTTTATGAGTACAGATATTTATCTCAGAATGCTACCTAATCTTGTTAATACCAAAGTTTGTCAAGATATCTACGATGAGTCATTGCCTTTACCTAAGACTTCTCCTGAGTTTTTGGCTAGTTGGCAAATTGAAGATTTGGGATTTTCTCAGCGTTTTGTTTATTTTGGTCAAGCGAGCATAAAAGCGAACAATACTCCCGAGTATAGGAAAATTCACCTACAAAATTTGGAGTTTTTATCTCTAGCTATTTTGCAAATAGAAATGACTACCTTAAAAATGCTTCCGAGCTTGTTTGATTTTTCCAGAGAAGAGCTGTGGAAGGCTTTTGTTCAAGCTAGCTACGACCAACGGGTATTTTTGAATGAATTTTCTTGGAAGAAAATCGATGAAGAGGTGAGCCAAGAAGAGCTAAAGGTTCTAATTCTCTTGCTAATGTTCAGCCGTATTGATGAATCGGAGTTAGGGAAAAAACTTCGCCTTCAGGTTTTAGAAGAATCAGAAAGCCTTGCTATGCTCATGAATTATTTAAAAAACTACCGCCAAAGGTGTCCTGATCTCCACGATTTATCTGAAGTGCTCGAACATATGGTTTCTAAAGTCAAAAATATTTAAAACTAGTTCAACAAGTTAAAAGAAAAACTTGACAAAATGGCTGATCTTTACTATTCTAATGATAGTTTTTACAATGAAAACGTACCTATTAGGAGTAAATATCCATGCGTCATTTTCTTTTATTTTTTCTGATCTGTAGTCTTCTGAGCATGGGAAATGCGACAGTGCTATTCATGACGACTCAAGGCGGAGCACTCCTGGAAATAGATTCTGATACAGGAACTACCTTGGCTAGTAATGTCGCAGGGATTAACAATAATGCTCGGGGATTGAGTTTTGGAGCAGATGGCCTTTACATAGCTCGAAGCAACGAAGTTCTTGTTCTATCCGATGATAGAGTAACCCTAAGTTCTTTTGCCAATTTCACTTCGGAAACTCCTCAAGACATGACCTTTGACAGCAATGGTAACCTTTATGTTGTGACCAACCTCAATGTCCACAAGTTTAATGCCCAAGGTAACTCTCTGCTGACTTTTGCTCATGGGCTATCTTCTGCGACAGGCTCTGGCAATACCAATAAAGGTTGGGGAATTGCGATCAATCCTCTTAATGGCGAAGTTTTTGTCCAGGGAGGGGGCACTACTTCGGTCAGAAGATTTGATCCGAACACAGGGGCTCAAGTAGGAAGTATCGGAGGATTTTCGGGTTTTGGAAGTAGTGGGCCAGCTTTTAATGTCAACGGGGCTAATGGAGAATTCTTTTATGCTCTAAACACTATTAGCGGAGTGGATCAAATCCGAGCTTTTGATCAAGATTTAAATTTCCTACGTTCCTTTTTCCCCAACCATGTAGGAAACCCTATTGATCTAGAAATTGATTTAGCAACCGGCGAGATGTATCTCATCAATACTGTAAATGCTGCTGATAAACTAGATGCTAACGGCAATGTTTTATTTTCTTTTGGAACAACTGGACGCGGTGTTGCAGTTAGTCAGACCTTTAACGTTTCTGTTGTTCCTGAGCCGGGAAGTTTTTTATTGCTTGTTTTAGGATTTGGTGGATTGTTTGTTTCGCGTAGGCGCAATGCATAAATCTTAGAATAATCATTATTGTAGCCTAGTAAACTAGGCTACAATAATGATTTATTACCTTCCCTACAACCTCTCCGGATCTTCCTCAATCACTTGTCCGCCGGACAAACGAAAAACTCGATGGGCTTTCTTCGCAATGCTCAAGTCATGAGTCACCATTATGAATGTCTTTCCCATTTGCTCATTTAACTCCCAAATAATTTTCTGAATAGCAAGGGAGTTTTTTTCATCGAGGTTTCCTGTAGGCTCATCGCAAAGGATAATATCAGGGTCATTGATGAGTGCCCGGGCAATAGCCACACGTTGACGCTCTCCTCCGGAAAGTTGAAGAGGAAAATGATTCATTCGTTCTTCTAATCCTACCATAGTAAGAAGTTCTTTTGCTCTATCAATTTTTTGCTTTTTTTGGCGCGACCAACTAGGGTGGATCATAGCGGCTAGATAGACATTTTCTAAGGCTGTAAACTCAGGTAAAAGGTGATAAAGCTGGAAAATGAAGCCAATTTTTTCATTTCGTACTTTGCATTGACGGCTAGCCGAAAGAGTGTTTAGAGCAATTCCTTCGTGGTAGATATTCCCGTGTTCAGGAGTATCCAGAAGGCCTAGGGTGTGAAGAAGAGTGCTTTTGCCCGCCCCTGATTTTCCCAAGATAGCAAGAATTTCTCCTCGATGAACTTGGAAATTTAATCCATCTAGAGTACGAAGTTTTTGGGTTCCCATAGAGTATTCATGAGAAAGACCTTCGACTTTAAAAAATCCCCCTTTTACCTTTTCGGTGAAAGGATTTTTTCCTTTCTTTTTTCCAAAAGAAGTTAGCCAAAGCCAAATCTGGGCAAAGAGAGTCCGTACACTACCTGCAATATAAAACTCGGAAGAAAGGGCTTTTACTGCATCCATTCGAGCAGCTTTTAAAGCTGGTATACTACAGGTGAGAAAAGATAAAATGATGGTGGGGATAATGATTGCGAGAAAGGTCTCTGTTTTCAAATCAACCGGAATACTGTCCATATAGAAAATATCTCGGGGGAAAACTCTAAATCCTGTCCACTCGAAAACAAAATCAGCAATTTCATTGACGTATGCACTGATCAAAAGGCCTAAACCTGATCCCAACAAAGCACCACTCAAACTAATAAAAAGACCATTGAGCATAAATATCCCCATGATACCACTACTGGAGGCCCCCATAGCTTTGAGAATGCCAATGTCTTTCGTTTTTTCTGCGACCATCAAAACCAAAATAATCGTAATCATCACTAAAGCTAGAATAATAACCAAATAGAGCACAAATCCCATCACTGCTCTTTCTAGCTCAATGGCAGCAAGAAAGGTACGGCGGCGATCCTGCCACTTCTCAATTAAAATTTCTGGTTCATCCGGATCTGGATTAAGAGCTCGACGAAGCTTGGCTTTAACTTCATTTGCTTGGGTTTTGTCTTTTAGAATAACACAAATTTCACTGACATCTTTAGGAGCAGGCAGAAAATTTAAGACATCGCTACGGCGAACATAGCATAAATGAGCGTCTATCTCTTGCCAACCCGAGCGCACCGATCCTACAACAATAAATTTCCGGGTTACCGGATTAATCTTCCCATCTTCTCCTCGAGTTCCTGTGACCAATCCTATTTTACTTCCCCTGCGTAAATCTAGTTGTCGCATTAACTCAAAACCTAAGATAACGGGAGGTAGTTCTGTATTTGTTTTGTAAAGAAAAGGATCTTCTGGGTCTAAGCTGCTGGGAGTTCTTAAATTTTCCTCAAATAATGACATATATCCATCTGCATCTCTATCCGAAATAGAACGTGACATTTTATCAAAATGGAGCTGCCACTGTTTTTTCCCTTCTTCTGAAATTTTAGGGGAAGCAACCAAGCTAGAGGGGACATCTTCATCAACAAAAACAACTTTCTTCTTCTCGTTGACAACAAAAGCGGTATTCCGAATATAGAACCGAATATCTTCCTTGGGCCCATTCTTGGGAGTTCTTTTCTCTATTTCTTCACAAAGAATACGAGTGTGCTGAGTCTTATTTTTTAAATCGACTTCCGGGCTAATTCGAATCACTTTCCAAGACAAATCAACGACAACATTTTTACGAATATTCCATTCTAAAAGGTCTTGTATCCAGAGCTTACGTACTTTATAGGGAGTGACCATATACTCCTTCAATCGACTTACCTTATATTCTTTTTCGTAATCGATCCCAATAACTCGCGCTCCCACGTAGTAACGCCCTGTTCCAATAACAACCACCCCATTTAGATGGGGGGAACAAGCTTGTACTTCAGGAAAAGCCCGGATTTTTTTCTCTAAAGCTTGGTACTCTTGCTTACTTTTGGTAACACTAACGACTATATCTGAAAGAGATCCTTGCAGGCGAGAGCGAAAATTCTGCTGAAACCCTCCCATCACGGAGGTTACAACAATAAGAACCATAACCCCAACGGTTACCCCAATAATAGAAAATACGCTTATGGGACGAGTACGTAAATAGCGCTTGTTAATGAAATACTTGTACATAAAATCTGTTTCTTCCTAATCAATGGGGTCATATCCACCTTTACAGAAAGGATTGCAGCGTAAAATACGGTATAGCCCCAAAAAACTTCCCTTGATGATGCCTTTTTTTTGGAGAGCCTCAATACAATACTGAGAACATGTCGGAGTAAAGCGACAAGAAGGAGGAAAAAGGGGAGAAATGAAAATTTGGTAAAAACGTATTAGAAAAATAAATACATGTTTCATATTTTTTCAGTCCGGATTCTGAGCTAACTATCTAATTATCTAGCTTTAATCGCATTAGTAGCTTATCAAAATCTCTTTGGAGATCTTGGTAAGAATCGCTCTTTTGATAAATAGACGGGAGAATAACCAAATCTATTCCCATAGAAAAACGCTTAGGATGAGTCCTAAAGATTTCTCGAATTAGCCGCTTGAAGCGATTTCTCTCATGAGACTTACCAAACTTTCGACTCACTGTGATACCCAATCTCATGCATCCTAAAGAATTTTCCTGATAGCGTCCTCGCAAATAGTAACCTCGAGCCTTGCCTCCACTTCGGAAAATTTCTTGAAAAATCTTCTCTCCTTTGAGACGGTCAACGCTTGAAAATTTTTGGTTTGCTTTTTCCATCTATAGTTTACTTGCTTTTGTCATTGTTTTTGAGTGGCTTTGCCAATGGAAAACCAGGTAATCCAACAGGAGGAAGAACATTTTTTTGCTTTGTTTCTTGCTTTTGCTGACACCCACTGTCCTCTTTTATTTGGCAAAATACAATAACTTGAGCAGGCTTTTCGCCAAAAGGGTGATTTCTCCACATATAGCGCCCAACATCTTTCATCAACTCATCTATAGCTGGTGCTAACATCTTGCGCTTAGGTGCAATACGCATACTATAAACATTTCCATTTTTCTCGATTTTTTTGGAAATAGCTACCATTTCTAAGTCATGAATTAACTTGAGTTGATCAGAATAAGACGAATACTTGGTCACAGAAGGAGAACTTTGAAGAGCAAAGAGAGAAAAAAGGAGTAGCGAAAAAATTGCTATTCCTCCAAAAGCAAAGATAACTTTTATGCTTTTCATAATTAAACCATCTTTTCTTCTAAATCGCTTTCATTTTCATCGCCGTCATCGCCGTCGTCTTCTTTTCGATTTTTTTTCCTTTTAGGGATATGGTCTTTAGTAAACTGACGAGCACTTTGTTTTAAACGAGTGCCAGACTCTTTTAGTTTGGCAATTTTTTCACTATTACGAAAACTAATAATGGCTTTTTTTGTGACGGGGTAGCAAGGTATTGTAATGAGGGTTGCAATAATCAAACTCCCTACCCACATGGGCCAGCCCACTTCTTCTAAACTAATTGCGACCAAACGAGCTAGAGATCCCCAAAGATCATATTCTCTTTTAACATTACTGACAATAGAAAGATTGTTCTTAGCACCTTGGTTGGCAGCTTTGTAGAAACTTACGTAATCCACAAGAGCATAACCTTTTACTTTACTCGCCTCCAAAATAACTCGCGAGAAATCTTTGGGGCCTTCTTTGAAATTATCAAAATTACCAAAATTACCAGAATCTTCCTTGGATGTGTCAGAGGAAAGTGCTTTTACACTACCAGGATATTGGGAACTATAAAAAATGGGAGAGGACTCTTTTTTTATCTTTGCCAAAACTTTTTGTAAATCATATCCATGATAGGAGTAAACAACTATCTTATCGCGAACCTTGCCTAAGAGATAAAGAATCTTTTCTTGATCTTCAATTAACCACAAAGAAGATGATTTGCGCTTAAGTCTGGCCGTTATGGGAAGGTCGTAGCCTTCTTTCGCAACTATTTCACTTAAGTCCAGTTGCTGCCCCATAATCTTTTGCTCTCCGCCTTCACCAAAAGTGTTATTTTCCAGTTGATCTTGGAGTTCTTTACGTAAAGTTATTACGTATTCTCCTTGAGCAGAGTAAGCTTTCTCTGGTTCTGTTGCGACAATACAATAGTCATTGGTAATCTGCTGTCTAAAATTTTCCCAAGAAGTGGCCTCTTGATCCAGGATCACTAGTCCTAGAAGGTAGTATCCATAGTACATAGGAACAAAAGTAATTGGATTAGAAATCCAACACATAGCTAAAGCTATCGGAAGATTTGCCCGAAAAATAGTGCAAATAATCAGAGCCATTGTCATCTGTAGACCAACGGTGGGAGTAAACGCAATCCAAACTCCAATCGCTAGTCCTAGAGCAATGGAGTGAGGAGACCCTTTCAGGCTAAAAATGGGTCGTATCAGTTTTTCATAGCAGGTTTTGACTATGGGAGATATCGTTTTCTGGTATAGATATTTGATCATTTAGATCTCCGTCTAGGTGTTTACAAAGGCTCCTAAGGGGAGGGAATTTTCGCTTAAAATATTAGCTCAAGAAGTTTCTTTCTTTTATGGTGGTTTGGCGAGTTTTTAGATGGGGTTGTCAATCCTATAAGCTGTTTTCATATAGAATATGCTAAATACAGAGAATGTAAGGATAAATTCAAGAGGAATGTTTAGGTTTTCTATGGCCGTAAACCGTATTTTATTGTAGTGATCTATTGAAATTGCGATTTTCTCTCAAGCTTGCAACTACAACTAAAGCTTACGTCCATAGAGTCGTTACCTTATAACGAAAAATAACGAAAACCTTTAAGCTCGACGATTGAATTTAAAAACAACTAAAGTAAGGTCATCTCGCTGAGGAGCAGTCCCACAAAATTTTGCGACTGCATCATGACATTCCTTAATAATCTGGTTAGCTGATTTGGCAGAAAAATTACGAATAATCTCAATTAGTTTTTCTTCCCCAAACTGATCTCCATTTGTATTCATTGCTTCGGTGATTCCATCAGTGGAAAGAACAAGAATGTCGCCAGGATTAATTTGAACAGGCTCAGCCTCTTCGTATTCGTAATCCTCCATCATTCCTAGAGGAATACCAGTGCTCTCTAATTGTTCAAACTTATCTTGAGAACGACGATAGAGCATAGGACAATCATGACCAGCGTTGGCATAACGCAAAATCATTTTTTTAGAGTCAATCTCTCCATAAAAGAGAGTCATAAATTTATCGTCTGCCATATCTCTTTCAAGAAGATTATTTAGCTCATTCATCATGATAGGAATTTCTTTGTTCTGATGAGCCAAGGCTTTTAAGAAAGCTCGTCCCGTTGCCATCAGGAAAGCAGCCCCAATTCCATGGCCAGTCACATCCCCAATCGCACAAGCCAAACGTCCATCGTCTAATTCAAAAAAATCGTAGTAGTCTCCTCCTGTGTCATCACAGCTTCGATTCCAGCCGACTAGGTCGTACTCAAAATTCTCTGGAATACTGGAAGGGAGCAAACTTTTTTGAATTTTCTGAGCAATTTCCATCTCTTGTTTCAGCTTTTCTTTTTCCATAACCTGGTCAAAAAGCTGTGTTCTTTCAATGGCAACTCCAGCTTGCCTTCCAATCGCAGCAAGTAATTCTAAATCGCCTTTTTTAAAACGATTGATTCCTCCCAAAGAATCGATATAGATGGCTCCCAGGATTTTATCTCTAGATTCCAGAGGCACACACATAACCGATTTGATTTGCTGAGTTACGATGCTTTGACAATCAGAGTAACCATCATCTAAAACAGCATTACCGGAAAGAACAGAAACACCTTCTTGAACAGTTTTCTTAAGGATCGTTTTGGAGATTTTATAATCTCCTCCCCTAGCGTTTTTGGCCGTAGCAATATGATATTCTTCATCTTCGAGCATAACTAAGAATGCTCGATCTGGCTTGAACACAGAGGTAATTTTATCAATCAATCCGTTAAAAAGTTTCTTCTCGTCTTGCTCCGCATTGATAATATTACTAACTTCATATATCGTCGAAAGATAAGTTGCTTCAGAAGAGTTACTCTGCCCTCCTATCTGCGCTTTTAAATCTTCCCGCGAAATACCACAAAGAGAAACATCAACATCTACTCTCTCCATGATAGTGTTTGGAGAGTGAGTTAAAAATTCATCTTGAATAAACTGGTCTGGACTAGTTTTACTCTTTTCCTCTACTTCTTCATAGAGGATTTCCGTCTGACCAATTTTGATAATATCTCCACTTTCCAAGATTTTGGAAATGATAATTTTATCGTTTACGAAAGTCCCATTAGTACTTCCGAGGTCAACAAGAAGAAAATGATCGCCTTTGTGTTCCAGAAGGGAGTGATTACGAGAAATCCCCTTATCTAAAACCTGGATATCACAATTATTATCACGACCAAGAACTTTTTTCATCTTTTCGCTTAGATCGAAAGAAGCTCCTGCTTGTTTACCGCTTTTTACAGTTATTTTTGCTAAAGATTTTGCTTTTGTGTCTAGCATAGAAATCTCAGAGTAAGAAAGTTTTTCAACATAACAAGTAACCAAACCACAAGTTTTAGCTTTTTAGTGCCTCTAGAACAGTTCAACTTTTAGTCTTTTATTATATGAAATCCCTCTTCTAGGAGTCAAGCAGAACTTTCCTTTTCTAAGGTATTTAATTTTTTCTGAGGAAAAGCTTATAAATAGGGTATACTATTGCGTATCATCAATTAAAACTTCTTTAGTATCTAGTTGTTCTGTATGAACGTAAAGCAAGGTTCTTTATATTAAGTGAAGAAAACATATTGTCACAACAAAAGAACATCGTCCACAACTATCAAATATAAAACAACTTGCAATCAATGGCTAAAAAAAGTCAAAAAAAATCTAGATTTATACTTGACTTTTGTTTCAGAAAAGTTTATATATTAGTCATAACTTAAATGATTGAGTTTTAAATATTGAATATAACCTGATTAATAAACAGTTTATATAAAAATATTTAGATTTTACTCATGAGTCTTATAGGCCCCGTCGTCTAGTCTGGTCTAGGACACAAGGTTTTCAACCTTGCAACACGGGTTCAAATCCCGTCGGGGTCAAAATTATCCCTCCGAAAAATTACATCTAACCTATATTCCAAAAATAGACTTCAAAGCTAAATAAAACCAATCTTCAGTTGTCTAATAATCTCATCAAAAAAAGGAAGTTTGCGTGTCTAAAGAGGAACCCATAGTAATGGAAGGGCAAGTTCTTGAAGCTCTACCAAATACTCGTTTTCGTGTAAAGTTAAAAAATGGATATGTTGTTTTAGCCCATATTTCTGGAAAGATGAGACAACGATACATTCGTATCGTCCCTGGTGATAATGTTCGTGTGGAGTTATCTCCTTACGATTTAGAAAAAGGAAGAATAACCTACCGACTTCCCTCCAAATAAATCCTCATTTCTATAGACATTTAGGCCTCTATTTCACTAAAAAAATCTCACTTTATTAAAATAAAGAAGAGCATGAAAACATCGTGAAATATTAATAGCAATGTAATGGTGCAGGCATAAAAAGCCTGCAACAACTTACAACTGCATTAGTAGGCTGAATTAACAACCACTTCTTCTCCCAAAGCTCCATTTTTAGGCAATGGTTTATGAGTAGAATTTCCTGCTCGAATAATCCTAATCCCTCGTATCTTAGCTTCCAAAGCCGCCTCTATATCACCATCTGAGTCCCCATAATAAATTTGGATTTTATTTTCTAAAATGGGCTTCACTTTATGGTTCTCTCCTTTTTTGAAACCTGTAAAAATAACTGGTTGAGGGTTTTTTAAAGAAAATACTTTCGCCAAAATTTCAGTTACTTTTTCTGTCTTAGTCTGAGGACGTGCTGTGATGAAGAAAATCGTATCTCCTCTCTTCTTATGCATCTCTATAATCTTTCGAGCACTTTCTTTTGGAATACTATAGACATCAAGACCATTATTCAGCTCTTCCCAAAAAGATTCTTGCTTTAAGAAATCGTGACTGGCAGGAGAATATTTTTGCTGACCATAATAAAAACCAGGGCTCGAAAAAAGAACTGTATCATCCACGTCAAATCCCACACTCATCGGATCTTTTCCTTCTAAACTAGCCGCAATGTCATTCACAGTAACCCATTTTATTTCTGAGGATTCTTGGGCAAAGCTAAATCCTATCGCAACAAGAGACATTAGCAAAATCAAAAAAGTTTTTCGTAACATAATTTTCCTTCCAAAATAAATTTAACCCATTCTACAATTTAATAATCTAATAATTTAATAATCTAATCTTCTAAGCGACTGGCTTGGGCTCGATTCATCGCCGCTTCTTTTGGATTTCCTAAAGCATCATGAATCAAAGCTCTTAGAGAATAAAAATCTTTTTCACTAGCCCAGTTTAACAAAGCTTCATCACAATCTTCCAAAGCTTTTTTGTATTTTTTTTCTTCATAAAGCAATTCTGCTCGTGCAAATCGATATTTTATTTCATCTGGCTTTAAAGAAATCGCTTCACTAAAGCCTACCAAAGCTTCTTCTTTTTTTCCCAGTTCCTTAAGAATACGAGCTTTTTGATAGTGATAAAGCGATTCTTTAGGAGAAAGTTCCAAAGCGGATTTGTAATCCTGCAACGCTTCCATAAGGCGACCTTCTTGGTCAAAAGCTCTCCCTCTACTATAATATGCATTTTTATTTTGAGGATCTAAACGTAAGACGGAAGAAAAGTCAGAAATCGCTTGGTTTAATTCTCCTTTCGCTCGAGAAGCAAGACCTCTGTTATAGAGAAAATCTTTATTATTGGGCTCTAAAGTGAGAGCTTTTTGAAAATCGACCAAGGCTTGAACAAAATTTCTCCATCGATAATGATAGGTCCCCCGGCGATTGTAGTAACTCGCTTCTTCAGGAGATAAATCGATGGCTCGATCAATATCCTTTAGAGCTTTACTCTTATCAGAGCTAAGTAAAAGAGCACTCCTTTGGGCATAAGCAGGAGCATAGTTATCTTGTTTTGCCAACGTTTCATCATAATCTAAAAGAGCTCCGCCTTTATCCTTCAAACTCTCTTTTATTTCAGCTCTTTGAAAGTAAGCCAAATAATCTCCTTGCCCCATATCAATGACTTTATTGTAATCTTTTAAAGCCCGGTAATACTGTTTGGAAAAAAAATAACATTTTCCTCTTTCTAAGTAAAGATCTAGGTTACTTGGGTCTATTTCAAGAGCGCTTTCTAAATCGGAAAGAGCTTCAGGGTATTCTTTTAGCTCTCGGTAGCAGATAGCTCTTTGTTCATAAAGCTTCTCAGAAGGATGTTTTGCAATAGCTTGGTGCAAATCTCCCAAAGCTCGATTATACTGCTTCATTTTAATGAGTAGAGCCAATTTTTCTTCTAAGAAACTATGGTTTTGAGGAGCTAAAACGATTGCCTGCTCTAAGTCTTCTAATGCCTGGAAAAGGTTTTGTGTTTCTAAATAGATCTGGCTTCGTTGCTTCCAAAAGCGAAAATCTTGATTGTTCAAGCCAAGAGCCTCATTGATAGATTGCAAAGCATTTTCTTTTTCCTCTAGATTTTGGTAAGCAAGGGAACGAAAGAAAAAAACTTGGGGATTCTTAGCATTCAGAAACTGGGCTCGGTCAAAAAAAGAAAGAGCTTCTCTCCATTTTTTTTGAAAGAAAGCGAGCTCTCCCATTTTTTCGATGGCAGGGATAAACTTAGGTTGGAGTGAAAGAGCTTTCTCGTAATCAATTTTGGCTTTTTCCCACTCTTTTTTTCCTTGGAAACTTTGCCCTCTTTGGTAATGCCCCCAAACACTCTCTGGAAAAAGCTCCAGCAAATAAGAAAAATCGTCGTTTGCTTGCTTGTGTAACTCTTGTTTAAGATAGGCTTTTCCTCTAAAATAAAGAAAATCTACTGTATCAGGAGCCAGTCGTAAAGCAGTTGTAAAATCTCGAATAGCACTTAAATTTTTTCCCAACTCCAATAAACATTTTCCCCGTAAAAAATAAATTTTGGTTTCACTCGTTTCTGTTTCTAAAACTTGAGTTAGAAGAATCTCGGCAGAAGAATACTCTTGCTCTTGATAGAATATCAATGCTTTTTCATAACTAGCTTCTAAACAAGTTGTTCCAGAGAAAACAATAAACCCAAAAATACAGATGAATAATTTTTGCCGTATCATAAAGCGTCCTTAAAAATTTTTCCTTTCTAGCTGGTCTGATACTAGAGATTATGTTATATTCTTTGAAAAATATCAATATATACCAAGTATTTTTTATGAAGAATACTTTCATCCATAAAATATGGGGAGTTTATTTTGATGCTAAGGCATATTCTTTTTATTTTATTCTTTTTTGTTCTCTCTCATACCATTGTAGGACAAGAAAAAACTCTTGAAGAAGGCAATGATGCTATTTTGTTGCAAGGCTTTCATTGGGAAAGCCATCAGTCTTCTTGGTGGAATACTCTTGCAGAAAAATCTACTGATATAAAAAAATCTGGTTTTGACTTGGTCTGGTTTCCTCCGTCCTCTTTCTCTGCCAGCGATGAAGGCTACTTACCCAATCGGCTCTATTTCCAAAATAGTCGCTATGGGAGCGAGAAAGAGCTAAAAAAAGCTATCCGTAGTTTCCATCAGTTGGGAGTTAAGGTTTTAGCTGATATTGTTGTAAACCACCGAGTGGGAACAAAAAATTGGGCCGACTTCACAGAACCACAGTGGGGAAGCCATGCTGTTTGCTCGAATGACGAATGGCCTGGGGCAACAGGAAATCAAGACACAGGCTTAGGCTTTCATGCCGGACGCGACTTAGATCATACTCAAATTGAGGTTCAACGAGGTATCCAAGACTGGCTAACATGGCTGAAAAAAGATATGGGCTATGATGGATGGCGCTATGACTATGTCAAGGGCTATGGTGGTCATTATGTCGGACTTTACAACGATGCTTCTCAACCGTACTTTTCCGTAGGTGAGTACTGGGATGATTTAGATCTCAATAATCCCAATGCTCATAGACAAAGACTTTGTGACTGGATTAATGCCACTCAAGGAAAGTCATCAGCCTTTGACTTCACAACAAAAGGAGTTCTTCAGCACGCTGTTGCTCACAGCGAATACTGGAGGTTAAAAGACCCTGCTGGTAAACCCGTTGGTTTACTTGGATGGTGGCCTGAGCGAACCGTTACTTTTATCGATAACCATGACACGGGGCCTAGTCCTAAATCAGGGCAAAATCATTGGGCTTTTCCTTCGGATAAAATTATGCAAGGATATGCTTATATCCTTACACATCCTGGAGTCCCCACTGTTTATTGGGTTCATTTTTATGACTGGGGCTTGGGAGATTTAATCAAAGCTTTGATTCAGATTAGAAAAGCTCAAAAAATTCACTCCATGAGTGGAGTAGATATTCGCGTGGCCGATGCCCAAAAATACGCCGCTATTATTGATGGCAAAGTCGCTGTAAAAATTGGCTCTGGAGATTGGTCTCCTGGCAACAACTGGGTAGTTGCTACTTCTGGTAATGACTACGCGGTCTGGACACAAAAATAAATTTTGCTGACCAATTTGGTCAGCACCTATTTTATCACCACATTTTATAAAATTATCTAGTAAGAGGTATGGAATGTTTCCAACTGCATTAATTTATAGTTCTCACAATCGTTGCGCTTACATTCATCGAGATTGGATCGTCGAAAGAGCGCTCAAAAGTCACGACAACAAAACCATATTGTATTTACCTACTTCGATGGGGGAAATGCACCAACAAGAGTACGGATGGGGTACTTTTCGTTGGTATTTTGACCAGTTTCGCGATTGGGGTTTAATCTCGCACCCTTTTTATTGGAGACCAGAGTTAAGCCAAGAAGACGTAGCTAAATTGTTTGATTGCCTCGCTCGTTATGAGGTTGTGATCTTAGGTGGCGGAAGCACTACATTGGGAATGGAGCGCTATAAGCAACTGGGAGAACAATACTTCGGAGACGAAAATATCTTCGGCCGCATTCTCCACGATAGACAAAAAGCAGGAAAGCTTACCGTCGGATTTTCTGCAGGAGCTGATCAGCTTTGCAGCACTACGACAAGTGGGGTCATGGGAGGAACAGATCCTCGTGGCTTTGGTTTAGTTCGTGATGTCATGTCCACCCTTCATTATGAGTATGGAGGAGACAATGATCTGATATCTCTAGCAACTCAATTCCCACATACCATGATTTTTGGCCTTCCTAACGATTCAGGCTTAGCAGTAGACCAAGGCTACTTACCTTCTGGTAATTTCTGGCAAGTCATCGAGTTCTTAATCGACTCCAGTTGGGATATTCCTGAAGATGGTTGGCATGTAAAGACTCGGCAAGGCATGAAGATCAAGCACTTCTACTCGGACGGACGCGACTATACATTCGACAACAATGAAAAAATGGTTCGTATTATCTCTCCTGATGGTCATTATAACCGCGCTTGGATTCAAAGCAGCCAAGGATTCTTGGACTACTGGAGCCAAAGCCACGGAGAATTCCATAATGTAGAACACGTTTTACATAGCCATTAGTTTGCTATTTAACTAAGTTCTAAGGCTGGTAAGGTTTCCCTTATCAGCCAAATTTTTTTTGCAAAATCTAAAATGCTCACAAATCACCCTTTCCCCCCCATTGTTAACAAAAAATCTCAGGCTATTTTCCTAGGCTCTTTTCCCAGCCTAGATTCCTTCCATAACTCTTTTTACTACGGGCATAAAAGGAATCAGTTTTGGAAAATCATGGAAGAGATCTTTTCTTGTCACTTACCAAACTCAGAAGACAAAAAAAACTTCCTCCTCGATCATAAATTAGGAGTGTGGGACGTGGTAAAAACCTGCCAAAGAAAAAACTCCTCCGACTCGCAGCTACAAGTCATAGAAGTCCATGACTTCCGAGCTTTTTTCTCCCAGCATCCTACCCTCCAAACTATTTTATTTACAGGTCAAAGAGCCTACCAAATCTATCTAAAAAATTTTCGCCATCTTCCTATAGAGAAAATCGTTTTACCCTCAACCTCTCCCGCCAATACGATGAAATATTCGATGAAGCTTGAAATTTACCGCGAAACTTTGAAGCAGTTGGGATTGATATGAGATCTTGGAGTAATCGTTTTTGTAGCATAGTTCAATAGCCTGCAAAGTCTTTTATTTTCATCGTGTCCCCCCCCGTTCGTTCCTCACGGTTCCCCCTTTGGGGCTGAGTGGGGTAGGTTTTTCCCTTAAAACATTTCTTAGCAATGGTTTGTATTGGTTTTCTTCAGCTCTGAAAGAGCGAAACAACCCAGCCCAGGGCAACGCCCCAATGCCATTAAGTTAAGGGAAAGCCCTAATATATAAGAGGTGGAGGCCATTTTTGTTCCTCTATCCCTTATAGTATGGTAGTTTGGTTTTCTAAAAAATAATTTCCCAAGGATGTATTTTATTAGGCGTAGCGGACAACCACAA
>JAJDCR010000103.1 GCA_029260735.1 Planctomycetota bacterium
AAAGGCCCTTGTGGTTGTCCGTTACGCCTACTAAGAACAAGGAAATTTGGAGGAATTCTCAGGCTACCAAGGGCAGAAAATCACTCCATCGGTTTTTGCAAAATATAGCTGATATCCCTCTCTTGTCCTTTCTCCAAAACAGTCAGGGTAATAGAATCCCCTTCTTTGTGTCCGGCTAATCGAAACCAAGCCATAAAAGGGCGACCAAAAAGATCAGGGCTTTCTCCATTTACGGCAATGACGACATGATTTCCACGGAGTCCTGCTCGAAAAGCGGGCAATCTATTTGGTTTATTCCCCATCCAAGGGCGAATTGACATTTTCCCTTTTCCTGAATGAGGTCCTTTTAGAGGCCATCCAAAACCAGGCCACATTCCAATGTTCCCATCAGCAACAGAGGCTCGCCAGGAAAGTTCTGTTGCACGCCAACCCTTTTCTAGGTCTAAAGAGCCGAAGTGGAGATTTTCCCCACGAAACCAATAGACTTTGAGAGAGCCGTCTTCTGGGGGGCCACGGTGGAGAACTCCTCGAAAATCAGTTTGGCCGAAAAGTTTTTGATCTTCTGCCGCAGCGAGAATGTCTCCTTTTCTTAAACCTATTTGCTCGGCTGGACTTTGTGCTTTTACCTCATCGACTTTTAGTCCGTGGTCTCGGTTTAAGACAATGCCAACATTTTCAGGAAGAGGCCACATTTGGAGATCTTCTCTTCCTCGAAAGGTTCCTTTTCGAATGGCGGGCTCTCGTAAGACTTCGGCGACTTGGTGGCAGTGAAGACAGCTTTGTTTTTGGACGTATTTTCTTTCCTTAATCCAAGAAGAAAATCCTGCCAGTTTGGTCGGAGAACGCCAGCGAGAGAGCCTAGGTTTTCTTCCATCGATTTTCCAGCTCGGGCGTTTAGAGTTATAATGGTGGTCTAGGACTCTCTTTAGGGTATTAACGAGAGCTTTTTCACTGATCCTTGTTTTATCAGAAACATGATCGCGTCCTCCAAAAACGGAGTAGGTTTCTCCCTTTGGAGAGAGAAAATAGCCCCACCAAGAAAGATCTAAATCTTGGTAGCCTTCTATATCAAAAATCTCTAAATTTAATCTGCGAGCATCGGTTAAACGTACTGTGATAAAGTGCTTTAACCAAGGGGTAAGTTGAGGGCTTCCTGCAAGAACCACTCGGTCGAAGTCACTGCACTGCTTACAGGGAAGACATCGAAAAGTGACAAAAAGAGGTCGATTTGTTTTTTGTGCTTCTTGTAAGGCTTTCCCTAAGTATTTTCGCCAAACGACTTCATTTTGAGGCTGGGGGTAGTTTCCGGAAAGAGGTTCTCTAAGGATATTAAGCCATTGATCTGCCCAAAGCGAGCCCGTCAGAAAAAAACAAAAGCAAAACAAAAAATATTTTTTCATTATTTTTTACTTTCTTTAGATGCCTGATAAGTTTTTAAAATCTGTTCTATTTTTGTTTTGGCCTGAGAGTCTGTTGTTGTCTCTTTTATTTGTTCTAAAATCCAAAGTAAACGCTCCTCTAGGGAAGCATTTTTTTGCTCTAAGATTTTTTCTACCCAAGGCAGAACTTTTTCTTTATACAAGACTATATTCTTGGTCGCATAGTCGGCAATCAGTTTGTTTTTATCCGCTAAAGATTGAAATAAAGCTTTCAGGACAATTTTTTGTGGTTGTCCGATTTGGACGAGAGTTTTTAAAGCTAAAAATCGAGCTTGAGGATTTTCGTAGTTCAAAGCAAGCAAGAGAGCAGGAACTGCCCGAGGGCCAATTTGACCTAAAGCCCAGGAAGCATTTTCTTGGACAGGAAGAAGAGGATCGGCCAAAGTTTTGATTAGAAGAGCAGTGGCAGGAAGAGCAGGATTCCCTATTTTTCCTAGGGCCCAAGCAGAGAATCGGCGCACTTTTCCGTCTTTGTTTTCTAAATACTCCATGAGAGTGGGCACACCCTTTTCTCCCATTTGGGCAAGAGCATTTGCCGCGGTATAGCGAATACGAGTATCTCTTTCCAGGAGCAATTTTCCCAAGACAGAAGAGACTTCAGCAACAGGTTCTTGGATCTCTCCTAAAAGCTGGATCAAAGTTAAGCGCGTGAATACTTCTTTAGGCTTCTCTTCAATGGTTTGGATTAAAAAAGGAGAGGCTTTTTCCCCCATCGCTTTTATGGCACGAGTAAACTTGGGTTTTATATGAGAAGGAGAAGAAGATAACTGTAAAATTAAGTCGGGCACCAAACTAGAAACACCAGGGCCGATTTTAGCAATTGCCGTAACCGCACTATAGCGCAGTTGTAAAGAAGAGGAAGCTAAAGCTTGCTGCAAAAGAGGAAGAGCCTCTTGGCCTTCCCCGCCCAGTTTTCCCGCCAACCAAATAACATAGCTCTGGGTTTGGATCTTTGAGCTTTTCTGAAAAACCTCAGGTAAATACTCTAATACTACTGGCCCCATTTTAGCCAGAGCAAAAGCCGCTTGCGAGCGAACATTGCTGGCAGGATCATCGAGAGTCATGGCCAGTTCTTTTAGGGCAGGAGAAGCTTCTGGGCCAATAGCCCCCAAAATCATGACAGACTGCGACCGTTTCTCTTCTTCTGGCTTTTTTAAACCTTCGATAAGCTCAGAGAGTAGACTTGAGTCTCTTTTTGCCATGGCTCGAAAGGTACTTGCAGTAAATTTTCTTACTTGAGGATCTTTGTTACTTAAACTCTGGGCCAAGTAAGGTAGGGCTTTTTTTCCTACTTGTAAAAGCTCATTTTTTATTTCTTCTTGGCGTTTTTCGTTGGCCGAAGGCACTTCTTTTAAGAGACCGGAAACCCTTTCATTGGCTTCGATAAAAAGAAAACTACTCATTAGAAAAATTAAAATAACAATCCAATATTGCATAGCGGGCCTGTTTAAATTTTTATATGTTGCGGGAAGGGGGTTAAATGTACTCTTTGTCTTCTCTTTTTTCTCTTTCTTCTTGGGAATTGTCCTGAGAAATAGCCTGATGGTATTTTTCTAAGAGGTCTTTATTTTCTTCGCTGAGTTGATGCCCATGCCGAGTTAGAGCATCTTGAATAAGTTGCTCCAGTGCTACTCGCTCATGGCAAGTGAGGCTTCCTCCATCAATAACTTTTCGACTGGTTGCTAAGTTCCATAAATTCCCTAATTTAACAGATCCTTGGACTGTTTCTATCATCTGCTTTAGCTCTTCAGCTCTTTGAATTTGAATACTCGAATCAATAACATTTGGATCAACATTAAAAACAACTCCGGTAATTTCTGAGAGAGGAAGAGCAAACTTTCCTTGGGCAAAACCTCCTTCTACATAAGAGGAGAGTTCTTTTTCTGTAATATGAACAACTTGGTGCGCTCCTAAAGAACTTAAGACAGATAGGAGAGGGAGAAGGCCGATTATGCCGCCAAAAAAGCCCACGAGAAGTACACGAAAGATTGTTGGGAAAGGCATAGAAAAGGCAAAAAGAGCTATCCCGCCTCCGATTAAAAGGAAGGGAAGAGTGGAAGGGAAATTGCTTCTCTTTTTCCAGCGAATAATAGTCTCGGAGTTTCTTTTCGTGACGTCAAATAAGGGTAAAGAAGGAGCCTCTTTTTTAGTGGAAGAGTGAGTCAATTCAACTCGAGAGCGAAGATGATGGACAAATTTATCAGCCTCTTCCCGAGAAGAATATTTTCCCAAGGTCCAAGTCGCTCCGTCACATTTATGCATCTCAGCGTGGTAAGTAATCGTGGTTCTGCTTCTTGTATTACTTCCCGAACCACTTGTGCTTGTCGAAACATGGCGGCTAACATGAAATCTACGGATGGCGGTATAGGGAATATAGCACGTCTGGTCATCACTATCCCAAACATTTTGAATCACCTGAAGCCGCCCGGACTTATTTTGAAAGACGAGCTTTTGAGGCATCCCTGCTTGGTTGCCTCCTGCGACAGAAAAACCAAGGACGATAAGACCTATGTATGCCACTATAAATCCCACCGATGCTTCTTCTATATAAACGTTCTGAGACCATAGATAGCCACCAGTTAAAACTAGAATAATTCCTGCAGATATGGATATGGTATTCCATGTTCTTTGTTTTTCAATAGGATAGAGGAGCTCTAGGGCGGGAGAACTGGGAGTGTCGAATTCATCTATAATGTAATTCACAGGATTCCTTTCGCATGAAAAAAACAAATTGACTACATACATACATTATACTTTTGTCATAGTTTGCACGCAGTAATTTTTTTGAATTTTTGCGAAAGGTGAGGGAAAAAATCAAGAACGTACTTTGTGCCTCTCGTAATTCGAGTCGTGCTCGTAATCTTAATCGTACTCGTAATCGAAAATAAAGAAAAGATTACGATTACGACTCGAGCCACGATCTTTGCTTAGTTTCATTCTTATATTTCTGCTTCACAAAACATTGCAAAAAAGCTGAACGAGGACACGCCCTAATGCATTCCTTTAGTCGAGTTAGGCAAGTTAGAGTGTTTGTACTTAACCGCGCAACCATAAGAAATAGTTCTTTTTACGACGATAGGTTGACCAGTGAGTAAAGCATCTAACGCTTGAGCTACGTAGTTATCTGCCTTAGTCACATCTTCGTCCGCTAAGTTTTTGACATTATCAATAGCTCCGTTATAAACAACAAGGCCTTCTTGGTTTAGAACGAACATATGAGGAGTTGTTTTGGCTCCATAGAGATGCCCCACTGTGCCCGACTCGTCTATAAGATAGGCTGTCGGCTTAGCTTCTAGAGACAATAACCTCTTTTGAGTCTCTGATATGCTCAAGTAACCTGGGTTACCAGGAGCAGAAGAACAAATCGTAAACCAAACGACATCTTGCTTGCGGTATTTTTCTTGAAGTTTCTGCATATTTTTACTTGTGTACTGTTTTCCTGCACAAGGACAGTCAAGACTTGTCCATTCCAAGACAATGATTTTCCCCTTGTACTGAGAAAGAGAGTACTCTTGGCCATCGACGCCTGGTAAGGTAAAGTTCTTAAAGCTTGTCGGGCCACCTACTCGATGACAGGCAGCAAAAAATATAGCAGAAAATAATAAAGCGCAAGTAATAAGAGCTATTTTCTTGAGAAAAATTTTCATGATAGTTTGCCCTTTCTAGGCTATAAAAGTTCAATCTAGTTGAGGAAGAAATTCGATGGCCCGAGGATCAGATTCACAGTGAAAGACACAGAGCCCGCATCCCACGCAAAGTGAAGGATCTAAATGCGGTTTTCGTCCTCTCATTTTAATGGCCTTAACATCACCAGGACAAACAACCGCGCACTCATCGCAAAGAATTCCCTGCTCATTTAAGCAATTTTCCTGATTTAAACTTACCTTGGCAATCGCTTGTATTTTAGTATCCTCTTCTTTTCGTAAAGCTCCGCTAGGACAAGCAGTGATACAAGGCATATCCCGGCACCAACGGCAGGGATTTTTATTCAACTGGATAAAGGGAGTCGGAGAATTTCCTTTGTCCTTCTTTTCAAGTAGCTCAATAACATCAAAAGGGCATGCTTGAGCGCATTCCCCACAACTTTGGCAAGTTTTTAAGAAATCCTCTTCGTTGGGTAAAGCTCCCGGAGGACGTACATAGATTTCCAGCTCTTTTTTGGGACTTTCTTGACTTTCTGAGGCAGGATGGATTTCGCGGACAAATTCTTGTAACGCTTGCCGAAAAAATTGCCTTCTATTAATAGGTTTCATTTTACATTCCCGTCCGCATTTCCATAGGCTGAGCAATTAGCCATAAACTAAAACTAGAGTAGAAAATCATTGTCACCATTAGAGGCAAAAGACTTCGCAGTTTACTTACGGAAGAACTTTGAAACATTTGATTTGCTAAGCGATCAGCAATCTTCACTCCATAGACGTGACCTACAAGAATCAAGATCACTTGAACCCACCAGACAGTTTCTAAGGAAAGAGAAGCAGCATAGGTATTTTTAGCGGTACCAAAAATGTCCCACCCAAAGCCAAAAGGATCGCTTAAAGCAGGAATGATATATTGCCCTTCCATAAAGAAATGCATGCTGTTATGAGCCAAATGATAGAAGAGAGCTACTGGAATTAAGGAATAGGCAAAGGTTTTAAAAATTTGCTGAGGAGAGACTTCCGTGCTTTTTGTCAGCCGATGGGAAATCTTTGCTCCTAACCAAAAAATCAGAAAAGGAAGAAGCGTTAAGAGTATCATTAAAACCGTAAAAACAAAAAGTTTACCAAAGCCCGTGTGCACACGTAGCAAGTCGTTGACTCTTGTCCATTGAGGAGTCATCGTTATTCCATGAAAACTTGTCAAAGCAAGTAAGACCACTGCCATAACCGCTTCGTCCATCCGAAATTTTTCTTTCCGCATGAGGTCAGTTGCCGGAGGGCGTATGTTAATCGCCAAATTGTCGTGAGGACAAGCCCGAACGCATTCGGTGCAGAGAGTGCAGTAGGTATTTTCTTGTAAATATCCTGGAAAAAGATTAAGAGAGCAACCTGTGTCGGTACTGGTTCCTTTAACACAGTCCTTTGTTTTGCAGCTACGGCAAACATCAAAAGATTCTGCCCGCAATTCTACCGGACT
The DNA here is from genome assembly GCA_029260735.1 of Planctomycetota bacterium. Taxonomy (GTDB): domain Bacteria; phylum Planctomycetota; class Uabimicrobiia; order Uabimicrobiales; family Uabimicrobiaceae; genus JAJDCR01. The sequence goes on from JAJDCR010000103.1 coordinate 6,558, forward strand.
AAAAAGAGCGTAAATACCACTAATTCTTCCGACCAAACAAACATAGCGACAAAAGGCTCTTTTCTCGAAAAGAATCGCCAAAAGAACAGCCATTGCTCCCATCCCTAGCCCTAAAAGAGCCGTTGTTGAGGGGGATTTAGTGACACCAAATCCTAACTCTATCCAGGTTAATAGAATAAAGAGAGCGAGAGCAGGATAAAGATTACGAAGAAACTTGGGCCATTTCCACTCAAATCCTATTTTTTTGATCCGAGAAGCGAGAGAGCCTGAAGTGAAAAGACTGGCAAAGCCTTCCCAAGGACAGATCATGCAAAAACCTTTGCCGAATCCCAAAATAATAAATATCAATAAAGCCCACCACCAAGTCCAAGTTAAAACTGTCGAAATATTGGAACGTTGGCTTCCAATCAGTCCCGCAACAATAATGAAAGTAAAAAGAATCATCGAGATAGACTGGACAAGAATAGGGAAGTATTTTTTTTTGACGAAATATTTAAATAAACGAAAGTTGAGAAGATTCCATCTGGGATAAGAACTTTTTTTTGATTTTTCTTTGTGTTTATTTAAAAAGAGGTGAGATGCAAGGATTATAATGGCTAAGGCGCTAATTGCCATCCAAGTGGGAATCCCCTCCATAGTATGTCCTAAGGGGGAGTTAATGCTGCAATTTTCATTTTCCATGGTGAATTTTCTCTATTTGTTATGACGGGCTTGCTGTTTATCCATCTTTCTATCCTTAAGAATCCGAGCTCTTCGAGAACCTACTGCGGCAACTACTATTAAAAAAAGTAAGCTAAGCGCTATCCATTTTCCCCAGTGAATTTTTTGAGAAGTGAGAAGAAAAGGTATTTTTGTTTTTAAATTATTTTCTTCGAGCAAGGTGACACGAAGAGAATAGTTTCCTGTAGGAGGTAAAATACTTTGGGTGGAGTAGACATTTTCTTCTTCTGGATGAACAGATTCTATAAAAACAACAGGTTTTTCTCCATCTAGAATTTCCAAATTGACCGGCCCACTATAAACTTTGTTTTTCTCTAGATTAAAAATAATGAGATAGAGCTTAGCGTTGTTGGGAGTTTGAAGACTCTGCTGCTTTAATCCTTGGAAATCATAGAGTACTAAAGAAAATTCATAGGACTCATTCTGTCCGAGAAATTCTTCTTGGGGAATCTGAGGATAGTTTTCAAAGTAAGAGAAATGAGGAAGCCCCTTGAAATGATGTCCCCACAAAGGAGAGACCAAGGAAAAAAGCACACAAAGAATTGGTATTAACCTAATTTTACCCATGTTTCTCCAACTTTTCCTATCGATAAACATTTAGTAGGACAGGCGACGAGACATTCTCCACAAAGAGAACAATCTTTACTATCGTCGATCTTTGGATCTACCTTCAGAGGACAGACATCATAACAAATATGACACTCCGGTAAACATTTTTTAGCATCTCTACGAACAGAAAAGAGAGATTTACTTCCCATCCATCCCAGAAAACGTCCCGTTGGGCAAATATAGCGACAAGTGAACTGCTGGCCTAGGCATAAATCAAAAAGAGAAAAGAGAATTAGGCTAAAGAAAGCTACCGAGATTGTTCCGAAAGCAATTCCATGAAAAATAGTTTGCCCCATAGCAAAATACGGTAAAATTAAAATCCAAATCCCATGACCAAAAGACAGAGCTAACAAAAGCCCACCGACTAAAATTCCCCAAGCAAAACCCTTCGAAAGGGAAAGGTTAGGAAAGTAAAAAAATCCTCCTAAGAGTCTTCTTATTCGAGAAATCGTAAAAAAAAGAAGAGAGGCCGGGCAAATATAAGTGCAAAATACTCGGCCAAAAAGAAGAACTAGAGTGATGGGCAGGATTAGTCCAAGAACAAATCCCCATTCTAAAGAACGATCTCGCACTAAAATAGAAAAGAAAGCTATGGGGTCGGTGAAAGGAACGCCCCATAGCCGAATGGACCAAGTCATACCACCAAAGGTTTGGGCCGCCTCCAAAGGGTCGCCAAAAAGGGAAAAAAAAGCATCGGAGCACTCATAGAAAACTCGCATCGCAGGGCCTGAACTCAGCTCGACCAAACGAGGGTTGTTGTAGCCCATTTTTAAGTTCAAATACTCCGTCCAAAGTCCCAAAAGACAAAGAAGGATCAATACAGAAAACCGAGTAAATATGGATAAGGCTAAAAGCTTTTTTCCTGTGTCCAGTTTTCTCATGTTTGAGTACCTAAATCTTTGATCGGAATAACCCGAATGGCCTGGGGCATATGAATACAAGCTTGTTCACATAGCCCGCAACCCACACAGTATTTTGGATTAACATGAGGCTGCTCAAAGAGCCCCAGTGTAATTGCTTTACCTGGAAGAGGGCAAGCGTGATAGCAAGCTCCGCAAGTTCTTCCCGCATAGGAGTAGCATATATCTTCTGCGACAAAGGCGGTTCCCATAGTAACAGAAAGCATACCCTCTAAGGTAGGCTCTAAAGGAGTTAGAGCCCCGGTAGGGCAAACTTGGGTACAAGCCATACAGAGAATACATGCTTTTGCTCTCGCAACAATGTAAGGGGTGGCCAAGTTTTCTAAGCCTTTTTCTAGGCCCGAAAGAGAGATGCATTTGTTCGGACAAACATTCGCACATTGACCACACCCAATACAAGCGTCGAGAAACTCTTTTTCTGGTTTTGCTCCGGGAGGGCGGAGATATTTTTTTAAGCGAGAAGAGATCGGTTTGGGGAGTTTGTCCACTAGGGGAATTAATCCACAAGCAACCACTCCCGCCATAAAAGATCTCATGAACTTGCGTCGTTCCATCTAAAGAACCTCTACTCGTGCTGCGCACTTCTTGAAATCAGCTTGGCCCGAAACTGGGTCAAAAGCTCGGTGAGTAGTACCATTGGCGAGCCAACGATTCTTCTTTGGGTCAGCCGAATCCGCAACCGAAAGATTCCAAGGGCTAAACAAGAAACCTTTGGGTACAGTGTTTCGAGCAGGTTTGACAACAGAGTCTAAACCAATCGAAACTCTCGCTTCGATACTACCTCGTCGGGTTGTTATTTTTACCCACTGGCCGTCTTTAACTCCCAACTCTTTGGCGTCGTCAGGGTGCATTTCCACGTACATTTCAGGAACTAATTTTTTGGTCGTACCTGATCTAATAGTTTTTGAAGTATGAAAATGCTCATAAACCACTCCTGTTGCCCACCAAAAAGGGTACTTATCCTTAGGACACTGGCCTATTTTTTTTCCTAAATGATCGGCGTGAGGAAGCTCAGGAGTAAGACCGGCATCTCGGGCTTGAACGAGAACATCGTAGTGATCGATAATAAAATAATTAGGATCTGTCCCTGCTTTTGATAGCTCATCGGTAATTTCTCGGTACTGAGAATAGTCTTGGTGGCACATGTGGAAATGGAGTTTGCCATCGGTATGACGAAACTCTGCATAGGGCTTATCCGGCCAGTAGCCTTCTTGTCCCATATATCGTCTTTTTGTTCCACCGGCTTTAGCAATAGCTGCTGTCGGAGCAGGCCACTGAATACCGCGTAAGTTTCGGATTTGCTCGTAAGGAGATTTCCCGGTTTCTTTTTCCACTTCCAAAATCCCCGTCATATCGGAATCTGTTCCTTTGGAGGCTTTGATAAAATCACGGAAAACTTCTTCTGGATCATAGAACCCATTTTCCTTACGGTGGTAAGGGAAAATCTTATCTCCATCCAAGCCTAGTTTTTCGGCAATCAGTTTTCCTTTGTCGATAACCATGTCCATGTCCGGACGACAGCCTTTAATAGGGTTGGCTGTTCCATCGACAACATAAAAACGTCTTTCGGATTGGATATAGGTACCCCCGACCCATTCTCCCCAAGTGGCCGCAGGCAAAATGACATCCGCATACAGATTATTGGGAGCATGTTCGTAGATCTCTTGGACTACGGTAAACATCTTTGTCAAAGCAGGTCGAACTAGAGTATAGGAATCCGGCAAATCAATATGAGTGGCATAAATGAGGAACATCGCATCGACTTCTCCCTTGAGAGCTCTTTCCATCATGCCAACGGCCATTCCAGTGTTGGACATCTCAGCTACTTTATCTAGACGCTCTGGAGGGATATTCCAACTTTTTGCCATTTTTCTCCGATGAACAGCATCGTTTAGTCCAATATTAAAAGGTAGTCGTCCGGTTAATCCTCCGGTAATTCTCTCGCCCATCGCGTTAGGTTGTCCGGTTTGAGAGTGAGGTCCACAGCCTTGCCGACCAATGTTTCCGGTCAAGGCCATCAGGTTGATTATGCTCATGGTATTGTGCTGTCCGTGAAGGTGTTGGTTGTAACCGATACCCCAAAAACTAAGCACTCCTCCGCGGCCCCTTTTTTTCCCTTTGATACTAGCACTGGCCCAAACTTTTGCCAATTTATAGATATCTTCGGCAGGGATTTTTGTTCGATCTTCTACTTCAGCAGGATTGTAGCCTGATTTTACTTCTTCGACATATTTTTCCCATCCCGTTGTATGGCTCTTTAAGAAATCCCAAGCTACCGCCTCAGGATGTTTCTCCATTATGGCATAGGCCAAAGCATTATGGATGGAAATGTCTCCGTTGATCGTTGGAAAGTGGAAGCTGTTGTCAGGGTTAATGTCCTCTAAACCTTGCACTGTCCCTGTTCTTCTAGGATCGACGACAAGAGTAGGAATATTTTTTTGAGCTTTGTGGTCAGCCACACGCCAGTAAAGTATGGGGTGAGAACCACGAGCATTATGTCCCCAGAAAGTGATCATATCGGCCATCTCAATATCTTCATAGCAAGTAGGTGGAGTATCCGAACCTATTGACTTGAAGTAACCAGTTACGGCAGAAGTCATACACATACGAGCGTTAGCTTCTATTGTGTTAGACCCGATAATCCCCTTCATAAAAATATTCTCTAGATATTGCCCTTCCACAGTTAGCTGGCCTGAGCCATAAAGACCAATGGAGTTTCCTCCTTTTGTCTTAATGATTTCAGCAATTTGCTCAGCGATCAGCTCTTCTGCTTCATCCCAACTCGCTTCTCGAAAATGTTCCTTATCAAAAGAACCTTTTGTTTTAGAGACGTGTCCTCGCAGAGGATCGGACATATCTTTACGAATTAAAGGTTTTGTCAGGCGATCGACATAGATAGCCTCAGCAGAAGTTAATCCTTTGATGCACTGGAGTCCTTTGTTGGTCGGATGATCTTTGTCAGGAACGATATTGCTAATGCGCCCATTTTTTGTCTTAATAATGGTGCCACAACCTACTCCACAGTATGGACAAGCTGCGAGAATGTTATCTTTTGCAGTCGTTTTAGCTAGTTCGTAAGTTTGTCCTTCGGGAACAGCCCAACCGTTTTCCGCGATGATTCCTCCCGCTACAGTTGCAGCGGCAGCCCCTTTGATGAAGCTTCGTCTTTTCATGTATTTCTCCTCTTGATTTTAGTAACCGACTACCTGCCGTTTTTACTCTCGTTTTTACTAGCTTGTTCTCGCAAAAAAGAAATTATGTTATAAACATCTTCTTTTTCTAAATTGGCCAAACCTCTTGATCCAACAAAAGCTCTCATCGCTGTTCCAACTCGTCCATTTTCCACTGTTTTGAATATGTAGTCGTCAGAGGCAACATTGAGAAAGCCCTTTAAACCAATTCCTGGTCCAACTCCTCCCGAAATGTAGCCATCACCATTTTCACCATGGCAAGAAGCACAATACGTTTGATAGGTTATATGACCTTGTTGAGGGTCTCCGCTGTACTTAACAGAAGGATCCACTTTGATGTCCAGTGGCAGAGGAATCCAACTACTTCTTAGATAGGCCACTACGGCATCCAGGTCTTCTTCACTTAAATCAGGTCGGGGCACCATTGAGGTTCCCTCTCTACCACGACGAATCGTTTCCTTAATGAAATCATCAGAAGCCAAAGCTAAAAAATCTCTATTTCGAATGCTCGGAGCCACCCCTATTTTACCAACTCCTCCTGTTTGATGACAAGGAGCACATTGAGTGTTTAGAATCTGCTCGCCTTTTTTTACGGGATCTACATCCCCAAAACCTACAGGGTGTAAAGCTAGCTCATGTTCTGAAGCGGTAACTGTTTTACCTTTTAGGTCAAAAATCCACTGGAGCATAGCTTTGACGTTGTCTCTTTCTAGTTGAGGGTGAGCTGTCATCGGGGCGTCTCCCCAAGTTCCACTCCCTCCTAGTTTTATTTTTCTGACAAGCAGAGAAACATTTTCAGAATTGTCTTCATATTTTTCCGCTATTTCAACAAAAGAAGGCCCTATGAGCTTACCCTCGGTCTTATGACAAATAAAGCAATCGCTTTTGGTCATTAACTCTTGCCCATTCAAAACATTTTCAACTACAAGCGTTTCTTCGCCATGACTTTTATGCTTGTCTCCCATGACGCTAAAAAGAGTTGTGCTAAAAAAAAGAATTGCGCAAACAAATAGAGTTAAGGTGACAGCTATAAAGGTACTCAGTAGAAAGCCTAGTTTTTCGTTTTCCATCCCCAATACTCCTAAATCTAAAATTCCTTACGGCTAATAATGCAAATGGAAGGAGTCTTTTTTAAAAGATAAAAGCATCTCCTTATCCTGTTTTGGGATAAATAAAAAGAAATGAATCTAATCACATCTATTTATCCTAATTATCCCAGAAGAAAAAAGATTATCAAGCAAAAAAAACATTTTTCTTATGTAAAAAACCTTGCTCCAAATATAATATATTCCGTTGTATTTTATTGGTTTCTATTTCCTCTCAACCGAAGAGCAAAGTTTTCCTATGAATCCGCCTCCTTTTCCCAAAAAAACAGGAATAATTGATTTACACGTAGACTCTATTATTATTCAACGCTTTTTCCGCTATGACATTCGAAAAAAACATCTTTTAGGACTTCGAGGGCAACCTTTTTTTGGCCACGCCGATTTACCCCGTATGCAAGAAACCGGTTACACCGGAGCTTGCCTGGGAATTCACTATTGGCCTTGGGAAAGTGAAAAAGCCTGGAGAGAGTTAGAGAGGCAAATAGATTATTTGGATAAAATTTGCCAGCACTCTCCCAATGTTTACCGGGTCTACTCCCCAACAGACTGGCAAAAAGCACAAGAAAAGCAACTCTTAGCTTTGGCTCCTGGAGTCGAAGGAACTCATATGCTAAATGGAGATCTTAGCCGAGTCGAGCACCTCGCCCAGCGGGGAGTGAGCTACCTCACCCTCACCCATTTCTCCAAAAACCGAGCAGCCACTCCTTCTATTGGAAGAGGAGCCAATGAAAGAGAAGGACTAAGTCCATTTGGCCGAGAGCTAGTGCAGCTATTAAATGAATTTTCAATCATTATTGACGTAGCCCATGTCAATACTCCCGGAGTACTAGAGGTTTGCCAGCTGAGCCAGTCCCCTATTTTGTGCACCCACACAGGAGTCAAAGGCATTCATCCCGCCGCCCGCAATATTTCTGACGCCGAAATAGACGCCATCGCAGCCAACGGAGGAGTGATTGGAGTAATCTTTGCCCCTTTCTTTTTGAAAGGTAAACTCTGGGCTTCTTCCGAATGTATCGCGGAACATATCGAGTATATCGCTGAGCGAGTAGGGACAAAGCACATCGCCCTGGGGTCAGACTACGACGGCTTTGTGCCCTCGATTCCTAACGACCAAAGAGATTGCCGCGGAGTTCTCGTCTTACGAGAAATTCTCGAAAGAAAAGGTTTTTCAGCAGAGGATTTGCAAGCTATTTTCCAAGAAAATGCTTTGCGAGTTTTATCGGGAGGGTGAGGTTTCGGTGGAAACGAAAGATTTTAACCGAGATTAGGGGGGGAATGCACAAAAAATGCACGATGGGGTTGCGGAGAAACATAACAATTTCTTTGTCCTGAAAGGACAACACAACCCAGCCTAGGACGAAGTCCTAGGAATATTGGTATTCCATATTCCTGGCCCTGAAGGGGCGAAACAATTTAGAGTATTATGCCCATTCAGAGTGTATTCGAGATACAATACATAATCCCAGGGGTTTTCAACCGGTTAAAACCCCTGGCCACGTTCCCCACTGCTTCGCAGTGAATACCTTCTCTACTCTTATTTCAACAGTAGTTGAGGCAAAGCCATCCCAGAGGACATGGTGGGTAGAACGGTTTTCGATAAACAAAAATGACCTAAGCCTGGGGGCTTCGTTATTTGTCACTCCAACCAAGAAGCTATTTATAGTTAATGACAGAGAAAAATGTCATTTATAGACTTGCCTTCTCTAATCCATCTTTCAGTTTTAACACTTCCTCCATCGATAACTTGGTTACCTCAGAGATAAAAGAAAGCTCCGTACCTTTGCGAAGCATCTCTAAGGCAACTTTTTTTATCCCTTTAATTTCACCTTGAATTTCACCTTTTTCTTCGCCTTTTCTTTGGGCATATTCAAATACTTTAAGCATGACAATCTGGCTCCAAATAATATCCAACGCTTCCGAAGGAATGACTTTGTTACACATTACAATAAGAGCGCCTAAGAGTTCTAGCTCAATTTTCTTTTGGTCATACAATTCCTTTGCATAAAGTATAACATCTTTTGCAAATTCGTCATGTTTTTTTCCAACTACTCCATACATGGGTAAAAATACTAGCTCAACGGGGTTTGGTAACTCCCGCTCTCTCATTTCCGCAAGAGCTTTTTCTCCATCTCTTTTAGTTAGATTAACAATAACGGGACTAAAATGAGCGATAGACGTTTCCAGCGAAGTTTGTTTAGTGACCTCACCAGAAGCCACGATAACCGTAGTTAATTTTGTTGTGTTGATTTGCTCGGCAATTAAAAAATGCTGAGCGGCAAAACGATACAAATCTTTTCTGCTAAGGTTCCTCTCCTCTTCCAATTGGTAGTAATGCCCGTTTTCGTCAATCAAAAGGACATCTATTCTTTCTTCTTTAACTTCCAGAGTGACAGGCTCGTATCCACAAACATCGACAATCTTGCCGGTATGGATTCCCAAAACATCTAGCGTTTCTCCTGTGAAAACTTTCATCATCCACTTGAATATGATGTCGAAGTTTTGCTTATAGTTGATCCCATCTTTGCCGCCAATACCCATATTCTTTTACGCCTTTCTGCTTTGCACTGTTTGCTGCCTGTGAAAATTGTTGTGAGATTGTCCTTTTGCTTTTAATAGAAGCAATCACAAAATAAATTTATTAAAAGAATAGTTCTAGCACTAATTCAATAACTATATAGAAGTTAACTCTTTACCTTTAATAAACCAATGTGAAATGTTTGTAGTTCTATTAATAAACAAAAACATATGAGGTAGTTTTAGTCAAAGGTAAAAAGCTCTAGCCATCGCATTGACTCTTCAAATTTATTTGAGGGTAAATGGATATAGCGAGTTAAAGAAAACTCCTTCTTAAATTGGGCCCAGACTTTCATTCTCTTTTTTCGTTCGGGACTAATCGCCGCTACCTTGGATTTGAGTCTCTGGGCTTGGGCTACTGAAATGGGAGGAAAATTTTGTTCCTTTAATTTTACATGAGAAGAGACGGGTGGTAAATTTGGCTTTATGATTATTTTTGGTGGGGCTATCTTTTTTTCTAGTTTATGGCACCTCTCGTTAAGTAAATTCACTTGGTCAACAATTGCTTTGATCATAAAGTGAATATCTTTTAGCTGCTCTTCAATAGAAAAAAACAAGTCAAGTTCGCTTTGATCATTCTGTTGTTGGAATTTATGGAAGGATTCAACAATATAAATGGCGTATTGTTTTGCCATGGGCGTTTTCTGGAAAAACGCTGCCATGTCGATCCCTTCTTTGGTATAGAACCAAGGTGGAGCATCTCTAAATATTTGTTTACCAAGGTGTTCTTTAAGGCTGTTGCATGATGCAGCAGCCTCCTTTAAGTGACTCTTGATTATTGACTTAAGTACACTCCATTCTTGCAGAGTCGGTTGAAAACGCCAATTTACTTTAAAATATTCTTTATTTCGCTCGATTTGAAGATTGAAGTTACTTGTTGTTTTGCCATAGATTTCCGCAACATGACAATCCATCATAGCAGGTGGATTATCAATGATACTCCAGTTGCATTGGGGAGAAAATTTCTTGAGCTCATTGCTAAATTGAAAGATAGGATAATTTTTTTTATTGGGAATTTGAATTTTTTCTGGATAATAGAAATTCATAAGATACCTTTTGATATCGCATATTATCTGGATACTAAAACCCAGATAAGCCTTTCTCCGGCAACTCTGTACTTTTAAAACGTAAGAATTTTAGAGTTAATATCTCTATTATATTACAAAAATTTCTCCCAGACAATATTCTTTTCAAGTTTCCTCAATATAACCAAGATTTGATACTACAGAAAAATGAAACAAAAACTACAAAACGAAGCAAAAATTATCGGCAAAAGATTGGTATTTCTGAGGAAATATCATGATCTAACTCAATCCGAGTTAGCAAATAAAGTGGATACTGGTCAGCGTGCGGTTTCTCATTGGGAGTCTGGGCAAACTTTGATTCCCACCTCTTGCTTAATCAAATTATCACGTATTTTTAAATGCGGTCTTTCCTATTTTGACCCGGACATCCTTGGCCCAGAAAAGCATTGGGAATCGAAAGAAGTAAAAGAGGAAGAGTAATCATTCTCTTAAGCTACACGATGTCACAAATTGTGACTTTGATTTAGAGAGGATGTATTCTGTTGGGGTTAATTGTGTACGGGGTTTACCAAATAAAAAAGGCAGTTTCCATTGAGGAGTTTGCTTCTTTGGGTTAGATTTCTAAATTATAGGCCGAAGGTGTTTTCCATCAAAAAGAGACTTGGCTGAAATGATTTTCACTTTCGTTACTCGTCACTCCAACCAATGAACTATTTATAGTTAATGACAGAGAAAAATGTCATTTATAGACTTGCCTTCTCTAACCCATCTTTCAGTTTTAACACTTCCTCCATCGACTACAACCTCTTTGCCATTTAAAATTCCAAAAACTCTCTTTGATGGTTCGATGGATTGATGGAACTCGGTTTTGTGCTGAACACGATGAGTACATATGTTCTTCCCTGGGCTTGGTTTTCCTAGGACTTCATCCTAGGCTGGGTTGTGTTGTCCTTTCAGGACAAAGAATTTTTTTTTGGTCTATCTTAACATGGAGAAAGAGAAGTTTGGTTTTGTAGTGTAAATCCCTCCAATTATTCATTGAAAGCTCGGAGTGATTAAAATTTTAGATTTTTTATGCCTTTTGCTCGGGGTGAGGTTTTGGTGAAAACGAAAGATTGCAACCGAGGCTCGTATCCACAAACATCGACAATCTTGCCGGTATGGATTCCCAAAACATCTAGCGTTTCCCCTGTGAAAACTTTGATCATCCACTTGAATATGATGTCGAAGTTTTGCTTATAGTTGATCCCATCTTTGCCGCCAATACCCATATTCTTTTACGCCTTTCTGCTTCATTTTGTTTGCTGTTTGTGAGAACTTTTGAAAATACCATAGCATGAATTTTTTAGGAAGGGAACTGCAAAGCTTGGGCCATAAATGTTATTTTGGATGATGAAAGAAAATACTTTGTGGGAGACCTCTTTCCCTTCGAGATCCACGAAATGGATCTCGACTAGGATCTTTTACCCTTTGGTAGCTGATTCCCCTAGTAATCGTAGAAACCACCCCGGCTCAAAAACTTTTCTTCCGAAAAGCCAACCTGTTCTAGAGCCTCCTCTACTCCAGTATCAAGAATAGAACCACTCAGCTTGTAAACATTATCGGTGTTTTGAAAAAATCTTCCTTGGGGGTCTACCATGACATAGGACTCTGTCATGGCATCGTTATCTTCAGGAGCCAGGATAATATTTTTCTCTTGCAGGTGGCGATGACGTTCGACAAAGGAAAGAAACTGCTCGCGAGTAATGGCTAGAGAGGGATAAAAGACATCATTCTCTCCGTTTATCAAGAGAACTTGGAATATTTTCCAACGTTCGATTCCACTATTTAAAACAAATTGGCTCATGTCTTCTTGCCAGTTGAGTTTTGTAATAACCGAGTTTAACTTAGTACGAATTTGATGATCGTGAGTTTCGTTAAAGTTTTTTATCAACTCAAATGCTTGGAAAGTTTGTTTCACCTGCTCCCCTTTTCCTCTACCCAACTCCTTTTGGACATCTTCCTTTGCACTATCACAACTAATGGCAATCCAATCTAAAAATACACCATAGGAATCTAACCATTTCTTGTCCAAAAGAGTGCCGTTGGTGACAATCGAAGTCTTTAGTTTTAGACTATGAGCGTATTGGATCAACTCGCCCAAGTGAGGTTGCAAAAAAGGTTCTCCGCCCGCAAAGTTTAGCTTAATACAGCCTGCTTCTTTTAGCTTTTTGATGATACTATAGAGCATTTCCAGAGAGAGCAAGTCTTTTCGTCTTACGTTATGGAAATGGGCGTAGCAGAACTTACAGCGGAGATTGCAGTTTTTAACCAAATGAAAATTGACTGTGTAAATGGATTGTGTAGCCGTTTGTTTCATGAAAAGCTCCTTAGTTGTTCTAATGATTTATTGGTTTTTTGAATCCCACCGGGGTAATACTCTTTTTTATCCAATGAGATATTTCCGCTTTCTCTTGATGTCCCTGAATCCCTCTTTGTTTTTGTAAACGGTAGAAAAAATATATAGTTTTGTCATTGAACAAAGAAAATAGTTACTCAAAGGCTCTAGCGTAATTTTCCTATTAACCAATAGTAGCGAAGAGGTTGATTGATTTGTTTTACTTAACTTCTTCCCAAAACACATATCTTTCTCAAAACACTTTTGGACTTGCTTTTAACCAAAGTTTCAATCCTGTAAAATAAAGGAAAGTAGCATGAATGAACTCGCATTAACAGAAAGCTTTTCTTTGCGACAAGAATTTTGTAAAGATGAGAATTTATCCGTTTTAGAGAAAGTAGGAGAGCTTATTCTTTTACAAGGAGGTGAGTTTGGAACCATAAAACAAGTGGCCGATTTTTACAAAGTCCCCATCGAAACGATTAAAACAGTAGTGCGGAGACATAATAGAGAAATCCGCAAAGATGGTTATAAGGTAATACAAGCTAAGGGGTTCGAAAAGTTTCATAATGAAACTTTAGAAATTCCGAATCGCGGATTAGCCATTTTTCCAAGACGAGCCATTTTAAGAATAGGTTGCTTATTGAGAGATTCTCCCATAGCTCAGCAAGTACGTTCCTATCTTCTCAATATTGAAGAAAATCTTACTCCCCAAAGTGAACAAACTCTAAAATACTTAGTCGACCAGCTAGACCAACACGCCGTCCAACTTATTGAAAACGCTGATGGCTTAAAAAGCCAAGCCGAACAACTTCATTCCCAAACAAGAATGATCAAAGCCATTGTGGATGAAATCTATCTCAATCGCAACCGTATTGGTAATGCAGAAAATAAAATTCAAGAACACGATCATCGAATTCTTGCCCTAGAAAAACTTTCCGAAGAACCCCAAGAAAAAGATCCGTATATCATCTCAGAGCAAATCGCTATTCTTAAGGAAAGAGTTAAAGTAAAGGGAAATCCCTGTCGTATTTGGAGTAAACTGAAGTCACATTTTGGCATCACCCGCTATATCTTTTTGCCTAGAGATCGATTTCGAGAAGCTTTAGATTGGTTGGAGAGCCATTCTTTTGAATAAGAGGTAGTGAATACGAATTATTTTTAGTGGTTCAGTAAGGAGTTACTGTTATGAAGTTTTTTTCTTTTTTAATGCTATGTGTTTTTTGGGTTTGTCTTTTTTTTGGGGACAGTCGGGAGTAGAAGTATTCGTTAAGAAACGCTTGAATGAGCTTGCTGAGCAATCTTTTTTTAGGGTAGAGTATGAAGAAAACCGGGAGCGGATTGATAAGTTTATTGCTAGTAATTACGAGAGGTATATTGATTATGAAAACTCTCGTTTAATGCCGGTGCTATTTCTTCGGGATCTTCGAGAAGAGATGGGGTTTTCTCGTGAATATCAAGAGGGTTGGTTCTTGGGATGAGTTTTTCTTTTGAGATTCTAGACTTTTTGTCTACTGAAAAAACAGGGACGGCTTTTATTCATGGTTTTGTTAAGCGTGGTTTGATGCATTTCGATGAAAACTGGCAGTAAAAAAAACTGGCTATTGGGAATTAATAGAGCGAATGTGAGTTTTTTATTTTCTATGTTTAAACATAGAAGCCTAAAAATAGAAAATAAAAAAAAACAGTAAAAACGGATGATCCAAGCCATTTTAAAACATAGAAAACTGTTTTTAAACATAAAACATAAAGAAAGCTAGTAAAATCAAAGGATACAGAGCTTTTGAAGAGCATAAAAAATTATTTTCAAACATAAAGATTAAAGAAAGCTAGAAAAATCAGCCGATGCAGGTCATTTTAAAACATAGAAAATTATGTTTTGACATAGAAATTTAAAAGTAAGACTAAAAGCTATGCAGGAGTACGTGCGATATAAAACGTTTTTTCAATATGAAACCTATGGCAAATGAATGTGCCTTAATACCATCAGGAGCCAATCACAACCCCTGCTCGGCAGGAGCCTCGCCCTCCAGGGAACATTGTGCTTCGAACGGTTTTTGATCATCTTTTTCAAAAATGGTTTCAGTCAAACCTCGCCATTTCTCACATTGCTTTATCTAGAACATTGGCCGAAGATGTGATCACCTCTGAAATTTAAAGGCAAGATTAAAAGCTATTCTTTTCTACCCAATAAGATAAGTTCTTACCTCAATGGAAAACGCTCTAGACAAAAGATCAAAAAAAAGTAAGATAATCGTCAGAAAATTGTTTTTTGAGTCTGTTTTTTAGGAAAGGTTAAAATTATGAAATATTTACTCTTATTGTTTTTAATTTTTCAGGTAGTTGTGGTCGCGCAAACAAGAAAAGAACTTACGGAAGAAGAAAAGCAAAAAATAAATGTAGCGCGTACATTACAAGCAGAAGCTGAAATTAAAACGCTCAACGAGGCATTACGGATGTATGGTATGGATTATGGTATTTATCCTCCTTCGGGTAAGGGCTACAGCGATACTGCTCTTGTCATTCATTTGGATGGTGATGAAAAAAATGGCGGGCCAGAAATAAAATACTTTCCCTTTTCGAAGGAAAGGGTAAAAGAAAATGTCTTTTTAGATCCTTGGGGGCATCCTTATTATTATAGAAATCTCGCTGAGGGTGAGAAGGAAAAGAAGAAAAAGAAAACAGATGATCCACGCACTGCGGTGATCTTTCCTTGGGGATTTCAAATTTACTCTATGGGATTTGATCATAAAGACACAAAAACCTGGATTACCAACTACTATACACCTAAATTACCGGAGAGTAAAAAAGAAGCATGGTTATATTGTGTTAATAATTTACAGCAGCTAGGAAAGCTTTGTATGCTCTACCAAATGGAATACGGAAGAAGCATTCGGTATCCTAAAAGTTTTCAAGAGCTATATGAAGTAAAGCTTGCAGAAAAAGATGTTTTCCTTTGCTCAAAGCTCCCTGCGCCAAAAGAAAATGAATTTCGTTGCGACTACTCTTACTTTTTTGATATAGCTCTCGGATTTAATGTAAACTCTTCAACAACAATATTGGGATACTCTCCTCATTATGAAAACTTTGTTGTTGTGCTTTTTCTAGATGCTCATGTCGAGAAAATGCCCAAAAAAGAGTTTATGAAAATTTTTGAAAAACAGGGGGCAAAGCTTAAGAGTGGTGGAGTGAAGTTTTCTTTTGAGAAAGGAATTATTCGATAATTTCTCTCGCTATTTTCCCTCTAGTTCAAGCTCTTACTTTTATACACAATATTTAACTTCTTGATATGATTAAGCCAGGTTATGGAATACGTAGCTAAAAACATAATAAAAAAGCCTCCCATTTCTCCTTTTCCATTTTTATCGGAAGGTTCATCAAGGAGAAATGGGAGGCTTTTTTATTTATTCCCATCCAGAGATCGAGTAAAAAGGCTAATGGCACTTAAGCTCTTCGTAAGCGGTAGCAAACTAGAAGACAAAGGTTGAGCAAAAGAAAAGTAGAGGGTTCTGGCACAGTGGTGGTAGCATCTAGGGTAAACTCTGTTAAAACAAAGTTCCCATTGAAGGCTCTACCAGGGCCATTTGTGGCCAGGCTGGGGTCTTCTAAAACTTCTAGTCGAACGCCGGTTATGTTCGAGAATGAACCGTTGTATTGAACTGTGTAAACTGTGTTGGTCGGGTTATTTCCACCGACGAGTATTCTGTTATTGCTGACAGAAAATGTTTCTCCTCCGGTGCCACTGAAGATGGGGTTGGTCAACTCTGTCCAGTTAGCGATAACATCTCCGCCATTTCCTAAGCCGTCTGCAAATTCAGTGCGAAGGTCACTGGTGACAGACAATCGAAAATGACCAATGTTATGTTGGGAGGCGGCACTTAAATGGGACAACTGAAAAACGAGTTGTGTGGCATTTACGTTGGTTGCTGTTTCCCAAACGGCAATTTGGGCAGAGGTACTAAATTCTCCGGTAAAATCTCCAATTGCCCAACCACCGCTAGAAGGATCGTCGACGGAACCAGCGGGCGAATTGTCTCCTGAAGTAGCTACGGTTTGAGTGAAAGTCCCTGTTCCTTGTTGAAAAGTAATCGGAGCGGAGAATATTTGGCCCGTGGAAAAAGCTAAAAACAAAAATGTTATAACTAAACGGGAAATAGTATTCTTATTCATGGAGTTCTCCATAATGGTTGAAAAAATTAAATCTGAAGCTTAGATAGAGTATACCGAATAGTCACCTAATATGCGAACTAAATTGCGGAGAGAATTTTCTTATTTTGCTAACTTTTCTTTGGGCGAATCTGTTTTTGGTTTTAGCTGCATCGGGCCACAATTTTCAGGATACTTGGGAGTGACGTCTTTGTAATGCTCGCAAAGAATGGCCATGTCGGATTCAATATCACCAGAGGGAACAATAACCGATTTGAAACCACAAGCTTTTCGCTTATAGTCAAAAAAAGCTAGGATAATGGGAACTTTTGCTTGTAAAGCGATATAATAAAAGCCCGTTTTCCAATATTCGGATCGTTTTCTTGTTCCTTCAGGAGCAATGCAGAGAAAGAGTTCGTCTTTTTTCTGAAAGGCTTCGGCCATCTGATCGACAAAATTGTGGCGCGATTTCCGATCAACGGGAATTCCTCCAATAAAACGCATAAAGTAACCAAAAGGAGGGGTAAAAAGAGACTTTTTTCCTATCCAGGAAATTTGTATTCCATGATAGAAAGCTACTCCAAAAGATAGGATAAAATCCCAGTTTGTCGTATGGGGAGCTCCAATGACAACAAGCTTGGGTTCTGAAGGAACTTCTCCTTCGACTTTCCAGCCGCATAACCATAAAATTGCTCTTCCCAAGCACATTTTAATTTTACTCTGTTTAAAAACTTTTTCAGAAGACTTTTTCATCGGGAACTTTCTATTGGCAATAATTGACAAAAACTACTTTTTGTTCTATGATTTTAAATTAGGGTGTGTCACCTTAAGTTTTGTTTAATGAAGAGTTCTTATTTTAACAAAATAAGGACAAAAATCAATTGAGAATGAGCGCTTATAATCACAATCTCGTGCATAATTTCGGGAGAGAAATATGACGCAAAATAAGAAAAGAAAATTTTCAAGAATAAAGAAAATCGCTCTTTTTATTCTTACTCTATTTACTCTTTTTGTCTCATTGATTGCCTTTAATGGTTTAGTTTTAGCGGCGAATGAGACGCCTTTGCTTTTTTTGACAAACCACCCAGCTAAGAAAATTGATTCTCGAGAAGCTACTATTAAAATACTTTCTTACAATATTGCTAAGTGCTTTATCACAAAAAGATTTCGATTCGTTGGACCAGAGAAAGTACGAGCTCGCTTGGAAAAAATCGCTCGGGTAATTCGAGAAGAGGAGCCTGATTTGGTGTTTATTTCTGAGGCTATCGTGGAATGTGCTCCTTGTCCCGTTAATCAAGTTGAGTATTTGGCACAAGCGACAGGCATGCACAGCTTTGCCTTTGGTGAAAACTATAACTTGGGTCTTCCTTTTTACCGTATTGTCGGAGGAAACGCTATTTTATCTCGCTTTCCTATGAAAGTGGTAGCCAATCCTTCTTTGGTCGGACGTAAGCCGTTTTTTATTACTCGGAATAATCGGCGTGTTCTTTGGGCAGAGTTTGAAATTCAAGGAGAAAGGATTCTTTTGGCATCGATCCATAACGATTCTTTTCAAATCGAAAATAATCACAAACAACTCCAACAGATATTGGGTTTTTTGGGAGAGAGAAAAGCAATTCTGGCCGGAGATTTTAACTCGCGCCCTGAACAAGCTCCTATTCAATGGTTGAAAGGGCAAGAAAAATTTAGCGGGAATTTTAGGGGAGACTTCACTTTTTCTTCTGAAGACCCCGACAAAAAAATAGACTATATTTTTGCTCCAAACTCATGGGAGTTAATCGAGACGCGAGTCATCTCTAACCATGCATCAGATCACTTTCCTCTCGTTGCCACATTCTCTCTAAAGAAATAGATTCTAAGCTGAAAGTGAACATTTATCTCGGGCTACTTGGTAGCATTTTTGAAGGCGATCATTGGCTTTTTGCCGTAGCTCTTCCATTTCTTCGTCACTAGCGTCTTCAGGAACAAAAATTGGCTCTTCGTAGGCCATGACAATTTTAGAAAAGGGAGAAGGGAGCATGGTTTCGTCCCAGTTGCCAAAAGTCCAAGCAGGAGTAGCATACCAGTTGCTCGGAACTATCGGTAATCCTGTTTCCTTCGCTAGCTTGATTACTCCCATTTTGACCTCCTGAGCAGGGCCTTTGGGTCCATCAACGGTCATGAGTCCATGATGGGCTTGTTTTCCCTTGGCCTTACCTTCCTTGAGCATATCAATCATAACTTGAAGGGCGGCTTTCCCTCCTCTTGTACTTGAGCCTCGAGCCGCTTTTTGTCCAAAAAGAGCCATCGCTCCAACAATATAATCACCTTCTGGGCTAGAGCTAACCATTCCTATCCGACTTCCGTAACGTTTGTGTCGCAGAAAAAAAGGAAGAAAGAGTATTCCCTGGTGAAAGCAGGCAAAAATGATAGATTGCCCTTTTGAAACAAAATTGTCAAAGTAGTCCTTGTTGTGATAAACAATTTTTGAAGTTCCAAAAATGACAAAAGAAATTGTGTAAAAAAATTTAGGAATGAACCATTTACAAAAGCGAAACTGAAGAGAACGTCTCCTCTTAATGGTCGATGGTTTTTCAGGAAGATCCATAAGTTGTATTCCTTTTTGTTGTATTTATGTTGCTTTATTTCTCGCCAAATCAACTCAATTTACCCTGTCTACTAAGCGATAAATGGTGGTCGAGATGAGCCTGATTTTAGAATAGGCCCTTAAGGAACCCAACTAGCATTTTTTGTCCCACTATTTTTTGAAGTAGCAGGACAAAAATTAAGATTTTCATTTCCCATAAATGAAGAATGTCTACTTTCGCACTTCAGTGCCAGTGTAGTATTTTTGGATGATTTGCCGATAGTTCCAGCCTTTAAGAGCATAGGTTTGTAATCCCCATTGACATGCTCCGACTCCATGCCCGTAGTATTTATTATGCCCACAGGCACAAACGACACTACGCAAATAAGGTTGATAGTTCCAAAGTTCTTCGCTATTGCGGGTGCGTCCGTTGCAATGAGCAAAGTAGACGGCAGAGCTAATTTGCCGGCCATTATGATAGATTAAAACATCTTTGGTATCATCGACCGCTTGGCGGGCATTGGGAGAAATATTCGAAGTCCAAGCTTGGCAGTGGGTGCTTGTGCAAATATCTGCGTTACTATGTCGCTTACGCCCGACAGCGTAAGTTCGAGCGGCAACAGACATGGCTCGGTGTGCCTCTAGCTTCCAACTAGCGTAAATTTCCGCTGATACTACCCCTTTTAAATAGTCTTGTAGTTTTACTGTCCGAACCACGTTTTCTTTGCGGAAGAAAACTCGAATTGTTTTGGGAGCATCTCGGTCGACTTCTGTTAAAGCAGACTCTTCTTTTAAAACAGGATGCGAAAGAGGAAGAAAAGCGTGGGGGTTTTCCCACTGAGATAATTCACTATGTCGATAGATAGAAACCCCTTCTTTTGATGTTACCATTTCGTAAAGGTATCCTTGAGGGCCTATTGCTAAGGGAGAGAAAATTTGAGTAAAGGAGCGAGACAAAACTACTTGGTTACTTGTCTTACCCCCCAGTTCGTATCTCAAAACGACGGTCTTGCTTTTATTTTTTGAGTTTAATTTGGCTGCAAAATAAAGTCTTTCGTTAGAGTCGAAAGAACTTAGGGGCCAGGCTTGGATTATTTTAGCAGAAGGAGTCCAGCCAAAATGACTTTCTTCTCGGGAGTTTTTTCCAACGATTACTTGGTTTTCCCAAAAAGTAAAAGACATTTCAGAGTTAGTGCGAGTGTTTAAATTTTTCACTCGATTTCCCTCTCTGGCCCACCAATCTCCCTCTTGATACCAAACTTGACTTAAAGCGGCAAAGTTGTCCAAGCTTTGCCCTGCTCGTTCTCCGTTAATCCAGGTAATCTGCTTTAAGGAAGGAGAAAAAATAGCGATTTCCCCTGTGGGAGAAACAGCTAAACCACAACCTGGTGCTTGGTAAGTGATACTTTCTAGAAAATTTCCTTGAGAACTATAGATCAAAATACGTTTGTGCAGATTATCTAAGAGATAAATATTCTCTTTTCCATCCACTCCCAAAGATTGAGGACCCAGGTAGTAGCCCGTTTTTTTATCAAAATCATCCCCCGCTTGATATTGTAGTTGGGCTTTTCCTTCTTGCCAAGGAACTTGAAAAAGCTCCTCTCCTAAAACAAATGTAGGTAAAAAGAAGATGAAAGAAAGAAAGTAAATAATATGGCGCATGGTGACCTCCCATTACTTGAGTTTTAAGTTAATATAGATGAAAAGGAAAAGTTCTATTTTACGGAAATCTCTTTCTCGGTTCAAGTTGATTAAAATATTTGTTTGCTAAATAAGAACTAAGAAGCTTATTAAAGTTTGGGATTCTCATCGAAGGAATGATTGACATGAAAGTTAAATTTGGTTATGATAAATTAAGTTTATTTCCCTTATTTTTCATGATGAGAGTAAAATGGCAAGAGTAAATAATTGGAGATTCCACTGTCCTTTTTGTGGAACTGTTCTCACTGTTCGTCCAGATCCTTTAATTATTGGACAATATAGGAATTGCTTTGGGTGCGGTGAACCTTTTTGTTTAGAAAGAAAAAAGACTACTCTTCCGAAAGAAAAAGATGTTGGGGTAGCACCTTCCGAAGAAGAAACCCGAAAGATCCTTCCGCAAAAATCTACCAGTAATTCCTCTGAAGAAAAAACCCGCAAAGTCTTCCCTCAAAAAAAACTGCATCAGAACTTCCCTAAGACTACGAAAGTCCCTCTAGGAAAAGAAAAAACAAGAGCGAAGAATCAACAAACTCTTTCGGGAAAAAGAACTATTACGGGAAAAGAAAAAGTCGAAAGAAGGCAGCCTCAAAAAAATATTGTGATAGACGCTTACCGTATTATCAAAGAATTGGGCCGCGGGGGGATGGGGGCAGTTTACCAAGCTCGTGATACTATTTTGAATAGAGATGTCGCTCTTAAAACCATTCTTTACGAGGACGGTTCGGAAATTCACGTCAAGCGGTTCCTCAAAGAAGCTCAAACTTCGCAAGCCTTAGACCATCCTAATATTGTTAAAGTTTATGATGTAAATCACGAGGGAGAACTCTATTACTACACAATGGAGCTTATTCGGGGAACTCCTTTAGATGTGTTCATCCGAAAGACCCCTATCGATGATATTAAAAGCATTGAAATAGTTCGAAAAGTCGCTTATGCTATTGATTACGCCCATAAAATGAAAGTTCTTCATCGAGATTTAAAGCCTGCTAATATTATGATGGAAAATAATCTTGAGCCCAAAGTTGTTGATTTTGGCTTGGCAAAAATACTCAAAGATACCACGGAGAAACTGACTGCTAGTGGAATTATAGTGGGAACAATTCAGTATATGTCCCCTGAACAAGTTAGTGGAGAAGGAGATTTAAAAAACTCAACAGACATATATTCTCTGGGAGTTATTCTCTACGAGCTTCTTACTGGAACGATTCCTTTTGATGATAAATCTATCATTAGGCTTTATGACAAGATCAACTCAGAAGAGCCCATTACTCCTAACATTCTTAACCCTAGAATACCAAAAAAACTATCGCAGATTTGTATGAAAGCAATAGCAAAAAAACCAGAAGATCGTTTTGCCAATGCAAAAGAACTGGGTGATGCTCTTGCTGTCTTTTTACCAAGCTAATCTAAGTAATACATCTTGAAATTGTGAAAAGAAAATGACAAAAACAAAAAACTGGAAATTTAATTGTCCTTTTTGTGGAACCACTCTCGCCCTTCGTCCTAATCCTGCACTTATTGGAGAATATAGAAATTGTTTTGGCTGTGGTGAACCCTTTCTTTTAAAAAGAAAAGAAAGCTCTTCTCCTGAAAATTCGGTAGAAATTTCTGCTGAGGCTCTTATTTCTGAGCCCAAAAAAAATAGTGTTAAGGCTTTTTTTAATAATGAAAAAGAGTTTTCTCATAAAAAGATGATAGCAGATAGATATAGTTTCGTTAAAGAACTGGGAAGAGGAGGAATGGGAGCGGTTTATCAAGTACATGATACTAAATTAAACCGAGATGTAGCTCTCAAAACCATTATTCATGAAGAAGATACTGAAAATCAGGTTAAACGATTTATTAGAGAGGCCAAAACTTCTCAAAAACTAGATCATCCCAACATTGTTAAGATCTATGATATTGGCCATATTGATCATATTGATCAATATGGTGATAGTTATTTTTTCACTATGGAGTTAATCGAAGGAACAGCTTTAGATTTGTTTATTCAAAAGAATCCTATTCATGATATTCAAAGTATTGAAATTGTTCAAAAAATAGCCTATGCCATTGATTACGCACACAGTAAAAAAATTATTCATAGAGACTTAAAGCCTGCCAATATTATGATGCAAACGGACTTTGAGCCCAAATTGGTCGACTTTGGGTTAGCAAAAAGACTTAGTGGAGAAAATACGGAACAGCTTACTGCAGAAGGGGTTATTGTAGGAACAATTCAGTACATGTCACCAGAGCAAATTTGCGGAGATGATTGTCTTAAAAACTCCACCGATATTTACTCGCTAGGAGTTATTCTTTATGAGCTTCTGACCGGATCAGTCCCTTTTAAAGGTGATTCTATCATCGAACTCTATGATAGAATCACCACCGAAGATGCTATATCTCCTAGTGAAATTAGTTCTTGGATTCCTGAGAGCTTATCTCAGATTTGTCTCAAAGCAATGGCAAAAAAGCCAGAAGATCGTTTTGCCATTGCCAAAGAATTCGGGGATGCATTAGCTATTTTTTTACCATAGTATTCCAAAATTCAATAGACAAAATTGATTTTAAGATAGGGAGCTTTAGTGTAAAATCCTCTTCTCCAAATCATCCAACTCATCGCTCAGCGATTCAACGAAACCACGCAATGTTCTAACAAAAGCACGTTCTGTTGAATCAGGAGGATTATTTAATTCTTTTCGTATTCTGATAAAAAGTGAATCGGTTTCTCGGAAGATATTACGTACCTTATGATCTAAACGATGTTTTTCTTCTTGATGATTTCTCACTTCTAACTCTAGTGAAGATATACGAGAGTTCAAATCGTTCTTTTGGTCGACCAGCTCTCGATTTTCGTCTCGGCTTTCATCTAAACGCTTTAAGGCTTCTTCTTTTTCTCTTTCGATTTGCTTTTGCCGCTCTTTTTCCTCCTCCACTTTTTTCTCTAGACGATCTATTACCTGCCTCCAGTTTGCCTCATCAGGTTTCATCCAGGTACCTTCATAAAGCATAAAACCTCTCTCTCGCATGCGAGCAGCAAAATCTCTTTCTTCTAGCTCTTTAGCTGCTTTGGTTTCCATCCATTGGTTATTGTATAGTGTTTGCCCGAGGTCTTTTCTTGCTCCCGCATGATTAGGATAAAAACTAATGACTCTCTTTAATATTTCTTCCGCAGTTTTCTCCGGAAGAGTCTTCCCTTGGCACCAAAGGGCTGCTTGGTAGAGTTTATCAGGATTAACTCCTGCTCTTTCTAGTTTTTGAGCGAGTTCTTTTTTATTTTTTCGGAGAAAAAATTCCCTCTCTACCTTTTGCGCTTCTTGGGAAAGAGCGGTTTGCTTATAACGATAGTTTTTCTTACACCAAGCCACTAGGGCCCACCACTCTTTCGGATTATTTCGATCCAGTTGTTGATACTTTTCTTGATAAACCTCTTGAGGAGATTTTTTGGAAATGATTTTTGCAATGTCTTCGCGGGGAAAAAAAACCGACCCCATCCCCATTTGGATCTCGACCTTGTTTTTATGCTTAATCACTTTTCCTTCAAATTTCCGACCATTTTTTAAGTGAATGACATCTCCCCAAAGAAAAGAAACTGTCGAAAAAATAAAAGCTATTATGACGTATCTCATTTTACTCTCCTAGCAAATTGTAGATAATGTTACTCTTGATTGACCTCTAAAGCTTCCACTCGGGCAACAAAAATAAATTTTTCTTTACGATTTTCTGAAACGCTTAATATGTAGTCTTGACCAAAGGGAAGAAAAAATTTTCCTTCGCATTGACCTGTTTCTAAACCAGGGTTTTCTAAAACCTTTCCTTCATCAAAAATAATTTGAGTAAATTCATCCCTAACTTTTGACTGGAAAACGTGAATATAAACAAGGGTTCCTTTTTGGTCAACCGCTAATGATTTTAGCTGAGCCCTAATTCCTGCACTGACTGAGCCAATAAAAGGATCGTAAACGGAAGCTCCCTTCGCTATTTCGACATCATAATCTTTGATGAAATTGTAGCTTTTTAAAGAATAGGCAATGGCTTGTTGCTCCTTAACACAAGCTGTTTGCAAATGTTCTTGGCGATGAGCATTTTTGGCCAGCAATTTTTTATCCTCTTTGCTTAAAAACTGCTTGCTACTAAGCACTATATCACTGGAACTATTTTTCTTTAGACTATAGCAAGACACTTTAATAGAAATAGGCTTAGTTTTACTTTGAACAAATTTAGTCAACTGCTCTTTGATTTGCTTTTCTTGATTAGGGTAGACATCGACCAAAAGAATATCCCGAAAAAATTGATGAGGATATTCTTCCAGATAACGTTCTTTAAATTCATCAGGTAAATAAGGAGTAGGAACTTCTTCAAGGGTTGGTTCCAAGTTACTTTGATTGTCTGGAGTAAGTCTAATTGCCGAAGGCAAAGTAATGTCTGTTACAGGCATAAGTTGATAAACATCGTAATTCTCTGGGATATAAGATAAAGATTGAACGCTGAATAAACCTTGAGACAGAATTTCTTTTTCCGGAGAAAGAGTTTTAGAAACTAAATCGACTTCTACTGTAATAGCTTGAAGTTTCTCCCCATAGGGAAAAAGTCCGAAGATTCTCTCTTTTTCTAAAGGTAAAAGGAGTGTTCCTTCTATTCCTCTTAATGCTGCCACGGGAAGTTGGAAATTACTTTTTAAATTCTGAGAAATAGCATAATCTCGATATTTTTCTAAATCAGCAAAAGAAAAACTTCCTTGCAAATAGGCACTTTTTTCGTCGGGAGTAAGCAAGGCTTTAACAGAGAAAGCATTTCCTTCGGTAAAAACTCCCATAATAGGGTCGACAATACTAGCCCCCTCTGCAATCTCTACATCATGGTCCCTCAGATAGTGATGAGACTCTGTTGTGGCAATGTTCATTCTCACTCCTGAAAATCCCTGAACGCTAAATTCTTGGATTAATTTGGTCGAGCTTTTCTCAAAAAGTGTTTCTCCTTGGGTAAGAGAATTTCTCTCATAAGGAAGGGACAACTCATAAACTTTTATTTTCACTAAAATTTTTCTGTGTAAAACCTTTTCTAAGTTCTTTAAAAATTCGTCTATCCGCTGATGAACTTTTCTATCTTGTATGATATAAAGTGTTTTGTGATGATAGGAAATTTTGTGATTTTCTTTTTCCCAAGTTTTTGGAACGACAAATTTTTGAATTAGTTGAACTAAATCATCCATGGAAGTTTCTGTGTGGGTAATTAAGGTCATAGTTCCTATGCTAGATGACTCTGTTGTAAAGCCGATCTTTTCAGAAAATAACTCTCTATCATCAAAAGGAACGACCAACGAAGAAACATCATAAACTCTGGTTTCTTGAGCAAAAATCGAGTTTGCCCAAAATGAAATTAAAATTAGAAATAGGTAGATAATTTTCATAAGCTTCCCTTTATATATTTTGATACCAAATTTGCCAAAGTCGAGTATTAGGGCCAAATTTTTGCCCCGTTATTTCTTTCAAAATAGTGTGGGACTTCTTTCGTAAACGAGAATCTCCTAAAAATACAATGAAATAGGGAATTACTTTTTTCGGTGGCATCTCAGCCAAAGCCTCAAGAATTTCTTGATAAAGAGAAGATTTATTAACTATTTTGAGTAAATGAGGAATTACCTCAGGGTTGCGAAAATGCTTAATCGCTTCTAAGGCAAGAGACTGATTTTGATTTTGATACAAATGGTAAATTAAAAAGCGTAGTACTTTAGGCGTTGGAAAATGGGCTAGAGCCTGGAAAGCCCTTTTACGGTATTTAGGAATATGAGTTAAACGAAGGAATAGGTCTTCAGTTTTCGGTGATTTTAGAGTAACGAGAGCTTCCAGAGCATCATCTGATAACTCAGGATGATCCATAAATTTGCTTAGATAGTCTACCGCAGAGCTATCCCCTATTAATCCCAGTGTTTCAATAGCTAAACGAGTTAAGGATACGTCCTCTTGATAGAGGAAAGAAGTGATTGTTTTTGTACTCTGGGGAATCATTCTTCGCAAACCAGCGAGACATTCTTGGCGTAGTCTATGATTACGAAGACCTTTAAAATAAATTTGGCTAGCTTCTTTTCGAGAGAACTGATCGAGAAAACGTAAAGCGATATGACGGAGAGATCCTTTTTGAGCAAATTCAGAGACAACTTGAAAAGCTTGATCATCTCCGATTTGTACTAGCAAGCTCCACCACTCAAGAGGAATTTTACCTCTCGCATTTTTCATTTTTTGGGAAAGAAAAAGACTGCTTTGAGGAAATTTTTGAAATAATCTCGAAGCTACTTCTCTTAACTCTGGATTTTCCAAAGCTTTTAGCATTTCTTCAAGAGAAGATTGAGGACTTAGATCAAACATAACTTGCAAAGAACGTTTAGGGAAATCTCCTTCAGAATACATTTTCTTAGCTAGATTGAAAGAAGAATGAGTTTTTTCCTGAGCACATACAGCAAAAGCTAATTCTTTCACTTCATAAGACTTGTGGAAATTCTCTTGCAGCCAAAGAAAAGGGATTCGTTCGGGACGTTTTTTATAAAAATCAACAAGAAGGTAACGGACATCCAAAATATTATGGCTTGTTTTACTTAGCATTTTTCTTTCCCAAGCCAAACTTCCCCATTTGTTAGAAAGGGAGAATTTTTCTTTTGTAGGAGACTTACTTTTTTCTACAAATTTATTTTCCGTCGGTTTATCTTGATTAGTTCTATCTAAAAAGAAGTACATTCCTAATACGGCTAGAATAAGAAGCGAAGCTGCTAATGAAAATGATCGAGTCCAGTTTCTGTCTTGGGGAGGTAAGCTGTTTATTTTTTTCTGTAAAGAATATGTGTATTTAGGCCAGTAGTTTTCTTCTAGATCATCAAAAATAATTCTCTTAAGAACAGTCTCTTCTTTCTGAATATTCTGCCATTCTTTTTGGCAGGAAGGACAAAAACGAAGATGTTCCTCAATCTTTCTATCTTGTTCGAGAGAAATCTCTCCATCTAGTTTAGTTGATAAGTAGATTTGAGCATCACGACAATTCATCAAAAAACTCCTCACATTCTTTCCGTAACGTTTTTCGGGCGTAAAAAAGATTCACTTTGACTGAATCGAGAGAAATTCCTAAAACGATAGATATTTCTTGGTAACTCATTTCTTCCCAAACTCTTAAAATTAAAGATAAGCGTTGTTTTTTGGGTAATTTTTGAACTTTTTCTCTAATAGTATCTCCCATTTCTCTTGATGCCAAGAGATCTAAACTAGATTTAGATTTTTGGGCTAATCTCTCCAAATTTTTATTTCTATCAAAGAGTAGTTTTCTCTTGCGCAAATAGCTATGGTTATGATTGATACAAATCTTAAATAACCAAGTTAGCAAACTGCTTTCTCCGCGAAATTTAGATAAGTTTCTATAAGCTTTTAGAAAAGTTTCTTGAGACAAGTCTTCCGCCTCTTGGTGATCATGTACAAGCTTCCGAGCAAAAAAATAAACTCTTTTCTTGTACTTTTCGAGCAAGAAGTCAAAGGCGGTTTTATCTCCTCTTTGAAATGCGAAAATAATCTCTTTGTCTTGCATAATCTCCCCGTTACTAGATTTTTTTTGCTAGTCTATACTTTACAGACGCTTCTTGGGAGAAAATGTTAAAAACTTTTTGAGATTTTTTTTCGATTTATACGATAGGTTAAAAGGAAAAGGAGTATGAGAGTGGGGAGAGGATAGTAAAGAAGAAGAAAAATTAAGATAAAGACAATGAAACAGGCAAAGTTTTTTCCTCCAGAAAGGAGAAATATTCCGACGTAACAACAATAGGAGGAAAAAAGCTGGGCGGGACTATTGTATCCGTGCTGAGCAAGAACAGCGAGCATAACAATGGAAAAAGTAGCCGCTAAAATATGAAGACGATTTTTCGGACGATCTAGTATGGTAATCCCGACAGGGTCTTTGACCAGAGTGACGTGGATTGTGAAAAAGCGGACTATCGTTGCCATAAAAAAGAGTAAAGCAAGGAAGTATGCCCCTTGGCTAAAAGCATTCTTCCATTTAAGATTAGAAGAAAATTGATAAATTAATTCAAAAATGGGAAAGGCAAAAATGAGAGCAAGCTTTAGGGGGGAGGCTATTTTTTCAAAGAAAAGGACAAAAGGGTTTTTGAAAAAACGATTTTCGGCCAATAAACATAAACTTAAGAGATGCTGTGTTGAGCTATTTGTTGGATCAAAAGATAGTGCTTTTTTTGCAAACTCGCTCGCCAAAGAATATTTTTTGGCTTGGTAGTGGTAGAAGGAGAGGCTTTGGAGAACAAGAGGATGTTGAGGCCATTTTTTTTCCAAAATCTCTAAAAGAGCTTTGATTTTCAAAAGTAAATTAGCTTGAGAAGTGTGATTCAAACGTTGTCGAAGTAACTCATGAAGTTTTTCGTCATCTGGATTTTGTAAGAGAGCTTTTTCGGTAAAATCTAAGCTTTTTTCTTGATCTCCTCGGCGGTAAGCCAAAAAACTCATTCGAGAAAGAACTAAGGGGTGGGAAAACTTTTTCTCTAGGGTTTTTGTAAACCAAGCAAAAGATTCATCATAATTTTTGTTCCGATAAAGGAAATCTCCCCCTTCAAACATAGCATAATCATTACTCTGATCCTTTTCCTTCATTTGAGTCGCCTGCTCAAAAGCTTTTTCCCAGCTTTTGACATTAAGAAGGAAAGAGAAATAGAGTTGTCCGATTTTTCTATTATCTAGAGAAATTTCTAAACTCTTTTCGAAATACTCTTGCGCTTCTTTATTTTGTCCTCTGTGCTCATAAACAGTACCAATCATGCCAAGTACTTGTGAATCTTGGGGATGTTTTTTTTCTAAAACAAGGGCTTTTTCAAGAGCTTTCCCTCCTTGCCTGTCTCCGGCTAGAGCGCTCAAGTAGTTTAGGTAAAAAGGAAGAAATGCCTCTCCTCTTTTTTTATTTTCTTCGTTTTCTTTGTTTTCTTCGTTTTCTTCGTTTTCTTCGTTTTCTTCAAGAAGGGCCTCTATTTTTTTCCACTGCTTTTTTCCGAAGTAAACACAAGATTTAAGGTAGGAAGCTAAGAGAGAAAAAGAAGATAAATTATTCAGTTTTTCAAAAAAAACTAAGCTCTCTTCCGGTTGATTATGAACCAAATGCCAATATCCCCAAGCGACAAGAGCGGCAGCTTTTTCAGAATCACTTTCAGATATTTTTAGCAAAAACTCTTTCGATTTTTCGATTTCGAGATGGGAGCTGGTTTGAATGGATAAGGCACATATACTATTTAAATCAGAGTGATCGGCCTTTATTTTGTCTTGGGGTAAATCTAATGATTCGAGTAAAACTTGGTGATCCAATATATTACGGTAATAAGAGCATAAAGGGTGAAGATGGGGCATAGGGGTTTTCCTCATATTTGTCAAGCATGTGTTCAGCTAAGATGCAAGTTGTTGGAAAACCTCGTTTTTGTAGCGCATGTTAAACCTGGCTTAGGCTTATATTTGCAGCGTGTCCCCCTAAGCTCGTACCTCGCTTCTCCCCCAAAGGGACTGAGTGGGGTAGGTTTTTCCCTTAAAACATTTCTTAGCAATGGTTTGTATTGATTTTCCTCAGCTCTGAAAGAGCGAAACAACCCAGCCCAGGGCAACGCCCCAAAGCCATTAAGTTAAGGGAAAGCCCTAATATATAAGAGGTGGAGGCCATTTTTGTTCCTCTATCCCTTATAGTATGGTAGTTTGGTTTTCTAAAAAATAATTTCCCAAGGATGTATTTTATT
>JAJDCR010000104.1 GCA_029260735.1 Planctomycetota bacterium
CCTGTCAGTACAATCGTAAATTATTTCCTATCACGATTCCTGTAGGGACAACAGCAAGGGCCTGCCTGCAGGGCCCTTGTGGTTGTCCGCTACGCCTAATAAAATACATCCTTGGGAAATTATTTTTTAGAAAACCAAACTACCATACTATAAGGGATAGAGGAACAAAAATGGCCTCCACATCTTATATATTAGGGCTTACGCTTAACTTAATGGTCTTGAGCCAAAGCCCTCCCCCTCGCATAGTATTGAGAGAGTCCTAACCTGCCTTATTCATCACCTGGGCCAAGAACGCTTTCTCTCCCGCCATAATCTCTTGGTACTCAGGGCGATCCATAATTCCCTTAAACCAGGCCGCTAAAGAAGGGTATTTCTCTGCATCAATATGGAAATCAGCGTGAGATAGGCAGCAAAAAGTGCAGGCTAAGCTAATGTCAGCTAGGCTATATTTATTGCCTACAAAATAGGTTTTTCCTGCGATCTGTTTTTCCAGATACTCTAAAAATTTGGGCGCTTGGGCTAGAGCATTTTCGACAACTGCTTCATCGGTGGGATTATTAAAAAAGCAAGGTTGGATGATTTTTTGTCCAAAGAGTCCAAAAACAAGGACAGGATTAACGGCAGAGTCGGCATACTCTTCAAACCAACGAGCTTGAGCTCTGTCATAGACGTCCTCTGGTAAAAGAGAATTTTCCGGATAGCGTTCTTCCAAATAGTTTGCGATGATAGAACTGTCGTTGATAGGACGACCTTGTTCATCTAAGAGAACAGGTATTTTTCCGAGAGGACTAATTTTTAGGAACTCTGGGTCTTGAGAGGGAGGAGTTTGCTCCTGACTGTGCTCAATTCCTTTTGCTAAAAGGATAAGTTTTACTTTACGGACATAAGGGGATAAGGTGGGGCCATGTAGTGTCAATGAACTCATACTCGGTTCCTTCTTGTCAAATTTTTATAAAATAGTGAGGAAATAGAAAATTATGACATTTCTTTTCTCTAGATTCAAGCTTATTTGATAACCCACTTAAAACAATTGAAGATGGAGTTGTTTCTGGATTTTTCTGCAAAGAAAAAGCTCTTTCTGAGGTGTTTTTTGCCAGAATTCATAAAGTTCATTTGTATTAGGAACATTCCCTCGTGAAAACAAGATAATCTTAAATAAAAAAGGGCATGCTATTTTGCCAATAGCATGCCCTTTTTAGTTCAGATAAGTTTAAAGAAATCAATATTGTTTGACTCCACCAGGCTTGTCCTTTTGAGAAGAGCGAGCGCCATTGATAATGGATCTGGCTTTTTCTAATTGATCCTCTGGAACGAGAACAGCTACTCCCGCGCGGTTGATAAGCTTTTGGCTCATGGCAAATTCATCTACCAAAAATTCTTCCTTTATTTGCGCAGGAATTCCTTCTCCTTCTAGCATTCCTTTTACAAGTTGAGCGATAAAAGGAGAAGCCGCTTCCTCTAGAACGACAAGCTTTGATCCTTCCGACATCAAAAAGCTCCTTTCTATTATTTTTCAAGCACTTTAAAAGTGATTTATAACACTATTTTAGACGAAAAAAATCACACTTTAGTTTGCTTATTGCTCTAATGATACCACAAAAATGTTTCGACGGAAATAAAAAAGCCCCACTAAGGTATTTGCTTTAGTGGGGCTTTTTATATCAAATTCATTCTTTGATTTTTGCAGGGATTTTTGCAGGTTAGGGGCCACAACCGCAATCAGCGAAAACTATTTCAATCTCGGTATTGATTTTGCCACCTGTTCCGATAACTTCAAAACGATTTTTTTCCGTTTTACTGGCCTTTTCAAAGACACCGTATTCTTCATAGCTCAAGACTAGTTCATCAAAAATCACTTGCCCATTCCATTTAACAGTGATTTTTTCCATAGTATGAGGTTCGCCACGCCAGCGAACTTGGATACTTCTAAGTAAGTCTGTCGGAGTAGAGAATTCTCCGCTGAGAATGAAACTTCCTTCTTTGTTAGAAGTTGCCGGGAAAACTTCTTCCCACCAAGCTCGACTTAGTGATGTCAGGTAGTGTTTCTCCATTTGAACAAAGCGCTTTCCCCAAACAGTGTCTTGCTTTACTTGATCGATAATCCAATCGCGGTGGAATTTCCCAACGGAGTCGATGATGACTTCAAAATGGCGACTCTCTTGCTCATAGGCCGCGATAACCATTTCGCGAAAAGTTTTTTGATCTAAGTCAGCAAAAGAAATGGCTTTTTTAGGAGCAGCTAAATACTTTTCATGAGAGATAAAAAGGCCTGATTTTTTATCTAAAGCATAGAGGGAAAATGCAGAAAGAGTTTCATTTTTACTAACTCCATACATTTGCATATCGGTTCCTGCTTGTTCTGACTTCATGCGGTCACGCGAAACGATAAGAAAACGAACTGCTCCCGGATCTTTTTGGGCAATTTTGGCAATTTTGGAGTTTAAGGCATCAATCGTTTCCTGTCTTGTCCCTCGAAGAAGTTTCCCTTCTTCATCGCGCTGCGGACTAGGAATATTTGCTAAGTATTTAGCAGATCGCTTAGTCTTGTAAGAAAAAGCGTCGTAATTATCTGATTTCACATCTTGAGCAAATGCTCCTGAAAAAATAAATGATGCGAAAAGAAGAAAAATAATTGAGTATTTCATATATCTCCCCGTGGGTTTTACAATAAACTTTGATTTCTCTGAACCATAAAAAATAATAAAAAATAATAAAATATTATAGCGAAATCCTTTTCTTCTGTCAAAAAAATTAACCTAAGAAGCGCTCCCTCAATTCAGGGGTAGGAACTCGACAAAGTTCCTGTTTCCCAAACCAGTTATAACGATTTCGTGCAACAAGAGAGTAGGCCGAGTCTCGGATTATCTTCGGAATGAAGATAAAAATAGACAGTAGTGGCCAAGGCAGGCTCATACTTTGGCTAACCTTTAAAGCAGCACTAGACTTAGTGTAGTACTTGTCTCCTACCACCAAAACCATAGAGTCAAAATTTTCTGTGGATAGATTGAATTTATTTAAAAGCTCTTGTCCTTTATCAGATTGAAGAGAAGCAAAACGAAGATTTTTTTTGGGATTACGATCAATAATGAAATGGACAGATGTATCGCAAAGATTACAAACTCCGTCAAATAATAAAATAGGATTATTCATTTTTTTACCTACTAACAACAATAAGACTTGCCAAGAGAGGCTTTATACAGGAAAATCTAAATAGAAATTTCACTACTTACTATTATGAAAATCTCTTCACCAAAAAAACAGAAAAAAATTTTAAAAGGATCTTTTATGACACGTGTTGCTGCTATACAAGTGACTTCTACGGCTAATCGCCAAGAGAATTTAGACAAAGCGAAAAGGTATGTAGAAGAAGCTGCTTCAGAAGGCTGTTCATTCGTTGCTTTTCCTGAGCTATTTAACTACATGCCTGAAAAAGGTAAACCTCGCCAGCCCGAGAGTTTAGGTGGAGAAAGCACACTTTTTATGCAAGCTTTAGCAAAAGAGCATAAAATCTATATTTTGGCAGGAAGTATGCTTATCTCTCAAGAAGATGGTCTCCCTCAGAATCGAAGTTTTCTAATAAATCCTTTGGGAGAAGTCGTTTTAGATTATGCTAAAATTCATCTTTTTGATGTGGATATTCCGGGCCGTGTTTGTTACCAAGAATCGAAGATGACTTGTCCAGGAGAAGCTCTTGTTTTTGCTCAGACAGAGCTTGGGTGTGTGGGAGCTTCTATTTGCTATGACTTGCGTTTTCCAGAATTATATCGCAAACTAAGAGAAGAGGGGGCTGATATTGTCGTAGTTCCTTCTGCTTTTACAAAAACTACGGGACACTACCACTGGCAAGTTTTATTGCAAGCTAGAGCTATTGAAAATCAAGTTTTTGTTATTGCTCCTAATCAGTATGGGGAGCTCCCCAATGGTATTACAGCTTATGGCCATAGTTTGATTTGCGACCCTTGGGGTAATGTATTAGCCAAGAAAGAAGAGGGAGAAGGAGTTATTTGGGCAGATATTGACCTTTCTCAACTGCAGAAAATTCGGGAAGAAATGCCCGTTTGGCAACACCGAGTAAACTACAAAAATTAGCGAAAAATTTGATTAAAAATTCGAATAACTTGGCTAGGAGAGTGAGCTTCTAAAAGCTGCTCTTTCGCATCCGTTTCTAAGAATGCTTTTGACAAAAGCTTGTAAATTTTTAAGTAATGTTTATCATCATACGGAGGAGCGGCCATAGCAATAAATATTTTGACGGGTTCTTCGTCGATAGAGTTAAAGTAAAGTCCTTCATGGGATCGGGCAAATCCCATAATGAACGACTTGGTTTGAAGACAACGCAAGTGAGGAAGGGCTACTTCCAAGCCTATCCCGCTGGAAGATTTCCGCTCTCGATAGATGAGTTCATTCGTCAGTTTACTTAAGTTTTGAATTTTTCCTGAATTATATAGCACTTGAGCAATCTCTTTGACAACTGCTTCGATATGCTGTTTCTTCATTCTAGGGGAGGGTTCCTCCTCATCTAAGCTAACCAGAGGCCCGGTTTTCATATCTAAACAAATACATTCAGGCGATAAAAATTGAGCAAAGTTCATAATTTTAGTTTTCCAAGAAAAGGTGCTGAGAGCCTGTTATAAAATTAGCTTTCGTCAGAAAATTTTCTGGGATTTTTCTGGCCAAGCTAATTTTATAACGGGCTCTTAAAAGCAAAGGAGATTAATTATTGTATTTTATACAAAAGCTTAGGAATTGTCATGAAAAAATAACCTCTTTATGTAAAAATATAAGGTAATTTTAGAATTGAGTTTTCAAACAAGATTTTATATTTGCACGTATATTATGTACTTGAAAAAACTTGAAAAAAAGGAAAGTCAAAACCAGGAACCTATAGTTTCTTAGGGCTAATCTAATTTTATAACTTAGCTCTAAAACAATTATTTTCAGGCGAAAATTTGGAGAACGTTATGGAAAAAACAAGAATACGCGGCTTACTTTGCTTCTTTTTGATGGCACTACTGGTTCTCACCACCAGTGTCTCTGCGAGCATTACTAACCTAGAGGACATTTCGCAAAAAGTGCAATCTTTGAGTAAGTATGCTACGGATCGAACTGTTGCTATCCAAATTCATATTGGCGAACGCAGTGGATTTGGTTCGGGAGCTCTTATTTCTAGTGATGGATATATTTTAACTTGTGCTCATGTTGCTGAGCCAGGAGAGACCTTGACCGTGATTACTCCTGACAAAAAAGAGTATCCGGCAAAACATTTGGGAATGAATTCAGAAAATGACTATGCCATTATCAAAATAGAGGCGGAGAATCTTCCTTATTTTGAGTTAGGTGACTCGGATGCACTAGAAATGCTCCAATGGGTCGTGACTTTAGGACACCCTGGAGGGCCTTACACTGATATGCAACCAGCGGTTGCGGTAGGTCGCATTCGAGGACTTCATAAGCGTTTACCCATCGGTTTTAATCAAAAATTCTATGACGATGCCATTCAGACAGATGCTCCCATTTTTGCTGGAAACTCCGGAGGTCCTTTAGTTGATTTAGAAGGAAAACTCATTGGTATTAATGGAGCTATTATGTTGGTAAACGATTTTGCTTACTCCATTCCTATTAATGAGATGAAGCAAGATTTTAAAACTTTAAAAACAGGTCGTTTTGTTAAAGGACGCACCCTTGACAATATTTTTGAAGTTTTTGGTGATCTTCAAGAAGATGTTTCTCCTGAGGAACTCACCAAAATGTTTGATAAAACTCCTCTGGGAAAAATTCTTAAAATCTTTATTGGCGGGAATATGCCAAAAAAGAAACCTCAGTTAGGACTTTGGGTTAAAGAGGTTGAACCAGAAGGACTTTTTGTTCGTAAAGTGGAAGCGAATAAACTAGGTGATTTAGCAGGCTTTAAAAAAGGAGATATCCTCTTAAAAGCGGAGAATATGGATTTAGAGCTGCGTGATGACTTGGATACAGTGGCGGAAACTTATCCTAAAAATAAAAAAATAACTTTCACCATCAAAAGAGATGGCCAAGAAATAAAAATTCCCCTCCGACTGGATCGTCAATCTTACTCTCGTAATCAATATTTCCAAAGACATTTTGTATACCACGGACTTGAGTTGATGGACGTTACAGTTCGTATACTCAAAAATAACCGACTCCTTGGTTATGGGGTGATTATTTCAGAAGATGGTTGGGTTTTAACCAACAATGAGATTCTGAAAAAGGCGGGAGACATGGTTACCCTTCAAATCGAGGGATCGGGAGTTTTTCCTGGTAAAATCAAAGGCCGCAATGGTATTTTAGATATTGCGGCGATTAAATTTCCTCCCGTAGAACCAATGAATTACATCGAACTGGGAGATGAGTCTCAGTTGAAAATAGGAGAGTGGGTTCTTTCTGGTGGAACGAGTGATGGAGTCATTCAAGCAGGAATGGTGAGTGCTAAAAATCGTTACGTTTCAGAAGAAAGAAGAGTTCCTACAATGGGATTATTTGGGATGTTTGGTCAACCTAATAAAAGCCCAATACGAGCTTACCGACAAGTCATTCAACATGATAGTACTATTGAAACAAAACAATTTGGAACACCTCTTGTTGATATGCAAGGAAAGCTTGTCGGAATCAATGTAGCTCATTTTTATCGAGGAACCACCTTTGCAACTCCTGTTTCGCTAATTCGAGAAGCTCTAGATGATCTCAAAGCGGGTATAAATGTGGATGTTCCTAGTCAATATGTTCCTCGTCCAGCAGAAGTAGATTCTGTCAGTAAATTCTTGAAAAAGTTCTCCGATGATACCGAAGAAAAAGAAGATCCTTGGCAAGAGCTATTTAAAGATCTCTTTGACAGTAATCAGAGACCTCCTCAAGGGGGGAATCAAGGAGCAGATCAAGGCTTTTTGGGAGTTCAGGTGCAGCAAAATGCTCTAGGTGCTGAAATAATGAGTGTAGTTAAAGGGCAAGCTGCAGCTAATGCTGGTCTTCAGAAAGGCGACATTGTTATTGACCTAGGGGGGCATAAAGTTCAAGAAGTTACAGACTTACTTAAAGCTGTTGTCTTTTTTGAACCTGGAACAAAAACTATAATCACTGTTTTGCGCCAAGAGAATGGAAAGTCTATTGCCAAGCAAATTTCTATTAAAATTGGTCGTAGATAACACGAGGAAATTTGTTTAAATATCATCAAACAGACTTGTCTTTTTTACGTTACTATTATTAGTAATTCATCCTCATTAATGGGGGTTTACTCTGATAATAAAATGATATGAAATAATTATTGCATATCATTTTATTATTCAGAGTTTCCCGCCCCCTTCTTTTAATCCCTCTTACTATAGGAGGGATTACTTTTTTTCTTCCAAAACTTTTTTCCATTCCTCAATCTCCAAACCATAATCTTCTCCTCCGCTTACTTTAATCAAAAGCTCACGAACTGAGGTCTGAATGACATGATCATTATCTTTTAATAAGGGAATCAGATAGTCTAAAGTTTTCTCAGGGGGTAAAGTAACTAGCTCAGCAACTGCCAATGGTCTCAAGTGAGTATTTTTATTTTCAAAAACGATGAACACTAGCTCATGGAAAGCTTTTTGGTTTTGTTGTCGAGCTAAAAAGCCATAAATGTAGATTCTAATGGGATACTTTCTTTTTTCGACAATAGAGGCAAGGCTATCTATAAGGTGAGGAGCAAGAGGAGGATTAATGTTTTGGGCAATGGCTTTGGCTAGAGGCTCTTCTTTGGTTTTTATGAGCAAATTAACGAGGGCTTGATTGACTCGCGAGTCGTGAAAAGAAGCTAGGATTTCAATGAATTCAAGAGGAACATTTTCTTGGTGCTTTTCGATATAGTCGAGAGCTTCGTCTACACTTTGTTTGTCTTTAAGTTGGAGTAAAGTTAGAAGGAGAGTGTGGTAAAGAGGAGAAATTTCTTTTTTGTTTTTTATCCAAGCTTGAAGTTTTTCGATCGCCTTGGCTTCTCCTATTTTTCCCAAAGATCGA
The DNA here is from genome assembly GCA_029260735.1 of Planctomycetota bacterium. Classification (GTDB taxonomy): domain Bacteria; phylum Planctomycetota; class Uabimicrobiia; order Uabimicrobiales; family Uabimicrobiaceae; genus JAJDCR01. The sequence goes on from JAJDCR010000104.1 coordinate 8,002, forward strand.
ATTATCTCTAACTGTAAATCAATAGTTAAATTATCTTTTAGTTCTTGGAGTAAAAAGGGGACGGAACGTTTATCTTTGATCTCTCCTAAAATAAAAACAATGATTCGAGGAGAGAGCCCTTCTTTATAAGCTTTGTGTAAATTATCACTGGCACTAGACCCCATACGAATCAATAATTCAACAGCTTTGTCTCTAGCTTTGGCTTTACCTAGTTTTTGGATTAAAAGAGGTATGGCGATTTCTTTTAGAGAAACTAAACTTTGTCCTGCTTTCCATCGTAAAAAAGAGTTCCCGTGGTTGTTTGCTACACGAAATAAAAAACGAGCAGAGTCCGCATGGACAATTTTTCCCATGGCATCAATAGCTTCTTCCGCTAAAGCATCTTTTTGTTTTTTCACAAGAGGAAAAAGATACTTTAGTCCCTCTTTCAAGCCAGATTTTCCCAGAGCTTGAATGGCAACAGATCTTACATTGGTTCGGTTATCTTGAAGAGCCTTTAGGAGAGTGGGCAAAGCAGCACGCTCTTTCAGTGTTCCTAAGGTCAAAATTCCATGAACATAAATTTCTAGATTATCCTCTGTAAGAGTCTCTCGGATAGGATCAACTGCTCTCCCATCTCCGATCTGTCCTAAAGCATATAGAGTAGCTAGGTAAACACCCTTATCAGAAGAGTAGAGTTGTTTTAGCAGCATAGGCAAAGATTCTTGGGCTTTTAAGTCACCTAGACAGGTAATCAATGCTTTTTGAAAATCAGGAGAAGCTTCTGGCAAAAGAGGCCAAATGATAGGAGCTATTTTTTTATCATTAATTTTCCCTAAAGCAAGGGCTGCCGAGTTGCGCAAACTCTTGTGTTGTAACAACTCAACTAAAACAGGGATAGCTTGATGAGCTTTTAAGTCAGCTAAGGCTTGGATTAAAAAAACGGCGAGAGAATTATTTAAGTTTTCTTTTAATACCTCTAATAGAGGCAATATAGCTTTTTGATCGCCAATTTCCGCCAGAGTGTAAATTGCTGTTTCTCGAACCACTCCTTTTTGTTTTTCATCTTGGGCACAGAGCAGTAAAGCATCAACGGAGTCTTTGCCTAAAGAAACTAGTTTTTTTCGAGCTTTCTCACGAGTCTTTATGTTGTTGAGAGCTTGGATCAATTGATGAATATTTTGAACCGATAGGGAAGGATCATGTTTGCCTTTTAGCCATCGGTGCAAAGGAGAAGCATCTAAGGATAAGGAAGGTGGAAAAGGAGAGGGAGTTTGGCAAGCAAAACTCCCCAAAAGTAAGAAGAAAAAAGCCAGGAGGCCATTGAAATGATGGGGAAGTTTACAATGATTGGAAAATTTACTGGGCTGCTTTAGACCACTCATTTTATCATTCGAACCACGAAAAAGATAATGACAAGAGCAAAGAATGAGATGACTGGCGAAAAAAACCACCAGCGTAGCAAGGTTTTTTCTCCTAAGTACTTACGCACTAGTTTCTCTTTAGATTGGAAGGCTTCTTGCAAAGCAAGATCCATCTCTACTTTTTCCAAACTTTTGAGAACACTTTCTAAGGAGCATCTTTCCTCTGATTCCTTTTGTAAACATTGGCCGATAGTGTGCGCAAGATCATGGGGAGTATCTAACCTTTTCTTTTCGATGGGAACAAGGGTATGATGAGCATGTTGCTTTGCTAGTAAATTTAAATTGTTTCCCTCAAAGGGAGGTTCTCCCGCAAGTAAATGGTAAAGCATACAACCTAAGGCATAGACATCTGTGCTTTCATTTTTTTCCCCTCCTCCTGGTAATTGCTCTGGGGCAATGTACTTGGAAACTTCTAGGAGACAGGTCGTTTCTCCATCATTTTCTACCTTTGTTGTCGATTCTGATAGAAAGCGAGAGACTCCAAACTCTGTTAAGACAACTCTATCACGTTGCAAGGGCTCAATAATAATATTTTTGTCGGAAAGATGTAAATGAAGAATTCCTTGGGAATGGGCATAAAGTAAGCCCCGAGTAACTTCTTTGCTAATCTTAATGACATTGCGAATAGGGATATTAATATTTTTTTTGACATACTTGGCAACAGTCTCTTCTAAATCAACACATTCAAAAGCACAAAAAAGATGTTTTGCAGTGGCTGCAAAATCTAGAAGCATTAAGATATTTCGATGAAAGAGATTCGCAATTTCTTTTGTTTGAGCAAGAAAGCTCTCTTCAATTTTTGCGGCTAAACGATTGTTTCTTTTGGCAATAGCTTTGCTTGTTACAACCCAAAGAAGAACATTTCGATTTAAAGAGACTTGTTTGGCAAGATAGAAGCTACCAGATTCTGCCTGGTGAATTTCTCGGATAATTTCATAGTTGTAAAAAATACCGCCTTCTTTAAGAGAAACTTCATCCTCAATAAAGGTGATCCAAGTAGCTCCAATACGAACATTATCACCATTCTTTAATTTTTCCCGATTTTTAATACGACGACCATTAAGAAAAGTTCCATTGTTACTTTGAAGATCTTCTAAATAAAATTCATCATCGATAGCTAAAATTTGGGAATGTTTTCGAGAAGCACGTAAATCCTTCAAAACACAATTCACATCTGGAGATCTTCCCAAGATGATATTTTCTTTGAAGTCGAAATTACTTCCTGCTCCTTCTCCTGTGATAATAGTAAGCCTTGCCATATTTGTGCTCTTCAATAACCAATGAGTTAAAGGATAAAAATGTCTGTTTCAAAAACGAGTTCATTTCAAAAACGAGTTCATTTTAAAAATGGGTTCACTGAAACTATTCTTCTTAATTATGATATGCTTTAGACAGAAGTCAAGTTTACTTTTGGGGTTCGGGTAAAACCTTACTTTTGAGAAGGCCAATTCTCAATTTTTTTCAAAAACTGAAGATGCCGATCCAGAAAAGGATATTTGTTTTGTCCCCACTTGAGCCAAGCGATTCCCGAAAAACCAATCGCGAAAATCACAAAGCCTAAAAGAAAAGGATAGAAGTATGATTTTTTCTTGTTTACCAGAGTATGAGCTTTTTTATCGGTACTTTTAATATAAATTAAGTTTTCCGTCAACTGCATATCTTCTTGGAATCCTTGGAGATCCACTAATAGTTCTTGAGCGGTGGCATAGCGGTCAGCTGGTAAAGGTTGAAGGCATTTGAAAACTATTTCCTCTAAGCGATCAGGAATCGAAGACACTATCTCACTCATAGGAATGGGGCCGGGTTTGTCCTTGTTTTGACCATATTCTAATCGTTCGATGATTAGATCTCGGACATTGTTTCCTTTGAAAGGGCGCTCGCCGGTAAAAGCTTCGTACATCATAACCCCAACACCAAAAACATCTGTGTAGGTCCCGACTCCTTCTGACTTAGCTTGCTCAGGAGCCATATAGTGAGCACTTCCCAGTATGTGACCTGTTCGAGTCATTTGCTCATCGTCCATTAGCGATTTAGCTATTCCAAAATCGAGAATAATAGGGTTTAGATCTCCTGAGATAATCACATTGTGCGGTTTTAGATCTCTATGAATAACATCTCGGCTGTGGGCAAGAGCTAAAGCATCGGCCAGCTGGATGAAAATAGCTAGTTTATCGCTGAGAGAGTAGCTGTGATTTTTTATATATTCGGTCATTATCACACCTTGGACAAACTGCATAGTATAGTAGTGGATTCCGCCTGACTCTTCAATTTCAAAAATGGGTACAATATTGGGATGGACGAGAGATGCAGCTAAACGAGCTTCCCGTTTAAATCTTTTAATAATATTTGGCTTTAGCTTAATCGTATCGGTAAAAAGGATTTTTAGAGCTACCTGTCGTTTTATCATGTTTTGTTCTGCCTTCAAAACACAACCACTGGCACCTTGTCCCAATTTTTTTAAAATACGATATTTCCCAATTTGGGTTGGTATTTCCATCATTTTCTAGTATCCAAAAGAAATATATCAAGAGTTTTCCCTGGCAATTTTTTCTGCATTTAGTTTCTCACCAAATTGCAAAAGAGTGTCAATTATACTTTGGTTTGAAAAAAATTGCAAGCTCTGCCTTGGAGAGTTCCCATGAAAAAATCTACAAGTAAAACGGATCTTTGCCTTCTCGCCTCGTTGCTTCTTATTTTCTTATTATTTTCTTATTGAGGAAGGCAGCAAATAGCCTTGTTTCCTAAAATTTTTTCGATTTTATCAAAAAGTTCAACATCTGCTCTAAGGTAGTATTTTTCAGCAACTTCAATCTGGGTAACATAGTTTTGATCCTTGACTTCAATGAGAGTTTTAATATCACCTCTGTACATACTACAAGCCTCATGCAGTTGAGTGACTGACTCGAGGGAGTGATCTTCTACTCGTAAGATTAAAGTCTTTGATAGTCTTTCAATGGCTTCTTCAATAGGGATAACCTCATCAATAATTATCTCTGTTTCATCTTTTTGTTTATTCATACTTCCCCGAATGAAAACAATTTTATCAATTTCCAAAAGGTTGTAGTATTTTTGATAGGTATCAGGAAAACAAATCATACTGCAATGTCCGCTAAAATCTTCCAGCTGTAAAATAGACATTTTACGACCTTGGTGCCTTCCTTTTTTTATATTAAGGTCTCGTTTGGCCGAAATCATACCTCCCACTAAAAGGCTACGAGTAACTTGAGGAGAGAGGTCTTCCAGTTGAAGATTTCCTAACATTTTGATATAGTGGTTCCACTTTTGTAGAGGATGCCCTGAATAGTAGAAGCCTAGAGATTCTTTTTCGTACTTGAGCTTTTGTGGATCTGGCCATTCGGAAACATCAGGGTAGAGATGCTCACTAGCAGCAGCCACATCTTCCGTTTCGACTTCGTCAAATAAGTTCATCTGATCACTGTTCCGTTGTCGTTGAAGATTACCCCCTAACTGCAAAGCAGAGGGGACTGCTTCAAAGAGTTGTCGCCGAGGCTTGCCAAAAGAATCCATACTACCACATTTAATCAAAGCTTCGAGCACTTGCTTGTTCATTACGCGAGTATCCACGCTCTCGCAAAGATGAAACAAAGAGGAAAACTCTTCTACTTCCTTTCGAGAAGTGACCAACTCCTCTAAGGCTTTCTCTCCTGCCCCTTTGACGGCACAAAGACCAAAGCGAACTTTATCACCCTCCACGGTAAACTCCGAAAGGCTGGTGTTAATATTAGCAGGAAGAACCTCTATTTTCATAGCTTCGCACTCTTGGATGTAGCGAACTATTTTATCGGTATTTTGATTTTCAATCGTCATCAATGCACACATAAACTCTTTGGGATAAAGAGCTTTAAGGTAAGCCGTTTGGTAGGTGACAAGAGCATAAGCAGCACTATGAGATTTATTGAAACCGTAGCCAGAAAAATAGTCAATCAAGTCAAAGATTTCACCGGCTAGCTTAGGATTTATATCGTGTGTTTTTTTGGACCCATCAATGAATTGTTTGCGGTAAGCATCCATCAAGTCTTTTTTCTTTTTTCCCATTGCTTTACGCAGACGATCCGCTTCAACAAGAGAAAATCCCGCGAGATCTTTAGCGATCTGCATCGCCTGTTCTTGGTACAAAATCATCCCATAGGTCTCGGTCAAGATTTCTTCCATAACCGGGTGAGAGTAAGAAGGTTCTTCTTCTCCATGCTTACAACGACAGTAGGTATCGACCATTCCACTTTGAAGAGGGCCTGGACGATACAGAGCCACTAAGGCGATGATGTCCTCAAAACGGTCAGGCTTCAATTTTTTGACTAACTCGCGCATTCCGCTCGACTCTAACTGAAAGACTCCTGCGGTTTCTCCTCTAATCAAAAGATCGTAGGTTTCTTGATTGTCCGTGGGCATCTTATCGATATCTAGGTCCACTTTTTGATATTTATTAACGTATTCCACCGTTTTTTGGATCAGAGAGAGAGTGCTCAGGCCGAGGAAGTCCATTTTCAAAAGCCCGATGCTCTCCATATGCTCCATTGAGTATTGAGTGGCAATCACTCCATCTGTATTTTTATAGAGGGGACAGTATTCGATTAATGGAGCATCCGAAATAATCACTCCTGCAGCGTGTAAACCTGGCTGTCGATTTAACCCTTCTAATCTTTTAGCGATATCGACTAGCTCTTTAATAGTCGGGTCAGACTCATAAACTTGACGAAACTCTTCTTCAGTTGCTAAGGCTTTTTCCAAGGTCATCTTAGGAATAGGGGGGATTTTTTTAGCCACTTTGTCCACTTCAGAAAGAGGAGTGTCCATCGCTCGTCCGACATCACGCACTACCCCGCGAGCAGCCATTGTTCCAAAAGTGATAATTTGAGCGACCTGATCTTTGCCGTATTTTTGAGTGACGTACTCGATCACTTCACCACGACGCTCCGTTTCAAAGTCAATGTCGATATCGGGCATTTCTTGGCGTCCTGCATTCAAGAAACGCTCAAAGATAAGTCCGTATTTAAGAGGATCTAGGTTAGTAATGCCTAGGGCATAAGCAATAATACTACCAGCGGCAGAGCCTCGTCCAGGTCCGACAGGAATTCCTTGGGTGCGGGCATAATTAATAAAGTCCCAAACAATTAAGAAATAAGAGGGAAATCCCATTTGTTTGATAACTTCAAACTCCATATCAAAACGTTCTTTAACTTCTCCCTCAATTTCACCATAGCGTTTTCGCAGTCCATTTTCGCAGAGTTCTCGGAAATACTCTTCATTGGTTTTGCCATCAGGGGCATCAAAACGTGGTAACAGGATTTGCCCTAGAGGAATTTCGATATTCACTTTTTCTGCGATTAAGAGGGTGTTCTGGGCAGAACCAGGATAAGGAGCCGCCTCCCTGTGCATTTGCTCAGATGATTTTAAGTAAAATTCTTGGGAGCCAAAACGGAAACGATTTTCTTGCTGAACTTTAGCGGCTGTTTGAATGCACAATAAAACATCATGAGGCTTTGCATCATTTTTGCGTAGATAATGAATGTCATTCGTGAAAACGGCAGGTAAATCAAACTCCTTCATTGCCTTAAGTAAAGCTTGATTAGCAATGGTTTGCTCGCCTATTTTGTTTTCTTGGAACTCAATATAAAAGTTATCTTTAAAAACATCTCGGTAGTAAGCAACTGTGTCGTAAGCCTCTTTTTCCCGTTTATTCACTAAATTACGGCAAATTTCCGAAGCTAGGCAACCCGAAAAAGCAATAAGTCCTTCGCTATGGGCAGATAAAAACTCTTTGTCTATCCGAGGCTTATAATAAAAGCCATTTAAATATGCCTCGGTAGCTATTTTCATCAAGTTCTTATAACCTGTGTAGTTTTGAGCTAAAAGAGTAAGGTGAAAAGCCTTCTTGTTCTCTGCGTTTTTGTCAAAGCGACTTCGAGGAGCCATATAGGCTTCGTAACCAATAATGGGCTTAACGCCCACCTTTTTACACTCTTTATAAAACTCTAATGCTCCGAACATATTGCCATGATCGGTCATTCCAATAGCGGGCATACCATAATCTGCGGCAGCTTTTGCTAAATCAGGGATCTTAATGGCCCCATCCAAAAGACTATAATGGGTATGAGTGTGTAAATGAACAAATTGATCGCTCACGGCTTCTGCCTTTCATCGTTCGCAGTTTTACCAAAATGAAGATATTTTTCATATTTGAGGAGGGAAGGAGATTCTCATTTCGAGCACCTCCTAGGGGTTTTTATCTAGCATGATTATAGCAGGGAAAAAGAAAAAAGTCAAAGTCGGGCTGAGTTTCTTCCTTAGTAAGGAAGAAAATAGGGAACGGACATGAGAAGGGCACAAACCAAAATCATTCCATAAGTATTGGTAATAAAATAAGGAAAAACACACATGATCAAGCCACAGAGACTGGCTATTCTACGTTGTAGTTTTTTCCCAAACATCATGTAGCCCATTCCGATTAAGCTAATCATAATCGCAAGAAACAAAGCAGTAAAATCTAGTTCCATTTGATATTTTATCCTTAAACTTAGAGTTGTAAACGGATTTTGAAATTTCATTTGAAATTTCAAAAGTTCATTATAAATGAAAAACAAATTAAAGATAGAAATAAGAAATCAAAAACCCAACATATTCCATTTTTTCTTTGTACTTTTCTTTATATTTCCGTATTCTTAAATAGATTATAAACAAAAAAAACTGGGAGAAGGGGACTATGAAAAAACAATGTCATTTGTGGGTAAGTTTTATCTTACTTATCACCTTTGGAGCTTCTGCTACTCCTGTCGGAGATGGTCTTGTTGCTTATTACTCAGGAGACAACCTTGCGCAGGATGAATCAGGACAAGCGAACAATGGAAGCTTAAACGGAGGAGTAGGGTTTGTTCCAGGAGTAGAAGGCAATGCTTTTGATTTTGATGGAGCCAACGACTTTGTTAGAGTAAATGATAGCTCTAGCTTAGATTTTAGCAATGCTATTTCCATGAGTGCTTTTATCAATCCTCACACTCCTGGAGCTGGGGATGGCACGATGGCTATTGTTTGGAAGGGAAACATCTCTAGCCCCACTGACCAATCTTATGGCTTTCTTTGGACTAGCGACCGAAGAGTGTTTTTTCGAATCAATGCAGGAGGACTTCGCCAAGTGGCCACACCTGTTTTGGATTTGAATGAATTTCATCATGTAACGGGAGTTTATGATGGCAGTCAAATCCAAATGTTTCTTAATGGTGTCCTTGTTTCTAGCACTTCTGCAACGGGAGCCATTACCAACACTAGCCATTCTCTTTTTCTCGGAGCCAGTTCTCTCGACAGCGTAAATCCTTTTGCTTTATTTGATGGAGCCGTCGATGACGTGGCTCTTTACAACCGTGCCTTGAGCTTAGAGGATGTTCGTTTTAATGCAGGCCTTGTTCCTGAAATGAATAGTATTCTTTTGTTATTAGTGAGTTTCTTACTGATTTCGATAAGAAGGGAATCTTCTCTTTCCTAATTTTTCCACCCAGTTTGATCTTTTATTAAAAATAGGAAAGAATGAGCCGTAAGAAAACTATCCTAATTAACATAGTATCTAACACTGTTTTTCTGGTTTTTCAAATTTTAACAGGCTTTGTTTTAGTTCCTTTACTAATCGGGTTTTTTAGTAAAGAGTTATTCGGTGCTTTTGTTTATGTCTGTAGCTTGGTTATTATTCTCGATGTTTTCTCTCACCCATTAACAACGTCTCTTGTTAGATATGTTCCCGAAATGAAGGCGAAGGAGGAAAATCGAGAACTACACGAAATTATCTACACTTTGCTTTGGGTTTCTATTCCGTTACACTTTTGTTTAGCAGTAGGAACATATTTTCTTTCCTTTTGGGGGAATGTTTGGTTTAACGTCCCTCTTCATCTCCATGAAACAATCACATCAGTTATTCAGCTCATAGCTTTTTCTACCCTATTTAAATTTACTTATCCTTTAATAAACGGTGTTCTTCATGGTCTTCAGCGCTGGCATTTATACAACAAGACATCACTCCTTTTAACTCTTGTCCAAGTTATTGCCTACCTTGTTGTGACAAAAGCTTCTCTTGGCTTGTGGGAATACGTCTTAATTCAACAACTGGGCGAATTCCTAGTTTACATGTTTCGCCTCTTTTTGTGCTGGAAGATTTTGCCGATCAAAAAAGAATGGCTAAAAAGGAATTGGACACGCTTAAAGTCATTGAGATCTTTTCAGATAAACTTACTCTTTATACAAATCTCTGATCATTTTAACTATACTTTTGATAAATTGATTTTGCAAAGATACATAGGAAGCTTTGCTGTTGCCGAGTATCACATTGCGCGGCGAATGGCAGAAATTTGCAACGCTTTTGCAGTGATGCCCCTAAGAACTGTTTTACCAGCACTTTCAGATGCTTTTGCCCAAGGAGATACTGAATTTATCAAGAAAACCAATACTCTAGGGACTCTTCTCTTTGGCTTCGTAGTAATTCCTCCCCTAATTGCCCTGTTTTGCCTTTTTCCTTTTTTTGTCGAATTGTGGGTTGGACCAGACTTTCAAAATACTGTTCCTGTAGGAAGACTTTTTCTTTTAGGGGTTATTTGTCTTTGCCCTTTTAGTATTGTCGGTCATTCCTTGATGTCTAAAGGACGAGTTGAGTTGATCAGTAGATCTAAACTGATTTATAGTGGGATTAATTTTGTTCTTAGCTGTCTTTTAGTGACCCAAATAGGTATTGTAGGAGTGGTAATTCCTACAGCTATTTATTATACATTGGTCTACCCGATGGTCATTCTGCATTTATTGAAAAAAGAAGCCTTTTTGGACGGCAAAGAGTTACTAAGAGGAATTTGTCCCTTTGCTTGGAGTTTTATTCTTTTTCATATTTCTCATCATTTCGTGGCCCCTCCCATAACTAGCTGGCTTAGCTTGATCGCTTATATTCTACTCTACAGCTTGTCTTGCATTTGTCTCACTTATCTATTTATTTCTCCTATCCACAAAAAGAGGTTAAAAGAGCAGCTGCTTCTCTTTCTTCCTCGTTTAAAAAGTACCCTAGCTAAGTGAGACTACCGATTTTTACCTTTCTTTTTTTTAAAATTTCTTAAAAGAGTTTTATAAATCACTTCTGCTAAAATAAGATGAGCTTTTTGGTTAAGATGAACAGGATCAAGGTAGAGAGTTTCTGAGCTATCTTGGAACTCAGGTAAAGTATTGCAATTCAAGCACTCAATACCCTTTTGCTGACAAAAATCTTCCGCTTGAGAAATCATCTGCAGATACAAAGCGGAAAATTGACGATCTAAATACTGAGTTGAGCGATTCCATTTTTCTAACATTTCTTTCTCTTTTTCGCTGTGATATTTTTTACTACCTAACTCCGGTTGAAAGACGACCAGTAGCTCAGCTCCTCTTGAATGGGCAAAGGCATTCATTTTGTCTAAATTTCCAGTGTAGTGTTGATTCACTTTCTCGTAGTAGTCTTTTCCCATATCTTTTTTTTGCTCTCGAATTTGCTCTACACCTCCTTTTGCGGCCAAATGGTCTAGCATTTTATAAAAAGTACTATGCCAACCTATCTGAGAAGAGTCCCTATAGTTTCTCCAGTGGCCAAACAAATCATTCCATCCATCAAATAACACGTAGAGCTTAGGTTCAAAATCATCTAAGCGATGAATCATGAGAGACAGTTCCTGATTAGAATTAAATCCTACGACACCTGTGTTAATGTATTGGTAGCGATTGTCTAGTTCATTTAGATGAGCGGTAAAAACAGATTGATTTCCCACTAAGCTATGTCCGAAGGCGGCAGACCCTCCCAAAACAAAAGCTTTTGGTTGTCCTTCGTTTAGAGGTTCTCTTCTGAAACCATATTGATCAAGAACATAGCTGGGACTTACTTGAAGGGGGAAGTTTTGATAGGTTGTCCAAGGAACTACTTGAAGTTTAAGTACTCCTGGAGAACCAAAAATTGTCTGCCCTTTGTCATTAACAAAGGTAGAAATATAATCACCAGCTTTGTTAAAAAGGGAATTTCGTTGGCGGAAATGATCGGCTACTTCCCGTGCAATAAAAACACTTAAAGCACCCGATAGCAAAAGGAGAGCAACTTGCAACCAACCTATGGGCTTTTTTTTCGTATTTTCAGCACTGGGAGAAAAAAATTTTGAAGGAAGTAAGTGTAAAAAAATGAAAAAAAAGCATAGCAATATCAAGGTAATAGCCAAACTTACAACTAAACTATAAAAATAACCGAGCCAACGAATTTTAAACCATTTCTTGTAGACAATAAATGGATCAAAGCCAGAAGACGTCAATTGTAAACCATTTTGGCCTACAATCATCTCCTCAATTTCATTTTTTCCCCTCCATCCAGAAAATCCATTTTTTGAATTCCAAGTTATCAAGGAAAAATATTTTAGAACCTGAATTTCCTTAACTTGGATGTTTCCGGGATGAGTGCCTAAATCAATCCTCACTTGGTGAGTATTGGAAGGGAGTTCTAGGCCTACTTGAATAAAATCTTCTTTAGAAGAAAGGAAGGTTTTTGATTCTTCTTCGTTGTATCCATAACTTGTTTGCCAGTATATCTTAACTATATCTTCTTTTTCAGCCAAACGAACTTGTAGACTAAGGATAGTTCTACCTCTATGGTCAAGAATATAGAAAGAAGAGATCCAGAGGACAATTCCCCATAGAATAAGCTTGTGTCGCAAAATCATAGAAACCTTTCTATTTTTTTAGAGCTAAAACTTCTTCGATAGAGGAGAAGCGATAGACATAAACAGAGTATTTACCCTCGGAAAAGATTTTCTCAAGGGGAACGTTTGGTAAAGGAGGAGATAGCTTTTTCTTTTGTAACAAAAAAAGAAAAACTTCTCCTTGAAGCACTTGTTGTTGAAGATCAAAATTACTCCACTTGATTCTCTCAGAAAGTTCTTTTTTGTGAAAAGGGTAAATTTTTGATTGAAAAATTTTCTTTATTGGTATTTGGGCATATAGATTGATTCGTATGTCGTTTGTGAAGATGATCGAAGAAGGTTTTTTTTCTTGCTCAAGCCACTGACCTGCGGGAATTACAACGTTTTTTCCTGGGGCACTCACTCTGTCATAAAACCTAAATAAACAAAGAAAAATGAAAACAAAGAGCAATACCTTTCTCCAAGCTATGCCAGAGAAGTGCCTTTGTAAAATCTCTTCTAAGAAAAGTAGCCCTTTTCCTAGCCAAAGGTAAAAGAGTATAAGAAAAGGAAGGACATAACGAGAGCTAGAGTAGTCACGCCAAAGCATGTTTATGTAAGGAATAAAGAGAAAAAGAAGCAAAAAAGGAATAAAAAAGTAGAGTTTCTTTTTTTCTTCTCGAAAAGAAATGAAAAAACCCAAACTAGCCAAAAGAAATAGAGGAGGAAAGCCTGTGTTTATAAGCTCATCTAAAAGCCCGACAAAGTAGATTAAAAGAATGTAATGGCGGGTGGTTTCTATAAAAAAGCTGGGCTCAAGAAGAATTAGCTTTTTTCCTACATGGATAAATTCAAACTGACTCCAGACCATTTGCGAGTTTCGGAAAATAAACTCTGCTCTAGAAAAATATTGGGGAAAAGCAAAAAGTATAAAACTACCCAATCCTCCGGCCACTAAAAAAAAGCATAATTCTTTTTTGTTATCCGTTCTAAAACTGTTGGCAATAAAAAAAAGAAAAATTACGGGTAGAAGTAAATATCCTTCTACTCGAGAAAAAGAAGATAGAAAAGCCGAAAGTAAAGAGCAGAAAGAGTAATGCCATTTCTTTCGATCAATAGCTTGAAGGAGAAGCCATAGAGAGAGAACAAAGAAAAACAGAAAAGGAGCGTCTCGTAAAACCCAAACCGTTTTTTCTCGAAGCAAAGGAAAAAGAGCTAAGAATATGGTGGAAATTCTGGCGACTTCTCGGCCATAAAAATAGTAAACTAGTCCGTAGAAAGGCAATGTCAGTAGTGTTAAAAAAAATAACGAAACAAGTTGGGCTGCTAAAAACCAATCAGAAACAAAGATATGAAAGAAACTAATTAGAACAGGCAAGAAAATACTAGGATAAAACTCCTTAGCTTCACTCCAGTTTCCTTGCTCGATGGATTGGGCCGCCCAAATATACATTGCTGCATCAGAGTTTATCTCTACTTGAAAGGTATAAGGGACTAAGCCTAAAATAAAAGTCAACAATAAGAGAAGTGCTATTTCTAGAAGCTTTTTTTTCGATTTCATAAATGTTATTCGCAAAAAAATGGGGCGAGAGGCACTGTTTATTAAAATTTTCGACTTTTATTTCATTTTCAACTTGTAGTTGTTTTTTTACTAATATACAATTAGCTTCTTGCTTCTCAAGTCTTTTTTCTTTAGTGGATTAATCCGCTAAAGAAAAAAGACCCCCTCTTAAAGCGAAAACTAAGATTCTCTTTTTTTACAGGAGAGCATATCCTTGCGCATAGCCTACATTCTTCACCAATATTTCCCTCGTCATATAGGAGGAACCGAAGTATACACCGAAGGTTTGAATAGATATATGAAAGATGCTGGGCATGAAACATTGCTTCTTACCTATCATGAGACTCATCATAACGAGAAAAAAGATTTTGTTTGTCAGACAAACGATCACCAGGGAGAAAAAATAAAAGAGATTCATTATAACCTTTCTTGTGCTCCCAATCCTGTAAAATACGAGTATTGCAATCCATTTACTGGCAAATTAATAAAAAAAGAACTGAAAAGCTTTCAACCTGATATTGTTCATATTATGCACAGCATGAAGGTTTCAGGGGCGATTTTTTCTGTCTGTCGAGCTTTGAAACTACCGATGATCGTAACTCTCTGTGACTTTTGGTTTATTTGTCCCCGCTATAGCCTTTTAAAATGGGACAATTCTCTTTGCCAAGGTCCAGAGAAACCTTTGTCTTGTATGCGTTGTCTCCAAGACACTCACGGCTTTTTTTCAGATGAATTGATTGAAAAAATAGAGCAAGGGGTTGATCCTTTTCATTTTTGGGAAAAATTTAAACCATCGTGTCGAAAGCAAAGTGCGGAGCTGAAAGCTCTAGGAAAACGCAATACTTTTTTGCGCGATCAAATTCTTACAGCCGAAAGAGTGATTGCTCTTTCTGCTTTTCAAAAAGAAATGTTTATTCAAAACCACTATCCTGAGGATTGCATTGAAGTTATTAATCATGGTATAAGCACAAAAGGGTTACTCCCTTCTCCCAGACAAAAAACAAAATCTCCTCCTATCCGTCTGGGATATATTGGATCTTTAGTAGAAACAAAAGGAGTACACGTTTTACTCCAAGCTTTAGCCAAAGTTCCTCATTTAGAGGTAGAGTGCTTGCTCTACGGACAAATACGACCGGAAGACCCTTACTATAAGCTTCTCCTTGAGATAGCCCACGGAGATAGTCGGGTTTGTTGGCAAGGAGTTTTCCCTTCTTCCGAGATGGGGAAGATACTGGCTCAATTTGATCTTCTTGTGCTTCCCTCTTTGTGGTACGAAAATTCTCCGATAGTTGTAAAATCTGCTCTCTATGTGGGGTTGCCAGTCCTAGTCAGTGACTTAGGGTCTTTGCGCGAATTAGTCCCTTATAAAGATTGTTTGGTTCCTCCAGGAGATGTAGACAAGTGGGCTCATGCTCTAGAGCTTTTTTGCCAAGCCCCTAGCCGCTTAAATTTTGATAGATGTGCCATAAAAACAATAGAAGAAAACGCCCAAGAAATTTTAGCTATCTATGAAGAAGTAGAAATGAAGACAAGATGATACAATATAAGGAAGAGTTTGAGTGTACAGTGATTGTCGTAACCTACAATTCACAAGAGTATTTGGCCGCAGTTTTAAATTCTCTGGCCGAGCAAACTTGGAAAAATTTTCGCATAGCTCTGGTGGATAATAACTCTTGTGACAAAAGCTGTCAAATCGCTCAAGAGTTTGCTAAAAATAGCGATTTAAAAATGGAGCTATTCTTTCTCAATGAGAATAAAGGATTTGCTGCTGGAAACAACTACGCTTATGAAAAGACGCAAACTCCTTTTATTGCCTTGCTTAATCCCGATGCCATTGCTCAGAGCGATTGGTTAGAAAATTTGATGCAAAGAATGGAGCGTTTTCCAGAAACAGGGATTTGCGCTTCTAAACTTTTACGGATGAACGAAGGAACTATCGATTCTGCGGGAGACGGACTTTCAAGCATACTAAAGTTTTACAAAAGAGGAGAGAAGCAAGATAGGGAAGATTTCTCGGAAGAAGAGTGGGTTTATGGAGCTTGCGCTGGCGCTGCTTTGTACAGAAGAGATATGATTGAGGATATTGGTTTTTTTGACGAAGATTTTTTTATTATCCATGAAGATAGCGATCTTAATTTACGGGCCCAATTAATGGGGTGGAAGATACGCTATGTTCCTTCTGCTCAAGTTCACCATAAAGTCCATGGATCTATTGGGGCAGGTAGTGATATTTCGATGTTTTATTCTCTGCGTAATAGCGACTTTGTTCAAATTAAAAATATCCCTTTTGCTTTGATTTTGAAATATTTCCCAGAAGTTCTCATGCACATGGCGGCAGAAATTTTTTACTATACAAAAAGAAAAAAGTTCCGTCTCTACCTTAAAGCAAAACTCGAAGTTTTTCGATATTTACCTAGGCTCTTAAAGAAAAGAAGAACCATTTTAAAAAAACGTAGGGTCGACAATAAATACCTTTGTCAGGGAATCACTTTGATTTGGAAACCTTCTTTGCTTCAAGCTAAGCTTCGGAAACTATTTTTTGGGATAGAGTATTAGTATGATTGATTTATCTATTGTTATTGTCAATTACAATAGTGGTGATTGGTTGAAGAAGAGTTTGGATTCTATTTATACCAATACTAAGCAAATTTGTTTCGAAGTGTTTGTCGTCGATAATAACTCTCAGGATCAAAGTTTAGAAACTTTAGAACTATATCAAAACGATATTCAAGTTTTGCGGAATTCAAAGAATGAAGGATTTGCCAAAGCGAACAATAGAGCTCTGAAAGAAGCAAAAGGGAGATACTGTTTGCTTCTTAATCCAGATTGTATAGTTGTGGGTGATGCTTTAGAAAAATGTTTAGGCTATCTTGATGAGAATGCAAAGATAGGAGCATTGGGTTGTAAAGTGGTTTTAGCAGAGGGGGGGTTGGACTTAGCCTGTCGGCGAAGTTTTCCTACTCCAAAAGTTGCTTTATACAAGATGATAGGACTTTCTCGTCTTTTTCCTCACCATCAAGAATTTGCCCAATATAATCTTACCTTTTTAGATGAAAACGAAATATCAGAAGTAGATGTTTTAGTCGGAGCTTTTATGATGGTTCGTCGAGAGGTCATTGAAGAGGTGGGTTTCCTCGACGAAGAATTCTTTATGTACGGAGAAGATATAGACTGGTGCTACCGAATAAAAAAAGCTGGTTGGAAGATTGTGTACTACCCTAAAACTTTAGTTGTACATAACAAAGGAGGTTGCACAGATCAAATGCGGCCTAAAATTATTTATGAATTCTATCGTGCCATGTATTTGTTTTATCAAAAACACTATAAAAGCCAATATTCTTTTATTATTACAGGAATGGTATATAGTGCTATTTGGGGAAGATTTTTTGTAAAAATTTGTTTAACTTTGGCGAAAAAATATCTATTGGGAAAGTCGGTTAATAAGTAATGAAAGGAAAAGCATGTCCATCTTGTGTAGAGTTACATCCACTAGAGCTAATACGTCATCAATGTCCATCTTGTGTAGAGTTACATCCACTAGAGCTAATCCGTCATCATGAATTAGGAAAGCGAATTCTAGATCTTAGTTTCATTTGTCTATCTCTTCCCATATTAATTCCTGTCGTTTCTGCTATAGTTTTTATTCTTGGCTTAAGCTTGATTGGTCGAAAAGAGTCTATTTTTTACAAGCAAACTAGAGTAGGCTATGGCGGTAAGCTATTTGTGTTATACAAATTCCGCAGCATGAAATCCATCTCAGAGGAACAAGGGGATAGAGAGTGGACAAGCGAAAAAGATCCCCGAATAACAGGAGTGGGGAAGTTTCTTCGAAAAACGGGCCTTGATGAGCTACCTCAACTGATTAATGTAGTTAAAGGTGAAATGAGTCTTGTCGGACCTCGGCCAGAAAGACCTTACTTTGTCGAAAAGTTTCAAGAAGAGATTCCCCACTATAACTTACGACATCAAGTTTTACCAGGAATTACAGGATGGGCTCAACTCCAAGGTTGGAAAGGAGATACGTGTATTCAATCTCGCGTGCAGTGTGATTTAGAATATTGCCAGAGAAATTCTCTTTGGTGGGACTGTAAAATCTTGTTTCTCAGCTTTTTTTTGATTTTCTCAGGAGCCGTTAGTAAAGATGTTTAAAGAGAAAAATTTTACCTGGAAAAAATTTTTTCGAAAGTATTCACAAGTTAAAGCTGGTTTTTACATTTTATTTACAGCTCATATATTTCTTCTGATTTCCTTTACTTTGAACATCTATCTAAAAAACTATCGAGAGGTATCTTTTTTATCGCTAGTTTCTCTTGGTTTAGGAGGAAGCCTTCTTATCGGAATTGCTTACCTCCTTTTCTTAAAAAAATTCTATGCTTTTCTCCCTTGGGTTCGGTCACTTTTTCCTTTTCGTTTATGTATTTATTGTGCTTTTTCCTCTCTTATTTGGAATTCTTATGGGCAAAACAATTCATCTATAAATGATTTAATAACGTATTATCTGCTATTTCTTTTTTTATCTATTGTCGTCTTTTCTTTGCTACCTCAGATTAGACAAAGTTCTTTTTGGAAAATGGGGGATCTTCTCTTGATCAATCTCATTTTGACAGCAGTATTTTGTGAGATTATCCTTGTACAATATGCAAAACACTCCTACTCTCCTTTTCTATGGGACCCCTCTTCTGTCGAATCAACCCTACGAATCTATCGCCAACCTCCTGGTCATTCTCATTATGGTTTTTATCTGAATAGTCAAGGATATTACGATAGCGAGTTCTTTCCCTCTTCTACCTCTGATTATGTTATCACCTTACTGGGAGATTCTTTTGCCTATGGGATAGTTCCCTATAAGTTCAATTTTGTCACCGTAGCAGAAAAGAAACTCCAAGAGAATAGGCCAAAGAATTTCTCTCGCGTCGCGATACATAATTTTGGAATTCCCGCAATCGGAATGCCCGAATATGTTTATCTCCTAGAGAAAGAGGTTCTTGCCTATTCACCTAATCTCGTTGTTTTGTGTGTTTTCGTGGGAAATGATTTTGTTCTAAATAGTCCTAAGTTGGTTCATCGGGATTTTTCTAACTGGTGGATTTACCGTTTACCGAAAAGACTTTCTATCTCCTATCAACAAAAAAAGAAAAACTCTAATCAGGTTCAAGTTGCCATTTCTCCACCTCGTACCCATAATGGTAGCCAAGAGCATCCTACTTTCACTCGGGAAAAGTTTTTAGAAATTGAAAATGATAGGCTTGTCTTTTGTCAAATCAACAATCCTGCGGTCGAAAATAACTATCGGGGATTTTTTAAAGTTTTAGATCATATTCACTGGTTAGCAAAAGAAAGGCTCCTTTTAGTTATTCTCCCAGATGAATACCAAGTAAACGATCAACTCTACCAAACTCTTCTAGAAAAAAAACAAGCCTCGGACTACTACAGAGAGTATCCCCAAAAGAAAATAAAGGAGTATTGTCTTGAAAATAAATTACCCTTTTTAGATTTGCTTCCCGCTCTTCGAAAAGCAGAAAAAGAAGGACGAACCTATCATCTCCAAGACACTCATTTTAATAGCCGAGGAAACCGAGTCGTCGGAGAACAAATTGCTCAGTACATCCAGAAGAAATATTTCTCTAGCTTAAAAGAATAGCATTATTTAGGCGGCCTGAAACTTGGCTCGCCAAGCGTAGCTTACTATTTTGCCCGTTGAGGGATCTTCGGGTCCTAAGTCACGTTGTCCCACCATTTGATAAATATAACCTTGATAATACCCGACAGCAGTGCCTTTTATGCGGTAAGGTGAATGGCCAACCACTCTCCACTTATCAGTTACAGGATTATATTCTTGGATAACATCCGTTAGTTGGAGCTGAAAATTGTCAGGATCTTTAGAGGTTTGTCCTCCTACGAAATAGACTTTGCCGCCGAAGAGAAAAAAACTATATTCCACATGAGAAACCCCAACAAGCATATCCGCTTTTCTAAGCCATTTCTGACTTTCAGGAACGAACATATAAGTATCAGGAAATACTCTTTCCTCTGCTGTATGATCACAAATAAAGTTTCTTGTCCCCTCTACCGGTTTATAATCCCCTTCTTGTCCTCCAAAAACGTAAAGTTTATCATGAATAATAGCACTACAACGGTGAGGTCCTCCTCGGGGGAGAGGTACTTCCTTTTGCCAACTTGAGTCCTGAGCTTGTCCATCCTTTACTCGTAAACTCCAATGATCTGTAGCTGGAGTATAACGATCTTCCTTTGATCCTCCCATTAGGTGAATTCTTCCTCTCCAAAAAACTACAGAGGGAGAATACCGTGGTTTCGCTAGGGGGGGAAGTTCCTTCCAAATCTCTTTTTTAGTATCAAAAACAAAAGCATTGGCAACGGCAGGAGAGCAATGAGGCCCCTGTTGTCCTGAGATAATATATAGGTAGCGATCCCCTTCAACAGCTACGCCTAAGTGAGATTGGGCCATTGTTTTTGGAGTGGTTATGGATTTAATCCATCGTCCTTTTTTGAAATCAAAGACTTCTACTTTGTTATGCATTTGGCCCATTTCAACATAACCACAAATTACATACAAATGGCTTCCTATCTGAGCAGATCCAGGGTCATGCAATCTTTCTGGGCAAGCTGGGAGAATCTCCCACTCCAAATCTCGCTGTTTTTGCTCTTTTAAAATGTTTTGGCACTCGGCCAAAGCAATTTTTCTTTTTAGAAAAAGAGGTAGGTTTTGTTGAAAATCACTTGGGAAGAACTTACTAATAAAATTAGGCAAGCGACGCTCCTCAAAGCAGAGTTTGCACTTATACCAAATCCAGGGAAGTTTTTTTCTTTCCTTAGGCCTCATTTTTTTCCTCATCCGCTTTCATATGAATAAAAAAAATCTTTCACTTTCGGAAAAAGCGCCTCTTTGCAGAAAACCATTTACTCATCAGTTGGTCATAGAAAGAGTCTTCTCCTTCTTTTAGCTGTAAGAGAGCCATATTTGTCTGTTTTCGAAGAGGACTATTTAGAGGAAAGCAAATTCCATAGTCCGCTGGTTCGAAAAGCCCACCTGTTAAAATCAAACGATTTTCTAAGTTCTCTTTGATGTTATACTGCAAGAGGGGCATGTCATGAACAACAGCATCAGACTTCCCTTTCTTTACTTCGGCAAAAGCTTCTTTCAGAGAAGAGTGGCTTGAAGTTCTAATTCGCATACGTGTCATGATTTCTTCGGAGTAAGTATTTCTCAGTACGGCAACACGTTTATCAAAGAGGTCTTCTGGTTCATGGATATCTGTCTTTATATTTTGTAAGGTTAAAGAAGATGTGAAGTTGGCGATGACTAAACCAAAGAGGAGAATTCCACTAAAGATAATCATAATGGCGAGCACTCGACTAGCCGTTCTCTTGGGAACAAAATCTCCGTAACCAACAGTGGACATTGTTACAACGGCCCACCAAACTCCTTGGACAATACCAGGCAACCAACGCCTGTCAAAGTTGTTTTCTTTACGCTCAAACCACCAAATTAAGTGGGCACAGGCTAAAACATAGATTCCCAAAAAAACCAAAATAAAAATCATTTCTTGGTTAAAGAGTAGACTCCAACGACTTTTTCCCCGCTTTTCCTCTACGGCAATTCCTAAACCGGTATGATAAAAGGGATAGGAAAAATCCATTTCATTTTCTCTCTCGCGAGTAATGGTCGTCGCAGCAATTCCCAAATCGACTTCTCCTGACTGAACAGCTTTGAGATGGCTGGCTAAATCAGGGTACATTTTATAAACTATTTTACGGGAAGGGTCCAAAATCGCTCCGAGCTTTTCCATTAAGTCAATAGAAAAACCACTAAGTTCAAGAGTTTCAGGGTTTTGCATAACAAAAGGGGGGGCAGGTTTAACAGCAACAACGATATTTTCCCCCAAAATTTCCCCCAAAAATAGAGTGGGCCATAAGCAAAGATATCCGACAAAAGCGAAGCAAAATCGGCGCATATTTGATCCTTTCAGGAAGATGTGAGGATAGAGTAAATTTAATGTAGCAAAATTTGGAGCCAGAAAAAAGAAAAATTGTGGTAGGGCCTTTTTGGTTGTATCTAAAAGACTTAGAGGATAAAGCGTTTAAAAATAAGAAAAACAAGTTGATTTTTACCTCTTGGGCTATTAAGCTTTAGAAAGAATATAAAATATTTTGAATTTTAATTTTACGAGGTTATCTCATGAAATACCTTTGTTGTTTGCTCACTCTTTTTCTTATTTACAGTAGCGCTCAAGCAGGGCCTATCCAATGGACATTTAGTGGAAATGGGACTTGGGCAGTCGCTTCTAATTGGAGTACGGGAAATATTCCTGCTCCGGGAGACGATGTTACCCTTGATATTGATGGAGCAACCATACGTACGATAATTCACTCCTCTGGTGTGACTAACATCAATACTCTTTCCAGTGAAGAAAATTTTATTCTTTCGGGAGGAGAGATGAGTGTGGCCAGTACTGCTATTATCAACCAAACTTTCACTATCTCTGGAGGGGAGCTTAAAAACACAACCTTAGGAACAGTGAGTAACCGAGCCAATGTTGTTGCTAGCACAAGTACTAGTAGCCGCTTTAACAATGTTACTTTGCATGGCGATGTGGATATGGCAGGAAGTGGTTCGCGTACTTTAAAAGTATCAGGTGGTTTTAACTTAGATGGTACAGCTAGTCTGGACTCTTCTGATAGAATAACTTTTGATGGAGATAATGCCCAAAGTCTGACCGCAGGAACTTTTTCTCTTAACAACTCTACATTTTCAGTGGACGGCAGTACCAATTTGACATTAGAGAGCGGAGTGACTGTTCAAGGATCAGGAACCTTGGGGATATCTCTTTTCAATAACACGGGAACTGCTCAACTAACAAACCGTGGTTTGATAAAATCAGACACCTCTAGCTTGACGATTACCTCAGAGGTTTTTAGTAATGAGGGCACCCTTCAAATTGATAGCGGTAAAACCATAACTTTGCAAGACGACTGGAGCAATCAAAGCGGTAACATTGTTCTCAATGAAGGAACTCTGAATCTGCAAGGGAGTTTTGGAGTGGTCGATTTAAACCAAGACAGTGGTTTTCAGAGAAGCGGGGGAACAGTCAATTTACAAACCAGTCTTGCAATGGCTAGCAATGAAAATTTAAATATTGGAGACGTTGTTGTTTCGGGAGGACAAATCACAGGAGGAACGGTTAACGGTAACCTAACCATTTCCAATAGCACAGACAATCGTTTAACCGATGTAACAGTGAATGGAAACATGGATTTAACCGGCAGTAGTTCTCGAACCTTGAAAGTCTCTGGAGATTTAGAACTCAATGGAACGGCTAGTCTGGACTCTTCTGATAGAATAACCTTTGACGGTAACAATGCTCAAAGCGTAACAGCAGGAACCTTTGTTCTTAGTAACAGTGCTTTATTTGCCGTAGACGGT
>JAJDCR010000105.1 GCA_029260735.1 Planctomycetota bacterium
TTGAAGGTCAGAGGATACCTAAGAATAGACTTGGCAATGACCTTGAAATCTCTTGCCGTCAATATCAAAAGAATGATGCTCTATGTACTTGCTCAACTAGAGCACATAGATACGGACTGTGCTCAAAATCACGTTTCTATCATAACTCGTGTTTTGACTTATCTATTGCTTGTTCTTGTTAGGTTTACACTGTTTGGGCAGCAAAAAACTACCTTTGCCCTAAAGGGCAATAATTTAGATATATCCATTCCAGGGGATAAATCCCCTGTCTACGTGTCTTCGCCTCTCCGAGGCTTAAGATGAAGAGATACTTTTTGCACACGCATCAAGTTTAAAGTTAAGTTTAAACTTAAGCTCGAATTACAGCAAGAAGTTCATCGCGTAATTTTTCCAGATTTTCTTGGCTATCAGCCTCACAGTTCAACCGTAGTAAAGGTTCTGTATTACTTTTACGAAGATTAAACCACCAGGTAGCAGCAACCACCGAAAGTCCGTCTATTTTTTTTACTTCCCCTTTTTCGCTGTACATTTCTTCTATTTTTTTAATAATAGCATCGGCATCTGGCACAGTGGAGTTAATCTCTCCGCTAATAAAATAGTTTTGCCGCTCATGGAAAACTTCAGAGAGAGTACTTTTGGCCTGCGAAATAATCTCTGCCACAAGAAATACAGGCAAATAAGAGTTATCACAGAAAAAATCATCCCCTAGCTTAAAATAAAAGTGTCCACTTACTTCCCCTCCCAAAATAGCATTAGGAAGCTCTTTCATTTTAGCTTTCATGAAGGCATGCCCCACTTTCCACATGAAAGCTTGCCCTCCTGCTCTTTCTACGACATCTCGAACAAAACGACTTCCTCGAACGTCATAACAAATAGTTGCTCCAGGTTTCTTTTTAAGGAGATGCTGCCCGAGAAGACCTGTCACAAAATCACCATCAATGAAACAAGCTTTTTCATCCACAAAAAATGCTCGATCACTGTCGCCATCAAAACCAACTCCAAAATCAGCCCCTGTTTCTTTGACCTTAGCAATTAGGTCTTGGCGATTTTCTTCTAAAAGAGGATTCGCTTCGTGATTAGGGAAAGAACCATCCGGCTCAAAGAACATAGGAATAACTTCTATCGGTGTTTTTGCAAACATTTTAGGAGCAACCAAGCCTGCCATCCCATTACCAGCATCCATAACGACACGCAAAGGCCTAACTTCACTTAAGTCTACTTGAGAGTGGACAAAAGAAACAAAAGCATCTAAAACTCCTTCTTTTGTGATCACTTCCCCTTTTTTTTCGGCATCGCTAAAAGAATTTTCGTGATAGAGTTTCTCAATATCAGCAATCCCCGAGTCCCCTCCTATAGGGGTCGCATTACGCCGAACCATTTTAAGTCCATTGTACTCTCCGGGATTATGAGAAGCGGTAATCATAATACCTGCGGGGGCATTAAAGTGCTTTACCGCAAAGTAAAACATATCTGTACTAGACAAACCTATATCATAGATATTCGCCCCCTGATCGCGGATGCCTTGAGACAAAGCATCAAAGATTTTAGGGGTAGAAGTCCTCATGTCTTTGCCAACCAGGACCGTTTCTACTCCCAGAAAAGTAACAAATGCCCTCCCTATTCGATAAACTATTTCTTCATTCAAATCATGAGGATAAATTCCTCGAATATCATACGCTTTAAAAATTCCTGCCATTACTCTTCCTTTTCTAAATTTTCAATATCATAATTAAAAGTCTTTTTCTTCCAAATAGCCCAAGTATCTTGCCAATCAAATACAGCAGATAAAAGAGTTGGGATCAAAACCAAAGTCAGCAAAGTCGAAAAAATTAATCCCCCAGCAATGGCTGTTCCCAGACCACTGTATAATTCAGATCCAGGAGCCCCTTTTACGCACATAGGGAGAAGACCAAAAATAGTGCTAATAGTACTCATAAAAACAGGACGCAAGCGACTTTCGACACTTTCTCGTATAGCTTTTTGTTTATCCATCCCCTCTGCCTGGAAATTTAGCGCTTGGTGGACAACAAGAATGGCATTATTAACAACAATCCCACACAAAATAATAAAACCTAAAAAAGTCAAAATATCAAAAGGGACTTCATTAAAATGAATTCCCAAGACACTACCAGACATCGCCAGTGGTACCGTTGGAAGAATAATTAAGGGATAAAGAAACGACTCAAAGAGGCTTGTCATCAGAAGATACGTCACAATAATAGCTAGAACAAAGGCCCAACTAAAAGCATCTCGTGCTTTATTTAAATCCGAAGCGGAACCAGCCAATTCAATATAGTACTCTCCGGGAAGAGTTTGTGCCAATGGATCAACAATTTCTTCCTGAATAGTTTGCAACGCCTCTTCCAAAGGCTTATCTTCATCTAAATTAATCGACAAAGTAATGGACCTAGTTTTTTCTCTGTGAAAAATATTAGTGGGGCCACGATCCTTATAAACTCGTGCTACTCCTTCTAAAGTAGTCCCTTGCGTAATAACTCCGGCTCCATTAGTAACCAAAATAGTAGTATAAGAAAGATCTTCCATACTTTCCAAAAAGTGCTCTTCACCTCTTACAATTATATCAACTTCTTGGGTTTCGTCGCGGAATTTACCTGTGGTGCGTCCAACAATCATTGTTTCAACGACCTCAGCGACTTCTGAGGTTTTCAAGTTTAAAGCCGCGGCTCTTTCTCGATCAATTTCCACCCTAATTTCAGGAAGTCCCAACTCAAACTCTTTTGTTACATGACCAAATCCTGATTTAGGGCCCAAGTCGGCAATTTTACGTTCTATCTCTTGGGCTAGCTCATCGAGTTTTCCAATTTGAGGACCACGCACTTCAATTTGAAAACTCTTTCCGCTAAAATTAAATAACCCCACTTTGAAAGGAAAAGCATAAATCGTTCCAGGAGAACCACCAACGGCATTTCCAATTCGATAAGTCAAATAATCCATCGCAGAAGAAAATTTCTTATTCGTATAAGGATTCATCTTTATAGGCAGTTGCTCAACAGGATAACGAGCAAAATCTTCTTTAGCGATGACTCCGATGATTCGAAAACCACTTGAGACAAGAGCAAACATACGGTCAACTATTCGGTTTTCTTTAGTCAAAACTTCATCAGGACCAAAAGGTAAAGAGTAAATTTTTTCTTCCATACCTTTAGAAATTTCAGACATTTTATGGATGTTAGTTCCAGTCGGAGCTTTGTAAGCTACCAAAATCAAGTTACGATTCCCCGTAGGTAAATATTCCATCGGAGGAAGATACATAACAAAAATGCTCGCAGCTAGCCCAGTAATACTCAAAATCACTGATAAGCGGATAAACCAAGTTCTTTTCGGAGTAGAGCCATCTCCGGTCACCAGCTCTGTCGCCTTACAAAAAGAAAAATTTATCTTCTGAGCAAGAAAATCAGGGCCTGCCATAAAAGAAGTAAGAAGACTCTTCTTTTTCTCTTTTTGTTCATTCTTTAGTAAAAAAGAACAGAGCATAGGGACTACTGTAAAGGATACAATCAAAGACACTGCTACACTCGACGAGATTGTAATGCCAATATCTCGAAAAAGCTCTCCTGATTCTTCTTTGACATACAAAATAGGAAGAAAAACCGCCATTGTAGTCAAAGTAGATGCTAGTACCGCTCCCCAAACCTCATTAACCCCATCCAAAATGGCTTTTCTGCGAGGCTTTCCCATTTCATTGTGGCGATAGATATTCTCAATCACAACAATAGCATTATCGACTGTCATCCCTATGGCAAAAGCAATTCCAGCCAAAGAAATAATGTTAATTGTTCGATCTAATAGTTGTAAAAAGAGAAAAATGGAAACAAAACAAATAGGAATTACCACCGAAACAACCAAGGTCGAAGAAACACTCTTTAAAAATAAAAAGAGCACTGCTGCAGTTAAAAGCCCCCCTAGAAGTAAGTTTTGTCGAACGTACTCCATTGATTGCTTGATATAGATAGACTCATTATAGGCCTTAACTATCTTGATATTGGCAGGTTTCCCTTGGTAATTAAACTTTTTAAAACGGCGGTTCAACTCATCCACTTTTTTTTCTAACTCGTCTGTCACCTCTACGACATTGGCACCAATTTTACGGTTAATCCCGATTACTATAACTTTTTCAAGGTTCGCTCGAACTAAAGAACTAATTTTTTCATATTCATCTTCAATTCGGGCAATATCTCGAAGATAAACCACGGAAGAGTTATCGCTTCTGATGACAAGATTTTTTAGGTCGTCGATTTTTCTAAACTGCCCTACTGTTCGGACATTAAAACGGACTTTCCCTTCATCAATATAGCCTCCTCGAACATTTTGATTTTCCCGTAAAATAGCCTCTCGGACCATAGGAATAGTGATGGCACTGCCGGACATAGATTCAGGGTCAAGAATTACAGATATCTGTCTGTCCCTTCCCCCAAACGAAACAGCCTCTCCAACCCCATTAACTCTCTCCAAGGCATCTTTGATTTCGTTCTTGACCAAATAGGTCATTTCATCTACAGTCAGGCTATCACTCCCCACAATCAGCCACATAATCTTTTCTTCATTAACAGAAGAAACGGCAGCTATACGAGGCTTGTCAGCTTCCTCTGGTAGTCCTTCCACCTGATTAACTTTTTCTAAAACATCGACGAAGCGAGCATCTCGATTTACTCCCCACTCGAACTCCAGGCTAATATTAGAGGTTCCTTCTCCTGAAGTCGAAGAAAGCTTTCTCAAGCCTTCGATAGAATTTAATTTTTCCTCAAAACGATCGGTAATTTGCTCTTCTACTTCAGGTGGAGCGGCACCTTCATACTGCGTTGTAATTTGAATCACGGGTTTATCAATCGTAGGTTTCATTTGAATCGGCAACTGCAAAGCCGCAATTAGGCCAAAAAGGGTAACCAGAATAACTCCGACTACAGTAGAAACCGGTCGATCAATAGATAACTCTGCTAACTTATTCATATTTTACTTTTTTCTTTAGGTCATAAACTAAAAGTTTTTAGATACTTTCATCCGTTCTTTTAATTTTCCACTCACTAACGATATTCTTTAATAATAGAGACAGGTGCTTTATCATAGAGTTTCCAATTGTTTGTTACCACTACTTGGTCTTCTGGTTGTAGTTGCCCTCCCGAATCAAGAATTTCGTACCAATCCTGATCTCTTTCCCCCAGAACAACCCTAACAAACTCCGCCTGATTTTCTTTGTTCACTTTAATAATCAAAACTCCGTCTTTTTTTCGGACTAAGGCATCTGTATGAACCATCAAAGCATCTTCTTTTTCTCTAAGAACCGCAAAAGCCCGGCAAAACATACCTATTTTAATCTTATAGTCTTTATTGGGAATTTGAATACGAATGGGAAAATTTCGTCCTCCCAAAGATTGGGGCACAACCTCGGTTACGTAACCGACAATTTTTTCATACACAGGCAAAGCATCTACAATAATCTCCACCTTAACACCAGAGTCAATAAAGGGGATAAGTTTTTCGTGGACAAAGATTTCTACCTTAACCGAGCTTAAATCAGCAATAGTGGCTACGGGACTATCCGCCTTCATCCATTCACCAATCTCTACTTTTTTTTCTAGAACAAATCCATCAAACGGCGCTCGAACAATAGCATGGTCTAAAGTGTAAACAGCTTGAGCCAACTGAGCCTGGGCTTTTTCTAGTTGAGATTTCATGCTCTCAATATCTTCTTTTCGAAATCCATTTTTGATATTTGTTAACTCGGCAGAAGCTTTTTTTAATCGAGCTTTGGTTGCTTCGTAAGAAAAACGGGCGTTGTCCCAATCTGTTGCAGACAAACTATCTCGCTCGAAAAGACTTTTCTTCCGAGTAAGTTCTGCCTCTAAACTTCTCAATGTAGCCTTAATTTCATCAACAGAGGCTTGTTTTTCCTCGATTTCTTCCGGAAGAAAGCCCGCCTTCAAACGAGAAAAATCGGATTCCAACCTCTTACATTCCGCCTCCATCTCATTTTTCTTTGCTTTCCACAGAGAATCATCCACCCGTGCAAGAATCTGACCTTTTTTTACGAGCTGCCCTTCATAAAAATCAACAAAAACAATATTTCCGGAAACAGCAGCGCCTAATTTTGACTTTCTCATAGGAAGAGCATCGCCACTACCAGAGATAACAAACTTGAAAGGACGCGACTGCAATCTCTTAACTTCTACCTGGATAGGAGGAGGAGCAGAAGGATTTATTTTCTTATCTTGAGGAGTAAAAGAGGCTGAGGGATTTACGGGCTTCTTATACAAGTAAACCACTGACAAAGCAAAACAAGAGGACACAATAAAAATTGTGTTAATTAACCATTGCCAGGAAAATTTTTTTGATAGAGAGTTTTCCATTTTTCCTTTTTCTTTATTTATTTATTATTTTTTTAGATATAGGAATTTCCAGGAAAAGTTTTTCTAAAGACTTTTCCTGAAAACTCCCTTATAGTTATCCAAGACCTTTGAGTATTTCTCCTAAGGAGCTTGGTCTAATCTTTCTAAGACTAAGCTTACTGTAAGAACCTCAGGTAAAAGTATCGGGGTAGAGTTTATCCCCTTGGGATAAAAGACATAAACAGGAACGCTATTTCGTCCAAACTTAGCAAGAGCTTTGGTTATCTCTTCATCATGGTTAGTCCAGTCTGCCTGCATTTTTATCACACCCAGCTCAGCAAATTTATCACTAACTTCTTGGGTGTGTAAAATAAATTTCTTATTAAATTGACAGGTTAAACACCAAGCTGCGGTAAAATCAATAAAGACGGGCTTTCCTTCTTCTCGAAGCTCCTCTAGTTTCTCAGTAGAAAAATCTAGCCAAGGAGAAGAATTCACGGAAGCTTCATCAGGGCCATATAGAACAAGAGAAGGTAAAACTAAACTTAAAATTAAAATAAGCAAGAAGGTCATTTTAGCGACAGCTCTCGTCGTTTTTCCTTTCGTAAAGTTACCCCAACGTCCATAAATCCATCCTCCAATGCCAACGAGCAGCAATATACCTAACATAAAGGCCGTGCCGTTAATTCCTTGTTGTTGGCCAAAAACCCAAATTAGCCAAATCACAGTTGCCATCATCGGAAATCCCATAAACTGTTTAAAGGTCTCCATCCAAGGACCCGGCTTCGGAACCACGCTGAGAAGACCAGGAAAACACGAGACCAATAGATAAGGAGTTGCCATTCCTAAGCCAATAGCAGAAAATATCAGCAAAGAAATATAAGCAGGCTCACTCAGGGTAAAACCGATGGCAGATCCCATAAAAGGTGCTGTACAAGGAGTTGCTGCAACTGTAGCCAAGACTCCACTGGAAAAAGAAGAAAAAAGGCCCGACTGTTTGCTTGTCGACATTCCAGCACTCATCAAAGATGTTCCCACCTCAAAAACCCCAAACAAGTTTAAGCCTATAAGGAAAAAAAGAGTTCCTAGCAAAATGACGAATTGAGGAGACTGTAGCTGAAAACCCCAACCAAGTTGCTCTCCTCCTGATTTTAAAAAGATGAGAAGTCCAGCCAAAGACCAAAAAGAGAACATCACTCCCATAGTGAAAAAGACTCCGTTTTTCCAAATTTTGCTTTGGTCTCCTCCTGCTTCTTTGACAAACCCCAATATCTTCAAAGAAAGTACGGGAAGAACACAGGGCATTAAATTCAAAATAAGACCACCAACAAAAGAGAAAATCAAAGCAATGGCAAAACTGGTAACTGTAGAAGAATTTTCCGCAACCGCTCCTTTTTCATCTTCTTTTCTTTCTGTCTTAGTCTCAGAAGTTTCTTTTGCAGTCTCAACAGCCACATCCACTTCCCAAACACTGTGCGACTCGTCGTTTTCCCAGACAAGTACTCCTGTAAGCTTAGTAACTGGTTCTTCCCAGTATTCCGAAACTGTCAAGTGAAGAAGATATCCTTGGTCGACTTTTTCTAATTTTTGCTCAATAGCGTAGTCAAAAACCCCCGCTTCCTTAGGAAAAAAAGTAACTTTAGAAGTACCATTCATTTCCTCTGGAAAAGAGATCAGGAGGCTAACACTATTTTTTTTAGCCTCTGCTTGAAAAGTCCCCTCTTTTTCAGCTTCCGGCAAGGCAGCTCGAGCCTTAGCAAAGCTTTCTTTATGAGATTCATTGAGCTCTTCTTTTTCACCTACTACAAGGTTAATAGAAACACTTGCTTTCCCGGGAACGCAAGTTTTTTCACAGGCCAGCCAACTCACATTTCCTTTTAAGGAAATACTCTCTCCTATTTTGGCATCTTCAGGCACATTTATTTTACTAAGAAGGATTATTTCTCCTTCATATCCAAAAGTCACGGCACCGAAAGCTGATATCCACTCAGGATACGGCCAATAAATCTCGCTAGGTTGAAAGCCTTCTGGCAATTCCCATTCAATTTTAGTAGCTAGTCCAGAGTCTCCTGGATTAGTCCAATAAGTATGCCAGTGTTCTTTCATCTCTAGTCGGCAACCCACCCAAAATGATTTGCCAGGTTCAATCGTTTGTACTTCAGAAATAAGAGAAGCCTGAACCTCTTCTGCTTGTAGATTTGCAAAACTCATCAAGAAGCAAAGACAAACAAGCAGAAATAGTATATTTTTATTCATGAAACTGTTAATCCTTTAAATTCAGAAAAACATTTTTGTCTAAACGTTAACTGCCTAAGCGACGGTTAAGCAACAGTATTTTTTACCATTTGATCATTTGATTTGGTATAGAGCTCCATTCTATCATAAAAAAATCCATTGTTCTAGGGCGTGTTCTCATTCAACTTATTTTTTGTATTTTTTTAGCAATAGTAAGGAAACTACCTTGAACAAAGTATTGCTAAATCGCACGATTGGCTGAATGAGAACAAGCCCTTGCTGGTAAAACTTAAAAAAAGAATTTTTCCAAAACTTTTTTATAACCAACATTTACGCTCTTTTAGCTCTTAATGAGCTAGAAAGATGAAGAATTTAAATTTTGTTTTTTTCAATTTTTCAATTTTGGATTTCACACATAAGGGCATGTTCTCATTCAGCCCATTTGTTATGAAATTACAACTAAGATCAAGAGTTATACCTCTAATTTCCCAAAACATTGCAAAAAAGCTGAATGAGGACATGCCCTATTCGCTTTAGAAAAAACTTGCTTTTATAGAGTAAGAAAGTTAGTCTATGCCTTTCTCTCACCGAGAAAAAAAAAGTTATTGCCTTCCTTATTTTAGGTACCTTTAGAAAGGATTTTCGGTATGAAACAATGGCTGTTTTTTCTTTTTTTCGCTCTTTTTTGCACTAACTTAATCTATAGCCAAACTAGACCTGTAGAAGGGCTTCGTGATAAAACACCTAATTTAATTGCCTTTACAAATGCCACCATCATTCCAAGCCCTTCTGAGAAGATTATCTCAGGAAAGCTTCTCATCCGAGGAGAGCGAATTGAAGCTCTTGGAGAAAACATTAAAATTCCCCCTGCCGCTCTAGTGATAGATTTAAAAGGAGCTTACATTTATCCTGGCTTCATTGATCCATTCACAAACTATGCCATTGCGGAAGTAGAAGAAAAAACAAGTGAAGATTGGCGTAGTGGAACAGACTTTTTAGTCGAAAGAAGAGGAGCTCGTCATTGGAACGCAGCAGTGAACTCCGAAAGCAAAGCAGCAAATCTTTTAGAACCTGATAAAGAAGTTGCAAAAACTTTCCTAGAACAAGGATTTACCTGCGTTCAAACAGCCAGCTCTGATGGTGTTTTTCGAGGAAGCTCTGCCATAGTTTTGCTAAAACCAGACATTCCCAACCATATTATTTTAGGCCATGCTCCCCATCAATTTATATCCTTTAAAAAAGGTTCATCCAGCCAAAACTACCCCAGCTCTCTTATGGGTAGTATTGCTTTAATTCGGCAAACTCTTTCCGATGCTCGCTGGTACCAAAAAGCACACTTAGCAATAAAAGACCAAATCCGTCCTGAAGTTAATATTTCTCTTTCTTCTCTTCATCCTGTCATGGAGAAAAAACAAGGGGTTATTTTCGCTAGCAACAATGAGTTAGACTTACTTAGAGCTGCCGCTTTGGCAAAAGAGTTTAATCTAAAGTTTATTTATAAAGGTAGTGGATACGAGTATCGGCGTATTCAAACGATTGCCGAGCTGGACTCGACAATTATCTTACCTCTAGCTTTCCCTGATGCTCCTAATGTTAGTACTCGGGAAAAAGCTTTGGACGTCAGTCTAAGCAAATTAAAACATTGGGATACCGCTCCTGAAAATCCCGCTCGTTTAGAGCAAGCAAAAATTTCTTTTGCTTTTACCACAGACGGGCTTTCTGAAAAAAGTGATTTTCTTCCCGCATTAAGAAAAGCCGTTAAAAGAGGACTTTCTAAAGAAGCCGCTCTAAAAGCCTTAACTACTATACCAGCTCAAATTTGCCAAGTAGAAACAGAAGTCGGCAGCCTTGCACCGAAAAAACTAGCTAACTTGGTAATTACGAGTGGTGATATTCTAGAAGAAAATAGTGAAATACATTCTACTTGGGTTGCCGGGCAAGAATTTTTAATATCACCTCCTCAGTCAACTACCCCCGATGGTAACTGGACACTCTCTTTAAAAACACCTAAATCAGAAAAGGAATACCAAAACCTTACTCTGAGCATCAAAAACAGTCATGAAGAAATAGAAGCCCAGCTATCTCTAGAAAAAAAAGAGGATGGTGAAAAATCTGTTGAAGCGAAAAAGATAGAACTTCACGACAACCAAATATCTCTTATGTTTTCAGGAGATAGCATATCCTGGAAAGGAGTGCAAAGGTTTAGCGGAAGAGTTTTTTCAAATGAAATGAAAGGACTTGCCACTCTAGCAACCGGAGAAGAAGTTCTCTGGCAAGCATCGCGGCAAAAAGAAGACAAAGCTACCGACGAAAAGAAAAAAGAAGATAAAGATGATGATGGCACAGATTCTTCCCCTAAAGAAACCATTCAAGCTTCTTTCAAAACAGTTTATCCCGATAATGCCTTTGGTCGAGAAAATCTTCCTCCTATGCCAGAAGCAATTTTAATAAAGAATGCCACCATTTGGACTTGCTCAGAGCAAGGCGTTATTCAAAAGGGAGATATTCTAATTCGCCGAGGAAAAATTAAGCAAGTCGGTTCCAACATACCCGTTCCTGCTGATGCTGTCATTATTGATGGACAAAATCGACACGTTACCCCAGGAATTATTGATGAGCACTCCCACATCGCCATATCAGGAGGAGTTAATGAAGCAACTGCCTCCGTTACAGCAGAAGTTCGTATTGGAGACGTTGTTAACAGTAACTCGCTAGATATCTATCGTCACCTGGCAGGAGGCGTTACCACGAGTCATCTTCTTCATGGATCAGCCAATACCATTGGTGGCCAACTCCAAGTGGTTAAACTGCGTTGGGGAGCCCTTCCAGAAGAGATGAAGGTAAATGATGCTCCCAAAAGCATTAAGTTTGCCCTAGGAGAAAATGTTAAACAAAGTAACTGGGGAGATGATTATACCACTCGCTATCCTCAAACAAGGATGGGGGTTCAAGGAATCCTAAGAGAATCTTTCCAAGCAGCAAAAGAGTACTATGAAAAGTGGGAAAAATATCAAAATCTTTCCCCAGAAGAGCAGCAAAAAACAATTCCTCCTCGGCGGGATTTTCAGTTAGAAATCCTTGCCGATGTTCTTCACTCTAAATGTTTCATTCACTGCCATTCTTATGTCCAAAGTGAAATTCTTGGTTTAGCTCGTTTAGCCAATGAGTTTGGTTTTCGGGTCGGAACATTCACCCATGTCTTAGAAGGTTATAAGGTTGCTCGTGAACTAAAAGAAGCGGGAGCGATGGCTTCAGCTTTTGCAGATTGGTGGGCTTATAAGTTTGAAGTCTACGACGCCATCCCTTACAACGGAGCTATTCTCCACGAACAAGGAGTCGTCACTTCATTCAATTCAGATGACGCAGAGATGGGAAGACGATTGAACCAAGAAGCAGCCAAAGCAGTCAAGTACGGAGGTGTCTCCGAAGAAGAAGCTCTCAAATTTGTAACTCTAAACCCTGCCAAGCAACTCTATCTCGAACACCGCATCGGCTCACTGGAGCCTTCTAAAGATGCTGACTTCGTTATTTGGAATGGACACCCTTTATCTGTCTACACTAAAGTTCTTCAAACCTGGATCGATGGAAGAAAATATTTTGATATCGAAGAAGATCTAATCATGCGAGAACAAGCCCAAGAAAAACGCAATACTCTGATCCAAAAAGTCCTTGAGGGAGAGTACGAGTTTTCTAGCGAAGAAAATGTCCAAGAGGAAGTGGAACACTACCATTGCGACGATATTTTTGATGCGATGAAAGGAAATTAAGGA
This sequence comes from Planctomycetota bacterium, assembly GCA_029260735.1. GTDB lineage: Bacteria > Planctomycetota > Uabimicrobiia > Uabimicrobiales > Uabimicrobiaceae > JAJDCR01. The sequence continues at coordinate 12,350 of JAJDCR010000105.1, forward strand.
TGAAAAAAACACTTTTTTGTATTCTCGGAGCATATATCCTTCTCAATGCGAATGTATTAGCACATGATATTGTTCCTGGAAAAACTCCTCCTGGGCCTATCGCCCTTGTTGGAGGAAACGTTTACACTATGACCGAAGCTCCTTTAAAAGGAGGGACTGTCATCTTTAACAACGGATTTATCCAAGAAGTAGGAATAGATATTGCCATTCCCGAGGGAGCAACAGTCATTCAAATCCCAGGAAAAAATGTCTATCCTGGCTTAATATCTCCCAACACAGCCCTGGGCTTAATTGAAATTGGAGCGGTTAGGGCAACCACCGATGTCGAAGAAGTTGGTGACATTAATCCTAATGCGAGAGGTGACTCTGCCTATAATACGGACTCAGAAATTATTCCCACCATCCGCTCTAATGGTATTCTTGTGGCAGAAGTTGCTCCCAAAGGAGGCATTCTTTCAGGAACATCTTCTCTCTTAATGTTAGATGGATGGACAAAAGAAGATGTTACCTTGGTGAAAAATGTGGGGATTCATCTCCAGTGGCCCCAAATGAGTATTATTCAAGCCTGGTGGATGGACAAAACTCCTGAGGAACAGCAAGAAGAAAATCAAGAGAAAATAAAGGCACTGCAAAAAATCTTCATCCAAGCTCATAAATACTATCTTTCTCACCTTCACGGAGAAAAAACAAAGATAGATTCTCGTTGGGAAGCTATGCTATCTTTATTCTCTAAAGAAATGAAACTATTTGTCCATGCTTCCGATTACCGACAAATTGAATCATCGGTAGCCTTCTGTAAAAAATATGATTTAGAGATGGTTCTTGTCGGCGGGGGTGATGCCTGGAAGCTAACAGGTCTTCTCAAAGAAAACAATATTCCTGTGGTTCTCCAAGCAACTTGTAATCTTCCCAGACGACAAGACGAAGCCTACGATATTGCCTTCCGTCTTCCTCATTTACTTCATAAAGCCGGAGTTAAATTCTGTTTGTCTTTAGGAGATGAATGGGATGCTTATTGGAATATGCGCAATCTTCCTTACCAAGCAGGCTACGCGGTGGCTTTTGGTTTAGATAAGGAGGCTGCCCTTAAGTCGATAACCCTGTGGCCAGCAGAAATTCTAGGGGCAGCCGAAAAAATAGGCTCTCTAGAAAAAGGAAAGGAAGCTACTCTTATTGTCTCTCAGGGAGATATTCTCGATATCCGTACCAGCAAAATAGAGTACGCCTTTATCCAAGGACGCCCTGTCAACCTGGATAACCGACATAAAAGGTTATATCGAAAATACCAGAAGAAATACGAGTAGGATTTTTAAAACCTCTCTAAGAACCATGTTCCCTGGAGGGCTTTGGCTCCTGCCGCACCGGGGTTGTGCTTGGTTCCTGATAGTATTATATCGCGGGTGCTCCTGCCGAGCAGGGGTTGTGTCCAGATTACATCAAGAACCAAGCACATCCCCTGCTCGGCAGGAGCCAAAGCCCTCCACCCTCGCACAGACTCAAAACCTTTAGAACAAGCGTTACATCCACGACAATGTTCTAATCAGACAAATAAGGACAAACCATGCAAAAAAAAATCCTTCAGGTTATACTTTTTATAACCTCCTTAATATTCCTTTCTTGCACCAACACTCCATCCCCAGAGAAGGAATCCAAAAGTACACCCCAAGTTTCTCCCACTAGCATCAATAAACAAGGCGAAGAAAGCCTTGCTCAGAAAGAAGAGCAAGCAGCAAATTCTCAGATTCCTGAGAAACTAGATCAACTTGCCTCGGACTCTGAATGGACTGTTCGAGCTAATGTAGCTGCAAATCCTAGTACAGCGTCCGAAACATTGACCAAATTCCTCCAAGATATTCCCGAGGTTCAGGTTAATGTTGCTGCAAATCCTAATACTTCTAAAGAAGTTCTTGAAATTATGCAAAAGCATCCCAACCCTCAAATTAGCAAAAGAGCTAAAGCTAATCTCCTTAGTGAGCCTTAATGTAGTTCCAGTCTAATCTTTATCGTGGCATTTGAGCTCTTTATTCGTTACTTTCCAAAGAGTAATTATCTTCCTATACAGTAACGCCGAAAGGCAAAGGACACCACTCACTATACCTCCTAAAATCGTGCTATGACTTAAGGAAAGAGGAATTAAAGAAAACCAGAAAAAAAGGATTGCAATTCCTTCTAAGCGTTGTCCTAAATGTGCCATAGAGCGAAATCCAGGTGAGTTATCGGTATGGGCCTCAGCTTTTCGCGTATGAATCGTCCAAATCAAACGAATAGCAATATTAATCCTCAAAGCAAAAAAGAAAGTTGCCAAGATTAAGCTAACAAATGCTGCTATCTGATAATGGCTAGGAGCCTCTAGCATCAAAATTTCTAAGGCGCCAGCAAAAGCAAAACCCGCAAAAAGACCATCTACTGTCAAAATATGAGCATTTGTGACCAAGCACCCTTTTAGATGCCTCAGTCTTCTTTCTAAATCTCGTGATGCCACATCTTCTAACGGCTCCGTTTTTTCTACCTTATTATCTTCCATCTAAGTCTTCCTCCTCCCAAAAATCACTATCTTGTTCAGAATTTTCTTTGTACAGCAAAAAGCTGAAACCTGACACCAAAATAACGAGAGCTTCTAATTTCTCTGCTAGCTCTTGAGCAATTTCTTTACGATCTTGATCGCACATTTTGTGGATACGAAACTTAACCAGTTGTTCTTTAGAGAAAGCAATTTTCCCCGCATTATGAGAAGCTTCGTCGATACCTTGCCGACCAATTTGAACTGAAACAGGTAAGGTATTTCCAATTCCTCTTAGATACCTTTTTTGTTTTCCTGTTAATCGAACCATTTTATCTCCTAATTATCGGATTGTTCTTGGCTCATTAAATGAGCGACTAAAACGTTCCAGCTTACAACAAAAAGTATTCTTCACAAAGAAGAAAATTTTTTCCAGATTTTACTGGAAAAATTACTTAAGTTTTCGTTAAATATCCTTGAATCCATAATAGGTTTCACATTTTTTTTGCCTGTTAATTGACCGACTGGTCAGGAAACATTTACTCCTCAGCTTTCCCTACCTTATTCATTTTCAAAAAATACGGGAAAGACATTCAGAGTTTCCCTGACCAATCGGTCAATATTTTTCATTTTACATCTATCATAACTATCTATTATACAAAAAGGGAAAATCTGTGAGCAAAAACACCACCCCTGAACAAGAAAACACGGGCCTCTGGAGCAATGATTTCTCCCCCGAAAAAATCCATCAAGTCATCCAATCAGGAGTATCTTGGCTAAACCAAAACCAAGAAGAACCTGGATACTGGGTAGGAATGCTCGAATCTAATTCTTGTATGGAAGCAGAATGGGTTTTAGCTCAGCATTTTTTGGGAATTACAGATGATCCCAAATACGCGGGAGTCATTCAATCTATCCTCAATGAGCAAAGAGAAGATGGTTCTTGGGAAGTTTATTACGAAGCAACGGCGGGAGACATTAATGCAACAGTAGAGTGTTACGCTGCCTTAAAAATATCAGGTCTTGATCCCGAAAGCGAACCGCTCAAAAAAGCTCTTCAATGGATTCACAAGAATGGTGGATTAACGGACATCCGCGTTTTTACGAAATATTGGCTTGCACTTATCGGAGAATGGCCCTGGGAAGCAACTCCTCAACTCCCTCCTGAAGTGATATTTTTACCTCACTGGTTCCCTCTTTCTATCTACCGTTTTTCTTCTTGGGCTCGTGGAACTCTTATGCCTTTGTGTATTCTCTCTGCCCGTCGCCCCACTCAGCCTCTTCCACCAGAGAAGAAACTCGACGAACTTTTCCCCCAAGGCAGAGATAAATTTGATTACAAAATACACTGCAAAGGTGGATTTTTTTCTTGGGAACGATTCTTTATCACTGTCGACCGAGCCCTCAACCTTTATTTAAAATCGCCAATCAAACCACTCAGAGAAAAGGCCATTCAAATTTGCCTGCAATGGATTATCAAGCACCAAGAAGCCGATGGGGCTTGGAGCGGAATCCAACCTCCTTGGATTTACTCTCTCATGGCTCTAAACATAGAAGGATATGCCTTTGATCATCCCGTTGTTGCAAGTGGCCTTTCCGCTTTCGACAAACACTGGTCTTATGAGAGGAATGGAGCCACCTATCTTCAAGCAAGCGAATCTCCTGTCTGGGATACTCTCCTCTCCACTTTTGCTCTTTTAGATTGCCAGGAAACTTACAAGTCTTCCCCAAACATTGCCAAAGCTCTCAACTGGATTCTCCAAGAACAAGTAACTGCACCAGGCGACTGGCAAATATATGTAAAAGGAGTAAAAAGCGGTGGTTGGGCTTTTGAAAGAGCCAATGACTGTTACCCTGACACAGATGACACCGGAGTTGCTCTGATTGTCTTAAGTAAACTTCGATCTCAAGTAGAAGATCCAAGCTCCATTGACAAAGCTATCGAGCTAGGAGCTCAGTGGTTATTTGGAATGCAATCCAGCAATGGAGGGTGGGGAGCTTTTGATAAAGACAATAATAGTAAACTCGTCACTAAAATTCCTTTTTGCGACTTTGGAGAGGCTCTTGATCCTCCCAGTGTAGATGTAACCGCTCATATCTTAGAGGCATTCGGTCTTCTTGGGTATAAAGCCACTCATCCGGTCATCGCCAAGGCTCTCAACTATATAAAAAGCGAGCAAGAAGAGGATGGTGCTTGGTTTGGTCGCTGGGGGGTCAACTACATCTACGGAACAGCTTCTGTTCTTCCTGCCCTAAAAGAACTAAAAGAAGACATGTCTCAACCATACATTTGTAAAGCTGCTGACTGGATTGTAAATCATCAAAATGAAGACGGAGGCTGGGGAGAAACTTGTAAGTCCTATATGGACGATTCTTTGAGAGGCGTCGGGGAAAGCACTGCATCGCAAAGTGCCTGGGCTCTCATGGCTCTTCTTGCCACAGGCTCCCACGACTATGACCAATCTATTACCAAAGGATTAAGATGGCTCACACAAAAGCACAAGGAAGGGACTTGGGACGAACCTCAATACACAGGAACAGGCTTTCCCGGCTATGGGGTAGGAGAAAGAGTTTACCTGAAAAAAGTTTCTGATAAACTCCAACAAGGAACTGAGCTATCGCGAGCTTTTATGATCAACTACAACTACTACCGACACTACTTTCCCCTCATGGCTTTAGGAAGAGCTTGCAAACACTTTGGCATTACCTCTCCTTTAGAAAAAGAAGAAAAGGTTTCTCTAGTCGTGGCTGAGCAGACAGTTTAAAAGACAGATCAAAAATGGTACTAGCGTTTAACTCTTTGAAATAACTCTTTGAAATAAAAAAAACTCGCTAGTGCCAACAATAACATTGTATTTGCTTCTGGCACAAGTGGTGTATCAAAGATCTCTACCTCATTGATAGTATAGCGGTTATCGACAGGACCTAGGAAATGCACCTTCGTGACAGTGTCTTGAATTCCATCGTAGGTAATAAACCCCTCAAAACCAACTAGGCTAGGCTCTGTCCGATCGATAATCCCATTATTCGTTGTAAAAATTCGAGTTAAGACCGCCCCTCCCCCTACACTAGAAAAATGCACTCGAAGAGTATCAACAAACTGTGGAGCATTAAAAGAGTAGCGCACAGTAAACTCATTGTTATCGAAAGGAAAAGGAGCATGTCCACTTAAAATCCCAAAAGTACCGACATCGCCATCGGTAAAACCTGCTGGATCAAAAGCTGCTGCGGGGTGACCACTATGAGCACTTCCTTCCGTAAAAAAGCCTAAATTTGCCAGATCTAACTGAGTAGCATAGACAGACGCCCCAAAAACAAATATTCCAAGAATAAATATATTAAAAAAAGCTCGCCTCATAATGACACCTTTTACCTTATTTAAATTCCAAAACTCATAAACCTTTTCTATAGTATAGAAAAAATATATAAAATAATCAAATTTTAACCGCAGATTAAATGATTATCGCGGATTAAGTCTAAGAGAAGAAAACGACCGCTGATTAAACGGATTAAATGATTACGCGGATTAAGCCTAAGAGAAGAAAACGGTCGCTGATTAAGCAGATTAAATGATTTTCCTGATTCATTTGAAGAGAAAAAAATGCTTTGCTATGAGAGGGCTGACTGTTTAAAATCAAATGATGCTATTTTGATTCTATCGTTTTTCACAACAGTTCCCTAATAGGAGTTAAGCTAATTATGCAATGGATTTTTCTTTCTTTAATAACAATATCTCTTTCTTTTCTCTCTGCTCAAAAAACCGATGAGCAGATGATCGCGCAAATCTTTGAAACGGCTCTCACCCAAGGGCACTCTTATGAAAATCTTCGAGAACTCTGTAAAGACATTGGCCCACGTCTTAGTGGTTCTGATAATGCGGCCAAAGCTGTTGAGTGGGGGCAAAAAAAACTGCAAGAAATGGGCGTTGACAGAGTATTCCTCCAAAAGGTCATGGTTCCTCACTGGATTCGCGGGGAAAAAGAAAAAGCTCATCTTGTTAACTCTGCAAGTCTAGGAGACCAAACTCTCAATATTTGCGCTCTAGGCGGAAGTATTAGCACGGACAAAACAGGAGTAAGTGCAGAAATCATAGAAGTTCAAGAGTTCTCCGAACTAGCCAAGCTAGGAAAAGAAAAAATCCAAGGGAAAATCGTCTTCTACAATCGTCCCATGAATCCTACCCACATCAACGCCTTTAGAGCTTACTCTAGTGCCGTGAGCCAAAGAAGCATGGGAGCAGTCGAAGCTGCTCCTTACGGAGCCGTTGCTGTCATTGTTCGCTCCATGAACTTGCGCATTGATGAATATCCTCACACCGGAGGAATGCGCTACAAGGAAGAGGTTACAAAAATTCCTGCCGCTGCTATCAGCACCCAAGACGCTCAACTCCTTCATCAACTTCTAGCTAAGGAAAAAAGTGTAACTGTCTACATGAAAATGAGTTGCCAAACTCTCCCTGACGCACCCTCTTACAACGTAGTAGGAGAAATTACAGGAAGCGAGTTTCCCGAAGAGATTATTGCGGTAGGAGGTCACCTAGACTCTTGGGATTTAGGAGAAGGTGCTCATGACGATGGAGCAGGCTGTGTCCAGTCAATGGAAGTGCTTCGACTATTCAAAGCTATGAAGATCAAACCCAAAAGAACCCTCCGAACCGTCCTTTTCATGAACGAAGAAAACGGACTTCGCGGAGCTCTTGAATACGCAAGACTAGCCAAAGAAAACAAAGAATTCCACCTAGCCGCCATCGAAAGCGACTCTGGTGGATTCACTCCTCGCGGCTTCACCGTAGACGGCAAGCAAAGCAAACTCCAACAAATGCTCTCCTGGCTACCTCATTTCATTCCCTATGGTATCTACTACTTTGCCGAAGGACGCTCAGGTGCCGACGTCAGCCAACTCAAAGATGGCCGCGCTACTCTCATGGGGTTTAAGCCCGATTCACAACGCTACTTTGATTACCACCACGCATCAACGGATGTCTTTGAAGCGATTAATAAGCGTGAATTGGAATTAGGAAGTGCTGCCATTACAGGCTTAGTTTACTTGATTGATCAGCATGGCTTGAAGTAAAAGAGCTCTTCCATACACTGAAATGAAAGTGTTATATATCACAGCCCAGGGTAAAATGAGCCAAAGGCAAACGATACCCTGGGGACACCCAAAGGTCCAAAAATAATATTTGTATATGCAATGAGAAGTCAAATACATCTTTTTGGCTTAAATACGCAGCGAGGAAAGACAGTCAATCACTCGTACACCGCAAGTAGATAATCTTTTTGCACTCTGATGCCCACTTGGAATCAACCAACAATCCACTTCCATAGCTTCAGCCACCTCAACATCGTGAATGGTATCCCCTATCATCAGAACCTCCTGAGGCTTAAAGCCTTGTCTAGAAACAAACTCTTTCCCTAGCTCTACCTTACCTGCAGCATGATGATTATCAATTCCATTCACGGCAGTAAATGTTTTATCCAAATCAAAATCAGTAACTGCTTGCGCCAAGTAATTTTTCTTACTCGCAGACAGTACTGATTGGGTCATTGTTGATTGAGAAATTTGACCTATCACTTCTAAAGCATCATACCGAAGTTGACAAAGCTTACGTTTCCGCTCATATTCCTCAATAAATTCCGAACTAATAGACTCAAAGGATTCCTTAGAGAAATCAAAACCTATTTCTTCATAGTAGTCTTTCACCGGAAAAGTAAAGACATCTTGATAATAATCGCTAGATATTTCGGGCAATTGACACCGAACCAGAATAGAATTGACAATCTCCAGACAAAGCCAAGCATCGTCAAGAAGAGTTCCGTTCCAATCCCAAATTATGTGTTTGTAGTTTTTTATGTTCATGTTTTTATTTCTATTATAGAAATCAGCGTTGTCTGATTAGGTTTTTACCTAGTAAATGAAATCGGACAACAGGAAAAGGTATGTTAGGGGGGGAATCCCCCTAGTTGGAAAACCATTGCATAAGCCGCAATCACAGATATTCCCAACAATATAAGAAAAAAAAGCTGGAGAGAAAGAACTAAATTATGCCAATGCTGAATCTTAATTTTCCCTTTAGCCGTCAACAAAAAATGGCAAATTTCAGCATCTAACCAAATAACAAAAAAACCGCTAATCAGATAGAAAGAAAGATGAGATTCCACAGAAGATATCATCATCATCAGAAACTCTACCACTCTAGAAACAGGAGCATGCATTTCTCTAATAAAATCAATCATTGCTTCTAGCTGAAAAACCCAAAAGAGCAAAAGGATTGCAGGCAATAAAAGATGTACCTTAACCTGAGAAGGAACTTGATCAAAAAATTTTTTGATCAAAAGATTGCTAATTATCGTTTTCATTTTCAATCCCAAACAAAGATCTAATCATACAAAAACATCACATGTTTTTAATTATCTAAGCCCCCAAAAGCCCTAATATCCTACCAGGGCGTTGCGGACAACCACAAGGGCCCTTGCGGGCGGCCTTTGTAGTTGTCCCTACAGGATATAACTACGCGATAGAAAATAATTTGTAGGTTGTACCGGCTGGTATTGGGCTATTTGGTTTACCTGAGTTCGTTTCTACGATGTAATGTAGGGACAACTACGAGGGCCGTCCGCAAGGACCCTCGTGGTTGTCCGTTACGTATCCCCCCGAAAAGACCTTTTCCCCACCATAAATCTAAACCTCACGAAACCAACAAACGGTGCAACAAAGTACCTCGGTATTGCTTAACTAACTCTAACCCTTCACTCGTAAAAATTTCCGGGCGAATAGCTCGGCGCAAGCGAATTTTGCCGTCTTCTTGGAGAAAGCGTAGTTGCTTGAGTTGCTCTTGGGTATATTCTTTAAAATGGCTTTCGTGGATTTCGAGGTAGGATTGAATAGAGTTATTCGTAGGCCCAAAACCTTCTGCATACATGTATTTTTGTTCGAGGTCATTGCCGACAGAAATGGCGTCTTGGTAGCGTTTTTCAGGGTCCATGCTGAGCATTTTCATGATAATTTCAGAGAGAACAAGGGGGATATCGTTCATCACTTGATGAGGAGGAAGAATAGTGCGGGCGTGTTTTTGGCGAATGTATTCGATTTGAGACTTGGAATCGATTTTACGGGGAGTGAGAAATAGGTTGATCCCCGTAAGCATTTGGTAAGAAACTACTCCCAGAGAAAATATATCTGCGCGGTGGTCAGACTCTTTTCTGTTGATTTGCTCTGGAGACATGTAACCGAGCTTTCCTGTCAGGAGGCTAATTTCTTCATCTCCTCCTACGGCAATACCAAAATCGGAGAGTTTGCTCACTCCTTGGTTGTCAACCATGATGTTTTCAGGTGAAATATCTCGGTGAATAATTGATTTGTGGGCATAGCCAAGAGCACGGCAAATTCGACTAATGATAAAAGAGGTTAAGATGGGAGGGACTAAGATTTTTTCGTGGAGATGTTCTCGATACAAATTGCCTAAGTCTGTTCCTTCGACATAGTCCATAGCAATCAGATAAAGCTTTTGTTCTCCTTCTCTCCGCGAATGAGAAAGAACTCGTCTTGGTCGAGACGAGCGATTACGTCGTAGATGACTGTTTCTTCGTCTTACAGGTTTTTGAGGAGCGGGCTCTTGGTACTCAAGCCCTGTAATCTCAGATTGAAACTCGGCAGGCAAAGCACTAACAGGTATAGACTCAAGCCCATACGTCTTAACAATGTTTTCATGGCGCAGATGAGTCGCAATATTTGCCTCTTTTTTTAACATCTCAATATGCTCAGGAGAGACAGTCCGAATCGTTTTCAAAACCACGAGGTCATCTACTCCCTCACAGTGTTTTTCTGCTAGATAAACAATTCCCATTCCTCCGCGTCCAATTTCTTGCAATATCGTATAAGATGAACTTGAAGGAAAAGACAACCCATCCAGGTTAGATAGCTCTTTATCGCTCATGAAAACCTTCCTTAAGTTAGTTTTACTCCCCCTTAATCATGGGAACAAAACGAACAGACATTACTTTTTTTCGCTGCACTTTCCCCGCAAGGTTCTTTGTTATATAAAGCAGCTCTTGTCCAAAAACTTGCTCTCCCACAGGCACGATCATTCGCCCTCCTGGTTTAAGTTGCTCGATTAATTTTTCGGGGACTTGGACGGGAGCACAAGCGACGAGGATTGCATCAAAAGGAGCCTCCTCTGGCCACCCTCCATAACCATCTCCTACTTTTAAGTGAATATTATTATAGCCGAGAAGAGATAAGGTAGATTTTGCTTTTTGAGATAAGCTATCAATAACCTCAATGGAATAAATATCCTTTGCCACTTCTGCTAAAACAGCGCTTTGATAGCCACAACCTGTTCCTATCTCTAAAACCCTTTCTTCTCCTTCTAGAGCGAGGATTTCTGTCATAAAGGCAACCATAAAAGGCTGAGAAATAGTTTGCCCTGCTCCTATAGAAAGAGGTCTATCTTCATAAGCATATTTTTGCTGGCTCTCTGTAACAAAGCAATGCCGAGGAACTCTTAAAAGCGCTTCGATAACTCGAGAATCTTTTACCCCTCGTTCTGTTGCTATAATTTGCTCTTCTACCATTTTTTGGCAAAGATTTTTTGCCATTTCCTCATTCAAATTTAAGCCCTCGCCTTTTTCTGAGCAAGAACTCTCTCTTGGCGACGTAAATCTCTTCTCCTTCTTTGGATCATCCCTTGCTCCATCTGATGCCGAAGAAAGGCTGCGATATAAGGAATAGCTACCCCCATAGTAATCCCAAAGAAAACAAAGATAATACACACTGCCCGTCCATCCAATCCGTACCACCCCCCTTGGTTGTCCACTTGCTGCCAAAAGCCTAAGCCAACAATACCGCTAAAAAAAGTCGCTAAAAAAGGGGTAAAAAAACTATTGAGCACAAACTCTCCCTTAAGATCCCAGAAAGGAATAAAGAAAATAGCCACTCCAATAATAAACATGGTTATATAAACCATTTGTTGAATAATACCAGGCCAGTTTTGAATTACTTCTAAGGGAAGAAAAAATATGCTTAAGTGATCTTCTGCTGTATTGGCTGGAGTCGTCTGGTAAGCCCACCCTAGGGTAATAAGCAAAAGAATAAGACAAGCCACTCCATGACGAAGTAAAAATAACGACCACAGAGGAACTTTTTCTAGAGGATCTAAAATTTCATTATGAATATTGGCAATCATTACAACAGAGTCAGCATCTATACGTTTGGTTTTTCGCAAAATCTTTTTGATTTCAACTTCCGCTTGCTCTTGAGAAATCATGTTGCTTGACTCAATATGAGCATCTGAATATTCATCAGAATACGCAGGCTCCGCCATAACAACTTCCGCATCTATTGTTTGCCGAGCAGACATCTGTTCCGCTTGGTAAGCGTTGTATTCTTCAGAATCAGCAGGGACAGCCTCCATGGAAGTATGCCTAACACTTACGGGAACGGGAGGGGGAACATAGATTCGATCAGGTTGGCCTCCTGATTTGAGAAGGCGGGTTAAATCCCGATGCATTTCATTGGGGTGATTGTAGCGATTTCCAAAATCAGCCACTGCTTTTAAAATAATAGCAGCTAGTCTCTTTTTGATATTGTGCTCTTGAAGAGTATCTACCATGTCTTGTCCAGAAACTCTTTTACCTGTAAGCATTTCTGACAACATAATTCCGACAGCATAGATATCACTTTTGGAATCATCAAATATTTTATCTTCCAAAACTTCACTAGGAAAGTAAGGTAAAATGGCTTGAATGTCTTCTGAAACTTTATCTTCCTGATAGTGGCTAGCGAGAAGCCTTTGCTCTAAATGACCAAAACCCAAGCCCAAAACTTTTACTTTTTTATCATCTGTAATAAGAATTCTAGTTGGCCTTAAACCACCATGAATAATTCCCTTTGAGGCAGTATAACTAAGTACCTCTAAAATCTTACGAGCAATATAAACCGCAATATTAATCTTAATGTACTTTAATTCATAGATAAAAGTATAGAGTCTTCTTCCTGTAAGATAGTCCCAAACAGCAGCATAATTCCCTTCGTCCCAGTAGAGTAAAGGAGCAACACATTCATGCCCATGAGCTAAAGGTTTAAGGCTCGCTTCGCGAATCAAATTCCTCAATTGAGGATCTTCAATTAATTGAATAGCAACCTTATCTTCACTATCAGCACTGCCTTGCCAAGTTTCTCCAAATGTGCCTTTCCAAATTCGCTTTTCGAATTTATATTCCCCAATTGATTTTGGTCTTTTGCTATCAGACATCAATTTCCTACCTTCTTTTTTGACCTACGAGGTCTTCTACGCGTAAACAACCATAGATAGAATAAAACGAGAAAATAAATCCCCACTGTTAAAACAATACCATGCAAAGCAAACAAGTGTTGCAATGTAGTCGCATCCAGCTTTTCTCCTAGACCCAGAAAAGAAATCCAAACGCTCCCCAGCGGTATTTGCTGAAAAAAATAAAGTAAAAGAGAAAAAGTTTTTTGAGCCGCTGGAGTTGCCGATAAAAGAGTGCCCGCACAATAGCTCAAACAAATCAGGAAAAGTAACAAAGATAAAGTTAACCAATGAATCTCTCTGGGTCTGCGGTAAAAGCCCACCAAGAGATTTTTCAAAAAATAAATACTTGCTACAATTAGAAGTAAGTGAGCCCCAATAGAATGGCACCGAGAAACATACAAGACAAAAAAACTTCTTGTTTCTACCAATTGAACATTTTGTGGGATATAATGCAAAGAAAGATATAAACCTGTAATCAATTCAAAAAAAAGAAGAAAAAAGGTTAAAAATCCTGGCAAAAACATCCACTGGACTTTCCCCCGAGAAATCGCGGGACGTAGAAAAAAAGTTTTAATGGAAAGACGATCATCTATCCATTTCAACATAAGATTATCCTTTAAAACCTTGCTAAGAACTGGAAAACAAAAGAGTGCAGGAGACCGCCACCAGCCCCACGATCACTGTTCGTACCAACCGCGGCATCATTGATTTCATTCTCAGTCAAGTCATACATAACCCAGTTGAAATCAAAGCGAATATGTTTACTAAAATGTAGTTTCGCTCCAACGACAATTTCCCAAACATCCTGTCCTCGAACATCCGTTTGGACTCCCAATCCAGGACCATTCCCGCCAGTGCCGTCTCCATTTTGATCTTCAATAGTGGTGTAGGAAAGGCGAAATACTGGTTCAAGCCCCATAGGGTGATCATAGCGACCAAAGTTAACATCTCCTAAAGAGAAAAGATAGCTAACTGCTCCTGAAGCACCATAAGTATTAAGCTGAGAAGCTCCTTGCCGCTCTTGATGTACCCAGACAAACTCTCCTTCAAAACGAAGGTTATCTTTCCAGTAAGTAACTGCAGCATCAACTCCAGTTACAGTACCATCAACATCAGCAACGTTATCCGCTCCGACGTTAGCAAAAGCAAATTGATTGGGATTAATAAAGGCAGGTAAACGAATTGCGGCTCCATTGACAAGGTTATCAACCTTGTTATAAAAAGCGGCTAAATGAAAGTAAACATTCTTTTCCTCTGCCCCTAAAGGATGGAACCGAATAGAGCCAATAACTTCTACGTCATCGTTTTGGTTTACTTTACGAAAGTTATCTCCGTTAAAAACTCCCAGAGCGTATTTAAAATGGTTAGATAAAAAGTCATTTTCCACAAAAGGAATTCCCCAACCATGTGCCATAACACCAATTTCTCGAAAAGGAACTCCACCAGCTAAAATGAAAGGAGTAAAATTGATTACCATAAAGTCAGGTGGATAGGTTTGTAGCTGAGGACTAAAAGGAGTGATGAACTGCCCTATTCTCAGATTTAAACCAGGAATGCTAGAATTTTCAATATAACCATCGGCTAAGAAGTTAGCTTCTCCTAAATCTCCTCCTGCAAAATTAACTTGCAAACGAGCGTGCCAATTATCTGTAAAGAACATTCGAAAATCTAAACGAGTCTCAGTGGGTTGGAAAGTATTGTTTTGTCGAGTATTCGACTCCGCCATAAAAAGATGATAGCGAATATAACCGTTCAAGCGAAACTTTAAGCTTCCATCGGCCGTTTGAAGGAAAAAACCTTTGTCATAACCAGCACTAATTTCTGTCTCGTGAGCAACGGAAGATTCCTCAAGGTATTTTTTAACAATTTCCTGGGCATATTCTCCTGCTTTTTCTTCTTGCTCTTCAGTTCTCTCCTCTAATTGCTCGATAATTTTTTGATTTTCTAGAATTTTTTTCCGAAGCTTTTCTATACGATCCTCTTGCGCCTCTAAGCCAGAGCCAAAAGCAAAAAAAACAAAAAGATAAATTATAATACAAATTATAGTTTTCATTTTTTCCTCTATATCCAAAAATCTTTAGTTATTCATACCTATAACTTATTTTTTCGGTAGTGACGAAACGCATCCCTAACGTCCATATCCTCTTCTTTGTTTTTAACCTCAACGAGTATCGTAACTCCACGGAGGTATTTTTCTAAAGAAATTAAAATATTCTGAGCAACAGATTTTCTGTCTTCGCGAGACAGCATTTCTCCTGAATTCATCATTAGTAAAACAATCAAACGTAAAAAAAATTGATATACATGTTTCTCTTGAGATAAAAAGTAAGGAGAGATATTCTCAGTCGAAAGAAAGTAGAAAAAATCAACGGAAGGTTTATTGGAAAACAAAGGAGTAGATTCTTCTAACTTACTTAAGAGTATTTGATAATCCTCTTTATCTTCTAACTCCTCTTTCATAGCTTCAAAAACATCTTCCAAAATTTTCATAACACCTACATTTTCAACCATCTCACTAAGATTGTAAAGAATAGCATGAAAAGCCCGGCAGCTTAAATCAAAAGACATATTAAAAGATAGATCTGAAAAAAACTCTAGAGGGAGAAATTTAGGCTCTTCCAAATCATCTTCTGTTTCATATTCTTTATCATTCAAAGATTTAATAATTTCAATCGGTATGCAAAGATCAGCAGGAGCATTAGGTCCATAGCTCACTCTTATAAAAGGGGTTATGCAATGACATTTTTTCACTAACATTTTAACATAAAACATATCATTGATCTGAGTATTCAAAAAATATGCTGTTATTGGAATGGAAGTTTCTAATGTATCTCTTAAGAAATTAATCATATTTGTAACTTCCACATTAAATTGATCGTTTTCTAAGAGAAAGATAATTTCTAAATTGTCTTTTGACTGAACAAGGTACTGAGAAATTCGACTCCGACTAACAGAAGTGTTACGAAAAGCCTCCTTCACCTCAGGAAAGTCAAAGGAGAAATCAATAAAAAGAATTTTAAAATTGGGAAAAACGATACTTTTTTTCCAAACACTACAGAAAAAAAGTATATTTTTTTGCCCTTCTTTTTTTGGTATACGGAGCATTTGCTTGGCATTTTGTTCTTCGGAAATGTAAGGAACAGGAAAAGTAATTACCAAGTCACCATTATCAGAAACATTTGCTTCAAATTGAGCTAAAGTTTTCCCAATAATATCTTTCAACAAATACTCAGGACCGAGGTCTTCCCAATCAAAATGTTGTCCCATAAAAATATGTCGTCCCTTGTCACTATTTTGGAGAAAAGGTGTTTAAAATTCTCTCTGCAAAGCTGGGATTTTTGTCCCAAATAGCCCCTGGTCCATTAAAAATTATAGCGTAACCAGTAAAGTTATATTTCAAAGCAATAATCCACATTTTTTGTCCAAGCTCTTCCCCCCCTGAGAATTCTAGCATTTTGGCTTGAATACCTGAAAAGTCAATATCTCTTTCTTGGGTAACTTGCATACTAGGATCTTTAACTACTTCTTGGCGAATTAACAGCAGAATCAAAGCAGGGTCAATACTTTCCATTTCTCTGCTGCGATAACTCAGGATAAAAAATGCCATCTTATTTCCCTCATAGCTCACCTTACTTGAGGAAAAAAGAATACCAAAAAGACTTCCCCACTTCCAATCATTTGGTACTTTCATAGAAAAGAAAGGAACATCAACGTCTCGCTCTGGTTCTTCCATCACTAAACTCGAAGAAGTATCTTCTTGGCGATTTTTTATCTGAAAAGAGTTTATGACGTGCTGAGGTAACTGTTCTGCTCCACTGAAAAAGCTTTCATCTCCCGTAATCGTAAAAAGATAAACCATTCCCTTATCCTTGAGAATGATCCACCAACTTTTTCTTTCATGCCCACTACTACTGCGAAAAGTAATTCGAGTGGCATTTTTTCCAGAAAGATCAAAAGCTTCCTCCGATACCTTTTCAAGCTTCCCCATACCACCTTGTTGTTGAAATAGCACCATAATTGTCTTCGGGTCCAAAAAATCAAAACCCGATAAAACTAAGGCTTTTATTTCTGAGCCTCCTTGATCTGGTTTATAACTATCCTCCAAAGAAGAGGAACTCGCCACGAATCCCATATCTGTCGCTAAAATATTCCAAGGTGTCGGAATTTCAATTTGAAAGTTATCTGTATCGATCAGACGAAACTGTGAATATTCCACTTGTAAGGAAATTTGTTTCTTTAAATTGAGCTTCTTGTGAGTAACAGAGATATTCACTGTTCCGTCTTTGGGAGCTTGAAAAGTTTTCCCTGTCATTGTTCCTGAACTTGCCTCAATAATAAGATCCTTAGATTCCAAAGGCGTCTTACTATCTCCTTGCTTTAACTGGATATCCAGTTCTCTTTTTTCAAAAGAGATTAACTTGCTTGGCGCATTAACAATTAACTCGACATCTCTTTCTATAGTAATTTTTACAGAGACCTCTTGTCCGCTTGCTCCATCTTGAACAGTAATCTGATCACCACCCGGTGTGCTCGGTGCAGTGTAGACATTATTACTAAATTTACCTCGTTGAGCAGTAAAATCAAGAGTGCTGTAGTCCGCAGGTAAACGCTCTCCTAGCTTATTAAAATAGGGTTCTACAGAAATTTTAGCAGATGTGGTAAGATTTTTTTGACTCAAAGAAAGCGAAAGTACAGGGGTAGCTTTGATTTGCAATGACACTTTGGCTTGCAAACTAAGAGGTGGATAAAGCACTGTGACCACATCTTGAGCTTCAAAAGAGGGGGCTTGGTACCTATTACCTTGAAAACTACCCTTCTCTGCTTGAAACAAATAGTCACTCCAAGTAAGATTCTCTTTTGCGCCCCCTTTAAAAACTGTCGGTTCAAAAACCAAGCTCTCGTTACAAGGCAAAGCCTGATCACTTTGAGTAAGAACTATCCTTGGTCCTTCTAGGATTTCAATTTCAACTTGTTTTTCTGTCTGGGAAGGCAAATGGATAATAGTGATAACGTCTTTTCCAGCTTCCCGCGGAGCGGTGTACACTGTCCCTTCCACTTTTCCTCTTTTACTTTTGTAGAGGAAATCACTAGGGCCACTCTCTTTTAGAGTAGTCCCTTTAAAAATTTCTGTTTGAAGAGAAGCTTTCTGTTCCGAAAAAAGTTCCGTTTTTTCAAAAGAAAGCCCTATTTTTTCAGGAGGAACCTGACAAGCAACAAAGAAACATGCAAAAATAAATACTAGTAAACGATACGTCATCATGAAAACCCTTACCTAACCATAAATAGAGGATTCAAATTTTTGGTACGCAACTTCCAAGGGAGAAATTCCCTTCTCTTGACTGTCTTTAAAGATTTCTTTAAGAAGAGGGCCACAAATATTTTTGATTTGTTCTTTAATGGATCCTTCTTTATCTTCATTAATGACAAGAGAAACTCCGTACTTAACTCCTCCCATATTAGAAATCCAACCAGGGACATACAAAATATCTTTTTTCATCAAGCGATTTGCAATGGTAAGCTCATCCTGATAAGTTTCTGCTTCCAAAAGATGGTTCGCTCCCCCCACAATCATGTGGTAATCGATATAGCGAATGGAGTCTCGGGTTAATGCACTCTCTAAAGAACAGGGAGAAAAAACATGCCCCATCTGCATACCAATTTGGGTCGACTCTATCACTGTAACTCGGTTTCGATCAGGACAACTCTCTAAAAAACGCTCTAAGCGTGATTCATCAATTTCAGAAACAAAAAGATCCGCCCCCTCCTCCATCAACAGTTGAGCCAAAGTACTCCCAATCTGCCCAAGCCCCTGAATTCCGACAGTCTTATTTTTAAGAGTATCATCCCCATAACGAAAAGCAAGAGCTTCTTTCATCGCAAGGTAAATGGAATAAACAGCCGCTTCTCCAATCGTCCATTCTGAGTTTTCATCATCTCCCACACAACGACTCGTTAAACTTCTTATTTCTTTAAACTCAGATTTACTAAAACCTGCTTCTGGAGCAACAAAGATTTCTGCTCTTTCAATCAAGTAAGCAATAAAACCAAAAAATACTCCCATTTTTTCTTCTTTTGGTTTTTTAGCATAAACAGAAAATGCAACTCCTCCGCTGGGCATCTCTCCTGCAGCACATCGAAAGGTCATCTCGTGAGACAAAAAAAGTGCTTCTGTAATAACATCTTTTTCTGAAATTGCTAAAGGATAGTTCCGAATCCCGCCGACAGTGTACTTTTTACTTGTATGATGAAAAGCAATCACACAGCAAATTTCTAAGTTTGCTTCACACCAAAACTCTAGCTTTTCATGTTTCCTTGCTCTCATGATGAAGGTTATGTCATTTAAAGTATCTTGTAGCCGATGCTCTACAACAAGAGCTTGGGTTTCTTCATCACTCCATGTTTTTGGTTTTTTTGCTAGCCCGGAACTTTCTTTACCAGCCCATTTTGCTTTACCTGACCACTCTCTACTCATACTCAAAAGAAAAGCATTTTCTTTTCTATTGTAGTGGATAGAGAGCAAAGTTGCTTTCTCTGCTTTCATCATTGCAAAAAAACCTTGTTGTGTCTGTGACATGATTTGTAACTCACCTAATTAATGTATTGGCAGCAAAAGTTGGCCACTCTTATTTATCCCAGTTGCGCAGTAAATTTTAAGTCGATGGCAAGACGTGATGAAAACATACAGTTTTCGTTCTGTAACTGAGGGGAAACAAAGCCATCAAGCAAATGGGATATTTTTTCCAAGTCTCAAAAATCAAAGATTACTCGGATTGACAAATATGTCCCAAAAGTTATCCAATGGTCTATCTAGATCAAAAATGCAAGCCAGGCTAAAATCGACTAGATAACTTGCTATTATCACATTTTTTAACTTTGCCCGCAAACATAATTTTCGAAAAAGGACTACGGTTAAAGAAAACAGATAAAGAGGAAGTAAGTGGGTTATCAAAAGTGAAAGAAGAGGAAAAAATTTTCTGCCGCGGCTCCTCGGTCTAAAATCACAAAGCCGCAACAGAAATCTTAATTAGGCAGATTTTTTCTCTAAAAAGGCAATGATATCCATAGATTCATATTGCCAAGTGCCATCTGGGTGTAAAAGACAAGGAACAGTCGAGCGCCCCCCCCCTTTGATCAATTCTTCGCGATATTCAGAGCTAGAGATAGTGTCTCTCATCTCCATCTTGATCCCTAACTGATCTATCACATTTGTCACCCGAACACAAAAAGGACAATAAGGACTGTAATAAAATATATAGCCTTCCCATGTTTTTGTCATAACAACTCTCCTTTATTCTTCGTTTTCTTCAGCTTCACGTTGGCTTTTATGCCACTCAATGAAAAGTTTATCAAAGTATTTTTCATCCTCCAACATTTCTTGGGTTACTTTATAGGGAGATCCCATATTAATGTAATTCAGTGCTGCTGCAGGAGATAACAGTTTCTTAAGAGTAGCTGAAATTTGTAAATCCATTTCACTGGCTTTAGCTTCGACATATTTTTCAATTTCTTCATCCAAAACTAGCTCAACGCCGTACTCTCGCCGAAAATTTTCAAGAAAATCAACAAAAGGAGACTTTTCTAAAATTTTCAATAGGTAATCTTTTGGTTTCTCGCAAAGCAGGCGATCTATTTTCAATTTTCGGAAATTCGAACCAGGCAGTTCAAATTGAAAATCCGTCAGAATATTCTCCCAAACACTGACTAAAGCTCTTGCTCCCGTCTTCTTATTTTCTGCTTCTTGGGCAATATAATCTATGGCGTCTTTTGACACTTCAAGATCAATATCAAACAGCTCAAACTCAAGTTTATATTGGCTCAAAATGGAATCTTCTGTCTCTTCCATGATTCGGATCAAATCATTTTTAGAAAGCAGGTTAACAAAAGTGCGGATAGGAACCCGCCCAACTAGCTCTGGAATAAGACCAAAACGAATATAATCCCTAGTTTCGGCATATTTGTAATAGTTTTTATACTTCTCTTTATCTTCAAGGCTATTAGTCTTAGAACCAAAACCTTCCAAAATAAGCTCGTTCTCTCGCTCTAAACGAGCATCTCCCGTTAAACGTTTTTTCACCAGAGATTCTAAACTCTCAATACGGCGTTGAAAAGATCCTCCTAAAATAAAGAGAATATTTTCTGTACTAATCATGTTATCTTTTTTCTCGTTCTTTTGACCTTGCTGCCGTTCCATTAGCTCTTGGATTTGAGACATAGGAGAGTTCGGGTTATCAATGGGGATAAGCTTTCTTTCGATCAATTTTAAAACAGAGCGTTGAAAACCCTCTCTTGAAATATCATGGCCCGCCAAAGCTCCGTCTTTTGCTTTCTTGTCAATTTCATCAACAAAAATAATTCCCCCATTTTGAGCAATAAACTCAGCTTGTTCTTTTCGACTAAATCCAGGAGCCATATCAATTAACTCTCGGATCATATCATCAGCACTTTTCCCTACATAACCTGCTTCAGTATAATCAGTTGCATCGACAGTCAAAGTAGGAACCTGTAAGATATCTCCTAAAACCTCAACACAATAGGTTTTACCGCTACCTGAGGGGCCGGCAATAATAGTATTCTTTTTTCGAAAACGTTTAATCCTTTTTTGCTCAGGATTCTCTTTAAGAAATTTGATCACAGCAAAATGATAAGAAGCTGCAATACAAATTCTTCTTTTGTACTCTTCCTGCCCCACAACATAGCCATCCAAGTATTTTTTTAGTTCTCGTGGGGTATATACTTTAGGTCCTTCTTTGGGAGAACTGTTCTCTTTGCTCTGTAAATCTTGTTCAACGCTCTTTTTGAATATATCTTCCGCTTTTTTCCTTGCCGCAAGATAGGCAGAAGTAGCTTCTTCTTGAGTACAGTTGTACTCTTTCATAATATCTTCAATATCAGATTTAGGAATGGAGACTTTCATTTGTTAGCCCTATTTAAGAGACGAAAAAAAAGGCGGCTAAAAGAGAAATTTTTAGCCGCCTTCAAAACAGTTTGCTAATGTTGATAATAGAAAATGTTATATATACTTTTTACTTTAGTTTTCTTTTACTTCAAACTCAGCATCAATAACATCATCTTTTTTCTCAGCACCAGGAGCCTCTTCTGTTTGAGAACCAGCAGCACCCGCTTGTCCAGCAGCTTCTCCCGCAGCTTGTTCATACATTACTTTGCCTAATTCCTGGCAAGCTTCCTGAAATTCGTCCATTGCTTTTTTGATAGCATCAGCATCACTGCCTTCGGTAGCTTTTTTCAAAGCTTCTTTACTTTCTTCGATCTTTTTCTTTTGATCATCAGAGAGTTTATCAGAATGCTCTTTAAGAGTTTTTTCTGTAGAGTAAATCAAATGATCTGCTTGGTTACGCATATCAATCATTTCTTTACGTTTTCCATCCTCTTCGGCATACTTTTCAGCATCTGCTTTCATATTTTCAATCTCTTCCTCGGAAAGTCCAGAAGAGCTTTTAATGACAATAGATTGCTCTTTGCCTGTACCAGTATCTTTAGCAGAAACGTTTAAGATACCATTAGCATCGATGTTGAAAGATACTTCGATTTGAGGCATTCCCCGAGGAGCAGGAGCAATATCACTTAGACGAAAACGGCCGAGAGTACGGTTTCCATTGGCCATTTTTCTTTCTCCCTGCAAAACATGAACATCAACAGCTGTTTGGTTATCATCCGCAGTTGAAAAAACTTCTTTTTTCTCTGTTGGGATGGTTGTGTTGCGCTCAATCAGAGTAGTCATTACTCCACCCAAGGTTTCTATTCCCAAGGAAAGAGGAGTTACGTCAAGAAGGAGAACATCTTTCAGTTTATCATCTCCCATCATGATACCACCTTGAATAGCAGCACCAATAGCCACTACTTCATCGGGATTAACACCTTTGTGAGGCTCTCTTTGGAAAATTTGCTTAACTATTTCTTGGACGTAAGGAATTCGAGTAGATCCTCCGACTAAAACAACTTCATCAATTTCTGAAGGAGAAAGATCAGCATCTTCTAGTGCTTTTATACAAGGTTGCTTGGTTCGATCAGCAACTTCTTTAATGAGTTGTTCAAATTGGGCCCTAGTTAATTTCTTCGTTAAGTGCTTAGGACCACTTTGATCTGCTGTGATAAAAGGTAAATTGATATCTGTCTGTAAGACATTAGATAACTCACATTTAGCTTTTTCGGCAGCCTCTTTTAGTCTTTGTAAAGCCATATGGTCGTTCATTAAATCGATGCCTTGATCTTTTTTGAAGTCCTCGCATAGCCATCTAATGAGAACATCATCAAAGTCATCTCCTCCAAGCTTGGTGTCTCCATTGGTCGCTTTTACTTCAAAAACCCCATCTCCCACTTCAAGGATAGAGACATCAAAAGTTCCCCCACCAAGGTCAAATACTGCTATTTTTTCATTTTTCTTTTTATCTAAACCATAAGCCAGAGAAGCTGCTGTAGGCTCA
The DNA here is from genome assembly GCA_029260735.1 of Planctomycetota bacterium. Taxonomy (GTDB): domain Bacteria; phylum Planctomycetota; class Uabimicrobiia; order Uabimicrobiales; family Uabimicrobiaceae; genus JAJDCR01. The sequence goes on from JAJDCR010000105.1 coordinate 35,565, forward strand.
TTAATAATACGTTTCACCTCTAGACCAGCAATTTTTCCAGCATCTTTGGTCGCTTGTCTTTGAGAGTCATTAAAGTATGCAGGAACAGTAATAACCGCCTCTGTAACCTTTTCTCCCAAATATTCTTCTGCTGCTTCTTTTAAGTTGGCTAAGACAAGAGCTGATATTTCCGGTGGAGTGTATAATTTATCTCCAATCGAGATTTTTACAAGCCCATCTCCTTCTCCTACTACCTTATATGGCAGCAGCTTTTCTTCGTCCTTAATTTCAGAATGACGACGTCCCATAAATCTTTTAACAGAAAAAATTGTATTTGTCGGATTTGTAACTGCTTGTCGTTTTGCTGTAGTTCCTACTAAACGCTCTCCTTCGTTAGTAAAACTAACAACAGAAGGAGTAATTCTGGCCCCATCTGAATTTGTAATAACAGTAGGCTTACCAGCTTCCATTACAGCAACGACAGAGTTAGTAGTACCAAGGTCAATTCCAATAATTTTTCCCATGATATATTCTCCATGTAAAGTGAATGTTTTTGTGAGCTTGAGTTTTGTTGTGAAGTGTTTGAAGTTTTGTCTTTTATCATCAACAAAACATGATTTTATAATTTTGTATTTTAATTTCTGAATGATTGTTATTTCTAACTAGTCAAAAACAAAGCAAATAATGTACCTTTTTGTTTTTTTTTTTTTACTTACTTTTCTATTCTTAATCTTTCCCTTGTTTTTTCTCCAAAAGACGAGACACTAAAAAAAAATTCTCAAAAAAGGAAAAAAAACAAATGACATTATGCTACATTATTTTTTTTCAACAACGTCATTTTGACCAAATAGGAGAGCAACTCCCTACGCTCAATAGTAAGATCAATAGTAAGATCAATAGCAAGAAGGTAAGATTTGAAAAAGAATCAAATTGTATTGCTTTTTAAAAGGATATCTTGACTTATAACTATAGGGGGTGTAAAATAAATAAGTGGTATTCTAATACTGATTGCTATTTTAGTACTTGTATACTAAACAACTCCATTTTCTCTTAGGGTATGTTGCTTGGCGAGGAGAATGAATTGGAAATTACAGAGGTAAAAGTTAAGCTAATTGAGTCATCAAACAGTGATCGATTGCAAGCTTTCTGCAGTATAACTATTGACAATAACTTTGTAATCAGAGATCTCAAAATTATTGAAGGAGCAAAAGGGGCTTTTGTGGCTATGCCCAGTAGGAAAATAATGGAACGGTGTTCTTACTGCGGTGCCAAAAATCATCTACGTGCAAAATACTGTAATGAATGTGGTCGAGAATGGGATCCGAATAAAGCAAATCGCCACAAAACGGGAAGAAGGAAAATGCATGCAGATATTGCTCATCCTATCAACTCAGAGTGCCGAGAGCTTATCCAATCAAAAGTTCTAGAAGCATTCGAGGAAGAAAAAACAAGAGTTCAAAGTGGACAAAGTTCTCCGGGTAGAGATAACGATGACCACATGGACGATTTTCATGACGGACTCTAAAACGTTCTCTGTGGCCTAAAATGTTTTTGTTTTTATTCGTTTGACAAATTAAAAATAAAACATTCCCGTCCATTCCTAAGGACATTCTAACTAAAAACCTTAGGGATGGTGTTCGCGGGCTTCTCCTAACAAAACATCAGAAGATATTTCAAAAGAAATTCTCTCTCTATTTTTCTCCGCCCAAATCAGCCCGACCCCTTTAACTCGACAAAGATCTTTCCAAGAATAAAAAAATCCATGCCGACAACGATCCTCATAAATAGCAAGTGCTTTTTTAACCCCCACTCCTGGTAGCAATGCTATTTCCATTTTATCTACTTGATTGATTGCTATTTTACGCGGCAAGACAGTATGTTCAGAAAAACTCCCATACAAAATTATTCCCCAAAAAAAGAAAACAGCAAAGACAACAAGTAAACTATTTACCTCAAAAGCACTCACTAAAGTTTCTGATTTACTCATTTACAACTTCCTTGTATAATTAGATAGATAACTTTTTTAGGCCTCTCTCCAAATTTTTTTTAACGGAAACACCTTTCATGCGCTCATACTACAATAACTACAATAGTGGGGGATATGGGGGAAACCACTACCTAACACCTGCGGTTCGTTGGCTCATTTTTGCCAATATTGGTGTATTTGCTGTCCAGATTATTTTCATCTCACTTCTCAGTGGTTGGTTCCCGCGAGATTTTATAACGTCTTATTTTGCTCTCATTCCCACGAGAGTGATTGAAGATTTCTGGATTTGGCAATTAATCACCAGTTGTTTCCTACACGACCCATACTCTTTATTTCACATTTTTTTCAATCTTTTGACTCTCTACTTTTTTGGCCACTTACCAGAGAGGACATATGGAACTCAAAAATTTTACATCTGTTATTTCTTCTCAGCAGTATTCTCTTCCCTCGTTTTTTGTGTCGTGCACTATACTCAAGGAACCCAAAGCGCTGCGTTAGGTGCTTCCGGAGCCATTATGGGTATTTTGATGGTAGCAGCTCGCCTAGCTCCCGATAATATTGTCTATTTTAGCTTAATTTTTCCCATTCGTATGAGGACAATGATCTGGTTTCTCATCGGAATCGATCTCTATACCGCGTTGATGAGCCCCAATGGCGGAGTTGCTGCAGTAAGTCATCTCGGTGGACTTGCCGCAGGTCATATATTCTTTACCTACAGCGACCGTATTTTTCTTTTCTTTGAACGATTAGACCAACAAGTAACCATGCAACATAACCGAGAGCAGCGGAAAAAAATTAAGGTGAGCCGAGAAGAAGTTGACCGTCTTTTGGATAAAATTAGCAAAAGTGGAATTAACTCTCTCACTCAAGACGAAAAAGAATTCTTAAAAAAAGCTAGTAAGGAATATCAAAAAGAATAATGTTGAAAGCAAAACTTTACCTCACAAAAGCAGCGATTATCCTTCTTCCTTTTTTTGGTATACTGCTGCTTCTGCATTTTACCTTACCCAAAGTCGCTCGCGAATACAGCCGAGAAAAGTTTGGACAAATTGATCTTAGTGAGCATGAAAGCAAACATTTTCGTATTTACACGAAACAAATCCCTCTTTCTGCCGAAAAGATAGGCCTAGTGGCAGAAGAGTTTTTTCTTGCTTTCCAGAAAACATATGGGAAGCAGCTAAACTATCAAGGACTTCGCAACATTATAGAAATCTTTTTCTTTGGGAAAAGAGAAGAGTTTGATAACTACTACGAGAATCGTTTTCATAAAGAACTTCCCAACAATGCGGCCTATTATAACCCCGTCAACGGCAAAATAGTTCTTTATTGGACAAATCTTCCTCAGTCGAAACAAACTCTTTACCACGAAATGACCCATATGATATGGGATCAAGCCTTAGGCGCTTATAACCCCGCATGGTCTTTTTGGTTAAATGAAGGCTTTGCTACCTACATTGAGCAGTGCTCCATCCAAAATGGAGAAATTGTTCCCGCTGAATTCAATATCGAAATCAGAGATCTTATTAAAAAAGCTTATGAAGATCGTAACTTTATTCCCTTAGAAGAGCTTTGTCGGTCTTCTCATGAAGATTTTCAAGGAGAGAGAAACTATCTCTATTACTACGAAAGTTATCTTTTTGTTTTTTTCCTACTTCATGCAGAAGAAGGAAAGTATGAAAAAAGTTTTTATTCCTATATAGAAAAAGAAATCACGCCTGGTTCTTGTCCACCACATCTTCTATGGGCAGAGTTAGGTAAATCCCCAAGTGAGCTAGAAAACGCTTTCCTCCGTTTTTTTCAAATAGATATGCTAAGGTAATTTGCCATGAAAGACATCCAATTATTTTTTATTGATCAAAGCCCTGAGACTCAATGGAATCCGACAAAAATAACTCCACCCGGAATCATTGGTCGCGTAAATACTTGTCATCTTAAAATCGACCATGAAAGTATCTCTACCCAACATGCTCAGGTTATTCAAGAAGGAAACGAGTTCATTCTTGTCGATTTAGAAAGTACCAATGGAACTCGTATTGCTGGCAATAAGATATCAAAACAAAAACTAGAAGATGGCCAAGAAGTCAGCTTTGGAATGGTCAAATTTCTCATTCGTATTGTCTCCAAGCCACTCCCCAAACTATGTTCCTTAGAAAATGAACGTGCTATATCTTTAAGTAAGATGCCTTTTTCTATTGGCCGAGAAAGCGACAATGAACTTGCCTTAAAAGAGGTAAGTGTCTCCAGCCATCATGCCGTTATTTATGAAGAAAATGGACACTACTTCATCGAAGACAAACTAAGTACCAATGGAACAAGAGTCAATGACAGGCGTATCCAAAAGTTGGAAATCAAAGACCATGATGTCATTCGGGTGGGAAACTGGAAAGCCATCTTTATTACCAAAGAAGAAAGCAAGAGCAATTTCTTTCTCAAATTCCTTGACGGAGAAAGAGCAGGCGAAAAAATCTCTTTGGATGAGAAAATCACCATTGGCCGCACCAAAGACAATGATATATCCATTCCCACTAAAGCCGTTTCGAGCCACCACGCCGAAGTTTTTTTATCTCAAGGCAATTATTGGATCAAGGATCTAGATAGCTTAAACGGAGTTCGCATAGGTGGAGTTAAAGTAAAAAAAGCTCTTCTCAAGCACGACGATGAAATCATTCTAGGCAACACTTCCCTCCTTTTTGAAAATGCTCATTTAGCAAAAGAACGATTTTTTTTAGTGATCATAGATGGAGAAAGAGGAGGAGAAGAGCTTGAGATAACCTCTCAAATTACTTTTGGAAGAAGCTCTATCAATGATGTTCCCATTAAAGAACATCAAGTTTCCAATATCCACGCTAAAATCACTATGAGCAACAATGTCTTTACCCTAGAAGATAAAAACAGCACCAACGGAACCTATCTCAATCAAAAGAAAATCACAACTCCTAGCACACTCAAACATGGCGACGAAATCCAAATAGGCCCTCGGCACTTCATCTTTAGAAGCTCAGCCAAAGGTCGTCCAAAGGTTATCAGTGAAGAATCTTATAGCCTCGTTCCAGTACTGCGCAAAGGATATGGTAAAACCATTGATTTATCCAAAGGTTCTGTAACCATTGGGCGCCATCTTGAAAATGACCTAACCATCAAAGGAAAAGGTATATCTCACCACCACGCTCGTATTGTCAAAGAAAAAGGCCATTATTTCATCCAAGACACCAATTCTCGGATGGGCACCTTTGTTAACGGAAAAAAAATCGTCCAAGAAGAGCTAGAACACGGTGACGAGATTAACATTGGCAAACGTGCCTTTATATTTAAAAGCAGCTTGCGCCCCCTTCATCACATACTGGGAATGTCCTATGAACTTTCGCTATCTATGGCGGCAGGAGCTCTCTTCCTTCTCTTTTGCTTCTATATGATAGCCAATTCCTTCTTTGCTTCCACCGACCCGATATTAGACAACGACACCCCCAAAATCGTTCAAGAAGAGAAAGAAGTCGAAAGTGACCAAGATATTCTTGGGCAAACAGAAAAAGACGTACAAAGCTTACTCCGTTCGTATCAATATGGAAAAGCTCGTCAAAAAATTCAAGACACTCTCCAAACAATCAAACTGCTCTCAAATAAAACTAAACTAGAAGAAGCTATTTCTAAAATTAAGTCCCAAGAGCTGGTTTTCGAAGAAGTCGTCCAAAAATTACAAAGGCCTACTTTTCAGCCTATTCGTGTAGAAGTACCAGAGAAAGGTGTTTGCCTCGTTCGTAGCGCTGACCCTAAAACTCATACTCTCATGATGGAAACCTCCCAAAAAGACATTATTCTGGAGGTTTGGGAAAAGCTTCCCCCGACAATCTTTTTTCAAATCGCCGAACAGTTGAGAGTCTCTAGTGCTCATCTATATGCTCTCGCAGAAATGGCCCATGTCCAAAACCTCCCAGGACACGTGGAAAAATATCTAGTTCTTGCTTTAAACCATGATTCTTCTGTTCAAGCCAAAGCCGACCAACTCTATTCGAAATCTAGTGGTCAAAAAATTCCCCTAGGAGGTTTCACCCCCTACCAAGGAAGACTCGTTAGTCTAGAAGAGAAAAGAACGAGAGAATCACAAGATAAACAAAAACAAGAGCAAGAAGATAAAGAAAATCAAGCACGACAGCTCCGAGAAAACCGCATTAAAGCCCAAGAAATGGCTAAGCAAAGAGAAAAAGATGAGTTTCCTCTCCGCTATGCCATTATCGATGAACTTTCCCGAACTTACAGCTATGAAAAAGCCATTTCTGAGTTTGAAAAATTCCTTGAGCAATTAATTTCCAATGATTTAAAAGACAAAGTTCGTCGAAGAATCGCCGAAGTAAAGCCGATGGCGGAACTCTTTCGTAAACTCATCGATAGTATTAATCAGAAAAAACTCCTCAACGATCGCATTAAAATATCAACAGACGTAGATGGAGTTATTGCTGAGGCGGATGAAGATACCTTCCGCGTTATTTTTCCCCAAGGGGCCCTCAAAGAAAAATGGTACCATCTTCCTCCGAATAGAGTCTACCAATTCTTCGAACGACTTAAAGTTGAAGGAGCTGAGCTTTTCTTAATAGGGGTTTTCTGCTTTGAAAATGAGCTTAGCATTGAAGGCAACCGTAGCTTCATCAAAGTTATCCGCAATCACCCCAAATTGAGAAAAAAAGTAGACCAGTACCTCTCTCTGAAATTCGACATTCCCATTCCCAAAGGAGGCTTTGTCCCCTACCAAGGTCGCTTAATTAGCCCGAAAGAAAGAGAATATCTTGCCAAGGGCTTAGTCAGACACGGTAGCAAATGGGTCACTCCCGAAGACAAAGAAATGCTGGAACAAGGATTCATTAAGCATAATGGAAAATGGATTACAGGTAAGGACAAACAACTCCTCGCCCGAGGCTACCAGCAATATAAAGGTAAGTGGTACACAAAAAAAGAACTCCAAGAACTCCGTCAAAATTGGGACGATGCTTGGACTCTAAGCACCCAACACTACGAGCTAAGCTCTAATATCAGCGAAGAATTCCTCAAAGAACTCGGCACCATTCTAGAGGCCTCCTACGTAGAATACGCCCAGTTTTTCGGAGAACGCTTCAAATCAAGATCCACCCTCTACGCCTTTCGAACATTTGAAGATTACCGAAGATTTTGCATCGAAAGCGGAAACCCCAGCCTAGTCCGCGCCGGAGGATTTGCGACCAAGCAAGACAACCGAGCCGTAGGTTGGAAACGATTCGACAACGACCAACTCCTTAGCACCATGATCCACGAAGGGGCTCACCTTTACATGTATAACGCTCACCCCAACACTTCTACCCCTTCCTGGATGGCCGAAGGAATCGCCACCCAATTTGAAGGCTATGAATGGGACGGGAAAAAACTCATCATGCACCACCGGTCACCCAACAGGCTTCCCTGGGTCAAACGCAAATTTCTAGAAGGAAACACCTTCACCATCGAAGAGCTTATTCAAGGACAAGCCCTTCAACTCATCAATCAAGATATAGACCAAGCCGCCACCTTCTACGCACAGTCATGGGCCCTGTATTACTACATGAAACATATCCCCAACAAACAATACCGAGACAACTTCGACAAATTTGTCTCCACTATTCATCGAGGAGGCCAACAAGGAAGAGAATCCACCATCTTCATGAATTACTTTGGGCGGGATATTGACAAATTGAATATTGCATGGAAGAAGTATATTTTGGATTTGAAGTGAGAAAGGAAAGAAAAAACCGAAGGTAAATCTCTAGGGAGCTAAGCGATGAAGAGAACTGTGTTGGTTTTGTTTCTGTTATTGGTTTTAGTAGGAAGTGCCCAAGCCTTTGAAGTAATGAGTCATGATGAATTTCAAGATTATTCTTTTGACTCTTTTTCCAAAGTGCATAACTACACAGTAGCCTTATCTGGACAAGTCAATACCTTGTTTGGGTTTTACATTAGGCAAGACCTTGAAGAATTTCAGAAGACAAAAGTGTTTGTCTGCTTGATTTTTGTATACATCCTCTTAACAACAAGAGATTTAGCTATTCTAATTTCTCTAACCGCAGCAATATCTGCTATTACTTTCATCCTACACAAAAGAAAGAAAAAAAAGTGGGATGAGGAGTTTGAGAAAAGATCTCCACTCTTAAAGTGAGGTAAAGTTGAAGAAAGAAAAGAATTTCACGCAAAGACGCCAAGAAGAAAAAGAATCCAGGCAAAAGATAAATTCGGAGAATTTCATCAACATAAAAATTTTTTACATTTTCCTTTGCTTTTCTTTGCGCCTTTGCGTGAAATTCTTTTCTACTCAAAATCCACCGCGGAGGGGAAAAAGATACAAAGACTACAGCTTAACTTAATGCTATTGGTACCTGGCGCGACTAAACCATATAAAATATGGGCCTAAATTAAATGCATGTTTTTCAGGTATAGTACAAATAGTGCGTGTTAGTAATTCGAAATGCCAAAGTCTCATTATTACAACATTTGGTTACACCTAAGAATATAGGCTCCGTGGTGAATTTTTAAATAAATGTAGATTTATTTTGATTTAGCTGATATAATTATTTTAAGTTATTGTTCTTATAACAAGTTTGGGAGATTACAATGAGACATCTTATTTTACTTACGATAGTATTTTTTCCTGTTATGATATTTGCTAATCTTGTCGATGATTTTTCCAGTGGCTTAAATTCTTGGACCTTGCAAAGAAGAGCTGGAGATTTTGTTGAAAATCCAGGAGGACAGCCAGTAGTTTCCATTTTAAGTAATGCCCAAATAGATACAGTTGCCACTTTTAATACAGCCGGAGTTGTTAGTGATTTTGACATCGCTACTTCCTTTGCCGGAGCAGGTAATATGAATGGCAATGATTCTTATGGTTTAGTTTTTGGCTTACAAGATTCTAATAACTACTACATTGCCCACTTATTTCCAGGTTTTGGTGGTAGTGCTTTTCGCATCAACAAAATGGAAAATGGTTCTCTTATAGAAATTTTTCCAGGGTCAGGTAACAACAAGAATGTTGGTTTTACTTTTGCTAGGAGCGATGGTGATATAGCTCCAGATGCTCTTAGAGTTCGAAGAGTTGGTAATAGTTTCGAGGCATTTGTTGCCAGTAGCTCTTTAGGAGACTGGCAAAGTTTTGTTGGTAGTACTTGGACAGATGCGACTTTTGGAGCTGGTTTAGTTGGTATTGGCGAACGGTTTAATAATATTACTAGCCCTTCTGTCGGTACCCGTTTTGCGATGTTTGGAACTGGAACACTGGGAGTAGATGAAGTCTTATTGTCTACCGACAATCTTCTTAGCAACAGTACTTCAGAGTTTTCTAACACTGTTCCTGAACCTTCTACTCTTGCTTTCTTATTTTTGACCATATTGCTTGGCTTTGTAAAGCGAGTTTTTTAGGGCCACTGACTCCAAGAAGAACGCTTCATCAAGTTCCATACACTGAAAGTTTATATATCACAGCCCAGGGGACACCACAAACCCAAAAATAATATTCGAATGCACAAATGCAGGGAAATATAAATATCCTAGGCTGAGAAAGACAAGAAAAACACTATTTAGACATTTTCATTCGATGTAACACTCCCACCAAACCCAAAACAAGCAAAATGAGAGAAGATGGTTCTGGAACAACATCAGAGAAAAGAGAGTTTACTTCCAAAGAAGTAAGCGCACCATCCCAAATAGTGACTTCATCCAGTTGCCCATCAAAGAAAAAACCAGAATTTTCAAAACCCAGAAAATTTCCCCCAAAAGACCCACCGACAGCACCAAGACCCGTTAGCGATGATTGAAGCGAGCCATTGATATACATTTCATAAGACCCTGAAGCTGCTTTAGCACCTCCGTTATAAACAAATGCAATATGGTTCCAGTCGCCAATAGTCAAACCTCCACTGGCGGTTTGAAATTGATTTGATGCTCCTCGAAAAGCCATTACTATCGAAGTGCCCGTTTGGTAAAGCAGCAAACCAGTATTGTCTATTTTAAGCTCCGCCATTGGTTTTGATTGCGCAATATCTGGATTCACCCGAAGGACTATAGATGATGCACCAGAAGTGAAATTACCTGACCCTATACTAACTCTCTCATTGGCACCATCAAAATCTAAGGCATTGCCAACTTGACCAACTACTCGATTAGAGGAATCCATATTCTCCAGTGTCCCAGTGTGACCATTTCCCGTGATATCAGTCATCGTATTACCTGATCCCTCAAGAGGCCAAGAGGCAACCAAGGTAGGTAAAGCAAAAGTCCATCCGCTCACTAAAACAAGAAAAAAAGTCACAAACAATGATTTTTGCATTTTCATTCTCCAAACTAAAACTTCGAATATCTCTCTCTAAAAAAAAGAATATAACAAAAATAGTAAAAAAAGTAAATTTTTTTAGATTTCAGCAAAGCTATTTTCCTGAATATATTAAATTTTTAAAAAATTTATCTGGACATTGGTCGGAGGCAAACAAAATCCCGCTTTTATCAGGGGGCTCCTCCATCACAGCAAAAATAGTATACGGCAGAGTAATTGTGTCACCTACAAGTGAAAGCGGCATATCAATAATAAAAAAAGGTTTTGTCAACGGAGATAACGGAGAACTATCATATATCATTGAAGCATCTAAAATAATTCCACCATAAGGATATGTTTTTCCTGAGGTCATAAAAGCAATTTTCCTGTCTTTAGTAAGCCCAAAAGCTACGTTTAGAACTGTTCCACAACCGGTACATAAAAATGTCATTGTAATGACAGTACAAAATAACTTCATAATATTACCTTTTTCTTTATCTGCCTCTAAACCCACGAACACCAACATATCCAAAATTTACCGCGCACTTTATCCATCCCCCCCCCGATTACAAAGTCACTTAATTATACAACAAACAAGCCGACTATTTGCGTCAATCTCATTGACCGCTTTATTTTGAGCATCTTCATCAGAGTAAAAGCCATATTTATCGTAATAAATTCCAGGGAGAAATTTTTCTTCAAACATTCAATTTCTGTTATCTATTTAAAATTTCTAATGCTAATTATATACAAAGATGTTATATTTATTTATATTATTCTTAACAATAATCCCACTTTCAGCAGTGAAAAAGATACGTTTTTTCTTTTTTTTAATAGGGCTGTAAGTTAAGTAAAATGGAATCCAGAATCCAGAATCCAGTAGCCAGAATCCAGTAGGGAAATCCAAAAACCCCATAGGAATGTCTTTTTTTTCTATTTTTCTACTGAATTCTGGATTCTGGATTCTGAGTTCCCTAAAAAACGCTTAATTTTGCCTATATTAAATCAAAAAAAACGATTTTTTCGCTGCTGAATGTAGGATAATATATAAGGAATTCATTTATGAAAAATCCCAAACTATTCTTTTTAGTAATAGTAATGATTAGCTCCATAAGTTGTCATGCTGCGGTAATTTTCTCTGAAACGTTTGACACGGATAGCACCAGTGCGAACATGGCAAGTAACTATTCCAACTTCACTTTTACCAGCGGGACTTCTGTGGTAGGAGGTGTCTTAAACCTTAACGTTAACACTCAGTTTGCAACCCCTGATTTTGTCCCTACCGGTGCCTTTCGTGTCTCTGTAGATGTTGGTGCCAATGAGGGTGGTGGAAATTACAATGTAGCATTGGTTATTGGGAATAACAATTTAGTGTTTCACCCCGGTTTTGTACCTACTCCTGGTGCTTTTCGTGTGGAAGGTCCGGGAGGTTTTAATAATATTTCGATGGGCTTTGTTCCGCCAATTAATGCTCTACATCATATGGTAGTAGAAGCAGATGGCACTGGTCAATTTGACATATCAATAACCGATGCAAACAACTCTAATAACGTTTTTAATACTTCTTTCTTTAATGCGAGCGCTGTAGACGGTGCTATTAGTTTAAGACTTTGTTGTAGCAACACTACTGTTACCGGCTTTTTTGATAACTTTATCATTGAAAACGATGATGTCGTCATTCCAGAACCTAACTCACTTTGGTTAGTTTTACTTGCTCTATTTACTTTAAGAAAAAAATTGGTTTTCTTATCAAGTTAATCCCGATATATCTATTTTTAAAAAGCCAGAGTTGTATTTGTGGAGTGATTTAAGAAATCAGTAAGAATCAACAATTAGGAATGCTTGTTTTTGGGGTATGATTAATTTTAAAGCATAAGAAACTTGTCCCAGGGATTTTATTTCTGCACCCCAAGGACAAGTATAGTAGATAAAGTCTACTTTCTACGGTAACGTAAGAATAAAGCGAAACCACACAAGAAAGTAAGATAAGTACTTGGTTCTGGTACAGCGTCCGAATCTGTACCAACTTGGAAACGCATTCTATCTCCACCACCAACCCCTGTTGAGGTAAAAGAAATGGTAGTGAATGAGCCTAGCAATTGTACCGTACCATCCGTATCTCTAACTCCAGGTATAACAGATCCTTGCAGAATATTATTGGAAACAGTGAAACCAGATTCTCCACTGAGCTTCACCACACTAGGATTACCAAGAAACTGTATTTGAGAATGTATATCATCAAAATGTAAGATAGGATTCAAAACCGCAGCACTAAATGTAATGGCGGTTACATGATTTTCAAGCAACTCGATACCTACAGCATCAGAGGTCGGAAGAGGCGGATCGAATGCCAAGCTTGAAAATGCTGTAGATGTCTCATTTGTTACACTATCAGACCCATTAATCCGTACAGTAGCCAAATCAACATCAACACCCCCAAGAGTACCATTAGCTGTATCAGTGGTGCTACTTATAGATATCCAATCCACAAATGTAGGATCAGCCATAATAGTAGATGATAAGCAAATTAAACCTATTAATATATACCGCATTATATTCCTCCAAAAATTTAAAAAAAATGATATACTCTATACTATACTAGTTGGTCTTATTTGTTTCAACTTTTTTTTATAATTATCAAAATATTTTAATACCATTATCTATGTAATAATAAGTATAGGAGGATAAAATTTCTTTTTTTCTCATCAGAAAAATCAGTTTAATATGCACTCTTTTCCCCTCAGCAAAATCAAATCAATCTGTTTAATCTGCGGTCATCTTTTCCCATCAGCGAAATCAGATTCATCAGCTTAATCTGCGCTCAGGTTTTATTGCTCGTCCTTCAGGCGTTGCTGAAAGTTCTCAATGGTGCGGCCAAGTCCTTCCTCTAGGGAAATCTCGGGCTCCCAATTCAATTCGGTTTTGGCAATGGTAATATCGGGTTTGCGGCGGGTGGGATCGTCGGCAGGTAGGGGTTTTCGGATAATTTTGGAGGAGCTTTTTGTCATTTGGATAACTCTTTCCGCTAGCTCTAGAACGGTTATCTCTTGGGGATTCCCTAGGTTTACCGGGCCCGTAAATCCTTTTTTGTCCATCAAAGCACAGAAACCTCTAACGAGGTCGTCTACATAACAAAAAGAACGAGTCTGAGAACCGTCGCCATAGAGAGTAATATCTTGACCAGTAATAGCTTGGACAATGAAGTTACTGACGACTCGTCCGTCATTCCAGGCCATTCGGGGACCATAGGTGTTAAAAATACGGCATATCGCAATGTCAACTTGGTTCTGTCGGTAATAGTCCATGCAAAGAGTCTCTCCGACCCTCTTACCTTCATCGTAGCAACTACGAGGGCCTATCGGATTGACGTTTCCCCAGTAGTCTTCTCTTTGCGGATGCACCTGAGGATCTCCGTAGACCTCAGAGGTGGAGGCTTGGAGCATACGTGCTCGGATTCTTTTGGCTAACCCCAGCATATTGATCGTGCCCATAACACTTGTTTTGATTGTTTTGACAGGATTGTACTGATAGTGGATGGGAGAAGCGGGGCAGGCTAAATTGTAAATTTGATCTACTTCCAGTAGGATTGGAGAGATAACATCGTGACGGATAAATTCAAAGCGATGGTTATCTAAAAAGAGCTCTATGTTTTTTTTGCTTCCTGTAAATAAATTATCCAAACAAAGAACTTCATTCCCCTCGTTTAGTAACTTCTGGCAAAGATGTGAGCCGATGAAACCAGCTCCTCCTGTTATAAGAACTCTCTTCATCTCAGAGCCTCTCCTCATTTGGTTTGATATCTCTCGACTAATTCTATGTAGCCTAATGCTTCATCCTCTTTGCCTCTCTTCCGTGCACCGCTAGCTAAAATTCGGCATTTTTTTTCTAGCATGCTTAGAGCAGCCGTTTTCTGCAAAGGCGAGAGCAAACCAGTTTCTAAACACTTTTCTATTGCCCTGATCCGAAATCTATCCATTCCCCAATATTTACGGGAAAGTTGGTCTTCGTGCCCTCCCGTTTTTGTAATTAAAGGACGCTCAATTAAATGGAAAGGGCAAAGTAAAGAAGCTCTCAACCAGAGGTCATAGTCTTCACAAGCAGGAAAGTCTTCGTCAAAATTCCCCACTTTATCGAAAAAAATACGACGCATCATAACGGAAGAAGGACTGACTAAACAAAGAGGTAAACAGTCCTCAAAAACCCATCCAGAAATTTTTTGATGTCTTTTTCGAGGATTCACTCTTTGTCCATTACGAATCCAGATCTCATCCCCATAACAGAGCCAAGCATCTTTATTTTGAGCAAAGAAATCAACTTGCCATTCCAATTTACGAGGAAGCCAAAGGTCATCAGAATCACAAAAAGCAATTAGATCTCCTTGGGCTTTCGCAATACCTGTATTACGAGCAGCAGATACACCTCGGTTTTCAGTATGTTGTAAATAACACACTTTATTTGTGAAAAAAGAATTTATTATCGCTTCACTCTCATCACTAGAGCCATCATCGACAACAATCAACTCAAAATCAAAAAATGTCTGCTTTAAAATAGCTTCTAAGCATTCTTTCAGATAATCGGCTCGATTATAAGTCGGAACGATAACACTGACTAAAGGAGGCATAAGGTGCCATCTTTATCAATCACATCTATTAGCGCGATTGAAAAAACTTGACTCCATCCTCCACTGCCGGACCATGAGGAAAAATATCCAAAAGTCCCAGAACATCAAACACGCCAAAAACTAGACTATCCGATTCTAACATCAAAAAGATATGCCCCTTGTTGTCTTCCGCCGTGCCAACCTGACCAATAAAGACTCCTGCTCCAGCACTAGAAATGTACTGAATCTTGGTCATATTAACAACTAGCTTGTAGCAACCCCGGTTGAAAAGTGCTTGAATTGCACCTTCCATCTTTTCGGAAGTTTCACCGGTTAGCGTGCCATTTGCTTCAATCTGAACTATGCCATCAGCCAACTGTTTTGCTTCTATATTCAGTTCAGGCATGAGTCCTCTCCTTCATGTAAAGACTTTATGAGTAAAAAGTATTATTCCAAAAGGAATCTAGGGGATTTCCCCTAAGTTGCTTTTAACGCCACAATTGTAATATCATCGCTTTGGGGCCCATTACCCCTCCACTTTCCTAACTCTTCCAGTATAGTATCGACAACTTGACCAGGTTTGCGATGAGCATTTTTCCCAATAAGTCGATAAAATCTGTCATCGCCAAACTCTTCATCTTTCGGACTCATTGCTTCGGGAACCCCATCAGTGTATAATACAATTTGGTCTCCTGGGAGCAAGCGAGTTTTCTTTTCTTCGGTCGTTTTTTCAAAAAGTGGACCTCGATCAAAACCAAGAGCAATTCCTTTTGTATTTATGAGCTCACATTTTTTTGTCTGAGCTCGATAAACAATAGCAGGATTGTGCCCAGCAGAAGTGATCGAAATTTCTCGGGTTGATTTTTTCAAAATACAGTACATTGCAGTTACAAACATACCCCGTCTAATATCTTCCGAAATAATACGATTCACTCCACAAAGTGTTTTTGAAGGTGACAAGTTACGGACGGCCTCCATACGAATCAAAGATCTAGCCATAGTCATAACCATTGATCCAGGAATTCCTTTCCCAGAAACATCAGCGACAACAATACCTAAATGATCTTCGTCTATTTCGATAAAATCGTAATAGTCTCCTCCCACTTCTTTTGATGCATTGTAAAAAGCGGCTATTTCTAAACCCGCTAAATTAGGTATTTGTTTGGGCAGTAAGTTAGCTTGGATATCCGTCGCAATTTCGAGCTCATGCTCAGTTGCTTTATGTTCTAGTTCGTTTTGATGAGCTACAAGCAAACTCTGTGTCATCACGTTGAAAGTATGAGCGAGAACCCCTATCTCATCTTTAGAATTAACCGTAGTTTTGTGATTGAGCTTTCCCCCCGCAACAATCTCAATATCTTTCATCAATTTTCGCACAGGATCTGTAACATGTCTAGCTAACAAAAAAGAACTACCTGTCCCAATCAAAACAGCAATAATCGTAGTTAAAAGAATAGCTAAAGAAATAGCATCCGTCGTTCTTTCGATATCTCTCTCTGAAAGCATTACATAGGGAGTCATTTCTGTAGCAACTCCCACTTTAAAAGTAAAAGTATAAGCTCGAACTCCAAAGCTTCCCTCTTGAGTTGTCAGGTTTCCTTCGATAATTCGAATATTAACTATATCCGAACCCATTTTTTCTTGAGAAAAAGATTCTGATCCACTCAATCCTTGAGTATCTCCCGAACTGACCGAAGGAATTGTTTGTTTATTGTTACTATCAATGAGTAAACTCAAGATATGCCCAGAACTCTCTCCCCCACTACTGGTCATATTCTCTAGGTACGATTCAAAAGTGCGACGGAGTCTTTCTTTCTGACCAATCAACTCATTTTTCTGCTCAGGATCTTTCGCACTTTTAAAGTCTGTTTGAATCCGATCACATTGCGAGTAGTATTCTCGGGAAATGTTCGAAAGAGATTTAAGAATAGCAATTCCTTTGTTATCAATCTCTTCAATCATAGAAGTTTTAACATTGAAGTAAACAAACAGGCCCGAAATAAAGCAAAGTGTTCCTGAAACAAAACTAATTACAATAGTAAATTTCATGCTCAAGGAAAGTCCTGAGACTTTCTTTGCCTTACTTTTTCCTGGAGATTTTACAATATCCAGAATTTCACTACTTGGTTCTTGAGGTACAGTATCCGCTTTGCGGTACTTTCGTGTGACCCGAGTGACACTAGTAGTTCTCTTGCCTTTTGAAAGTCTATCCCTACGCACCATTTACGAACTTCCTTTTAGAATAAAGGTTCGAGTTTTAGAAATTTTCCTAAAGCTCAAAACTTAGGATTGATTATCCATATGCTTTTGAATTTCCTCTTCTTGTAACTTCACCACTAAACTCAGTCCCACCCAAGAAAAAAAACCTAGGCTCAACAACCAAAACAAAAGAGAAGCCGCATTTCCCAAGAGAAACTCTAAGGAGTCTGCTATCGCCAACCCCATAATTCCCCCATAGGAAACGATTTTATCTGAGTAGGGAGAGTTTTTTATAAACTCTAAAGCCGTAGATACCCAAAAAGTCAAAATAATGCATGCTAATCCTGCCTGATGTAAATAAAGATTATCTTTTGCCCTAAAACAGGAGAACCAAGCTACTGCTAATAACCCAAAAATAATAGGAGTATAAGAAGCAAAACCAAAAGAAAAATACAAAGCCCTTGCTATTTCAGCCCCGACAATCCCAAAAAAACTTTTGTTTTTTGCGTTACCTGGAAAATGCAAATCGCTGAAGTCAGCGGGATTGTACGTCACCAATACAAAAAACAAAGATATAAGCAATATAGCTAGAGAAATCGGGATAGCAAGTTTTTTTTCCCAGAATCGATGAATATACCCCATTTTATTCTTACAATACCTTAATCTTTTATTGAACGGCTGCTAGGAGAAACACCCAAAAGATCCCGAACACTATCTTCATTTGTCTGCTCGATTGCACTCCCACCACCATCATCATCAGCAACCAATTTTATTTTATTTTCTAAGATTTCATGGTACACAATTTCCATCAAGTCGTTAGAATCAATCTCTACTAATCTTTTTGCTCCACTATTCAGTTCCTTCATTCTTTTTTGGACAAGAACTGTCAAACGGAAATCTCCCCCAGCATATTTACTAAGTTCCTGCAGATCATATGGCTTCATAAAGCTCTCCTTGTTTGGGTTTCGAAAAAACGAACCTGAGTTTTCAGCCCCTTGCCACTGCTTCGTTCAGGCAATTTTCGATACTCTGAATTGTTTTTTCTAGATCTTCGTTTTTAATCCGGTAGTCATATTCATTAGCCTCAGCAAGTTCTTTTTCAGCATTTTTGAGACGGCGTTGGATAGTTTCTTCTCTTTCCGATCCCCGACTTTCTAGTCTTTTTCGGATGGTTTCCAAGTCCGTATCTATAAATATGCTAATTACCGGAAACTCTGAAGTTTTGCGAATATGTCTGGCCCCTTGTACATCAATGTCCATCAGACAATGGTTGTCAGATTTCAAGATATTTAAAACCTGACTCTTTAAGGTTCCATAAAAAGCACCGTGAACTTCTGCATACTCCAGGAATTCTTGTTTCTCGATCTTTTTTTTGAACTCTTCTTCACTAATGAAGTGATAGTGACAACCATCAACTTCATCTTTTCTTTTAGCGCGAGTTGTGGCAGAAACAGACCAAGACACGTTAGCAACTCTTTCACAAAGAGCTTTGCAAATACTCGTTTTACCAACACCTGAAGGTCCAGAGATGATAATAATTTTACCTTTGTAAGGCACAGGCACCGTCATATATTTTTACTCTATGTTCTGTAATTGCTCTCGTATTTTTTCAATGGCAGATTTTAATTTAACAACCTCGCTTGAACAAACAGCGTCATTTGCCTTGGAGGCAATTGTGTTAACTTCTCTAACCATCTCTTGTAAAATAAACTCAAGCGTTCGACCAACTGCGGTTACTTGCCCCGACACGTCCTGAAACTGTCGGAGATGACTCTTCATTCGAACAATTTCTTCACTAATATCAGCTTTTTCTGAGAAAATAGCAATTTCCCGTAAAATATCTTGCTCACCAGCAGAAAAATCTTTATTCTCCATCAACTCTTTCATGCGATTTTCTACTCGAAGTTGATAATTTTTCGTTATTTGCGGAGCAATTTGAGCAATTTCTTCAATCGCTACTCCGATTTCATCATAGTAGCAATGAATTTCTTTAGAAATTCCATCGCCCTCTTCTTGGCGCATTTTGATGAGTTGCTCAAGAGCTTTATTAATAGTATCTTTAATAGGTATCCACTCTTCGCTAGAAACACTATCAACATTACTTTTATCAAACACTCCTGGAATAGAAAGTAAACTATGCAAAGAAGGTGGCTCAGTATCTAAAGTCTTAGCAATAGAAGATAACTGTAGAAAGTAACGCTCCAGGTTTTTCAAATTCAAAATATCGGGAAGTTCGTCGTTTTCTTTCCGGTAATTAATAATAACGGTTATAGAACCTCTTTTAATTTTTTTTCCAACTATTTTCTTAACTTCTTGCTCAAAGCTGAGTAGTTCGAGAGGTAGTTTGCCAGAAAAATTAAAGAAGCGACCATTGATCGAGCGAATTTCTACTTCGATCAATGCATTTCCCTTGTCCAAGATGGCACGGCCGTAGCCGGTCATACTTTTCATAATACAAACCTAATAAATGTATAAATACTGGTGATACGGGTGATACTTTTACAGCCTAATTAATTACCAGGACGACTTCCTTCAGGAGCAGCAGGTGCTTCTTCAACTGGTTTTTCTTGCCCAGAAGGAGTATTAACCTCTAAATCTCCTGACTTATTATGATTACGTAAAACTGGTAAATTCAAGAAAATAGCACAAAGAATAAAAACAGCAGAGATGTAGGTAATCACTTTATCTAAATGTTTTTGTGCCTTCACTCCAAAGGCAGTATCTCCCCCCACTCCTCCAAAAGCACCAGAAAGTCCTCCGCTATCCCCTTTACGGATCATAACAAAGAAAATCAAAATGATACCAATAACAATAAAGCCAACATGTAAAACATTATAAAGAATTTCCATTATTCATAAACCTCTTGAAATTAAAGAGAACAAAGTTTGATAATTTCACTAAAGGAGTCCGCCTTTAAGCTCGCTCCTCCGACCAATGCACCATCAATATCAGGTTGGTTAATAAGCTCTCTAATATTATCGGGCTTAACACTTCCTCCATACTGAATTCGAATCGACTGAGCAATGGCACTTGTGTATTTTTGAGTTAAATAATTGCGAATAAAAGCATGAACAGTTTGAGCCATTTCTGGGCTTGCAGTTTTACCTGTTCCGATAGCCCACACTGGTTCATAAGCGATAGTGCAAGCTTCTACTTGAGCAGGGCTTAAGCCTGCCAAACTTCCTTCAAGTTGAAGACGAAGAACTTCTTCGGTTTTTTCATTTTCGCGCTCTTCTAAGGTTTCCCCAATGCAAACAATAGGAAGTAAACCACTTTGTAAAGCTGCCAAAGCTTTTTTACTCACAGCCTCATTGGTTTCTCCAAAGAGAGTTCGTCTCTCAGAGTGTCCGATGATAGCATAAGAACATCCCATATCATGTAACATAGGAGCAGAAACTTCTCCGGTAAAAGCTCCTTTATTTTCCCAATGAAGATTTTGCGCCCCCACCCCTATGTCGCTCCCGCCCTGTTTCTGAAAATCTTTAACCAGAGAACATATAGAAGACAAACACAAAAAAGTAGGACAAATCGCAACATCTACAGAAATCTCTTCTTTTTCTAAAGAAGTACAAATATCTTGTGCTAGCTGCTGAGCTTCTGACAAAGAACAATTCATCTTCCAGTTACCAGCTACGAATTTTCGACGCATAATCAATCCTCGAATTCACAATATAGTTTATATACTTGTTTATCTTTACGAAAAAGAATTGCATGAATTTTTTTTCTTAAACGCCCGGTTTCCGCAAACGCTCTCAGGGAAAAATAGCTAGAGCGCACTGTAACAAGATCTGATATTTCATCAAAAATATCAAGACTAGGATCTTGCTTTTTCAAAGGCTCTAGGACCTTATCTTTGAGTTCAGCCTTACTCTTAAAGACTCTTTTTTCTCCATTTTCTCCCACTTGGTTCCGGTAGTTTACAATGACTTGAGCCATTTTTCTATCAATTTTCTTAGAAAGTGACTGCAAAACTATCGGTGAAGCTGTATTAATGTTTACCAACCCATCAGACCAAACCGTTAAATAGTTAGCTAAACCTGGGATGAACTTCTTTTTCTTTTGGAATCCATAGAGAACTGCTCTGTCTATTTTTTCGGCTAAAAGAATTTCTTTCAAAGAAAAAATAGGAATTTTTTTGGCAAAACTCTCTTTGTATTTTCCTTCTTTACTTTTCATCCATTTTACAACAGTTTTTTCAAAATCAGCCCCTGAAAGAGGAGCATCTTTTCCCTGTACTGCAGAGACTAGGAGAGAAAATTGGTCAGAAGTAGATAAAGGCTTTTTCTTTTCCGGAGCTTCCCCTTCTTTTTTTCCATCCCCCTCGCCAGGCTTTTCTCCATTCTCTTTTTCTCCAGAGTCCTTATTTCCTTCTTCCTTTTTCTCCGAGTCTTTTTTTTCCTTTTTTTTAGGTTTTTGAATAAACCTTAAAAGGTCAAATTTACTATTTTCATCAACAATGGTATAATAAACCATCGTTTTTGAATTTTCAGGGTCAGGAGGCTGACTCAATTTTTTTTGATAAAGTTCCAGTGGCAAAGAGGCAATTTCAATATTCTTTTCCTGAACGACCTGTATTCCTTGTGCCCACAAATCAGTCAGGCAATCATAGCTTTCATTTTTAGATACAGAAGCGGTGTCTTCATTCTTACCGTTATTGTCATTTTTGAAAGGAGGATCATCCCCACGAGTTCCCCTGTTATTGCGATCAGGTGGAGTATTTCCATCGTTCTCCAAAGAAGATTTTTGCTCTTCTTCTAAAGAGCTTTTTCGCTGGTCTATTTTCAAATAAGCAATGGCAAAATCAAGAGTAGCTAAAAGTCCGTAGCGATTTTGCAAATCTGCATGGTAATTTTCTGCCACAAAAACATCTACTCGACTGGAGTAACTAAGTTGATTCACTACTACAACCAAAATTATAATAATGAGCAAACTCATAACTAAGGCTATGCCTTTTTGTTTATGTGTTTTTTGTAGAATCATAGATAATCCAGATTATGTTTATCTTGAAATTGTGATTATAGCATGACAATTAGGATGGAAATGGAGGTATGGTAATGTTATAAAAACATTTACCACAAACAACTGTGTAAATTGAAATTTTTATGAACTTTGTTAATTGAAACCTCTATATATACAATTTTTTCGCTTTTAGATCAAGAGTTTTTTATTATTTTACTTGAAGCACACAACAAAATTAAGAAAGCAAACAAACAAGATGAAAATAATGAAGTTTGGTGGCACCTCTGTGGGAACCGAGGAAAGTATCAAAAGTGTTTTACTCATTGTCAGGGAAACAATAAAGCAGGGAGAGAGAGTAGCTATTGTCTGCTCTGCTTTTTCAGGAGTTACCGATCAACTTATTAAAATGGGCCTAAACGCTAGCCAAGGAAAAGAATCTTACGAAGAGATTTTCACTGAAGTCAAAAATAGGCACCTAAGAATAAGTAAAGCGCTCATTCCTGAGGAAAAATACACAAGTGCTCTTCTAACAATAGAAGAGAATCTCCACAGTCTTAACAAAGTCCTCCAAGGAGTTTTTTTAGTAAAAGAACTTACTTTACGAACCTTAGATTTTATTATGAGTTTTGGAGAAAGACTCTCTTGTTTCATTATTGCCCAAAGTTTAGACCAAGAAAATTTTCCCAGTCAATTTTTAGACGCGCGTAAGCTTGTCAAAACAGACCAAAGCTTCGGGCAAGCACATGTTAACATTCCCATTACCTACAAGAACATTCGAAATCATTTTGAGAAATACCAAGCAACCCAAGTCATTACAGGCTTCATCGCTTCCTCCGACAAAGAGGAAACAACCACTCTAGGAAGAAGTGGTTCTGATTATACAGCCTCTCTTTTTGGAGCAGCTCTAGATTGCCAAGAAATCGAAATTTGGACAGACGTTGATGGAGTTATGACTGCTGACCCTAAAAAAGTATCAGAAGCATTCACTGTCTATGAAATGAGCTACCAAGAAGCAATGGAAATGTCTCACTTTGGAGCCAAAGTAATTTTTCCTCCGACAATGCAACCTGCATTAGAAAAAAATATACCTTTACGCATAAAAAACACTTTCAACCCATCTTTTTCAGGGACTTTAATTAGCGCTCAGTTATCTCCCAGCAAACTTACGGCGAAGGGGATTTCTTCTATCAATCAAGTTGCTCTTCTTCGAATGGAGGGAAGTGGTATGATAGGGGTTGCCGGAATTTCTCGGCGACTTTTTGGAACTCTAGCTCTTCACAACATCAACATTATCTTAATCACTCAAGGTTCCTCTGAACATTCCATTTGCTTGGCTGTTTTACCTGAAATGGCCGAAGACGCCAAAAAAACCATCGAAAAAGAGTTTAGTGTAGAGCAACAACGCCATGAAATAGATGAAATTGTTCTGGAACACCATCTTTCGATCATTGCTATCATTGGAGAAAATATGCGTCGTTGTCCCGGGATTGCGGGAAAAATATTTCAAACCCTCGGCAAAAATAAAATCAATGTTGTCGCTGTTGCTCAAGGCTCTTCAGAATTAAACATATCTCTAGTCATTGCCTCAGAAAAACGCAACCGCGCTCTCTCTGTCTTGCATGAGTCAATTTTTTTCCCAGAAAATCAATCTCTCCATGTTTTTCTTGCAGGTACAGGCCTTATAGGTCAAGCCCTCCTGAATCAAATCCAAAAACAAATCGAACATCTCGCTACTGAAAAATCCTTACATCTTAAACTAATCGGAATCGCCAATAGTCAAAAAACTCTTATTCAAGAAGAAGGAATTAACCTAAAAACTTGGTCAGAAAAATTAGAAACTAAGGGAGTTTCTGACTCAAATAATGAAATAAAAAAGAGTTTTTTTCAAAACTCTTGCATTCCGGATTTAGTCTTCGTAGATTGTACCTCTAGTCAGAAAATAGCAGAACTATATCCAGAAATCTTGCAATCAGGAGTATCCATTGTCACTCCAAACAAGAAAGCTATTTCCCACGACTATCTCCTCTATGAAAAGCTTCAGCAACTACAAAAGAAAAAGCAAGCAAAGTTTTTCTACGAAACAAATGTCGGAGCAGGCTTACCCATCATCCACACTATCCGTAGCCTAATCCTAAGCGGAGACAAAATAACTTGCTTAGATGCCGTTGTTTCTGGTACTCTCAGCTATATATTCAATCGACTCTCTCCCGAAAAGAAATTCAGTGACCTTGTCCATGAAGCCAAAGAAAAAGGGTTTACAGAACCAGATCCGAGAGAAGATTTAAATTGCCTAGATGTAAATCGGAAACTCCTGATTTTAGCCCGTGAAATGGGCTACCCTTTAGAACTGGATGATATTGAAGTAGAAGATCTTCTTCCTCCAGAGTACTTCGCCGCCTCGTCAACGGAAGCTTTCTTCTCTCTCTTACCAAAGATAGATCCCCTTTTCCAAGAGAAATCCCAAAAGGCCGAAAAAGAAGGAAAATCTTTACGCCACATCGCTCGCTTTGAAAACGGAAAAGCCCAAATCAGTCTCCAAGCTGTAAGTGCCGATCATCCCTTTTATCACCTCTCTGGGAGTGACAATATAATAGCCTTATTCACAGAGCGGTACCAAAGTAATCCCCTCGTTATCAAGGGACCTGGAGCCGGTGCTGAGGTAACTTCAGGAGGAGTCTTTGCTGATTTGATTCGAGTTGCTTTAGGGTAAAAAAGAGAATCCAGAATCCAGAATCCAGAATCCAGAATCCAGAACCCAGAACCCAGAACCCAGAACCCAGAACCCAGAACCCAGTATATTGGAGAAAAAATTATGACGAAAAAAATTCCTGTCGGAATTATCGGGGCCACCGGTAGTGTCGGCCAAAAATTTATTGAATTGTTATCTCCTCATCCTTGGTTTGAGATAGTTGCCTTGGGAGCATCGGAAAAATCGCAAGGAAAACTCTACCACGAGATTGTTCCTTGGATTGGTTCCTACTCCGTCAACTCTCCTCAGATGAATGAAGTAGGGCAACTCCCTATTCAGAAATGCTCTCCTTCTTTTCCTTGTAAAATAATTTTCTCTGGCTTAGACTCCAGTGTCGCGGGAGAGATTGAAACCCAATTTGCTCAGGCTGGCTACATTGTTATATCCAATGCCCGCAACCACCGTTTTGATCCCGATGTTCCTCTGATGATTCCCGAGGTCAATCCTGAGCACCTCTCCTTAATCCACCAACAAAAGCACAGCCCAGGAGCCATTATCACAAACCCAAATTGTTCCACTACTGGCTTAGCTCTAGGCCTAAAACCTCTTTTTGACCGCTTTGGGATAGACGATATTCATGTTGTCACACTCCAAGCTCTTTCCGGAGCCGGCTACCCTGGAGTTCCCAGCATCGACATTTTAGACAATGTTATCCCTTATATTTCGGGAGAAGAGGAAAAAATAGAAACAGAACCTAAGAAAATATTGGGAACTTACCAAGAAAATAAAATAGAGCTAGCTACTTTAAAAATCAGTGCCCAGTGCAACCGAGTCCATGTTTCTGACGGGCACCTGGAGTGTGTCTCTCTACGTCTAAAAGAGCCTGCTGATCTAGAGGAAATTAAAAACACTTGGAAAAACTTTCGGGGCGTTCCACAAAAAATACCTCTTCCCAGCGCTCCCACTCAGCCCATCTACTACTTTGAAGAACCCCATTTTCCACAACCTCGTTTCCATCGTAATTTAGAAAAAGGAATGTCTGTCAGCATAGGTCGTCTCAAGAAATGCTCTCTTTTTGATATTAAGTTTGTTCTTCTCTCTCATAATACAGTGCGAGGAGCAGCCGGAGGAGCTATTCTCAATGCAGAGCTACTTGTCCAAGAAAACTCTAGCCTAAGAGGAAGTTAATGAAACTCATTGTTAGTGCCCAAGCCCGAGCCACCGTAGCCAATCAACCGAGCTACGACCAAGGAGGTTTTCCCATTCTTCCTCTTAAAACCCTAGCCGGAGTAGAAGAAGAATGGGAAACTCTTTTTGATCAAATCACTCTCTGCGTAGAACTTCCGCAAAATCCAACAAAAGATATCTCTATTAATATCACAAACGAGGTTCACGAAAAAAATGTTCCTCTTCTCCCGACCGACTCAAAACAAAACACAGCTGGCATAATCATAGAGAAAGCGATTGAGTATATCAAAGGCCAAGGAATCCCTTGGCCTTACACCGTAAATATTGCGATCAAAAAAGGTCTTTCCATCAAAGGCACAGGGCTCGGATCTAGCGGAGCAAGCTCCGCTGCTGCCCTGAAGGCATTTGAAAAAATCCTCTCTCAACTCAAGCTTCCCTCATTACCTCAAAAAATAAAAATCGATCTCCTCTGTCTTGGAGATCAGGGAGTTCCCGACAATAGTATTCCCGCCTATTTCGGTAAACTTGTTTTTATTGAGCAAAACAAAAAAAACAGCTCTCTCTCGATACAACAATTTTCCCCTTCCCCTAACTTTGGATATTTTGTTCTTTGTACTCCCCAAACTTTTGGCCTCAACACTCAAAAAGCTCGGGAAGTTCTTCAAGATATCACTATTCCCAAGCAAAAATCCCAAATAGAAGAAATGCTATCCGCTCTCACCCAAGGAGACATAGTAAAGTATGGCTCTCTTCTTGAAGAAGTCCATAAATGGTTTGTTTCTCCCCGCCAAACTCTATATCCCCAACAAGGCAAAGTCTACCAAGCCGTCTACCAAGCAGCCAAGTCTAATGGAGCGACGGGAGTAACTATTTCGGGAGCCGGGCCTACCATCCTCGCTTTAGTGCCTGGCACAAAAGTAGGGCAAGAGGTGGGAAAATCCATGCACCAAGCTTTTGCTCAGTTTAATTTTCCCTCAGTAGCCCGTCTTGTCGATATTGATCGAGCAGGAGCCTTTTAGCTTTACCAAGAACCAAGTATGTTTTCTGGAGTTTAAAAAGCACTCAATGATCAAACCCCTTGATAAACCAAGTTATCCATTCTAAAACACGACCACAGATTTCATAAGAAGGTGGATAAAGACTAAAAAGTAAAGTAGAAAAAAACATTAAGGAAAATACTGTTTTGGCTAAGATGTAATTTTCAGGTGTGGGCTCAATATCATTATCATGATGATGTTTAATATTTCCGATCTTATCAGCGATCATTATAACCGCCAACGTACTAAAAAATATCAGTGCTGGATGAACAGGGAAAACAATACACACCAAAAGACCTAGGATAAAAAGAAAACCAATGATCTTTCCATTGCTATCATTTTCTAGTTTATAATCATCATTATCAAACTCATGTCTAACATTACCACGTATGTCAAATTTAATCCGAACACCAAACTCTTCTTCATCGCTGTCTTTATCTAGGCCACCTTTTTCGATTGAATCTTGAACATTTTTCTCAGACATAAATAATTCCTACAAATGAAAGTCACTATCATTGTTCAGCAAAAAGGAATAATTTATTAAACCTTATATTTTTCCTTCGGCCTATACTTTTTTTGATTAGGGTGTTCTTATTCAAACATGGTTACAAGACTCAATTTTTATTTTCACCAGTAGCAATTTTATGTTATAGTTAGGGAAAACTTTTTTATTTTTAGGGGAGAATTATGAGAAAATTCTTTATTATTGCCCTTGTATTTATAACTACAAGTGTAGTTTGGGCGCATACAAAAAAATCTACAGCTGAGCTAAAATCAGCTTTTGAGCAAGACAACTTCGTTGTTGTCCGAGAAATTGAGTTCCAAGGACAAAGAGGTCTTTTGGCCGAACACAAAATTTCCACCAATTACGAAACCAAAGAGAAAAGACGTGCCTTTTACTTAGAGGGTAACTCTTACCAAATGGGCTACCTACTGGGTTCACTTGCTCACGAAGACGTCGAGAAGTTGAGTAGCCACTTTGTCGATCGTATCCTTTTGCAATTCATGAAGATAGATGTTGATCCAAAAAAAGTCAAAGAGTATCTTGACGTTTTAAAAGAAATGATCTCTCTAGGAGTTGAGGATGTTTTACAAGACATGCCGGCTTCTTATATAGAAGAGCTAGAAGGAATACAAGCGGCTTGTTTAGCGGCCAATCCTCAAAGTCAAGTAACCATGAAAAAGTTGCTACGACTCAATGTGGGCTTTGATGTTATTCTATCAAACTTCTATGCTTTAAATAAATCTGTCTTTAGCACTAGACTAGATCCTCGTGACTTAGATATCCCTGTTATGTGCAATGCCTTCTCTGTTTTTGGAAACGCCACCAAAGACGGTAAGCACTATTTTGGACGGGATTTCATGTTCCCAACAGGAGATCTGTACCAAGACTTGGCTGCTTACATGATATATGTCCCTAGCGACGAGCGACTTCCTATGGTCACAGTTACCGCTCCTGGTATGATAGGCAGTATCACTGCGATGAACGTAGAGGGAGTAGGCATGGGCCTGGACATGGTTCCGGGAAATAACTGTACCCCTGAGAGACCGGGACTAAATTCTCTTATGGCCGTTCGCAACACAGCCCATTATGGCACCAGCGCTCAATCGGCCTTAGACAAACTGATCGAAACCCAACGAGGTGTTACTTGGTTGTACTTTATTGCGGATGGAAAAAACAATCGCTCTGCCGCAGTAGAAGCCGGAGCCAGTTTAGAAAAGCCCGATTTCCTAAGTATGGCCCCTCCTCTTTTACGTGCCTTAGGCTATTTACCAAACGCAAAGTTTGTCCAAGAAAATGAAACCCAGAAAGCCCAAAAAGGTCTTATGGTTCGCTGGAACGACTACAAATATCCTCAAGAATTCACCAATTTCAACAATGATTTGTTTTCTTACCACGGAAAAAAGCAAACCAGTAAGTCTTGGGGTGAAAGAGGTTACATCAATAGAGTATTCTACGACACCAATTGTCCTGATGCCTATTACTTTGCTCCTCAACGAGAAAGTAAAGACGATGTTCTCATCATGTGCAACCACTATATTACTCCGAGCATTCGTTTTGCAACGATGAACCCTTGGACTATGTTAGTCACAGCAAAAAAACAAAACGACAGCCAGTGGCGCTACGATGAACTGAATAACCAGATCATGAAGTCCTATGGAGAAATTGACTACCAAAAGGCCAAAGACCTAATTGACTACCTCTCTCCTCTCAAAGAACACAAGAACTACTATTCTGATAATGAAAAAAGTTCGGATGGCAAGAGGTTTGTTGTCGAAGGAAGTGTCTCTATTTGTAACTTAACAGATAAAACAATAGAAACTCTCTCTGGCTACTACGGAGACGAGTGGACAAGTGTCAGTCTGATGAACTACATCGAGAAGTAGATCAGATTTAAACTCTTTGTATAAAAAAAGCCGTCGGTGAAAATCGACGGCTTTTTTTTGAGAAAAGCTAAAATAAATTGACAATTTTCATTACAACAATTAGAATATATTATATATAAGATTTTTAACTAAAAACATTTTTTTCAGGTATAGAAAACTATGAGAAACAAAAAAAGTCAGAGTATTGTTTTGACTCTACTCTGCTTACTATCTATTCCCCTTTACGCTATTCCTTCCGGGTTAGTGGGGCTATGGCAAGGAGAGGGCAATGCCAATGATAGTGCACAAAACAATCACGGAACTTTAGTTGGAGACACAACTTTTGCTTCTGGTAAGGTAGGACAAGCTTTTCTCATGGATGGATCAGGAGACTTCATCGACACTCCCATCACCAACCCATTAGGTGGCACCTTCACAGTTTCAGCTTGGGTTAATGTCGCCAGTGTTGCCAACCACAATAGTATATTTGGAAAAGGTATTAGCGATAGCAATGAAGAACTCATTTTTGCAGTTTTAGCAGGAGGAGGTTTCTATTTTGACACCTTAGATCAGTTTCGGCAAAATGGAAGTTCTCTTATCACTGCTAACGAGTGGTTCCATCTCACAGCAAGCAAAAATGGTACAACTTTACGTGGTTGGGTTAATGGCATTGAAATATCTATGTCAGGAGGAAGCCAAGGATCCAGCAATACTTCGCAATCTTTACAGATCGGTGCTAGTCGAAGTTCTACTCTCACTTTTAATGGAATGCTCGACGAAGTAGCTCTTTTCGACCGCGCTCTTTCTGATTCAGAAGTTCTTGATGTAATGGTCAACGGCTTTGGCTCTCCCATTCCTGAACCAAACACTTTGTTTCTTTTTACCCTAAGCCTAACAATTATCTGCCTCCGCAAAAAACGCGGAACAGAAATATCTTTCCAGCTTTAAAACAAGCATCTAACGGAAAAAGAGAAAAAGACATGACAAAATACCAAATTCTATTTATCTTCTTAATTTCAAGTATGCTTCATGCAGTAAGCATTACCAATTTTTCATCTAACGGAGGTTTCAATTTCAATCTTTTAAGCACTCCTCCCTCTGATATATCCAATGTAAACAGCAACACCGCCTATAGTGTCTTCGAAGAGAAAAATCAATTTACCTTGCCTATTGATATTGATTTAGATATCGATACACCAGGTACTTTTGGTAATCCTTCAGGAGGAGCCATCCTTGCGGGAACAGTTGTCGATAGCATGTTTATATTCTTCAATCCCTCCAGTGGAACCGTCAGTCTTAACGGAACCTTTACTTTTGACAGAGATATTATCGGAATCCAAGCTCTATCAGGTATATTAACAAATTCCCATGGAGTTTTAGGAGCTCCTGGAACCATTTATGGTGGTGCTCAAATTGGAATTACAGGTAGTGATCGTATAACCCTTACCCCAGACTTGAGAACAATAGTTGTGTCTAACAGCGCATCAGGAATAGATAATTTCCGGGTTATTTTTGCTTCTGAAAATGAAGCGACAGTTCCAGAGCCTAGTAGCATACTGCTATTTGCCATGAGCCTACTTATGGTTTCATCTTTCCGCAAGACAACTTAAAAAAATGTATCTTAAAATCGTCTTGCGAAAAACAATGCCAGGGTAAGTCAAAAACGAAAAAAATCTTACTCTGGCAAAGCCCCTTCCATAAATTTCACCACATCATCACGCAACTTCACTAGAGAAGGCGAATGAATATACATCATGTGCCCGGCCTCATAGTAATTCATGCTAATATTTTTCTCTAAACTCGCCTCAAGTCCTAAATGATGGACGGTATGCTCCGTTGCAAAATAAGGTGTTGCTAAATCATAGTAGCCATTAGCAACAAAAACCTTCAAATAGGGATTTTTGGACATAGCTCGCCGAAGATCGTCGGCCGTATTAGGAAAACCACTGCTCGCAGACCCCCAGTTCCAAGGGCGAACTTTACCAGTGAGAATTTCATAGGTGCGGATAGTTTTAAACTCCAGCTCTCTGCGCAAGTATGAGTTTATCGCACCACCATAAGTACCTAAAATATTGCTATAACTCGGGTCATGCTCTGTATATTCTCCCACGCTATTTCCATCTATTCCTTGAAAGCGACTATCCAGGCGACCGACAGTTCGTTTCTTATCTCGCAAAAGCTCTTTTGTAAAACGGTGGATGTTAATTCTAAGATTAGTTTGCTCAATATATTTGGAAGACAAACCTGTGTACAAAGCCAAACGTTCGACAATTTTTTTCCGATCCCCTTCCCCCAATCGACTTCCTTGTAAAAGAGCCCATGCGTAATCTTTGAGAGCCCAAGTTTCTACTTCGCTTAAAACTTTTGTCAGCTCTTTGCTTTGAAGTTCAGGAGCAAGCTTATTATGGTACCAAGCCGTCGCAGTATAGGTGGGTAAAAACAAAATGTAAGGCAGGTCATTTCCTTCGGTAAAACGAGCTGTTTGAAAATCTAAGATAGAAGAGACCAAAATCAAACCATTGAGATACATACTGTGGCGACTTTGAAGATAATCAGAAAGTCCGGCTGCTCGGGTTGTGCCGTAGCTTTCTCCGGCTAAGAACTTAGGAGAATCCCAACGTTCGTATTTGTTTAAATAAAGAGCAATAAAATCTCCCACTGACTTAACATCCTCTTCTACTCCATGAAAGTTCTTTCGGTCAACTTCCTCAGCAGGACGACTAAAACCTGTGCCAACGGGGTCAATAAAGACTAGATCTGTAAACTCTAGCCAAGTTGAAGCATTGTCTTCCCAACGATAAGGAGGACGAAAAGCATTTCCCTTTTCATCCATAATAACCATCTTAGGTCCCAATGCTCCCAAGTGCAACCATACAGAGGAAGAGCCCGGTCCTCCATTAAAAGCAAAAGTAATTGGACGCTGAGAAAGATCTTTAACGCCATCTTTAGAGTAAGCAATGAAGAAAATATCTGCTTTATGTTTACCCGATTCGTCTTCTATTTTGAGCAATTGAGTTGTTGCAGTGTAGGAAAGGAGTTTTTTATTTCCCAATTTCATCTTGTGCTGAGTTACCGCAGTAGTATATATATCCTCTTTACTAGTAGCTTCTTGCTCCTCTTTTTTTTGAGCTCCTGCAATGGTTAAAAAAATCAAAAACAGAGCGATAAAAAATTCTTTCTTAAACATGTCAAATTCCTTACTACAAAAATTTTCAGATAATTTCATCCTCTGCTTCCACCGAGCCATGACTAAGAACATAAAATACATGCTTTAACTCTTTGAAGTTTGGCACTCGGACATCCAAAGGAATTTTTCGCCAACGCTCGTCGTTTTTATCAAAAGGAGGAGGGGTTTTGCAGACAAAAACTTCGCGCCACAAACGAACGGTGCAACTATACAGCAATTGCTCACATTCAGCAATATCTTCTTCCCATTGCTCAAGCTTTTCATTGATTTCTACAAAAAAATCCATACTTTCGCGCAAACGAATGCGCGACCCGGCCCGAGATTTCCCTTTCTGATTCATATAGGTAATCTGAGCCTTCCCTTGTTTTTTTCTTACCATGTATTTCGTAATAACCTTATGTTGACATAGCTCTCCGTCTTTCCAAATTCCCAAAGCAGCCGCTCCTGCTTGGATCAAAATAAGTAATTGAGATCCCACTCCGTAATCCAAATTTCCTAAATAATCTTTTACGGAAAAATCTTTGGGAGGAATTAAAAAAGGTGGGGTCAGTCTAAGTTTATCATCTGCAACAAAACTCTTACCATCCTCAGAGACAACTAAGTTATGTTTTTGAGATGCTTGTTCTAAAATTTCTGCCGTCTCTTCCCATGAGAAAGGTCGAGAGAAATTTTTTTCTAGAGGTTCCATTGTAAATCTTCCTTTAATTTTTTATATGTAAAATGTACTATTTATACAATATCTAAAAAACATGCATTTAATCTATGCCTATATTTTACATAGGTTTAGTCGCACGAGGCACCAGTAGCATTAAGTTAAGTTGTAGCTTTTGTATTTTTTCCCCTCCGCGGTGGATTTTGAGTAGAAAAGAATTTCACGCAAAGGCGCAAAGAAAAGCAAAGGAAGATCTAAAAAATCTTTCTATTGATGAAATTCTCCGAATTTGTCTTAATTCTTTTTCTCCTTGGCGTCTTTGCGTCTTTGCGTCTTTGCGTGAAATTCTTTTCTTTCTTCAACTTTAAGGCGCACTCTTTTCACTGCACCTTAAAAATATGCAAATCCAAATACGTGTTTTCTCTTCTTATTTTTTTTATCCTTTAGCCCTTTTTTGTTTCCGTGTGTGAGAAGCCTCTAAAATCCTTTTAAAGTAGTACAACAACTATTCTTTCGAATGGTTCTCTTAAACTCTCCAGTATACTGCGTGCTGCCTATCCATAAAAATCACTAAAAATAGATGAATATACTAACCTCTTATGTTAGAATGCCTGCTTTCTTAAGGTGCTTATAAAAAAGAAACTCCTCGCTATACTGTGATTTTTTTTCCACGCGCCAAAACCAACACTCCCTATCAAGAAAGATTTTCGAATGTTCAAGCTAGAAGTTGGTAGCAGTACCATTACAATTCCAGATATCTACGACGTCGTCAAGAAAAAAAAACTCGTAGAACTTCCTACAAATTCAAGCTACCGGAAGAGAATTCAAGAGAACGCTCGTTTTTTACAAGAAAGTATTCTTCAAAACCAGGCCATCTACGGCACCACTACAGGATTTGGAGCTTCTTGCCAACAATATCTTGATGCAAGCAAAGCAACCCAGCTCCAGCGTAACTTAATCAAGTATCATCAATGTGCTACTGGCGAATACTTAACGTTTGATCAGACGATTGCCATTATGACCGCTCGTCTCCAAAGTATTGCTCAAGGATATTCAGGAGTTAGTCACGAACTACTAGAGACATTATGCCAGATGATCAATGCTCGAATCGCTCCTTGTATTCCAGCAGAGGGGTCAGTAGGGGCCTCTGGAGACTTAACTCCTTTAGCTTACATCGCTGCTGCTTTAGAAGGATCTGCTCCCAAAGTTCGTTGGAACGGAGAAACAATGTCCTCTGCCCAAGCCTTAGCCGCAAACAACATTACTCCCATTTCTTTTCAGCCCAAGGAAGGTCTTGCCATCATTAATGGGACTTCTGTCATGGCTGGAATTAATGCCCTTGCCTGCGCTAAAGCCCGCAAACTGGTTCAAACGATGGAGATACTCACCGCCCTAGCAGTCCAGATACTAAAAGGAAAAAGAGAGGCTTTTGATCATCGCATCCACCAAGTAAAACCATTTGTCGGCCAAAAAAAAGCTGCCCAGAGAATTTTTGAACTCTTAGAAGGAAGCCAACTTACCCAAAAGCCAGGAAAGCAAGCCCAAAAGTTTATTACAGAAAAAAAACAAGAGTCTCACAGCTTTCGTTTACCTTTCGCTGTCCAAGACGTTTATTCATTGCGCTGTGCACCTCACGCCATTGGAGTTTTCTGGGATACCTTAGAAATGGCTGAGCAATGGACAGAAACCGAAATCAACTCCGTTACAGATAATCCCTTAATCTTCCATGAAGACAAAGCCATCTTGCTAGGCGGAAACTTCTATGGTGGACATATCGCTCAAGCAGCAGATTCTCTCAAAATTGCCTTAGCTAACTTAACCGATTTAGCTGACCGTCAGTTGGCTTTGATTGTCGACGAAAAATTTTCCCAAGGCCTTCCGGCAAACTTAGCTATTCCTGTCCCTGAAGAAGAAGGACTTCATCATGGTTTCAAAGGAATGCAAATTACCTCTTCCGCTTTAACAGCAGAAACGCTAAAAAACTCTGCTCCCGCGAGTATATTTTCAAGGGTAACAGAGTCATGTAATCAAGATAAGGTTAGCATGGGTACAATTGCCGCTCGTGACTTAGATCGCAGCGTTCAAATGTCTTCTCGAGTTTTGTCTATCCTAAGTTTAGCAGTCGCTCAAGCTGTTGATATTTTAGGAGAAGAAAAGATATCTCCGGCAACTCAAGTTTTTTACCAAGAGATAAGAAAACTCAGTACAGTATTACGAGAAGATCGACCAATGGGCGATGAAATTGAAAAAGTAGCCCAATACATAACGGGAGAAACTCTATGAAATTCGCTGACATGGATCGCCTTATGCGCGCTTATGAGGAGGCTCTAGACCAATCCATTCCTCCTCGTATTTGGATTGTTGTCCGCCTGGACGGTCGATCTTTCAGTAATTTTACTCAAAGAGTACAGCTCGAAAAGCCTTTTGACCCTAGGCTTCGAAATGCCATGATAGAAACAACAAAAAGACTGATGGAATGTGGTTTTCGTAGTATCTACGGCTATATTGAGAGCGATGAAATATCCATCCTCTTTGACCGAGATGACGACACTTTCAAACGAAAAACTCGTAAATGGATTAGCATTCTTGCCGGTGAGGCAAGTGCCGCCTTTACTCACACTTTTCAGCACCCTGCTATTTTTGACGCTCGGATTTGCCCTCTCCCTGACCTAGATACTTGTCTAGATTATTTCCGATGGCGACAAACTGACTCCAGCCGTAACTCAATTGGAGCCTATGGATACTGGACTTTACGAAAACAAGGAAAATCAAGAAGCCAGGCAACTAAAACTTTACACGGACTTAACTTGGAAGAGAAAATACTTTTTTTACGGCAAAATGGTATCAACCACAAAGAAATCCCCCTCTGGCAACGATTTGGCGTCGGTCTCTCTTGGCAAGAAACAGAAAAAGTAGGCTTTAACCCTGTAACTCAGAAAAAAACGGTTACTCAAAGGCGACAGCTAACCCCTCATTTAGATCTCCCAGTGGGAGATGACTACGCACAATTCATTCAAAAAATCATTGCTCAGTCTAGTATGGGCTAAACATTATGAAAAAAGTACCTTTATTTTTCTGTTTTCTTTTTGCACTCGCATTACTTTTATACTACCAAAACTATTGGCAAAAACAAAGCCTAGCTATTTTTGAAGATAAATGGCAAAAAGCTAATAATTTTTTCTTAGCCCGAAAGTATGAAAGTGCCAAAGAGTGCTACCAAGAAATTTTGTCTTTTTCTCAAAGTAATAAAAAAGCTCAGATCCTCTACCGAATAGGCTATTGTTACCATCAACTAAAGAATTATCCCCAAGCCTTAGCTCATCTTCAGCAAAGTTTGGCTATAGCCCCCCCTTCATCCCCTATATTTTTCAATTGTCTCCAAAAAATCGGAGATATCTATTGGGAGCAAAAACAAGTTCCATTGGCCATCCAAACTTTCACAAAAATTATTAAGCAAGCCCCGCAAGAGAAAATCAAGGCCCAAACTCTGACAAGACTCGCTAAAATATACCAAGATCTATCAAATTTAGCCCAAGCATTAGACTATTGGAAAAAAGCTCTAGAAATCCATACTCAATTGAAGAGAGACTCCGATATAGCAAAAATCCAGCATCAGATAGGAAGTCTCCATACTTTACAACAAAACCATTCGCAGGCTGTCCATGCCCACAATAAGTCATTACAAATTTACCAAGAACTGGGACTGCGAGAAAAAGTAGCAAGACAACACCAACTTATGGGGGAAGCCAACCTCAAACTTCAAGATTATCCCCGAGCCCAAAGAAATTTCCAAGCAGCCCATCAAATTTTCGAAGAACAGCTCTTGGAGCAAGAAATGGCAAATAGTCTCCAGTGCCTAGCCCAAGTGCATCAAATCAATCAACGATACCAAAAAGCGATTCAGACATTAGAAAAAGCGGGGAAAATCTTTCGCAAATTCGACCAACAGGAGTCGCTTATGCAAAATCTTCGCAGCCGAGCTCAACTCCATCGTCTTTTGGGAGAAAATAGAAAAACTCAGGGCTATCTTCAACAAGCTCTTGATATCCAAAAGAGTCTCATAGAACAAGCCCAACAAGAAATTCCTCAGGTACCCCTGGGAACCTCTCTTAATATTTCCTCCGAAAGTCACGCTTGGAAGCTATATCAATATCTACAAGATAAACTCAATATGGCCGTTCATCTAAACGAATTAGCCGACCTCTACGAAAAACAAGAAAAATATACCATTGCTCTACATAGCTATAAAGAAGCCATCAAAATCTATCAAAAAGCCCAAGAAAAACTATCTATTGCCACCACCCAAGCTAAAATAGCCTCGGTCTATGAGAAGATACAAAGACCCCAAAAAGCTATTGAAGTTTACAACCAAGCCATCAAAATCTACCAAGAAGAAAAACAAAACAATGCTGTTATTCATATTCTTCATAAAATAGCTCAGGTCCATCAAAATCAAAACAACTATGAAAAAGCAATCCTTGTCTATCAAACCATAGTCCAAAATACATCGATACTCTCTCCGCAAACACTAGCTCTAGAGCACCACAACATCGGTCAGGCTTATCATGCGTGGGGAAAACATGCACAAGCTATTTCTCACTATCAAAAGTCTCTTCAAATTCTAAAAGGCCAAAATGATTTAAGCTCCATGGGCATTGTCCTACGTAAAATCGGACAATCCCACTTTGCTGCAGGAAACCCCATATTTGCTCAAAAAGTCTACCAAGAAGCACTTCAAGCCTATAAAAAAGGTAATTTTGAGACACAATTAGCTCAGACTTACCAAGAAATATCTAGCCTCTATCAGAGAACAGGAAACAGTAAGGCCGCAATTTCCTCTCTAGAAAAAGCCATTGGTATATTCGAAAAACTAGGACAACTCCCCCAAGCATTAGAAGTTCTCCAAACTCTCGCTCAAGTTTGCCAACAAAGCCTACTTCACGAAAGAGCCCATTTCCTTTTTTCTCAGGTTCAACAAAAAGCGCAAGAACTTTCTCTTTCCCTATTAGAGGCTCGTGCTCTTGAGGGAACCGCCCAAGTTCACCTCAGCCAAAACCATCTTATTGATGCCCAAGATTTTTTTGAAAAATCCCTTAAAAAATACCAAGCCCTTTCCCACAAAGAAGGCTTGGCCCGAGTGTCCGTTGAGTTAGGTAAAATCCTCCAGGCCTCTGGTAAAAACGAAAAGGCAGAAGAACTCTTTCAAAAAGGACTTTCTCATAACCAAGGTAGTTCTTCTCCTCTGGAACAAATGGTAAATCTTCATCGTTTAGGCCTTGCCCAATACAAGCAAAATAATTACGAAAAGGCTATTGAGCACTTACAACTCTCTCAAAAAATCATTCAGAGAATCAAGCCTTGGGCTAACCCCGCTCAAAAAAACTCACTTACTTTATTTGAAATAGAAAATCTTCGTAACCGAGCTTCTTCCTTTATTCGTTTAGGAGAAAACAAAAAAGCCTACCACAGCATATGTCAAATCCAAAGCTTGTACCAAAAAAAGCCCTATTCCAAAATTCCTGTCCTTCAAATCCAAGAACAGATTCCCTCTCACACGGCATTGGTCATATACGCCAATACAGACCGCGAATTTACCATTCAAATGATCATTCATTCTGATGGCATCCAAGTCCAGGAAGTCTCTCAAGTTGCTCCCCTCCGCGCCATATTTAGCAAGTACCAAAGAAATATCAACAGTTGGCTCAAACGCAACCAACACACGATTCCTCAAGAAGGTTCTTTTACAAACTACTTACAAAAATCTCTTCACTACTACCGCTACCTTTTGCAAACCCCTGATCTCATCACCCAAGAAAAAGAACTTTACCGAGAATTCCAAGATATTTCTCACCTTCTCTATCGTGCCTTTATTGAGCCCATTGCCCCCGCTCTAAAAAATAAAAAACAACTCATTATCATTCCCGAAGGAGAACTCTTTCTCATCCCCTTTGCTACCCTTATCAACACAAGTGGTCAATATTTCGGACAAAATCATTCCCTGCGCTACCTCACTTCTGTCCAAAGAATGCTCGCTAGTAAATCTCCTGCTCAAAAAAACCTTCTTATTGTTACGGACAAACCCCAAGAACTCGAAAAACCTTTTTCTGTCATTTCTCCCCGACAAATCACAAGCACTCAAGAAATCCCCTCTGCTTCTTTCCGCAATACTCTATGGCTATCTCCTTTAGAGCAACTCCCTTTACAACTAAAGAGCCAAACCATCACCTTAAGCAAAATTCTGAACACTCAGCGCCTCCCCCTAGGCCGAGACCTCTATCAGTCAATACACAACATACATCACAAAGGAGGCTATGGAGTGTCTTTTGCTCTATGGGACAACCCAAGAAAATTCTCTCTACCGTTTTTACGTCAAGTATATTTGCTCATGCAGAAGAAAAGAATTGCTTATCCTATTGCTTTGGGGGAAATTCAAAAACAAATGCGGGAAGGAAAGTGGGGGGAGAAGTGGCAATCCCCTTTTTATTGGGCTTGCTACACCTATTATGGAAGATAGTAGGAAAGTTAAAAAAGAAAGTAATCTACTTTTCTGTTGAAAAAAAATGGAATCAAATGTATTATTTATTCAATTGCTAAATTTTATTAAAATGGGATTTTAAGAGCACATACCTCAGAGAGAAACACTATGAAAAAACTATTTCTACTTCTAATGACTTGCGTTTGTCTACACACACCTGCAGCAGTCATTCTCAATCAGAACTTTTCCGGCACAGATATTTTTAATAATGCGAGTTTTCCTATTGTTAATCCAACTCTAAATGGCAGCTCGATCTTTTTTTCTAATATGCCCGATCAAAATAACATTCTCTTCGATTTACAGGTTATAGCTCCAGGCACCTTACAAGCAAGCGACTTAACTAAGGTAACCGTTACCGTTAATTTTACCCGAACCGATACCGACTCTGATCCTATATTTTATGTAAGCGATGGCCTAAATGCTGTGGGGATACAAACCTTTGATAACAGCGCTGGAGGAGTGGCTAATTTTTCTGCAACAGTAGGAGCAACAACTCTTGGCGTAACAGGGCATGGCTCTGTTTCAGGTACAGGATTTCCAGCAGTAAATGCGGCTGCTTCCGCTCAATTTACAGTCAATTTTTCGACGTCTGGTTTAGCAACTCTTGATTACAGTTTCCTAGGCACCAGCAACAGTTTCACCTCAAACAAGACTCTTGATCCCAGTAGAGCCTTGTCAATTATATTATCTCACGACTCCAATGATCCTAGTCATCAAGTAAATTCTCTCAATGTTCTCGTCGAAGGTAGTGCTGTTGTTCCTGAGCCAAGCAGCCTGGTCATGTTATTCTCTGGAATACTAGCCTTAGCTTGGTATCGCAACTCCAAGTAAATACTGGCACGCTCGAAAGAAAATTATACGAAAAAAAATCAAGGTCAAACTAATTGATCTTGATTTTTTTTGGACTCTAACGATTATCTATTTAGCTAAAATCTATTTAGCAAATATTTTTCACTAACTCGGTTGCTTAACAACTCGTAGATAAGGCTTCAAAGTCTTCCAGCCTTCGGGATATTTTTCTTTTGCATCTTCATTCGAAACCGAAGGAACAATTATAACATCATCTCCATCTTTCCAATTAACCGGCGTTGCCACACTATGCTTTGCTGTTAATTGCATAGAGTCTAATACCCGCAAAATCTCATCAAAATTCCGACCTGTTGTCATGGGATAGGTTAGCATAAGTCTAATTTTTTTATCTGGGCCAATAATAAAAACAGAGCGCACCGTAGCATTGGTGGCGGCTGTTCGTCCCTTTGAGCTTTCTTCCTCCGCCGGTAACATACTATATAGTTTGGCAACATTCAAATCAGAGTCACCAATCATCGGATAGCTCACAGGCTGACCTTGAATATCCTCAATATCCTTCTTCCATTGGTGATGATCTTCCACTGAGTCCACACTCAAACCAATAATCTTACAATTGCGCTTAGTAAACTCCGGCTCCAAAACAGCCATATACCCTAGTTCTGTTGTACAGACAGGAGTAAAATCTTTAGGGTGGGAGAACAAGACCGCCCATCCTTCCCCGAGCCATTCATGAAAACGGATCGTCCCTTGAGTCGTTTTTGCAGTAAAGTCCGGTGCTTCATCATTAATACGTAGCATATTTTTTCCTCCCAATAGATTAAAAGATAAATGAGACATAAATATTAAAAAACATTTTAGCAAGTCTCTTAAAAATCTTAAACAAAAAATTTTCTCGAAAGAACAAGGCAAAAGATTTAAAATAGCACTTAAAATAAAAAAAATTGGATAACCCACCAAACAAAATAAGCAGGACAATAATTCCTTTATGAATAGCCACCAAAAAATATCACATTCGAAAAAAAAACATTATCTCGCCCATTATAAAATCATCAAGGAGATTGGCAAGGGAGGAATGGGAACTGTATACCAGGCAGGTGATACAAAGCTCAAGAGAATGGTAGCGATAAAAATCCTCAATGATCTTGAAAGCGACGACGGTGAAATAGCGAGATTAAAAAGAGAAGCTACGGCGATGGCAAAACTCGATCACGACAATATTGTCAAAATCTTTGAGGTACGAAGCCATCCTTGTCCCTGCATTGTCATGCAATACATCGAAGGAGTCACCTTAGAGCAACTCCTGAAAACCAAAAAACTATCTTCCGCTAAAATCGGTCATATTTTCCACGCCGTAACAGACGCTCTTAGCGAAGCACATCGCAAAAATATTATTCATCGAGATATCAAGCCTGCTAATATCATGATAGACAAAGATGAGAAGCCCATTCTAATGGATTTTGGGCTAGCGAAAATGGATAAAGAAAACCAAGATAGTTTATCTCAAGTTGACTCTGTTGTCGGAACACTCGCTTACATGGCTCCTGAACAACTGCACGGATCAGCTTGCCTCCAGAGTGATGTTTACTCTATCGGAGCAACTTTGTACCAAGTTCTAACAGGACGTCCTCCCTACCAAGGAGAAAGCTACTGGAAACTAATTGCTCAAATTGCTACATCTAACATGATTCGGCCGAGAATTCTTAATCCAGATATATCCATTTACCTGGAAGCCATCTGTTTAAAATGTTTAGAGAAAAATCCCAAACGCCGCTACTCCAGTGGAACCATCTTAGCAAAAGAATTCCACAATTTTGTCCACGACCAACCGATTAGAGCAAAACCTTACACAAAAATAGATAGTTGTAAAAGGTTTTTCATGCGCAATAAAATGGTCTGTTTATTTGCGGCAACGGCTCTTATCTCTCTTATAACCTTCACTGTTCTTCTCTCCCTAACCTTAACTCAAGTCCAAGCAGAAAAACTAAAGACTGAAAAAGCTTTGCTAGAAACCCAAAAAGCCAAGGAAAAAATCGAAATCGCCCACCAAATCCTCGAAAAGCAAAAGCAGCAACTAAAGCAAGAAAAAATTATCATGCAAAACGCCCAATACCAAATGGTCGTCTTAACCTCCACTTTTTTCAAGAATATAACCAAGGAAGCACCTGGCTTATGGCTATCTTCTGCCTTTCATCATGAACTCGCCTTAACTCTGACCAAGATATCAGAGTTGATTACCGAAAGCATCATGACAAAAAACTACGACGCTTCCATGCACTATGTCCAAGCCAATATCTTCTCTAAAATAAATAAAAATAAAGGTATAGAGCTCTATACCAAAGCCCTAGCCCTCGACCCCAAATTCACTGCCGCTTATATCGACCGAGGAAAACTCTACGCCCTGCTCACCTTATACGAAGAAGCTCTCCGCGACTACCAAAAAGCGATTGAACTCGCTCCCAACCATGCTATTTCCTACTTTGTCCGAGGGAATCTCTACTATGCTCTGGGAAAACCAAGCCAAGCTCTTGTCGATATCGAAAAAGCTCTAGAGTTAAACCCTTACTACCCCAAAGCTTACTTAGTCCAAGCTCAATGCTTTGACCAACTAGAAAAGCACCCAGAAGCCCTCTTTAGCTACAATCAGTCAATCAAACTCAGCCCAAATAACCCCTTTGCCCATTACTTAAAAGCAACGCTCTGTTACTTTAAGCTAGGGCAAAAAAAAGAGGCACTAGACAGCATTAATCACTTTATTCGGCTTGATGCAAACAAGTCAAACCCCTACTTCATAAGGGGAAAAATATATCACGATTTTTTCCAATATGAAAAAGCCCTTCAAGATCTTAACAAAGCGATTCTGCTAGAGGCAAATAGTAATTTTTATGAACAACGTGCCTTTCTATTTCGAGATATAAAGCAATACGACAAAGCTATTTTAGATTGGGAAAAGGCTATTTCCTTGGGAACAACAAGAGAAGAACAGTTAAGGAAAATGATCCAACAGTATCAGAGGAAATAAAACAACTAAAAATGTTAAGAAAACTAGATTTGCTTATCTTTTTTTGGTAGACTATAGTGTATACAAGAACATCAAAATTATTTAGGATGGGAAAATAATGAAAAACATAATCTTCGCTCTTAGCATTGTTCTGTTTGGAGTCAGCTCTACTTTTGCCATTACCACCGAATTCTTCAATCACAGTTCTTTTCTAAACAATACCTCGGACTTAACAGTGATTGGTTTTGACAGCACTCCTCGAGGCACTCTTCAAGGCAATGAATTTCAAAGCGATGGTCTACTGATTACCCACCGCGATGGCGATCAAATTGTGGTAGGAATAGATACAGGAAGCAACACACTAAACTCTTTCGCTAACGGGCTAAGCTCTTCTTTCTATGACGCCGCTGGCAATCGCAGCTTTACCAATAGTGTCCAAGACAACTTTGACTTTACCTTAATCCAAACAGCAAACTCAGCCGGTCTTTTTATAGGAAATATTGGCCCAGGATCAACCTCTGTTCAATTTCTGAGAGCTGATTTATCTGTAATTGCAGAAGAAACTTTTCTTCAAACTAACGTCAATCTAATTGGCTCTACGGGGGGAGACTTCAATAATCGTATATTCTATGGAGTTGTCACCGATGAGCAAATTGCAATCATTCGAACCATTGAAGGTTCCAATGATAGTGATGGTATCCTTTACGACGATATTCAATTTGACGTTGGTGTCCCTGAACCAGGTTCTTGGATTTTAATAAGTTTGGGTCTAGGCACTTTCTTGCTAAAACGACGTTCTATCTAGTTTTTTTAGTAACTTTATTAAGAAAAAAGTTTCTCAAGAACTTATCTACGGAGCAGTAATACAATGAAACAAAAACTATTTTCAACGATAATGTCTTTGTCTTTCTTATTTTTAATAGCAAACACCCATAAAGCCCAAGCAGACACAATCTATGTCATTAGCTCAGTCTTTAATCCGACCTCTGCAACTCAGACCACAAATAACTTAGCTAACCTCGGACATAATGTCACCAATGGCGGGTCGACTACCCTAAGTG
Source organism: Planctomycetota bacterium (assembly GCA_029260735.1). Lineage (GTDB taxonomy): Bacteria > Planctomycetota > Uabimicrobiia > Uabimicrobiales > Uabimicrobiaceae > JAJDCR01. The sequence continues at coordinate 80,112 of JAJDCR010000105.1, forward strand.
ATTATTCCTCTTTTGACCAAGTTTGGGACATGCGCTTTGAAATTGCCATTTCATCTTCCGATGAAACAGCCTACCTAAACTATTTAAACCAAGGGGGAAACTTACTTCTCTTGGGAGAAAAAAACGTAAGCGAGTTTTCTGCTCGCCGCAACTCAATGGTTAATTTTATCTCTTCTGCTGGAGGAGGCTCCATATCCCTAGACTCCGGCGGCCCTATCGACGAAAAAACCACCCAAGCAGTAACAACAGAAGGGCAAACTGTTATTTCCAACATGTCCTCCATCGTCGTACACAACTACGGTCTCATCACCAACCCCGGAAACGGCTTTTTAGTAACCCAAAGAAATCCTGGAGAAGGAACCGTTGCGGCATGGGATTTTGGCGATCTAACCTCAGGTGCCCGTCTCATAGCGGCAATGGACTCGAATATACTGAGTAATTCAGGCGACGGTACTCCAGAGAATAACGGCGAGATCTTGGTCGAAAACTTCGCGAATTTTCTCAGTGCAAACGCAGTACCTGAACCCAGTAGCTTTTTCCTCTTCACCATAGGCCTACTTTTCTGCTTAGGCTATACCAAAAAAAATAAATAGTCTTTGTTAGGCCCTTGTATAAATTAAGAGGGTCTAACAGACAAGATCTCTCCACAAATCCCATACTTCAAAGAACTTCCCACTTCCAAAAATTTTTTTTCATTTTTATCGAACCCTCCCAGAAAAAAGCAGTTTCATATTATGTAGGCCATATTGAAGCTTCCTTCTCATTTGACTCATAATCAACCTAGCTTCCCTAATCTCCTGCACGGAAGGCCATGATGGGGCTTCCTTCTAAACCTCACGGGTGCAAACCCGTTACTATCTAGCTCCATCAATTTCTTTCCTCCCAAAAAACCATGGCAAAGCTTCAACAGAAAACAATTTGCATTGATGACATCAAACAATGAAAAAAGCCATCCTTCTTTTGCTAATCCTAGTGGTTCTGTCAAACAGTACCCAAGCCTGGGAAGTATTAGTAAGCTCAGAAGACACCGTCGCTTACTATGGCCAAAACCTCATAAGCCCTTTCCAAATAGGAAATAACTTCGTCATAAATATATCAGGGAAACCTTTTGGGTTATCAATATACCAAGATGCTCAAAAAACTCCCCAGCATCATCTTTTTTTTATGTTTGGATATTTTTATATCGCTCTAACGGCAACAGAATTGAGTTGTTGCGTTGCTGCTTTTGTCTTCCTGCTCTTGGTTATTCTTTTGTATTGGCACCTCCATAAGAAAACTCATCATAGCGAAAAATTTCAGAGCGAATAACCAAAACTTCCTCTCTTCTATTTTCAAATTCTGCCTGGTATAATAACTCATAATATTCCTTCTAACAGTGGGAAGTTTCTTTCCAAACTATTTATTATCTCAAAGTGAGATTATTATGACAAAATGCCAAATCCATGTCCTTATTCTACTCTTATTTTTTCCTTGCCTTACTACGGCTTATCAATTTACAAATATCCTTCAGTATTATCATCCTAAGCTAAAGATGAAGATTATTTCTGCGGAAATAGAATTGCCACACGATAAAAAAATAGCTTTAAACAGAGATTCTCTAGAAGGATTACGAGACGCATCTCTCACCTGGAGCCAAAAGGAATGGAATAATTCTTGGCACTCAGGAAAGCTAATGAAAAAATTACAAGCCCAGCAGGCTTTAGAAAGAGGACGAGATCAATTACAAACAATTTATTACACTATCCATTCCTACAAAACAACTCCCGCTTCATTAGATGATCTATCAGAAGAATGGCGGAATACATTTTTTGAAAACCCCTGGCATGGCAAATCTTTTCCTCAAGGAACACAGTTTTTTTTCATGATACCTGACGTAAAGATTTCCCCTGGGAATTCGCCATCCCCAATGGTAGTAGAGCTTTTCCCTTATGTTGATGATGGTAAACATTATGTGCTATACAGTAACAGTAGTGTCCATCGAGTGGCCATCGATCCAAAACTTATTCAAAAATATAAGCTAAAAATCTCTCCCCTGCCTGCAGATGAAGAAAAAACTCCCGAGCCCAGTTTGCGTAGCTATAAATTAATGGCAAGAGTGGCCCCAGAAAACGATACCCCCTTAGCCATAAGTCTGGAATTTAATGACGATAAAAACGAGCGAATCCCTCTTGATTTACAGAAAGCCCTACCCGGAGAAAAAGATATTTTTGAGGATTGGGCTAACATGCGTTTATATGAATGGGAAAACATTGCTTCTCACGCTCCTTCCTCTGCTTTAAACACTTGGACTTCTCTAGCTCCTTCCCTATATGGAATTAAGGAGCACTACCAGTCAAACAATTGGCAAGAAGGACGAGAAACTACGATTTTCAACATTCTTGGAGGACGTGCTGCCATACGCGAAACTTTGCAACTTCAATCGCTTCAGGTTCGCAATGACTACTCGCCTTTCATTTCCATTAAAGACCTCAAAGGCGTAGATGTAAACTCCCACGATTATGAAAAGATGTTACAAGACAAAAAAGGGGTGCCGAGTTCCGATATATGCTCACCAAACTTCCTTTTCAAAAAAACACACGCATTTACAGCTATATCTCTGATCCGTTTATTCGTCGTCTAGTCGGACCGCAAGTGAAAATTAGTCAATATCGAAGATTGCAAGCCCGCGCCCATCTTGAAGCCATTAGCGCCCAAGCACTACTCTATAAATATGAACAATCTTCTCCACCCCAACTACAAAAAATGGCCGAAATGGGATACATAACTCCCGCCATGGCAACAAAAGAATACAGCATTGATGACAAGCTAGTTGCTCATTCTTCCCGCTATAAAACGGTCGGTGAAATGAATACCTTACTCGAAAATCCCATTGAAAAAGTAACTCAAAATGAAGCAAACGCCTACCAAAACTACATAAACAATTACAATCAATTTTGGCGACAGTTTTTTGATCCCATTGCCATTCGCTTAGATGACGTAGCTCACAAGGAACTGGAACTAAACATTTTTATTCTACCCTTAATCCATAGTTCCGTATACGAAACCTTCCGTGAGGCTCTAAGTAATACAGAAAATTCGGCTTCTTCCTTACAAATACCACAACTTCACCCCTCCCCCATTCTTACAGTTTCCATCAATCTCCAAGAAAAAATATGGATGAAGTTTTTGAACGATGTGCAGTCTCTATTTCATTCATTAGGAATACCAAGCTCCATATTTGATGAATTTGGTTCCTCCCTTCATCTGGCCATAATGGATGCTGATCCCATCATAAATTTAGGGAGTGGAGATATTTTAGGAGCCTTAGGAGCAAAAACCGAGGTTTTCTTCGGCCGCTCTCCCAAATCTATGTAAATATATGCAAAAATCAGCAAATATAGGCAAAGTTGGGTTCAAGGATAACATTCCTTTGTTTTAATTACTCGCCGCTTGTGGTCGAACCACAGTTTCTCCCCCGGAGAATAGTGGAACTA
>JAJDCR010000106.1 GCA_029260735.1 Planctomycetota bacterium
AAATTCTCTAGCGGCGTCAGAGAACATAAAATTGTCTTTCACTTAGAGGAACTAAGCTACCAGAAATTTTATAACCTCTTCCTTGCTAGAAAACTTTCTGAAATTTTTCTGACGAAAGCTAATTTTATAACAGGCTCTTAGACTTTTCGTCAATATCATAAATGAGTTTTAAAAAAAATTCTTTTTTATTTTTCGATTTCGCCCGTAAGGACGTGTTTTCATTCAGCTTTTCCTTGTATGCAACTAAAACGACGATTAATAATTATATGTGTACCCAAGAAAAACATCGTAAAAAAGCTGAATGAAAACACGTCCTATTTCAGAGGGATATTATGATTTTAATCAAACGCTACGCCAATCGTAAGCTCTATAACATGGATTCCAAAAAATATGTTACTTTAGAAGACATAGAAACCATGATAAAAGAGGGTAACAATGTACAGATTGTTGACAATACTAGTGGCGAAGACATTACGGCAAGTACTCTTTCTATGATTATCGCAGAGCGGGCTAAAAAACAGCAATGCTACTCTCCTTCTTTGTTTGTTCAAATCATTCGAACAGGTAAATCTAGTGTCTATGACTATTTTCGTAAAATTGTTCAGACTCTCAGTGAAACAGCATATTTTATAGAGGAAGAGGTCGAAGCCAAAGTGAAAATGCTTGTCGATAAAGGAGAAATTTCTCCCGAAGAAGGAAAAGCCTTGAGCGAAGATTTGAAAAAAAGTGAAAGTTTACGCCAAGAGAAAACAGAGAAACACTTAGAGAAATTGCTGGGAGGAGTTTTACATAAACTTAATGTTCCTGTTCAATCTGATGTCCAAAAGTTGGAGGAATCTCTCGCGAAGCTAGAGTCAAGAATAGGAGATTTATGCAATCTGGAGGAAAAAGACTCTTCTTCGTAAGTAGCTCAGTAATTAAAATTGATTTTTCATGAATACTTCGGTATGATAAAACAAAAATTTCTCTAAAATATCTTCTCTAAAGTCTTCTAAAGTCTAGTGAGAAACCACATACTATTGAGGTAAGCAGTGCATCCTTCCAGCAGCGAAAAAAAAAATCAAGAAACGTGGGAAATCCTCCGTCGACATGCTGTAAAATCCCAGCAGGAAATGTCTTCCTCAACTATTCGCAGTAAAATTGAAGCCGAAAGAAAAGAACAAGATCAGCCGATTGTCGGATATCAACTTTTAGATAAAATGGGAAGTGGAAGTACGGGAGTTGTCTTCAAAGCCCTAAACAAGGACACAGAAGAACAAGTCGCTTTAAAACTCCTTTACCCTGGACATGATAAAGATCCTAAAGTTTTAGAGCAATTTATCAATGAAGGAATAACTTTGGTCAGGCTAGATCACTCTAATATAATCAAAGGGCTTGATTTTGGAGTATCCAAAGGCTTTTATTTTTTAGCTTTGGAGCTTATGGAAGGTGAGAGTATTCTTTCGCAAATTGAAACCCAAGGGCGTTTTAGCGAGATAAAAACCCTACGAGTTTTACTGCAAATTTGCCAGGCTTTAGCTTACTTAGAAGAGCAAAATATTGTCCACCGAGATATTAAGCCTGCAAATATTCTACTATTTGGTAATACGGCCAAACTCTGTGATTTTACTCTCTCTCTTGACTTAAACAAAGTGAAAGAAAAAGGTGCTGAAAAAAGTGAAGTCACCTGTGGAACAGTCGAATATATTTCTCCTGAGCAAGCCAAAGGAGAACAAGACATTGATGGACGCAGTGATATTTACTCCCTAGGGATTACCTGTTTACATATGCTGACAGGTTCGCTACCTTTCTCTGGAGAAAATTCCTACGAAATTATGAGACAGCACATATATGAAAAAATTAAGCTTCGTGAAATGGGCAACTTTTCTTCTGGAGTACAAAACATACTCACATTAATGTTAGAAAAGAATAAAGACTATCGTTTGTCTGCTTTTCGACTTCTTCATGTTATCGGTAAATACTTAAAGCGTAAACAATAGATAATTATTTTTTTAGTCTTTTTTCTACATTATCCATAGTCAACTGACGCATTTTTTCCATTTTTTCTTTAGCTTCTTGGATTTCTTTTTCTAAATGAAGTTTAAGTTCCTCGTCTTTCACCATGGAAAGATTGATTTGGATCGTTAAAATTGCTCCCGAGATTGCGGCAAAGGCCAAGTGACAGGCAATGCCTACATCAGAAATGGCATATTGACTTCCCTCTTTGGATAAAATAACCGCCCCTCCCATCACATTGAGCCCTCCTTTTACGATACTCATCGGAACTAATACACACTGCAAGACAGCTTCGTTAATAGCTTCTAATCTCGCTACTTTTTCTTCGGGTGTACTGCGTGGTAGTTTTTGAGCTACAAGAAAGGATTGGTAAGCTGCTCCGTCACTTTCAATGGCTAATGTCAGCTCATCTTGAATACCCCTATTGTCTTCCATTAATTGTTCTAAAATTTGCCCGAGATTGTTGTTATCTTCTGATTTAGGTTTTGTTTTTGTTAGTGATGTCACCATTTGGTTCAGAGAAGCTGCTAAAGCTCCTGCTAAAGCACAAGCACTACCTCCTCCAGGTACTGCACTAGAAGTGGCAAGCTTATCCAAAAAAGACTTTTGCCCTAAACTTAAGCTTTTTTGGAGAGAAGAAATTTTTCTCTCGATTATTTGCTCAGGAGAGAAAGATTTTAACTTGAGAGTTTCCTTGATCAATAATGTACTAGCTTCTTCTGGAATTAAGCCGATAATCTCACTGTCACTGACTTCCACTTGAGCCTCAGCAGCCTTTTTTGAAATTATCCGAAATACTGTTTCCAGGGAAGTTTGAGAAAAATCTGTCAAGTTCATAGAAACTTGGACTTGCTCTCGCTGAAATAAATTGATTCCAAGTGCTTTTACCGCAGGTAAGCCACCATCTTTCTCTCGAATCTCTTTGGCAATTTTTTTAGCTAAAGAAAGATCTTTGGACTGAAGGTTCACATTGTAAGCTAGAAGAAAAAAGCGAGCCCCAATGGCAATAGCACCTGCTGTTGGGTGAATTTGAGTAGGGCCAAAATCGGGCTTATGATCGGAAAGTTTCATCTTCTGAGATAGTTTTGCTAAACCTCCTCTGCGAATATTAGCTAAATTGCGACGATGGGGTTGAGAAGCAGCATTCTCATAAAGAAAGACAGGGATTTCTAACTCCTTGCCCACTCTCTCTCCGAGCTTTCGAGCAAGGATAATACACTCCTCCATTGTTGTGTTTTGTAGGGGAATAAAAGGGCAAACATCTGTTACTCCAATACGAGGATGTTCTCCTTGGTGGTTTTGGATATTGATCATTTTACTGGCTTCCAAAATACCTTGAAAAGCTGCTTCTAAAACAGCTTCGGGAGAACCAGCAAAAGTAACCACTGAGCGGTGGTGATCGCAATCCATTTCTTGGCCTAAAAGATAAATTCCTCCTCCTTTAACTATAGCCTCGACAATTCTTTCTAAAACTTGAGGATTTTTTCCTTCGCTAAAATTGGGAACACATTCCACTAGTTTGCTCATAAAAACTTTCCTTACTAGAAGACGCTTTTGAATATCTTAGGACGTGTCTGTATTCAGCACACTTGGTTATAAAACTATAACTAGATTAAGAGTATACCTGATAATTTTCTAAAACATTGTAAAAAAAGCTGAATGAAGACACGCTCGACTAGTCAAGGACATGCCCTAGTCTTTCTTATTTTTTTGCTAATAGTTTTGACAGCTATAAAGGATTTCCCTATAATAAGTGGGTGATCTCGTAAATGAGATTGGTCTAGGGGTTTACTAGAAATTTAAACAAATTGACTGTAGCTAACCACGACAGTGGATAGTCTCATTCGATTTTATCGAAAAAAGTAGGAGTTTCGAGTATGAAAAAGATGATTTTGATGTTAGTTGTTTTTGTGGTTTTTTCTTTGATTAGCGGATGCATGATCGTTCAATCTCCCGTTGCTGGTATGATTTATACTGATGTAAAGGCCCCTTTGGCAACTGGCCCTCACAGTTCAGGAACAAAAGTGGGAAAAGCAGTTGCTCATAGCTACGTCGGTGTTATTGGAGTTGGCGATGCGAGTATTCAAACAGCAGCAACCAATGGTGGAATCACTCGAATCCATCATGTCGATTACGAAGCCAAAAACATTTTGGGAGTAGTCGGAACATTTACAACTGTTGTTTACGGGGAATAGTTATTTTTAGCATCCTTGTCTAACTCATTGAAGCAGAAGAAAATAAAAAACTTCTGCTTCAAACTTCCTTTCTTCTCCTTCCCTCTGTCCTCTCCCCTAGTTTTTGCTATAAAACCATTTTTTAGTGGTGAGTTCGTAGAAAAAAATAAAAATTTTACTGCGTAATATTGCTAGCCCTTTTATAATGTAAATAGACAGCAACAAAGTACTTATTAGGCTTTTAAAAGATTTCATTTTTAATAAGGAGTAATCTATGATACTCAAAAAACATCGACAGAATTCTGCATTGACTCTTCTTGAAGTGATCATTGCTCTATCTGTTGCAGGGATTATGGCAGTAGGGGTAATCAGTTCAATGATAACTTCCATGCATGCTCAAAAGATGGCGACAGAACTCGCCAAAGCCCAAAATATTTCTCAAGAGATTATGGAAGAGTTTCGCACTTACTCTTTTACCTTTATCAAGCAAGAAGCTGAAAATAATCCTCTGGTCACTCTGGATACGCAATCAAGTATAATTAATCGAAGCATCATTTACCCATACAACGGTAATGTCGATCAAGCCCAGGTAAATATTTGGGCTGTCCACCAAGGAAGAGAAATTTTTCGAGTGGCATCTGTTTTTACAAACCGATCTTACAGTGAATAGAAATTCTTTTTTGCTGTTTTTGGAACACGTCGTTTCCTGCTTACAGAATTAACATAGAGGCTTATGATTATGCAAAAATTACCCGTGCTTTTTTTTCTTCTGATTATAACAACTATACTTTTTCCCTCTTCTCTTTTATCTCAAGAACAAAATGGCGAGAAACTTTTTGAAGAAAAGATGCAAAAAGCCAGCGAAAAATTTAAAACCTTAAAGATAGAACCCCGTAAAATAAAGTACAGAGAAGACAGTATATTTAATAAAATGAAAAAGCCAGATTGGCTAACTCCTGAAATGGAAGAAACCATGAAAAAGGAGCAAAGAAATCGACTGTACAATGTTATGGAAAAAGGCGAGAAGTATGAAAAATCGGTTCCTATGGAACTTTATGAAAAAGAATATGTAGAAAAAGAACTGCTGGCTAAGCAAAAAAATAAAGCTTTAAAAGAACGCTTGCAAAACCTTGAAATGGAATCTACCGAGTCTTCTTATTTTACCTGGATAATAGGAGCTCTAGCGATAGTGGCTTTCATTATTATGAAAAAAATGACAAAGTAAAGGTAATAACTATGAAAAGAAAACAAAAGTCCGCTTTTACAATTATTGAAGTGATGATCTCTATTACTGTTTTTTCTGTTTTAACAGTCTCTCTTCTTACTTTGTATCAAATGTCCGATAACACTCTTAAATATGGAATTAATAATACTAAGACCGAAAATAAACTAAGTAAAGTTTCTCGGCATTTTTATACCAAATTAGCGTCTTCTAGCCAAAACCAAGTAGAAATACAAGGGACTAACGATATTCTTGTTTATAAAGTGCAAAGTGATTCAAACAATGGAGCTTTTCTTAAGGATGGTACTTTTGAAGACGACTTTTTTTATAAAGTTTCTTTAGATAACGATGGGAAACTTGTTGAGGAAGTATTTAATACTAACGCTCAGGCTGTTGCTGGAGAGAAAAAAGTTATTGTGACAAATATAGACAATGTTCTCTTTTCATTAGTTTCTGGAGGAAAGAGTCTTCAGATAACCATAGGAGTTCTTTTTGTCAATAAAGGAAGCGGAAAAGTCAATCAAGGTGGGGATCAAGTTTGGGAAAGAACTGTAAGCACTCGAGTTACTTTTCGCAACTTTTAAAGTAGAGAACTAGGGCGTGCATGATACGCCCTAGCTTCAGTAATTAGCATAAAATTTTCGCTGGAATTATAGAAAGGGAGCATAGTAGGGATGACACAATCTAAGTTAGATTGGAATTGGAAAACCGACGGGATTTATGTCATTGTAAGTGCAGTTTTAGTTGTTACTTGCGCAGTTTTGGGCTATTTTGACTACGAAGAACTACAAACGATTAAGAAAAATGTTGGAGCTGAAGAAACACGAAAAACAGCTCTGGTGCAGAAAAAATTAACATCTAGTCGGAAGAAAAAAGATCTTTATCGATTCCACAAAAGTTTTGACTTACTAAAGAAAATGCTCCCTAACGACGAAGCTGTCTATGACTTCTATTTGACCATAGATACTTTTCGGAAACAAGAAAAAATCAAGGCTTTTAGCAATGTAAAACAAGTAGAAGATTCTGTTGTTCAAAATGACAATATTGAGCAAGAAGAGGTTGTTGATACTAAAAAGAAAGTAGTCATCGGACCTTTTGAAGAAAAAGAATATGAAATTTCCTTTGTCGGTAGTTTTGATCAAATGGGAAAACTCGTTAACAAAATTGAAAGATATGATCGTTTTTTTTCCTTAAAAAAAGTTTCCTATACTCCTGTTGATCCGAAAAGTCCTATTTTAAATAAATCTGGTAAAGTGTCTATCTCTGTTGTCACTTTTAAATACAAGGACTCAGCACCAACAACAGAAGGATCAGACCTAAATGAGCAAATAGCAGAGCTTTTCAAGGAATACAAGCCTTCCAGCGAAGAGCAAGAAAGTATTGTTGCTTACCGAGCCCAAATTGAAAGAAAAAATCCCTTTGTTTGGAAAACTCTTGAGAAACGTAATATTTTTGACCGTTTTCTTGTCTTGAGTTTTGAAGGCGTTCCTGATTTAAGTTTTTTGGAAAACAAAAAGAAAAATCTCAGTTCTACAGATCCTGAGAATACTCCAGAGCCTAAGAAAATAGAAGAAAAAGAGCTGTTTCAGGAGCTTTTACTGGAGTGGGCAAGTTTAATTTTGCTGGTTAATGGTAATAGTTGGGGAGATCTAGAAAAAAAACTTAAGGATAATAATTACATCCAAGCTTTAAATAGATTTCAAATCTATTTTACGGATAAAAAAGAGTTGGATCTAGAGGGAAAAAAACGAGAGAAAATTCTTCTCATGCATGAACAATTGCTTACTTGGCAAGATACTATTGTAAAAAGACAAAGTGAGTCTAAAAGAAAAGAGTTTATAGAATACGCTCGCACTCAAGTGACTCAAATGGAAATCTTGAATCAAAGCTTAACGGAAAATAAAGATTTTTCAAAGATAGTGGAGATTAGAGGTATCTATGACGAACTTTCCCCTGGTTTTTCTATTTTTCAGGGGAAAGAAGAAGAATATCCTGAAATAGTGGTTTTAAAACAGAGAATGGAAAAAGCAAAAGGAGAGTACTCTCAAACTGTAAACAAAGAAGTACGTAAAATTTTCAATAAGATAAAGAACGTTTCAAAAGTTTCCATTAATCCTGTCTTGAAAAATTTGAAAGAATTAAATTACGATGTATTTCCTGCTGTTCAAGCCTACTATTACGATATTATTCCTCACGAAGTATTTACAGAGTTGATTCCCCGAATTATTATTCATTTAGAGAAAAATCGGGCAGAAAGAGTGGAACAGGCCCTCGAAATGCTAAATAACGCCAGCACTCTTCAGGCTATTACTTACTATGATGTAAGTAAGTGTTTAGAATTGCCCAGCCGGGAAGTAAAATTAGCAGCCACTCGCTTGATGAGAAACAAGCAAATTCCTAAGTCATTTGAAAAATCGAGGTTTGTTAAGTATTTAATCAGCAAAATTGAGGGAACTGATTTTCCTCAGGAGGGAAAAGAGGCTCTTCTTCAGGTCATTGCTCAAACCCAAGAAAAATCAGCTTTTCAATATTTAGAGAAGAAAATCTTTAGCAAGCAACGAACTTCTCTAGATAATACCTTTATTATGTCCTTGCGTTATTTTCCAGGAGAAGAGACCATTTCTCTTTTGCAAAAAATTATTCAAGGACAAAGTATAACTCAAAAAGACAGTGCTCTTTTATGTTTATCTCAAATGAAGGATTTAAGCTGTGCCCCTTTTCTTATTCGATATTGGCAAAGTATAGAACTCCGTCAAGATCGCGAATCTAGCTTTCTAAAGAGCCGTATTTTACGTACTTTAAAAAGGGTTTCTTCCGTTGCTAAAATAAATACACTCGATGAGTGGCGTATTTGGTGGAATGAACAAGTTCAGAAGAAGGCTTTGATCAGCCAGTTGATATCAGGAAATACAGAAGAGGAAATTAGAGCATTAATTTTAATTCGAGATTTAGCCGCTCTAGATAATGAACTACTCAACTTTGTCATAAGTAGGGCGGTTTCTTTCGATATAGAAATACGACAAGTGGCAGGAACAACCTTAGTTCGCTTGTACAAGAAAGACTACGATGAAAAACTAGGCATTATTCTCTATAACCGCGCTCAGTCATCCTCCTTAACGGAGGAAATGCGAGAAGATGTCAAAAAGCTTCTGCAAAATTTGGGAGCGACAAATCTTAGCTTACGTTTTTCTTCCTAAAGAGTAGGGCACCTTTAAAGGTGTCCTACTCTTTAAAAATCATCGAAGCGAATATCTTTCACCTCTAGCTCAATATTATCACGATCATGCCAAACATTGCGGATTAAACTAAAAACCAAAGAGCACTTTTTTTTACTTATCATTTCATCGCAGCTTTTCCCTTTACCAAAAGAAATTGCTTTATAGGTAGCTCCATTCTGTCGTACATGAAAAGACAAATGATCACCCTTATCGCCGACTCTTCCGGGGGGAGGGTTCATAATCACTTCTACATTTTTGCTTGCAAAAAGAGGAGAAGGGTTTCCTTGCCCAAAGGGAGAAAGCTTATCTAGTTTATGAATCAAATCCCAATTGATCTCATCGAGCTGAATTTCGGCATCGATATCATAGTAGGAGATAAGCTCTTCTTCGCTCAAAGTTTCTTCTGCAATTTTTTCGAGATCGCGTCGTAGCAGATGAATTTTTGATTTCTCGATTTGAAAGCCTGCGGCCATTTCATGGCCTCCAAAATCGATCAGATGCTCTTGGCATTTTTGGAGCGCTGCAAACATGTTAAAGCCAGGTATTGATCGAGCGGAAGCTTTTCCTATTTTTGTTTTCTCATTAATACTGATGACACAGGTAGGGCGGTAGTGGCTATCTAAAATACGACTAGCGACTATCCCCAAAACCCCCACATGCCATTTTTCGCTGGCTAAGACAAATGCACTTCTTTCTTGGTATCTCTTTTCTTCAATTTGCTTAAGGGCTTCTTGGTGGATTTTCACTTGAATGCGTCGCCGACGTTTATTCTCGACGTCAAGTTTTCGAGCCAACTCCATTGCCTTGTTTTCGTCATCGCAGGTAAGGAGTTCTACACAAAAACGAGAGTGTTGCATACGCCCCATGGCATTGATTAAGGGAGCGATCCGAAAAGATATGTGCTGAGGAGTGATGGGACGTATTTGGCTTAGTTTAGCAATTTCTTTAAGAGCTTTTATTCCCTCATTGGACGATTTTTCAAAAGCAAGAAGTCCATAACGTGCAAAAATTCGGTTTTCATCAGTTAAGGGAACCATATCGGCAATTGTTCCAACGGCAACAAAAGACATTGAATCCAAAAGAAATTGTCTAAATTTAGGAAGAACTTTCGCCTCACTCTCGGGAGAAAACTTTTGGCATAAAGCCCAAGATAGCTTAAAAGCAACTCCCACTCCAGCCAAGCTCGGAAAAGGATACTTGCCTCGCTTGTCCTTTGGATTAACCACCGCATAAGCTTCGGGAATTTTCTCATCAGCAATTTCATGATGATCCGTAACAATCACATCAATGCCATTTGCTTGGGCATGACGAATTGGTTCAAAACCTCGGATTCCACAGTCAATAGTGATGATAAGCTTAGCCCCTTTTTCCTTCAAGAGATCTATAGCCTCAATATTTAGTCCATATCCTTCATTGGTGCGGTGAGGAAGATAAAAGTCAACGCTTGCCCCCAAAAGTCTTAGACATTGATATAAAAGAGAGGTAGAAGTTACTCCATCAACGTCATAGTCACCGTAAGTAAAAATAGTTTCTTTATCTTTAATAGCTTGGGCAATACGTTCAACGGCTTTATCCATATCAGCCATGAGCTCAGGAGGATGCATGTTTTGTAAACGAGGGTTAAAAAAATCTTCCATTTCTTCTAAGGTATAAATACCTCTTTGCACTAAAATCGTAGCAAAAACCTTACTTATATTAGTAGTTTGAACTAAATTCTCTACCAAAGAAGAATCTGCATCCTTGAATTTCCATCGGCTTTGTTTTTGTTTCATTCGAGTCCCTATTTTGGATTATTTTTTTTGAGAAAGCATTTCATTGTAAAATTTCTTATGGAAAAAGCAAGGGACAGTTTTTTTATCCCTTTATGGAGAAACAGAATAGTCTGGTAAAAAAAAATTTATCTTCTTATAATTAAGATAAAGAAGCCTTTTGTTTATTTGATGACTTGCTCCCAATTAAAAATGAAGGATACTGCCATGGCTCGCTCTTTTTTATATCAAAAACCAAAGCTCTATTTCCCCATATGGATTGCTTCATTGGTCTTCTCTGTTTTCTTGACTAACTGTACCCACCATAGTTTTTCAGAAGAGGCTCAGAAGGATGAATATGGAGAAAAGGTAGCCCACGAACATTTGGTTGCGGTTCAAGCTTACACCGATAATGTGACTTCTTCCCAATACCGAATGAAAGTCCAAACGGAAAAGCTTGTACATTGCTCGGCCCGACAAGTCGATAAAATCACAGCGAAACGTTATCCCTTTTCTGTTATTCGAAAGGTGGATGATATAGTTTTTGGAACGCTGTGTCTCCCTTTGACTCCTTTTGCTTTAGTGGGGGGAGTTGTCACACAAGATACTGAAATTATGTTTTTTCCTTTTACAGCTCTTTGTCCTTGGAAGAACTATAAACCAAACGAAGCTGGTTTGTTGACCGGGCCAGTAGCGGGAGAATATAAAAGTGATTTAGTTACCGGAAACTGGCAATATCTGGGAGATATTACTCAAAAAACAGATTGGAATCATGAGGAAATATCTATTTCTCAGGGAGATAAGCGTTTATCAACAAGCTCGGATGAAGAAGGAAATATTGTTTTAGACCTAAATGAAATAGTCTCTCGGGGAGCTTACACCTCTTTACGAGTAGAAGTTGCCGATGGACGAAGAGTAGAACATCGAATACCAGCTAAACGTTTCCGACTTCTAAACCGTTTTTCGGATGGAGAAAAGCAACCCGAGCTTCAGGTCCCCAATAAACCTAGGACACCTAAAAAGTATGTTGCTCCAGAGAAGAAGTCTTCTCCTCCGGCTATTTTGTCGACATCCTCTTCTCCTAACCTAGCCCTTTACTTCAACCATAATCACTCTTATTGGGTGCAAGCTCAAAGCGGACTTCCTCTTGTCGTTACTCCTTTGCAGCCGCTGGGCACCTACTCGGATAAACTTCTGAAAGCTCAAACCTCCCGCGCCATTCAAGCAGCCCAGGGGTTGTACGTTTTAGGTTTTCATTTCTCATCGCAAGGACTTTTTTCTGTAGAAGTAAGCACTAAGCCAGGAAAAGAAAATTCTCTTGGTTGGGTATCCTCAGAGCAGATCTACCTTTGGAACAGTATAAATCGCTTGTCCGCGGAAGGAAAATTCCGTGTTTACTCTAGTTTGTTAGCTTGCCAAAGAAAAGATCAAAAAAAATCGAAGGTTCTTTCTCTTTCCTCTTCTCGAAGTCAACTATTTTTACCTGTTTTGGGAAAAGAAGATAGTTTTTGGAAAATTGCCTTTCATATGAAAGGGACAATTCAATTCCAAACAGGATGGATCGACTGGGATAACTCGCCAAACTTAAAGGTAGGAGTGCGAGTGCTAAAACATCGCCTAGACCAAGGAATCCAATATTTAGAAAAAAGCGTTGCTGCGAAAGAAAAACAAGAAGTTCTGGGTAAAGAATCTTTTCTCCGTCTGGATGGACCTTTGTTAATAAAAAGACCCATCAATGGCTTAGCTTTAAAGCGCTGGAGAAAACATAAAGAGTTCGATAAAAGCATTATGAGGCCTCTCTTGCAAATACCAGAGGATGAGCAGGCCAAACAACTTTGGGAAGCAAGTATTTTGCGGATCTCAGACTTGGTTTCTGAAAGGAATCTTTGGGAAGAGAAAGAGGATATGGTTTACATTTCTGCTCAGAGGGATTGATTGGGTGATTTGGGGGTTGGTGTATTCACTGCGAAGCAGTGGAGGAACGTAGCCAGGGGTTTTAACCCCTGGAAATAAAAGCTATTATTTATTCCTCTTGTTCCAGGGCATAAATGCCCTGGCTACGGTCCTCAGTCACTACGCGACCATAAAACAAAAGAAATTTCTTATTTCAACACAGCAGGACGATTTCAGATAAAACGTCTCTTACTAATCTACTTACGGCGTTGAAAAAACAGACCAAAAGCCATCGCAAATACTGCCAAGGCAATCGAAGATGGTTCAGGAACAAGAAGTTCTGGATCTATTCCTGGAGGTGGAGCTGTTTCTTCTTCATTGGCCTCAGCGTGAAAGTTATCAATGGTAAACACTGTACCATCAGCAGAGCCACCCGCGGTTCCTGCCAAAGTATCAAATTCTACCTTGAAAATAAGTTGTCCGCCTGTCATGGTTGTATTAACAACAACAGTCGTTTGGCTAGCAAAAACACTTTGTCCTATCAACTCATTAGCCGCATTAAAAGCAAAGAGAGCTTTAAGAGTCCCGTCATCATCGGTATCATCAAAGCTCACCGAGGTAGCTCCTTGGTTAAAAGAGGCGATAATTCCATTAGTATGACTATCGTTTTGACCTTGAACAGGGTTGTTGTTTGATCCTAAGACAAAGTCTGTCGGGCTGCCAACTTTAATATTACCTGAATTAAAGTTGGTAATCTCTACTCCATTTGCAGTACCAGGACCGGTACCATCAGAGTCGTCATCGGTAAAAAATACTTTGAAACCATTTGTTCCATTGAACTGGAGTATACCAGAAGAGTTTCCTAAACTATCCACTCCGGCATTGAAGTCAATATCAATTATATTGATGGCCTGAATCTGACCTAAGCTTAGAAAAGCTGTGAGCAGAAAAGCCGCTATTGTTTTTATTTTCATAAGTTAATTCCTTTCATTAGCTCAGGCGAGCTACAAAACAAGAAGTCCTATTTTTTGCGTTGAGAGTAAAATCCAAAAAGTAAAGCAAAAGCTGCCAAAACAATCGAAGATGGTTCTGGTACTAAAAGGCCCGGATCTATTCCTGGAGGGGGAGCAGTTTCTTCTTCATTTGTCTCAGCATGAAAGTTGTCGATAGTGAAAAAGGTTCCATCGTTAGAACCTCCAGCTGTTCCTGCTAAAGTATCAAACTCTACTTTGAAAATAAGCTCTCCACCTGTATCATCAAGATCCACTACTACTGTCGTTCGGCTAGCAAAAGCACTTTGTCCTATTAATTCATTAGCTGCATTAAAAGCAAAGAGAGCCTTGAGAGTTCCGTCATCATCGGTATCGTCAAAGCTGACCAAGGAAGCTCCTTGGTTGAAAGTTGCAATAATTCCGCTAGAGTGAAAATTGTTTCCACTGGGATGAATATCGTTGTTTGCGGCTAAAACTAAATCAGAAGAGCCCACTTTGGAGTTACCAAAATTTGTGTTGGTAATATGCACCCCATTGGCGTCCCCTCCCTGAGCACCAGTAGAGTCATCATCGGTAAAAAATACTTGAAAGCCATTTGTTCCGTCAAAGCGAAGGAGACCTTCAGAATCCCCTTTACTATCAACTCCGCTGTTGAAATTGATATCAATTATATTGACAGCTTGGATTTGTCCTAAGCTTAAAAAAGCGGTGAATAAACAAGCTATTATCATTTTTTGCTTCATGATAACTTTCCTCTATAGCAAAATAAATCGAAAATCCTAGTTCCCACTACTTATATCAACAAAAGGCTTTGACTTTCTTTTTAGACTTTCTCTCTTTAAGTTTAGGAATGCTGGATCTGTTTATAAAAAGACAAAATATTAAATTATTTCCTCTGTTTATTATAGAGAATTTACATAAAAAATACAAGGAGAAAGTGCTTCTCTATAATTTTCTTCTTTACATCAAAGAAACAGGGTCAATATCGAGGATGACTTTTATCGCGGAGCTGGCGTTTATAAAAGGGCCCAAGGCTTTTAAGTAAACCTCTCGATCTCGAAATTCTGGGAACTTAATAATCAAGTGATAGCGGTAGCGGTTTTTGACCATACTCAGCGGAGCGGCAGTGGGGCCTAAAACCGAACCATTCGCCTGATCGCGAACTTGTTTGAGTTGCTCGGCAATTTTGAGAGAGTGTTCTTTCACCTTTTCTTCTTTTTCTCCCTCAATAACCACTCGCATTAGCCGACCAAGAGGAGGATAGCCTAGGTCTGCTCGCATACTCATTTCTTGGTGAATAAATCCTTCATAGTCTTGCTTTAGCGCACTCTGAATGGCGTAGTGGTCAGGGTGATAGGTTTGTAGAATGACTTTACCGGGTTTCTCTCCCCTTCCAGACCTTCCTGCGACTTGAACAACTAGCTGAAAAGTTCGTTCTGCCGCTCGGAAATCAGGTATCTGTAAAGATGTATCTGCTGAAATAATTCCGACCAAAGTAACACTGGGAAAGTCGAGCCCTTTTGCGATCATTTGAGTACCTAAGAGAAAATCAACTTCCTTTCGTTCAAAGGAGGAGAGAATTTTCTCGTATTGGTTTCGGCCTATCATTGTATCACTATCCATCCGCGCAATTCGCGCTTCTGGAAATAATCTTTGAAGCATTTGCTCCGCTCTTTGAGTTCCGATGCCATTGTAGCGAATTCCGTGAAAGCGGCAAATCGGACAAACTTGAGGAGCTTCATATTCGTTGTTGCAGTAGTGACAAAGAGATGTGTCGCTTTTTTTATGATAGGTAAGAGATATATCACATTGATCGCACTTTGCACTGTAACCACAGCTGGGGCAAGTGATTGTGGTGGCAAATCCTCGGCGGTTTAAAAACAAGATGGCCTGCTCTTTTTTACGTAAGATCTTTGCTAGCTCAATCAAAAGAATTCGAGAAAAGTAAACGAAGCGTTTTTGCTCAATGCACTCTTCGCGCATATCTAAAATTTGAATTTTGGGAGTAACCGCTTTACCGACTCTTTGAGGAAGAGAAAAAAGATGATAGCGATTTTGGTGAGCATTATAATAGCTTTCCAAAGAAGGAGTGGCTGAGCCCAAGATAACTAAAGCATTGTTGATTTGAGCTCTTTTGATTGCCATATCACGTCCGTGATAACGAGGGGTCGTTTGCTGTTTAAAGCTGGGTTCATGCTCTTCATCGACAATAATTAATCCTAGTCGATGGGTGGGAGCAAAAAGAGCAGAACGGGGGCCAATTACAACCTCAATCTCTCCCTTATTGATTTTTTGCCACTGATAAGATCTTTGCATGGGAGTTAGTTCGCTATGAAGAATCGCTACTTGAGAAAAACGCTGGCGAAAACGAGTTACTGTTTGGGGGGTTAAAGCGATTTCTGGAACTAAAACAATCGCTTCTTTTCCTTGCTGGATAACATGCTCAATGGCTTTTATGTATATCTCTGTTTTTCCACTTCCAGTAACGCCATGTAGTAAAACAGTTTGGAATATTTTTGTTTCTATAAGACGAATGACATTCTTTAAAACAAAATCTTGCTCTTTTGTTAAAATTGGAGGAGAGAAAGGAATAATGGGCAAGTGAGAAAAAGGATCAGGGCGAATTTCTTTTTTGATTTCGGAAAGAATTCCTTTTCTCAACAAAGTTTGCACGGGAGAAGCAGATATTTGTAGACGATTTTGGACTTCGCGTGAGGTCATTTGGCCATCACACTCTTGGAGTAATCTTAAAATACGGGCCTGAGCAGAATATTTCTGTTCTACTTTCTCCATATATTCCTGAGCTTCGACAAGCGAAGTTAGTTTCAGTAAAGAAATAGTTTTCTCTTGAGATTTTTGGGATAAATTACTTGGAACAATCGCTTCTAAAGCTTCCCCAAAAGAGCAAAAATAATAGTTTGCCATCCACTTAGCAAAATCGAGCATTTTTTCGTCGATAACAGGAGAAGGATCTAAAACTTGGAGAATACTTTTGATTTTTTTGGTCGGTACAGAAGTGTTTTCTTGGAGTTTAACACAAACTCCCATCATCGTTCTAGGACCAAAAGGAACTCTAACACGCATGCCTATTTCTAAAGAGTTTTCCCAATGTTTTGGAATTGCGTAATCAAAGAGATCTTTTAAAGGAAGAGGAAGGGCTACCTGAGCATAGGTCATAGCTTAAACCATAGATGATAGGATAAAAGAAAAAGAAAGTACGAGCAAAATAAAAAGACTAGTATACTTTATTGTCTGAGTAAATGCGACGAAAAGGTTATCTTCATTTAATAAGAAAAAAACCATCAAAACAACATAACAAATAGGCAAAAAAGTGATAAGGGTGTGCATTATTTTTCAGAATCCTCTTCTTCATTTCTTTTTTCATTTCTCTTTACTAAACTAAGAGAGTATATATTCAGTAAAATAAGTGCATTGAGAAGGGAAGATATACAAATATAAAGCAAACCAACCTGGTAGATACCAATAAAATTAGCTTTCAAGTAAAAGTAATCTTCTTGAAAATGGGTAAGAATAAAGGACAGTATTCCTAGGAGAGGAGTAAAAGCTTGACTGATCAAGATGTAAGGTTTTTGAGAGAGGATAACTTCTTGAAATCCTGACATTACAATACCAGCAAAGTAGCTAGATAAAATGAGAACACTTAGGATAAAACCTTTGCTTCGGTATCCCAGAATCCAGTGACCTGCTCCTGGAAATAACCAGGCTAAGAAAAGAGCTTTTAGAACTTCTTGGTCATTGTACTTTTTGTCATCTTCCAAAGTTTGTTCCGTTTGTTTTGGATACTAGAGGATAATTAGGAGTGGAGAGATTTGTCCAAAATTTTTGGACAAATCTCTAGATTCAATTTGAAGGAAGATAGGAAAGCTTTAGTTAACAGAAGGGTAGACACTAACTCGACGTCTTGATTCGAATTTTACTTGTCCTTCGATCTTACTAAAAATAGTGAAGTCTTTTCCTATGCCAACATTTAGTCCAGGGTGGAACTTGGTTCCACATTGACGTATAATGATATTTCCTGGTATGACATATTGTCCACCATATTTTTTCACGCCGCGGTGTTGAGGGTTGCTATCACGACCATTGCGAGATGCACCCTGTCCTTTTTTATGAGCCATGTTTTCATCCCATCCAAAGTTAAAAATACTGGGTTAAAAATACAGGTAAAAACAGAAAACAGAAAACAAAAAATTTCAATTTTGTTTTTCAATTTTGGATTTTACCCTGAGGATATGTTTTCATTCAGCCCACCACGTTATGCAGCCACAACTGGGATTAATAGTTATATTTCTAGTTTCCCAAAACTTTGTAAAAAAGCTGAATGAAAATATATCCTATTCGGTGACGATTTTTTGGATTCTGACTTTAGTATACTTTTGACGATGGCCTTGTCTTCGGCGATATTTTTTACGTCTTTTGAACTTGAAGACGGCAACTTTATCACCTTTTACTTCTTCTTCTTCAATGATACCAGTTACCTTAACTCCTTCTAAAGTAGGAGCACCTACAGAAATACCGTCCTTTGAATTTACATAAAGGACTTCTGAGAACGTAACTTCTTTGCTGTCAGATGTTATTTTTTCTAATTCAACTACTTGGCCAGGAAAAACTTTATAGTTTTTTCCGCCATCTTTAATTATTGCATACATAATTTTTTTGCCTAGACTAAAACGTAAGGAGTCTCTTCTTTATATTATTGTGTTTTTTCAGAAGAAACTCTATTCTGATGTTCTACAAGTATTATTAACACAATTTGTAGAATATTTCGGGTCATTTTCCTATTTTTTTAATTAATTATATAATAGGTTCTCAAGGGCGAGGAGTTTTTGCGAGTCCATTATTTTAAAAATTTCTGCTTTAGAATCAAATAAAAAAAAAAATTCTTTGAGAAAAATTTCCAAAGATAAGGAGTAAAAGAAATACTTATTCCGGCTCTTCCTTAAGTTTTCTAAGAGAAATAGCAGAATAATAAAAATTTCAGAAAACTCTTTCGTTTTTAAAAAAACTTGCTCTCCGAAAAAACTAATGTTACTATCTTAAATGTATTTTTAAAGTTTTAATATGTAAAAAAAGGTAAATCTTTCACTATTTTTAGATATTGAAACTATCGTAGAAATTCCTTAGGAATATAAAAATGGACATGGAAGAAAAGTGGAATAGAGTCTTAAAAGAAACAAAAATAATTAGGCATCGCTTACCTTTTTTATCTTCTTCTGACTTGACAGAGTTAAGTTACATCTTTCTGGGAGAATCTCTTGTGAATCCAGGAGATACTGTAGTAAGAGAAGGAAAAATATTGGTTGATAAGCCAATGATAGTTTTGCCAAAACACTTTCCGCAATTTCAAGATTTTGATTTAGATGACGAACTGGGAGTTAATGAGGATTTTTTTCGCTCTTTCTTGCTTATTCGGGGAATTCGCTTTCCATCATTAAAATACAAGCATGAAGTATCGACCGTTGATGTATTTGAGAATGATGTTGACGAAGCCGTTTCTCATTTTGGAAACCTTTTGGAGCGAAAAGAAGATATTGAAACAGGTTTAGTCGTTGGTCCAACAGATGCTTGGCAGTTTTCGGTACTTTTGTACATAAATATGTTAATGCAAAGTTCTGTTGAAAGAAATATCAACGACTTGTTTGACGATTTTCGACGCCGGCTTTCTTAGTTTTTCTCTCTTCTCTTTTCTTTTCTCTAGTTCAAGTGATCTTACTCTCGTTTGTAAGCCTCATGGTTTCGTCTTCGCTGGCTAGTGTATTCCTCTGACGTTCCCTCTGTCACTATTTCATACAAAATCGCTTTTTTTTCTTTGTGTTTCCTTAATATTCTCCCTAATCTTTGGACATGTTCTCGAATGCTCGCACTTCCCGATAAAATAATTCCAATATTTGCAGCAGGAATGTTCACCCCCTCGTTTAGCACTTTCGAAGTAACCAGCACTCCATATGTTCCTTCGTTAAACATAAGCAGGATATCACGCCGTTCTTTTGACTTGGTTTGGTGAGTAATTACAGGAACTAGGAACTGACGAGAGATAGTGTAAGCGGTAAGGTTGTCGTGGGTGAATATAAGAATACGTTGCTGAGCATGTTTTTTTATCAAGTACTCTAATTTTTTTAACTTCACATCGGCTGCTTGAGCAATATCTTTTTGTCGTCGATAGGCTAAAAAAGCTCTTCTTCCCTCAGCGCTTCGAGAAGATAGTTGAATAAATTGATTCCAACCTTGGCCTCCCATACGAATTTGTTTTTTCCTCAAAAAATCTATGTAAATATCTCGATTTTTTTGATATTCTTTACTTTCCTCGGAAGAAAGTCGAGCTTGTAGTTGAATCACTTCATACTCAGCAAGATAATCGCCCGCCATTTCTCGAATATCTTTTCGAAAAGCACAAGGTCCAATCAATCGATCCAATAAATTGTGACCACCATCCATTCTTTCGGGAGTGGCGCTTAAACCTAGGCGATAAGGAGCTAAACTAAATTCAGCAGCAAGACTATAAGTAGGACCGGGAAGATGATGGCATTCATCAAAAACAATGAGTCCAAATTTGTTTCCTAAAGTGTCTAGACGAAGATAAGCGGAGTCGTAAGTTGTAACAGTAAGAGTTTCTGGTTCATGATAACCTCCTCCTATTAAACCAACAGGAGTATCAGGGAAGTAAGTTTTTAACGTGTCATACCACTGATGCATAAGATCGATGGTAGGTACAACTATTATAGTACTGCGCTGGGCAGAAGAAATGGCTAAAATGGCGACAAAGGACTTACCCGTTCCTGTGGGAAGGGCAATATACCCGCGGCGGCGCATTTGGACCCATGCCTCAATCGCTTCTTCTTGGTAATCAAAAGGAGTTTGATCCCACTTTGTCGGAAGTTCTAACTCTTGATAATCTCTGGCTCGATCGACATACTCCACTCCCAAGCGAAAGAATGCCGTTATTAAATTGTGGTAGCGGTAAGCCGGAAGACGAAAACAATTTGTTCGCACATCCCATTTACAATTAGGAATACCTTGAACAATTGCCGCTTCGTTATCGCATCGGACTTCTAGTGTACCTGAAGAGAAATCTATTTCTATCATAAACAATAGTGTAATAAAAAAAAAATTTCTGACAACAAATTATTTAGAGCCGATTTCAAAATAAGCTCTTAGCTCTTAAAAAAGGGAAAAATTTTGGCCAAAACTATTTTTTGGGTTTTTCCTCTATTTCTTTTGCTTTCTTGTCAAAGTCAGCCCGACTTCAATGAGAAAGGAAAGCTTCTTGCAAAAGAAGGAAAATACGAGGAAGCCTTGACGCAATTTGACCAAGCCACTCAAAATAATCCAGAAGATATTCAAGGATATTTGAACTCGGCTCAAACTTATGTCTTACTCCGACAGCCAGAAAAAGCTTTTTTATCCATAAAAAAAGCTTTGCAAGAACAACCGAAATGTATAGAATGTCATCTTCTGAGAGCCCAGATTTTTTTTCTTATGCAAAAAGAAGAAGAAGGGGAAAAGATTCTCGATGAACTTGTGGAAAATAATGCAAAATCACCTACTGTGTTACAGCAGTTAAGTCAAGTTTACCTGATTCTAGGTGCTCAAGCTCATAAGCAAAAAAATTACATTAAGGCCCAGAAATTTTTAGAAAGTGCCCAAAATTGTTCCCCAAATTCTTCTCGTCCCTTGCTGTATCAAGGTTTTTTAAAGATGGAACAGGAAGAGTACCCTTCTGGTCTAGTTTTTGTTAGACAAGCAGTAAAGCAAGAGCCAGAACTAGAAGTTGAATTAGCAAAGTACTTAGAAGTTTATCTTCCGGATCATTTTTATGGCTTAACCGATGAGTTAGGATCAGAAAAAGAGCATTCCCTTTTTGTGAATGCTCTTTTGAGAAAAGTAACGGAACAACTTTTCGAAGCAGATAAAGCCCAATGGCGAGAGTGGTGGAAAGAGGTTCTTGTTGGTTACAACAAGGAGTTAGATAAGATGAGAGATAAAATGCAACAATCCCTACCACAAGAACCAAAATGAAAGAAATTTTCTAGGATACGCCCTAGTTAGGAGAAATAAAAATCGTGGATGTGAAAAAAATCAAAATTATGGCCTCCTATGACTGGAGTATGCGCTACACAACAAAAGCATTTGTTGAGTTTTTAGATCCTGTTTTGACATACAAAGGAAAAAAATACAAACTGGAACTAGGACGTGTTATCGCACAGCCTATTAAATGTGGAGAAGATTTGCGAGGAGTGGCGGATTTTGTTGTTGATAGAACTATTCACTGGAACGACTATTATAAGTGCTGGGCTCAACAGGCCTTAGATTGCCAGATGAATATTGCTAATCATACCAATACTTTCCAAAACCAAGATAAACATAGTACTTATGATCTTATGGCAAGAGCCATTCACCCCAAAGATCATTTTCCTACGACCGTTCTTCTTCCTCAGTTCTATCCATATACAGAAGACTTAGAAAAAAAAGAGCACTGGGAATACGAACAAAGCTTAATTGCCAAGAATACAAAGCATGGCTTTGATGAAAAACGAAGCACAACTGACTGGGACACTGTCCAAAGCAAAATGAAGAGATATCATCATTTTCACGAACAAGGTAAAATTGTTCGCGATCTTTTCTACTGCAAGGGAAATTATCTGAAAGATGCTGTAGAAAAATACTTTGATAATCAATTTCCTATTTTCTTAAAGAAAGCCTTTGGGGGCGGAGGAAGCGACGTTTTCAAAATTGAATCCATCGAAGAACTTTATCAGAAGTATGATCAAACAGAGGGCCGGACTTTTCATCTACAAGAAGCGATTGAAGACTATGACCTGTTTGTTCGTTGTATGGCTCTAGGACCTCAAATTTTACCGATGCGATTTCAACCAGAAGCTCCTCTTCATGAGCACTATAGTCCAGAGAAACTGAAAATGGATAAAGAGATCTACTCTCGTCTATCTGACTATGTCATGCTAATTAATGCTTATCACCGATGGACCTACAACTCTTTTGAAGCTTTGGTTAAAGATGGAAAAATTCATCCTATTGATTTTGCCAATGCTTGTCCAGATAGTCACTTTACTTCTTTACACGTTCATTTTCCTTGGTTGATTTGTGCAAGCTTAAAGTGGTTTAGTTTCTGTGCTATTGTGGTGAGTGATATGGGAATTGATTTGGAGCAAAAAGAGTATTTGGATATTCTTAATGACCCAGGGCTTTCTGCTCTTGAAAAATATGAACGCTGGTCTGAAATGAGCCGTAGTTATTTTGAAATAGATCTGTTTCAGCAATTCTGCGAGGATAACTACTCTGATTTAGATGAAAAAATGATAGAGTTCTATGACCGAAAAATTGACGACATCATTGGTTATGCTATTCATTTCAGCGATTTCCCAAAAGATGAGCATGAGAAATTTTTCCATTACTACAAAAATATGATGGAAACTCATTTTCGACCTAATGCAAAAGATTATTTAACCACAGTAATTTTTCAGTAATTCGGGGTAGGAAGAAGGCTTATCTAAAACTACTCTAGATACTGTGCGAGGGTGGAGGGCGGGGCGACAGCCCAGCAGGGGGGGTGGGTTGTTTTAAAAAATAATGAAGAAAAAAAATACCCAACACGGGAGGAGCCACGCCCAACACGGGAC
>JAJDCR010000107.1 GCA_029260735.1 Planctomycetota bacterium
GTGAGCCAAAGGCGAACGGTACCCTGGGTCACGAACATGCCTAAAAATAATATTTGTATGCGCAACAAAGAAATACACTAAACTAAGAAAGGTTAAAAAAACGAATTTCAGTTTCACAAAATTATGTGTATAAAAGTAAGGTGTTGAGGCTAAAGTAAATTTTCCAATAGACAATTTTTGAAAATGATTCCATGTTTTTAAGAGTTGAAAAGACTTTTTCGTTAGCTGATAAGAATTTTCTTTAAGTTCCTCTAGAGGCAGATGATTTGGTTTTTAGCAGCCCGAAATTCTTTTATGAAAAATCTCCACCATTTGCTCTAATAGATTTTGATTGTCTGACTCATTTTTGAAATATTTTCGAGAGAAATGTCCCAAGCTTCGGGAACAAGAGTATCCTCGTATCTTCTTTTGTTTTGTTCTAAACTTTTCAGTGCTTGAGTCAATTTTTCAAGCTGAGTAAATTCAGACTCCCACCGCGAATAATCTTCCTGAAACCCTCGATGTGATTTAGGAATGTTGACCACATATCGGAGAGAGCGGCAGAGGATTTCTGTCTCTTTGATATTTTGGGGAACTTCTATCTTGGTATTTGCAAGTAGCTTTTTCGCTTCTTTTTGTAATTCATCAATGTGCGAATCGATTTTTTTCCAAAAGGAATGTAGCCTACTCTGGGTTTCTAGAGATAAATAGTATTTTACTTCAGATAAATGCTTCTCTATATCAGAAAAAGACTGAGACCAAGCTTTTTTAGGTAAAGTTGAAAACTCTTGGTGTAGCTTATCGTACTCACTCCCTAAAGCCAAAACGCTATCGATCTCTTTTCCTTTTTCTTGCCAATCTGGATTGCCTAAATCAATTCCTTTTAAGAAAGTATCATATTGAGCAAGTTTGCTTTCTTTAATTAAAAGAGAAATATTCCGTTCCAGACTTATATTTTTACATTCAGTTTAAATAGCAATATTAATTCTTACTTTTTTCTGATATACGAGTTATAATTGAATATGTTAGGCACATGTATAGGAGGTTCTAATGGAAATTACAGGTAAAGTGACAGCAGACGGAAAAATTGACATCCCTGAAAAGATTATAGCTGATATGGGTTTAAAGTCTGGTGTTAACGTTAAAATCACTCTTGAGCCTATTTCGGATGAAAGAATAAAAGCGGGTGATGCTCAAAAAATTATAGGCATTGGTGATAAATTTAGAACTAAAGATAAGCCGTCTTTCTCTGTAGAAGAGATGGATAGCATCATAGCAGATGAGGCAAATAGGGGACGATTTCATTAATGATAGGAATTGATACAAATGTTCTGGTTCGCATTGTCTATGATGATTTATCGGCTCCAGAGCAGTGTGAAAAAGCGCGGTCGCTTGTGAGTAGCACTTATTTACCTTTGTTAGTAAACAATATTGTTTTGGTTGAAACGGTTGTCTTGGTTTCTTCAATAAAACGTCGTATATCATCTAGAAGCGCCAAGTTTTGCATAGCTGGACTTTTCTTCTTTGCTTTTTTTTTGCGATTCACTCCCTTTATCCTCCCCCATAAATGAAAAATTATAGGATTGGCTTGAAGATGTTTTTTGTTTTCAAAGCTGGTAACTTTGTCTGTAATGTGGATTCTAAGTCGTTGGAACTTGTATTTTTGTAAAGCTGACTACGAATTTGTTTTCGCAATTCTCGAACACTCCAGGAATGAAGAATTGCTTGATGTTGGTAAAAGTGTCTTTCTTTCTTGTCTTGCACTTCAACGAGTTCGGTATAATGACTCCAACTCAATTGTGCCGACACTGTCGACACAATCTGGTAACAGCGATAAAAGCTAACCATTCGATATAAAAGACGCTTGCCGCTGCCTAGATCAGAAGCTAAACTTTTAATTAAGTATTCTCCATATTCTGCGCGATCTTGATATTTCAACTCCTCACGTGCTATAGCTTAAGAAACTGGTGCCGAAATAATTTATCTACTGTACCTCAGCTCTTAGCAGCATTCATCCCTCTCTATGACGACAAACACCTTTCGAAGTGGCACTCATTTGCAAAATTCCTAATAGACAATTTTGGAGACAATGAACAAGTTCTTAATGCTATTTCCACAAATATGCACTGCTTTGGAGTGATCGGATCATCTGTGCCTCACTATGAAAAACGAATTCTTTTGCTAGAAACTCTAGTGGATCACCCTAAAAAAGCTGTCCGTTTATGGGCAGAAAAAAATATCATTACTTTTGAAAATGAAGTGAGAAAAGAAAAGGAAAGAGATGCAGAGAGGGATTTTTGCTATTAGAGCTATTATTTTGAAAGGCTCAGGAGACTAAAAACGTACTAAGTCCATAAAAAATCATACAAACGTAATGACCATCTACCTAATGACGATCTACCTACTCCTTGTGGACTCTCAAGCAAGCTATTGTTGCTAAGTGAGTATTTCACGCCTGTTCTCAAAACTTTATCGCGTCTGTGATCAAAAAGTTGTCCGACCCTCTGATAGAATGCTCTTGTCGTTATAAATCTAAAAAAATATTGTAATAAGAAGCAAGAGCAGGATAAACTAATTGTATCTTGCTAAGCAAGATAAGGAAGATAGATGAAAATAGGAATAGATCCCGTAATAGATTGCGTATTTAAAAAACTATTTGGAAGCGAAGAGAATAAAGAGTTGTCAATCTCTTTACTCAATGCAATTTTGGAAAGTAGCAGCGAAAGGAAAATCGTCGAGCTAGAGTTACTCAACCCTTATAATCCCAAAAATTTCTACAACGATAAGCTTTCTATTGTGGATGTGAAGGCAAAGAATGAACTAGGCGAATGGTTTATTATCGAAGTTCAGATTGTCATGAGCGAGAATTTTCCTCAAAGGCTACTTTATTACTGGGCAAAAAACTACCAGAACCAGCTACAAGAAGGTGAAGATTACGACTTGCTAAAAAAAGTGACATTGATTTCTGTAACAAAAGATTCGCTCCCTTTACCTACGAAGCATTGCCATAATGTCTTCAAGTTAGTTGAAGTACACAATAAAATTCC
>JAJDCR010000108.1 GCA_029260735.1 Planctomycetota bacterium
CTACTTCTAATACCATAACTTTCTCCTTATTTTGATTTTACTCTTCGAGAAATTATGGTATTTTTTTCATTTTAGCAACTTTTTTCTCTTTTCCCCTTCTCTTTCCCCCTAAAAACCTAGACTACTTATGCAACACTGTCAAGATTGAGTGCTATACTTCCTTAAGGAGTTAGCTATTTTGCTTTGATGATGAAGGAACGAAAAAAAGCTAAAGGCTAGGAAAAATAAGAGTGAAAAACACGTATTTGGATTTGCTTGTTTTTAAGGCACTGAATGCGTCTTAAAGTTGAAGATAGAAAAGAGTTTCACGCAAAGGCGCAAAGACGCCAAGGGTAAAAAGAATTAAGACAAAAGATAAATTCGGAGAATTTTATCAAAAAGAAAGATTTTTTACATCTTCCTTTGCTTTTCTTTGCGCCTTTGCGTGAAATTCTTTTCTACTCAAAATCCACCGCGGAGGGGAAAAAAATACAAAGGCTACCAAAAGCGGCCGGCATAAAAGAATAAATTGCGATCAACCGCACAGATGTAAAAAATTTACCTAACTTCAAAGGTGTGTTTGAAAATTTGTTGGCCCATTTCTCCCTGTGGACCCATGACTGTAAATTCAACTGCAAAAAAACCTTCATGTGGAAAGTCGAGCTTTAAAACGCCGGTTGATTTTGTTTCGCGCCATTGTCCTCCTTTAAAGCGGTAAAACATTCTCAGTTTTTGCTGATAGCGGTTTGATATTTCTAAGAGTATCATTGCCGAAAGCTTTTTTGTGGTGGGAGTTTGTTTGGCCTGAACAATGAAGTTACCTGCCCTTTTGAGGAAGACATGTCTAGCTCCGGAATACCAACCAGCATCAACGATTAGATTGTGTTTGCGATCGTCCATTACCTTACGAATTTCATTTTTACGTCCCATTACTGGCGTGTTGTTGAAATCGCATAGAATAACGCGGTTGCCAAAAATTCGATAAATCGGACAAGCACTATAACCACTCCAGTGTCCACCTGAAAATCCGCGCGTCATTTGTTTGCCGTAATCTGAAGGAAGAGGATCTGCTTGATGCCAATCACCGCCCTTGTCAGGGACGAGAAGGTGTTGTTTGCTATCGATTTTTATAGGGACGTAGTCGTTGGGGTGATCTGCTAACAGTTCGCTATCAAAAGGTTGCATGCCCTTGGGACCCAAGATCCAGTATCCTTCCCCATGAGGGGTTGGAACTAGAACCAATTGACCAGTATCATAGGTGTAAAACTTGCCCCCTTGGGTACGAATTAAAATCCCATGTTCGCTGCTTTCGAATAAGTAATAAACATCGTCGCTGAATCCAAAGCTATCCCATCGATTGCCTGTGTAGTAGTGGACATTGTTGTAATTGTGGTAGCCGAACCATATTTTGTCTTTATCGACAAAACAACCTTGGTACGATGATCCTGTGTCAAAACGCTTTGCCCCCCTTACTGTGGCATCGACTAACATCTCCTCCATGTTGCTATAATGGGTAAGCTGTTCTTTTTCTAAGGCATAGCATCCATCGGGGTAGGCACTCATCTGTAGCAATATCCTACCCAGATCGTCCGCCATCACTCGCGATATTTTGGTGGTGTCAAACGAGACAGGAATATGTTCCCAGTTTTCTCCATCCCAGCATGAAATCTCTCCAGGACGATCAGACAAACACATCCAAATATTTCCGTGCATGTCGCGCACCGGAGAATACAAAGCCTGGTATTCTGTCCATAACTTTGTCCAGTCAGGAGCTTTGTTGTCATTTTGGGAGCTCGACTGATATAAACTATGCCGTGAAGCAGCATATATTTTATTATCGCCTTCAATAATGTAGTTGTAAGTTCCTGGGTCTACTCCACTTTTCCAGTTGAAATGATGGAGAGTGCCGTTTTTGAACTGGGCGATTCCTTCATGAGGCATTCCCAACCACAGAGAATCGTCCTTTGCGTGTAGCACCGAGCGCGGAAATTGCCAGCAGCGACTATTATCCCATTTCAGCTTGGCCGTTTCATCGATACGAGTTATTTCATTTTTTGGCGAAATTTGATAAAAAACATAGCTGCGCATTTGTCGATCATGGGCAAGAACCCAGACCGAGCCATCGCGTAAACGAAGGCAATCATAGACCCGGCGGTTTCCCAAAACACCATTAATGTATTCGGTATTTATTTTTCTCCCCGTATCTAGATGATAAGCGTGGACTCTCTGGGCTCCATATTCCAGAAGTAACATCCTGTCTGCCCCCCACAAGACTCCGTGTACTCTTTTTTGACCGAGAAGACTATTGATCGGCACCGATAAAGTGAGCTGCGATATTTTATTGCCGTGAACCGAAACAAGATGCCCGTTATAATAGAAATGAACCCAATCACCCCTGTCAAAAACTAGGGTATGTTTCAGACTCAAAGGTGCTTCCACACGTTTCCAAGCTCCTTGGGTATAAACAGCGAGAAAGCGCTGACCCCAATTGAACAAATGCCCCGATTGAGAAACATATATCCCCGGATATTCGTGGGTAACATCATAATAAAAGTCAGTGAGATATTCGGCCGTCCCATCAATCAAGCGGTACAACTTCCCCTGATGCTCCTTGGTGCCTCGCTGAGAAGCGTACAACCCGCGGTCGTTTCCCCCATAAAGCTTGGTTAGATACTGACCTGACTTGAGTTTTGCGTTTTGTGGCGGTACAAATTTTTGACCGTTAAAGTAGTAGAGCGAGTTGTCGCCCATCATCCATAAAACACCACCTGGTTCAATTCCTACGTCCGAAATGGAGAATTTTTCGCTAGGCAAGGGAAGTTCTTGCCACGACTCGTTGGCCCAAAGAGTATGTAAAGATATGAACAGTGTCAAAATTATCACAAAATATTTTAGCATAACGTTTCCATCCGAATATTAGTAAGACTTGGTTCCATAGAGATTTTCTTTTGGGGTTTAGATGCGAACTAAAGAGAAGAAGTTCCAAATTTGTTAATTTTTTAGAGTTCTGTGTTACTATTGGGGTTTTGGAAGGTGCTTGTCGGAGCTTCATTAAAGATTGTTTCGAAAGAGCTGGTATGAAATGGTCTTATTTCTGGGGTCCAGGATATGTTTGATTTACGAGCTACTTATCTTAACAAAAATTAGGGTGAGACTTTGCATGATTAGGTAAGGCTGGAGTATAATTGTGTGACTTGTTGACACGGCAATTCCATTTTATTTTTTAAGTGATTCACTTTAGGACAAGAAAAGGAAAATGCCAAAATTAGCCATTCTAAACTTGCTCACATTCCATAGGTTGAAAGTTAGCAGGGGATACTTGTATTAACTTATGAAATGTAAGAAAATCTCGTAAACTCAGCTTTTTCTTTTGGAGAAAGCTAAGCCAATAAGAGCTATTAAGCTCATAGTGTAAGTTGCTGGTTCAGGGACTGTTGCACTGTTAAATACTGCGAGATGGTCAAAAACAATTCCATCGCTAGCAGGAGCTGCGAACCGAACCTCTGTAATTGCAGTATCTCCTTGTTCCCGATCAATTCGGATATAAACCTCACGAGAATTATCGCTAACTCGATTATATCCAGAGATATTGCGAATATCTAAAATAATAGTTTGTCCGTTGACTTCAACAGGCAATGCCGTCTCTACATCCCCAATCCCAACAGCAAAAGTATCCGCTCCGGGAGTATAGGTAAAAACCGTAGGAACAGCGAAAGAATTAGTAACAAAAGCTTGGGTTCCATCCCAAAGGCCTTGTCCAGCAGTAAAAACTCCTGGGGAAGCTCCATTAAAAGTCAAACTTAAACCGTTAATTAAAGTATTGTCCTCAAAATCTTCGATAATCGCTCCGTTGAGCCCCACTGTATTATCAAGGTTCGTAACGGTAGTAGCATTGGGGCCTGCTCCCGTGTTGATAAAATTCAAGGGATCAAACCCTGTTATAGTGTAGGCATAAATTTGTTGCGATCCCAGTAGTATGCTTAAAAAAGCTAAGGATAAAAGAAGTCTCATAATAAATCTCCCGTAAATCAATACTATCTATGCTCTTTTTGAACAAATGGATAAAATTCAAAAAAGTTTATCTATAGTTATAGTATAATTGCTTATAGAGAAGAAAACAACGATAATTTTGTATTAAGAGTTAAATTAATTTAATAGGTTTGATTTCTTCTCAGCTTAGAGATAGCATTTCTTATTCCTCCCTTCCTCTAACTACAAACTATAAAAAATGGAAAAATAAAATGGACCATGAACATTCTTGTTGTCATATAAAAAAATCGACCGCGATCGATCCTGTTTGTGGGATGTCTGTTGATCCCAAAACAACGGATCATAAAGCCGTCCACAAAGAAGAAAAGTATTATTTCTGCTCAAAAAGGTGCTACGAAAAATTTACGAGTGAACCCGAAAAATATTTGATGCCTCGGGAAGAGGTGGTTGTTGAAGGAGCTATATATATTTGCCCCATGCACCCGAGTGTCCGCCAAGAAGGCCCGGGTTCGTGTCCCATTTGTGCAATGGCCTTAGAACCGGAGATGTTCACGGGAGAAGAAGGAGAAAATCCTGAGCTAATCGATTTTCGTCGTCGCTTTAGTTGGGGTTTGCTCTTGACTCTGCCTGTTTTTATCCTCGAAATGGGAGGGCATTTGTTGGGTGGAAATAAGGTTTTGAGTGGATCTGCTTCTCACTGGGTTCAATTTGCTCTGGCAACTCCTGTTGTTTTATGGGCGGGATGGCCTTTTTTTGAAAGAGGCTGGCAGTCGTTAAAAACTCGTAATCTAAATATGTTTACCTTAGTTGCAATGGGGACGGGAGTAGCTTGGATCTACAGTGTCATTTCAACGTTTTTTCCTCAAATATTCCCTGCTTCCTTTCGTATGGCCGATGGTAGTGTTCCTGTATACTTTGAAGCCTCAGCAGTGATTGTTGTACTTGTTTTGCTCGGACAAATTTTGGAATTAAAAGCACGAGAGCATACCAGCGGTGCGATTAAAGCGCTCTTAGGGCTTGCTCCCAAAACGGCAAGGCGTATATCTTCTGATCGTTCTAATGAAAAAGAAGAGGAAGTTCCTCTGGAAGACATTATCTTAAACGATTTTTTACGGATTCGACCGGGAGAGAAGATATCGGTAGATGGAATCGTTATAGAGGGAAGTAGCCATATCGATGAATCTATGATCACAGGTGAACCAATGCCTGTAGAAAAAGAAGAGGGAGATCAAGTTGTTGCTGGTACCGTAAATGGAAATGGCTCTCTCATTATTCAAGCAGAAAAAATCGGGAAGGATACCATTTTGTCGCAAATTGTTCAAATGGTGGCAAATGCCCAGCGTAGTCGCGCTCCCATTCAACGGATGGCCGATAAAGTATCTGGTTGGTTTGTTCCCCTTGTCATTTTGGTTTCTCTTAGTGCCTTTTTGGGTTGGTTAACCTTAGCTTCTTCAGAAGGCTTTAGCTATGGCCTTATTGCCGCAGTTAGCGTTTTGATTATAGCCTGTCCTTGCGCTTTAGGCTTGGCGACACCTATGTCTATCATGGTAGGGGTCGGTCGAGGAGCTAAGTTAGGTGTCTTGATCAAAAATGCTGAGGCACTGGAAGTTTTAGAAAAAGTGGATACCATTGTTCTTGATAAAACAGGAACTCTGACCCAAGGCCGTCCGGCCTTAATAAAAATTATTCCGGCAGATGGTTATGAGAAAAAAGAAATTCTCGGCCTGTCTGCTACTTTAGAACAAGGGAGTGAGCATCCTTTAGCCGAAGCTATCGTCGAAGAGGCAAAAAAACAAGGAGTTGCTTTTTCGAAAACAGAAGATTTTCAATCGGTAACCGGCAAAGGAGTAAAAGGACTCATTGACTGTAAGAAAGTGGCCTTAGGAAACAGTAAACTGATGAGTGACCTAAAGGTAGATATAAGCACCTTTGAAGAAACGGCCGACCAATTGCGCCGCGAAGGCGAGACAGTTATGTTTTTTGCCGTCGAAGGAAAAATGGCCGGTCTTTTCGTCGTAGCAGATCCGATTAAAGAGAGCACCCCAAAAGCCCTAAAAAGTTTACGAAGAGCAGGTCTTAAAATTGTCATGCTGACAGGGGATAACCCAACGACAGCAAATGCAGTTGCCCGTAAACTCGAAATAGATGAAGTTCACGCCGATGTTTTGCCGGCCGATAAGAGTCGTATTGTCGAAGAGCTACGCCAAAAAGGAGCTATAGTAGCAATGGCGGGAGACGGGATCAACGATGCTCCTGCTTTAGCCGCGGCCCACGTTGGGATTGCTATGGGGACGGGAACAGATGTTGCGATGGAAAGTGCTGGGGTTACTTTGTTGAAAGGGGATCTAAGCGGTATCCTGAAAGCAATCAAGCTTTCTCAATTGGTTATGAACAATATACGGCAAAATCTATTTTTTGCTTTTATTTATAACGCTGCTGGTGTTCCGATCGCAGCGGGTGTCCTTTATCCACTCTTGGGTGTCATGCTCTCTCCCATTTTTGCCGCTGCTGCGATGTCACTAAGTTCTGTTAGTGTGGTTCTCAATGCTTTACGTTTAAATTTTCGTAAAATATAGGCACTTTGATCACTTCTTGGGCATTTTTGTTTTTTTTGCCTTTTTGAGATTAGGAAATTCCCTAATCTCAGAAAAACAAATAAACAACAATCTTCCAGGTTCTGTTTTAGCCTGGAAGATTATTGTTTATTATAAATTATATTTTCGCCTACCAGCTAAAGTAGTCTACTCCGTAAATTAGGGTTCCTCCCAAATGTCCTGTTATCATCACTAAAATAGCACTTATGAATAAGGCTGTTCTATAGATCGCTTGGTATTTGTTTTGCTCTTTACGGTGATACAACTCCGAAAATATGGAGGTAAAAACAATCAGAACCCCGGTAGAGGTTCCTAGCCAGCGATGAATACTCAGAACTGACTCAAGCTCTCCGGGGTAGCTCGCAAAGGCTCCCGCCGCCCAGCCTAAAGCCACTGCAAATATTGTCCCTAACGAGGCAAGAAAGACCAATAATCGGGCACTGTCTCGGAAAAAAGACTTTCTTGTGCGCCAAGCCAAGAGTTCTATGAATGCAGCCGTTAAAATAAGAGCTATGGGAAAGTGCACACTTACAGGATGAAATTTTCCAGCAAATCTCAATAAATGAGATCCTTTCAGATTTTCTTCATGTGACTTGTCATCGTTCTCAACCTCAGAAGAGGAAGAAGAATGGGACTTCTCCAAAGGCTCAATCTCAGAAGAGGAAGCTAAGTTGGCAGCATAGGCTTCTGGATTTTGAGTAAATTTTCTCAAGCATTTTTTGCAGCACAAATAAACTTTTTTCCCTTGGTATTCCGTAAATATTTCGGGATCTATTTCTTCTTCGGGCATAACAGGGCACATTTCATTAGCACCAGGTTCTATCTCCGCGTAAAGAAAAGGCAAGAGAAGAAAGAGTGTTAAGAAGATAAGTAAACGAAGCATTTTCTATTCCCTAATGGTTGTGATGTTTAACATAATATTTTTTTTATTGAAATTGCCTTAGGCTAAGGCAGCCCTACTCTATTAAAGCAGGGCTAATTTTTTAGGGTCTTACAGTCTTACTCAGCAACCAGAGTTACCTTAGAGGCTTTTAGTTTACCATTTTCTACTTTACCCATGACATTGGCTTTCTTGGGAACAGAGCAAAGTCCCATATCATGAACTTCTAAGTGCATACCAGTAATAAGCATCGGCTTGCCATCAATCTCTGCGGCAGCTTTACTACAGCCTTCCATACCTTCCATTTCGTAAACACAAGCGGCACATCCAATGTTAATATCTTTCATTTCACTCTCGGCAACAACAGGGGCAACTTCTGTTTTTGTTGTTTCTGTGGCAGGAGGGCTAGTAGTTTTAGTTTTGTTGCAAGCAACAGTGCTTAGAACTAGGATAAGACAAAGAGTTAGAGTTTTTATAGATTTCATTCTAAAAGTCCTTTTTGTTGATACGTTGTTATAGTAAAGAAGATATTTTGCGAATATCTTGAAATAAATTATTTACTTAGGCAAACGAAGTTTCATTCCACACTTAGGACACTTTCCCGGTTGATCAGAAACCACTTCTGGATGCATCGGGCAAGTGTAAAGGGGCTTTGGCTCGGGTATTTTTTCTTCCTCGGGTTCACTTATTTTCACTTCGGCCTTCTTTTTAGGTAAACGAAGTTTCATCCCACACTTAGGGCACTTACCCGGTTGATCAGAAACCACTTCTGGGTGCATGGGGCAAGTGTAAAGGGGCTTTGGCTCGGGTATTTTTTCTTCCTCAGGAAGCGGTAAACGTTTCTCTGGCTCAAGGTTAGATTTTTCGGGCTCTTCTTTGGCTCTAGTGCGGGCTTTTTCGAGTTCAAAGGTTCCGATAGTCTTTTTTAAATCGGCTAGTTTCCAGCCATGATCTCGTTTATTTTTGGCCTGCATAATCGTAAAGTCCAGTAAACTACGCTCCGCGTCGAGAAGATCAAGGAAATCGACTTTATCCCCAGCTTGGTAAGAAACTCGCACCACCCGGAGATTTTCTTCGGCTAAAGGAATGAGAGAGTTTTGCAGCAAAAGAAATTGCCTCCAAGCCGTATCTAGCTGGAAAGAAATTTCCTGGATCTCTGCCACCGTTTGCTGCTTGAGATTTTGGTATTTCTTTTGAAGGGCTTCTTCTCTGAGTCTCATTTCCTCTAGGTAACTTTCCGTTTGGCCAAAAGAAAAGCGAGGCATTTCTCTTGTTGTTTCCGCAAAAGGTTCCCCCATTTTTCCTTGTCCCACTCTTTCCTCGGTTCTATTTTCAAAGTAGCTCAGTCCTAAAGTGAAATCAGGATAGAGTTTATCTTTGGCGAGGGTAATTATCTGGCGAATTTTTTTCGCTTGAATTTTGCTCAGTTGAACTTCTTGCCTGTTTTCTTGGCCTAAGCGATAGAGCTCTTCTAAAGGAAAAGATAGTTTCTTGGTCGGTTCTTCAACAGCTTTTCCCAGTTTTACAGTAGGTGGTAAATCTAGGAGAGACAAAATTTGCCCTTGGAGAGTTTGAACCAGTTGCTCGTAGGTTACCATGTCTTCGAGAATACGAGCTTTCAGAATTTGTGCTTTCAGAACATCTCCATAGTTGGTTAAGCCTGCTTGGAACTTATCGAGGGCCGTTTGCTCTAAAGAAGAGGCAATACTAACGTGTTCTCTTTGGATTTTAACAAGTTCTCTCGCGTAAATAATATGAAGATATGTCTTACTGAGTTCATTGATAAGGTTGCGCAGTTGCACCGAGTACATGAGCCAACCTTCTTCTGTCTCGGAGGTGATAATCTCTCCCATCAGACTTAAGGAGCCAGGGAAAGGTGTTTTTTGGGCTACTTTGGACTTATGGTGGGCAGAGTCTACTTTTAAATCTAAGCTCCGAGTAAAGGAGGAGTATTGGTTTAAAAGATTTTGTAGAAAAAATGCCTGGGAGTATCTTTCCGTCGTTGCCTGCCATTTTTGGTAGACCTCCTTGAGACCAGGATTTCTTTCATAGCCTATGGCTAAAATAAATTCTAGAGAGATTTTCTGAGACAAATTTTCTTCTAAGCTCTCAGAAGTAGCAATTTCTCGGAATTTTTGGAGTTTCTCTGAATCAAAATCGTAAACAAAATTCTCCGGCTTTGAGCTTTTCTGAGAACTTAGTTCTTGCCACTGCTCTTGGATTTCCTGGTATTCTCGCTCTTGGGAGGAAGAGAGGAAAGAGCTTTGATTTTGTTCTTTTGATTGTAAGTAATCTAGAGAAGGTGATTTTATCGGCTCGGGGACTTCGCTATAATAAAAGCATCCGCTTAGGCTTAGGCAAACTAGAAAACAGCTTATATGCTTCATTGTTTTTCTCCTTCTAAGGTTTGAGAGCCGTTTTGAGATCTGTTTTGAGAGCCGTTTTGAGATCTGTTTTGAGAGTCATAAGGCAAATCTCCCCCCGATAAACGGGCTAACTCAACCAAGCCTTGGGCGTAATCACTCTGGGCACGAGCCAACGACAAAGAAAAATTTAACCAGACACTCTGTGTTTCTAAAACTCCCAAAAGATTCCCTTTGCCATCTCGGTACCAATTTTCCGATATTTCCATAGTCCGGCGTGCTTGGGGAATTAAGTTTTTTTGGTAGAGTTCGACCAAGCGCCGGGCATTACTTGCTTTGTAGTAGATCTTTTTAATTTTGGCGGCAAGTTGGTTCTCAAGATCCTTTTTGAAGCTCTGAGCTCGCTTTATTTCAAAACGGGATTCTCTGACCCGAGCGTTGCGTTTACCTAGCCAAAGAGGAACATCTATTCCGAAGGTGAGAGCGAAAGTGTCTTGCCCATCATCAGAGAAATTCAAATTGCCAATATTTCTATCGATTTGCACCCAATTGAAACCGACATA
Source organism: Planctomycetota bacterium (assembly GCA_029260735.1). Lineage (GTDB taxonomy): Bacteria > Planctomycetota > Uabimicrobiia > Uabimicrobiales > Uabimicrobiaceae > JAJDCR01. Next base: position 10,370 of record JAJDCR010000108.1, read on the forward strand.
GAGGTCAGGAAAGTACTCTTGGAAAGCTAAAGATAGCCTTGTATCGGCTTTGTCTATTTCTACCTGAGAGGCCAAAACCTCTTGATTTTTCTGAAGGGCAAACTGATGGATTGCCGGAAAATCAGGAAGGTTTTGACGGGCTGGATACGAAAAATCTTTGATTTGCAAAGAAGCACTTTGGGCTCGGTCCATCAAAGCATTGAGTTGCCCCACCTCTACCCGCCGCAATTCCTCTAAACGAATATGATCATAGCCCAGTTGACTGAGCTGAGATTGCGCCTTCATCACATCGGCCAAAATAGTTTTTTCTTCACTGTGCTCTACTGCAGAAACTTTGGTTAGGTGCCCTAAGAGATCTTCGTTCTTTTTTGTAATCTCCAAAGCTCTTTCGATGTAAAGAAGCTCATAAAAGCTTTTTTGGACCTCTGCAATGACATCTCGAATAACTCTCTCGTAGCCTAAATGAGCCACTTGAGCTTCTTTTTTGACTATTTTCCCTCTTAAGAACAGTTTACTTGGAAAGGGGATTTTTTGAGTGAACTTAACCGCGTGCTTTTGAGGGCCCACTCTCGTTTCTGTGTTTTCTAAGAAATAACTGTACATTACATTGGGATCAGGAAGAGTCACAACCTGGGGATATTTTTCTATCACCCCTTGCCAATGGTACCGACTGGACTTTATCTTAGGGTTATTCTCCAAAGTAACTTCAATCATTTTTGACAGGTTTAAAATTCTTTCCTCAGGAGAATTATCGGGAGGAGAATTTCTTAAAGAATTTTCCGAGGATGTCCCTGAGGAGAGCCATGGACTTAACTCTAAATTCTCTTTCGCTGGGTTGGTACAAGCTACCGAGAAAAGAGCGAAAAAAATCCATAGAAAGTATTTTTTCATCATTGAACGTTTTCCTATTTTTAGATGACAAAGCAACAGACAAAAATAAAAGCAGAAAGGGCCAAAAGCGTTAGTATGGCAACCGTTTCCATTGTCGAGCCTAACGGAGTTGTTTCTTCCTCATCCCAATTCCCAGGTAATTGAGAACGTTTATCTCTTCTCTTCATGATGGGCATTTCCATCGTTCCCTCGTCCGCTCGAAACTTTTCGTAGAAAGATAAATCAAAGGGGCCAATAGAAATGCGGTCTCCATGATGAAGGGTTTGAGTTCCTAAAACTCTCGTATTGTCAACCAGAGAACCATTACTACTTAGATTTTTGAAATGCCACAGATGAGTTTGAGAATCTAGTTGAATCGAAGCATGGAGCTTAGAAATAGTAGCATCTGGTAATGCTACCGCTAACTCTGGATTTTCTCCTGGAAAACCTCGGCCTATTTTATTTTCCTTGTCAAAAGCTAAAGGGTAAGTTTGACCTGAGTTTTGATTGACCAAGTAAACTCCAAATTTTTTCACAGTTTTTCCTCCCAATAGAGCGGCAAGAAAGATAGTTCTTGCCGCTTTGTTCTATTCCTCTAAAGTGAATTTCCATGCCATTTCTTTTAGGCCGCAATAGCAAACCGGAACAACAAATAGGGTAATTAGCTCTAAAAACATGCCTCCGACACTGGGCAGAGCCATGGGAATCATAACATCAGAGCCTCGACCAGAGCTCATTAGGATAGGAATCAAGGCGAGAATAGTTGTTGCCGTTGTCATAAGACAAGGACGTATTCGTTTTGCTCCTGCTTCTATCGTTGCTATTCGAATATCCAGAGGAGAGTTAATTTTTCGATTCTTGAATTCTTGCTCCAAGTATGTCGCCGTAACAACAGCATCGTCAGAAGCAATTCCAAAAACCGCAATAAAACCTACCCAAACTGCAACCGAGAGATTGTAGGTTTGGATATGAAACATCTCTCGAAGATTCATTCCCAAAATACTAAAATCGAGAAACCAAGGCTGGGAATAGAGCCATAGAAGAATGAATCCTCCGGAGAGGGTAACTGGGATGGCCATAAAAATAATCGTGGTCACCGTGATTTTTCCAAACTTAAAATAAATGATCAAAAAAATGACGACGAAGCAAAGCGGAATCAAGATAGAAAGACGTTTTTTCGAACGCACTTGGTTTTCATAGTTCCCGGCGAAAGCATAGTCTGTTCCCAAAGGACGAACTAGCTCTCCTGTTTGTTCTTTTTTCTCTAGATACTCCTTAGCGTTATTGACAACTTCCACTTCGGCATAGTCTTTTTGTTTATCAAAGAGAACATAGCCAATTAAAAAACCATCTTCACTTTTGATCACTTGAGGGCCACTAACGTATTTTAAGGTCGTGACTTGGGTGATGGGAACCTGAGCGCCAGAAGAAGTCGGAACCAGAATTCTCTCCAGAGCCTCGAAGGAATCGCGTAGCTCTCGTTTATAGCGCACTCGAATGGGGTAGCGCTCCCGGCCTTCTACCGTCGTGCCTAGCCGAATTCCTCCGATGGCAATTTCGATGATATCTTGGACATCTCGGATATTGACCCCATAGCGAGCAATTTTTTCTCGGTCAATTTCAAACTCCAGATAAGGTTTTCCGACAATGCGGTCTGCGATTACCGAGCTTGGTTCCACCCCTGGGACTTCTCGTAAGAACTTTTCTAGTTGGAAACCAAAATCTTCCATTTCTTGGAGAATTTTTTTGACATCCGAACTACTCGTTCTTTTTATTTTAATTCCCATGGGCGCGCGCATACCAGTTTGGAGCATAACGAGCCTAGCGGCAATGGGCTGTAAAGTGGGGGCGGATGTTGCTCCGGGAATTTCCGTCGCTTTCAGAATTTCCTTCCAAATATCATTAGGAGATTTGATATGCTCACGCCATTGGCGGATGACCTTACCATCCTTTTCGATGTACTCCGGTTTATAGTTAATGACAGTTTCGATCATAGAAATAGGAGCGGGGTCGAGAGAGCTTTCCACCCGACCTAGTTTTCCAACAACGCTTTCTACTTCAGGAATTTGGCTTATCTGCACGTCCTGTTTTTGGAGCACATCCATCACCTCCCCAATAGAAGCGTGGGGCATAACTACAGGCATATAAAGAAAAGATCCTTCGTCCAGAGAAGGCATGAACTCCTCTCCTAGCCCCGGAAAGGAATGGTTCATCCAAACCCCAGGGCTACTTGAGAGAATCGCTTGCTGAGCGCGAGGTGATTTCGCAAATATCCCTTCGACAAAAGGCTTAAAGCCTATTCCTAGAAAAAGACCCCACATCATAATAGAGAAAGAGAAAAGCAAAAAAGTTTTCTTAAAATTCAAAAGAAAAGACAAAATAGGACGATAGAACCAGATAATCGTCATAAAAAAAGTCAGAAGACCACCAATTCCTCCTCCTACGAGAATTAGGTTTTTCCAAATACTCACTTCTCGGCCTAGGGGCATGGTACTTTTTGTCAAAAAATATACGGCTGTAAAAGCAATTAGATAATTGAGACCGCGCTCCAAACGTTTTTTGGTTAACTCAGGAATTTGCTTTTTATACATCGAATAGAAAGTCATCGCAACGACAATAAGGCCCACCCACCACTTCAGAAGAATTCCGGTGCCCAGGGCAACGCTGAAGAAAATATGCCGGGCATATTTTTTTGCGAGCTTGTTCAGTTTCCAGTCACCCAAAAATATATGACAAAGAGCAGGAATAATCGTCAGGGCACAAACGATACTCGCGAGCAGAGCAAAGGTCTTTGTGTAAGCAAGCGGTTGAAAGAGCTTGCCCTCAGGGCCTTGCATTGCAAAAACAGGAAGAAAGGAAATAACCGTGGTACTCATTGCGGCTAAAACAGCTCCCGCCACTTCTGAGGAGGCTGTAAAAGCGGTGGCGAGGTCTTTTTTCCCAGGCGGCCTTTCGTCGTAGTGGCGGATAATATTTTCCGACAATATAATTCCCATATCGACAATCGCCCCGATGGCAATAGCAATTCCAGAGAGAGACATGATATTCGAGTCTATCCCCATGTATTTCATTAAGCCAAAGGCCATTAATACAGAGAGAGGAAGGTTCAAGGAAACAATCATCGAAACCTTTAGGTTCATCAAAAAAAGGACAACAACGACAATGGTTAGCATAATTTCATCGCTCAAGGCAATGCGTAAGGTATCAAGCGTTTCGTTGATGAGCCCTGTTCTGTCATAGAAAGGAATAATCGTCACTTGGCTGACAGTTCCATCAGGAAGAATTTTCTTGGGAAGCCCGGGAGCGATTTGGGCAATTTTCTCTTTGAGTCGCTCGATTGCTTTGAGAGGATTCTCCCCATAGCGAATGACAACAACACCCCCAACCGCTTCTGCTCCCTCTTTATCAATGGCACCTCTACGCTGGGCGGGTCCTAGTTTAACTTGGGCAACGTTCTTAATATAGATCGGAACATTTTCTTTGCTTGTAATAACAACATTTTCTAAATCTTGGACAGACTTAATAAAGCCTAGCCCCCGAACAACGTATTCCACTCCATTAAACTCAATTGTCTTTGCTCCCACGTCGATATTCGCCCGTTTGGCCGCGTGAAAGACATCTTGGAGTTTAATGCGGTAAGCGCGCATGGCGTCTGGGTCGACATCTATTTGGTATTCTCGGACAAACCCTCCTACGGAAGCCACTTCACTTACTCCCTGGGTCGCTTGGAGAGAGTAGCGCACATACCAATCTTGGATACTGCGGAGCTCTTCTAAACTCCATCCTCCGGTAACATTGCCCTTTTCATCTCGTCCTTCCAGAGTGTACCAAAAAACTTGTCCTAAAGCCGTGGCATCGGGCCCCAAAGTAGGAACAACTCCCTCTGGTAGGTCGCGAGAGACACTGTTGAGCTTTTCTAGAATCCGCGAGCGACTCCAGTAAAAATCAATATTTTCTTGAAAAATTATATAAATCGAAGAGAATCCAAAAGAGGAGTAGCTACGGATACTCTTAACTCCTGGGGTTCCCTGAAGAGCGACGCTAAGGGGATAGGTCACCTGGTCTTCAACGTCTTGAGGGCTGCGCCCCATCCATTCACTAAAAACAATCTGCTGGTTTTCTCCGATGTCAGGAATGGCATCAACGGGCACCGGGTCGCTCGGCCACCAACTTATGTTATGCTTAAAAGGCATAACATAAAAACCACAGCCGACAATTGCTGCGATGAACAAAAAAACAACAAGCTTATTATGCAGGAAAAAATAAATCAAGCTATCGAGAGGATTTTTGGGGGAATTATTTTCCGACATCACTACTCTCCTTGCTCAGATTTATGTATGTGTTGGTTATTTTTGGGATCATTTTTGCTTTTATTTTTGGAGGGCGATTCTTTTTCGGAATGATTTACCTCATTACTAGAAATCATAGGTATTTTCTTTTTAAAAGAACCACAGCGGTACATCTCACTTCCAAAAAAAGGATTTCGTATTCTTTTCTCGGTCTGTAGCCAAGAACCACCTAAGTCATTGCGGTACATGGAACAATACCCTATTTTTAGAGTTTCAGGATACATATGTCCAAAATCCTTCACGTACTCGATGAGAGTAGAAGATATGTCTAAATAATCTCGACGCAATTGCTTCAAGTCATTTCCCTGCATGGCTGCGAGAAGCCGTTTTAAAGTGCCCAAATGGCGAGACATAGTGTCCCGGGCTTTCGGATCAGAGATCGCTTTCTCGGATTGAATTTGTTCTATGGCCAGGAGAATAGCATCTCTTTGCACCTGAACCCCTTCTACTTGATCTAAAGACATAAGCTCTCCCATTTTGAGATAGGCCGCTAAGATAGTCTTACTTTGTGTATGGTAACTAGCCGTTGCCTGCCAGTAGTTTCCTGTCTGAAATACGGCTGAACCAATGTGCTGAGAAGGGAGGACGGGATGATTTCTTTTGATCTCTCCACAGAAAAGCATTTCCTCGCCAAAATAAGGGTTAGCGATTTTTTCGCTACGCTGCCACCAATCTCCTCCCTTACTATCGTTGGCCATAGGACAATAGGCTTGGTAGATAGTCCCATTCAAACCATGACCAAAGTTATCCAAATAAGAGCTGATCGCTTTGCTTAAAGAATCCAACCCCTGACGAATTTGTTCGATGTTTTGCCCTTTATGCAATTGATGGAAATTTTCTCTAATATTGGCTAAAATCTCCTGGAGTTCTCGGCGAGAAACAGGGGGAAGAGGAGAAGATTCGAGAGAAATCTCCTCTATCGATTTTAGAGCTTGCCCAATATGAACCATGATATTTTTATCATTGTCTTGAGACAAGTCTTTTACTATGCTTAAGTAAGCTTCTAAAACAGAAGTCATTTTATTATGGTAAGGAGAATTGGCGATAGCAAAAGGAGCCACTTGATTTGGAGTAGACTTTTCTTTTCCCTTTTCTTCCTCTGACTCCACTTTAATAGGGTTCATCATGCTAGGTTTGGCGACAATTTGTAAGGCGGAATCGATTTTAAAAGCCCCTTGGGTGACAACTCTTTCTCCTTCTTCTAGCCCAGAGAGAACAATATAGTAGTCACCGGCTCGTTGTCCTAAGACAACTTCTTTTCCTTCATAGCGGAGCTTTTTTCCTATTTTTTTCCCTTCATCGTCATAGATAGGTTTCTCTTCTTCGACATAAACAACCGCTCTTTTTCCTGTGATCAAAGGAGCACTACGAGGAATCGCTAAAACTCGATCTCGAAGAGCATTTGCTTCTGTAAAGTTTAGTTTTTGAGAAAAAACAAGGGGCCGTTGGCAAAGTACTTTCGAGTCGATTCCCAGATAACTATTACACTCCCCGGGCTCATCTACAATGACTTCTGGATGGATAGGGCAAATCCACTTTCCTTCCAAATGCTCATCAATCACTTTTCCTCCCTCCGCTACATTCACTTTTAGAGTCGCTCGAACAAACATCCCAGGTCTCAAGTGTCCTTTGGAATTCGGAGCGTTCACTCTCAACTTAATCGTTCGGGTCATTTCATTTAAGAAAGGGTCAATAAAAGCAATGCGCCCCTGAAAAGACTTTCCCGGGTAAGCCTCTGTGGCAAAGCTAACTTTTTGGGCATAGCGAATCCAAGACATGTCCGACTCGTAAGCATCCAGCTTCACCCAAACGTGAGAAAGATCGGCAATCCGATAAATGGACATCCCTCGGCCATGCCATTCCCCCTCATTCACGAGTTTGTCAATGACAGTGCCACTAACGGGCGCGTAAATAATGGTTGTTTGGTCTGGTTTATTCTCTTTTTCCAATTTTTCAATTTGCCCCTTGGTCATCCCTAAATCAAGAAGCTTTCTTTGAGCGGCCTTGATGTTTTGGGAAAAACTACGGCTGACAAGAGAGTTTTCTTCTTGGGCATTTTTCCAGCTATTATAGGCCGATAAATACTCTCCCTGGGCTCCAATCAAGTCGGGACTGTATACTTCTAAGAGAGGGTCTCCTTTTTTTACCCAAGCTCCCGTGAAGGAAACAAACATTTTTTCTAAACGACTTCGCCCAGGAGTCCAAAGACTAATATTTGCAACACGAGTTTCATCATAGTCTACTTTACCCACCATAGATATACTATGAATGAGTTTGCGATAAAGAACGGGCTCTGTCTTTACCTCGGCGAGCTTTTGGGCTCTTTCAGAAAGGAAGAGAACCGCTCCCTCTTCATTTTCGTCTCCCCCTCCTTCGTATACAGGAATTAAATCCATAAAACAGAGAGGGCATTTTCCTTCCCCTGGCTGCTGAATTTGGGGATGCATCGAACAACTCCAGAATTTGATTTTTTTTTCTGAAGCTTTTGTTCCTTCTTTCTGGTGATTCATTGGTTTATTCTCAGGAAACTTTGTCCCGATCCAAAAAGTAAGAAGTAAGATAGGGAGAGTAAAGAGGCCCCACCACATGAGTTTTCGACTAACAAGTTGTGCTATCTTTTGCTTATACAATCTCTGCTCTTGCTCTGTTGCATCTGGCGATAGAGATCCTATTCCCACCCACTGGGAGATGGCTTTCTGGATTTGAGGAGTTTTCTTTTGATTTTCTAGGTCCATTTTAGTTTCCTAATTTACGAGTTGTTTCAAAATGAACTTGGGTTAGTATTCATTTGTAATTTATGATTTCTAAATATACTAAGCAAATAGTATTCCACTATTTTTGTAATAGTTCCACTGTATTTTTCCTATGTTTCTCAGTGGGGATTCCTGTATAACGGACTTTTGAGTGGTAAATTTCTTTCCACCCCAGGATAGAGAGAAGAGAATTAGAGGGAGAAAGAGATGGTAAATTTCTTTTCAGGTGGAAAGTTTTTTTCCACTTTGTATGTATAGAAATGTCTTCTCAAATACGTACATCCCCTTCTTGTTCACGATGTTCCCTGGAGGGCGAGGCTTATCTGAAACCATTTTTGAAAAAGATTATCTAAAACCGTTCTAAGCACCATGTTCACTGGAGGGTGAGGCTCCTGCCGAACAGGGGATGTGATCAGCTCCTGATATTTTTATCTTGGCACAACCCCGGCGCGGCAGGAGCCTTGCCCTCCACCCTCGCACCGTATTTAGGGCCGCTTTAAATACCGTGCTTACTAAGGAACATTTTTTGCTAATACAAAACCACAGAAAAAGAAAAAATCATCATCGAAAACAAATCAGGGATCAAAAATGTCAAAAAAAAATAGATTCTCTCTTTTGGGAAAATTGGGAAGGAAAATTTTTTGGGCTTTCGGAGTAACTATTTCGTGCTCCCTTATTATTATGATTGCCCAAGGACTCCACTGCTCTCATCGAGCGGTTTTAAAGTCGGCTCATGAGTATTTAGATTCAGTTGTGGATTGCAAAAAAGAACATCTGGAATTTTGGTTCCAAGAACGCTCAGAAGATATAGCCCTGCTAGGTCAAACAGGCTGCTTGACTTCTTGCTCTTGTCGTTCTTCTTCTCTTGATAAAAAAAGCAATAGAGAATTGTTTTCTGTTTGCAATATTATCCCCAATGTTTATAGACGTTCTCCGGCTTACGAGGGAATCTATATTTTTGATAAAGAGGGAAAAAAACTATCTTCTTATGGATCTCCTCTAGAAAAAGAGGAAAACTTTATCGACATGCCACTTATACAAAGTGCTTTTGAAAGTGAGAATCCTGTTTTTGGTTCGATTTATCTCGACGAAAACTCTTCTCTAACCATGATGGCCGCCTATCGTATCTTGGGCTCTGATCATTTACCTTCTCAAGTTCTCGTTGCAAAATTGAATATAAAAGAATCCTTTGAGAAATTAATTCAACATAATATTGGGCTCGGGCATTCTGGTCAAATTTATATTGAGGATTCTCAAGGTAGAGAAATTATATCCTACAAAAAGAGTAAACAAAAAAACTCAAATCAAAAAATGATACGCTCGCAGCTTTCTTTGGAGCCTTTTGGCATAGTAATAGTAGCAGAAGTTGCTTGGAAAGAAGCGATGGCAGAGCTTTTTATATTTTCGGAGTTTGCTCTTGTTACTGCTGGTGTTACTTTACTGCTAATGTTTTTCATTACCTTGTTCATGTCCCGAAAAATTGTCGAGCCTATTTTAGATATAACTCTGTCTTCTCGCCGTGTCGCTTTGGGGGATTTTGAACAACAAGTGGAGTACAATGATGACGATGAAATTGGTATGCTTGCTCAAAATTTTAACAACATGGTAAAACAGTTGGCCACTAGCCGAGATGAAAGAGAAGAAAAACACCAACAGTTGCAAAAGTCATATCGCAAGCAAGAAAAAATGCAAGAAGAGCTAGGTAAAGTAGAAGCCTTGGCTGCAACAGGTCGAATGGCGGCCAACATTGTTCACGAGGTTCGCAATCCTCTTTCTTCTATCAAAATGAATTTGCAAATTTTAACTCGTCGTTTGTCTGAAGAAGAGAAGTATAAAGAGCATGGAAATATTGCTCTAGAACAAACTCAACACATGGAAAGTATGTTGAACGAACTTTTAAACTTTGCCCGCCCTGTTGAGCTCCACAAGAAGACTGTTGATTTTCTGGATGTCTTGGAAAACTCGATCGATATCATCCACGGCAAGTTGGTTCAACTCGACGTTAAAGTAAAGTATCCAGAGCATTCTATGAACGTAACTTGCGACCAAGATCGCTTACAGCAAGTATTAAGTAATATTATACTAAACGGAGCCCAAGCTTCTTTGCCGGGGCAAGAAATTAAGATAAATTTTTTCTACGACCAAGAACAAAGTAAAATGATTACAATTATCCAAGATAAGGGCAAAGGTATCTCTCCCGATGATTTAGAAAATATCTACGAACCTTTTTTTACTTTACGGGAAGGCGGTACAGGATTAGGACTAAGTCACGCCAGAAAGCTTGTTCTTCTTCATGGGGGAAATATGAAAACTCAGAGTGAACTGAAAAAAGGCACCATAGTTACGATTAGCTTACCCCAGGCCAAGGAAAAACTATGAAAATCTTAGTGATAGATGACGAACCTAGTATTTGCAAAACGCTATCCCTGTATTTTGAGAGCAAACACGAAGTTCTTACCTCAAGCTCATTGGAAGAGGGAGAAAATACCCTGGAGCATTTTCAGCCCGACTTATTACTCTTAGATTTGCGCCTACCCGATGGGAGTGCCCTCCAGTTACTCGAAAAAATGAGGAATGCAGGAGATAGCCGCCCTGTTATCATCATTACAGGCCACTCTGATATGGAAAGTCCGATCCAAGCTATGCGACTGGGAGCGACCGACTATATTCGTAAACCTTTGGATATCGAAGAAATAGAAGTCGCCCTAACCCGTGTTCAAAGCTCGATAATACAACCAAAAGATATGCACGATATATCCTCAGAAGTATTCTCTACGGAAAAAAATAGAATTATTGGGCATAGTAGAGCCATCACGGAAGTTTTAAAGCAAATTGGTTTGGTTAGCCAAGAAAAAATAACAGTTCTGATCACAGGAGAAAGTGGAACCGGAAAAGAGCTCGTCGCTCGTGCTGTTCATTCCTATTCCAATCCCGAAAAACCTTTTGTTGCCGTAAACTGCCCTGCTCTTGTTCACAATCTCTTTGAAAGTGAACTCTTTGGCCATGAAAAAGGCTCTTATACAGGTGCTCAAAGTAAAAGAATAGGTCGAATGGAAACCGCCGGTGCGGGAACCCTTTTCTTGGATGAAATCAGTGAGCTACCCGATGATCTCCAAACAAAACTCCTCAGAGTTCTCCAAGAGAGAGAGTTTGAGAGAGTGGGAGGAAATAAGCGCATACCTTTGAAGGCCCGAGTGATCAGTGCCTCTAATAAAAACTTGCTTCAGATGGTGAGAAAAAAACAATTCCGAGAAGATTTATACTACCGTCTTTGCATCAATAATATCCACGTGGCCTCCTTAAGAGAACGCTCCGAAGATATACCAGAGCTAGTAGATTATCTATTGCAACAAATCAACCATGTCTTACATAAGAAAATAAAAAAAGTTCCCGAAGATGTTTTAAAAAGCTTGCAAAAGTACTCTTGGCCAGGAAATGTCAGAGAGCTAAAAAATGTCCTAATGCGTTCGGCTCTTTTGTGCACAGGCAACGTTTTTCATCTTGCCCCTAATTCTTTAATTACCGAGGTGGTTTCTTCTGAGAAAGAGGAAATCACTTCCCTTGCCGAAATGGAAAAAAGACATATTCAGAAAATATTAAATCACACTCACAATAATATTAGCCAAGCCAGTAAAATTTTAGGGATTTCCCGTCCGACATTGCGCAAAAAAATTAACGACTATGGATTATCGAAATAACTTTCAGAAGTAGAGATTAGCTATGGCATAATTTTCGCTATACCAAAAAATATGGATCCATAACCTATGTAATAAGGTAAAGGTAAAGATAAAAAAGAAAAATGAAAGGGAATAGAAATGCAAAACAAAAAACTTTTCAAGATCTTGATTTTGCTTTGTGTGATAGTAAGTGTTGTTATTACAGGTTGCCAAACTCCAGGAAAGGTAGTATCTGAAGAAGTTAGTCCTGTATGCCCCACTTGTAAAACTACCCTAAAAACAAGTGCTATTAAAAATATTAACTATAGCCAACATGTTTGTCCTTCTTGCAGACAGACACATATTCCGGGCCCTGACAATGACGGGTCAATAATTCATGTTTGTGATAAGTGCAAAAAAGGTGTTAGTAAATGCCCTCAGTGTGCCAGGAAATAAATTTCTTTTAAGTGGGTTATTAAATTTTTTTGATAACCCACCAAGTAGAGAAATACTAGGAAGACTAGGGGGAAGATTTGAAGATTTGTGCCAGACGTTCTAAAAGTGAATAAAAGAAAGGATTTGAAAAGACACTGATCCTGAAGACACGGATCCTGAGAGTAAATCAAGAATTTAATTGACAATAATCAATGCAACAGTTAAAGTAGTTTAAGTATATTTCGAGACTGTAAAACTATCAATGATTATAGATCAGATTAGAAAAGGAGTAGGGCAATGAATACAAAATTTGCAACATTTTTGATGGTATTAGCTTTGACGATTTGTTCCCAAGGTCAGGCTTATACAATTTCCAGCTTTGGTGAAAGCAATTTCCAAGGTATAAGCCCTAGTCAGCTTGCTGCTTTTGATGCCATCGTTGGAGTGACGGGTTATTTGATTGAGGATTTCGAGGATTCCACTCCTGTTGAAGGTTTCACCTTTCAAACGGGAAGTCATGCCAATCTTGGTGCAAGTGTACGATCAGATTTTCCCGAAGCAATATGGGATGGACAGTTTGTTGGTAATGATAATGTGGCACTAGGCCCCATTGTTATGGGATATGCTCCAGGAACTAGTTCCATTGGATTTGGTCTTGGAGATGTTGAATCCGTTGTTTCAATTGTAGTCAACGGAAGCACCTTGATCAGCGATCTTCGAAACTTGCCTAACTACCAACGAGTGAGAGATAACGCCCGCGAGGTTTATGTTCGGATCGATGCTGAGATTGGCGACGCAGCCATCACAGAAGTTAGCTTCGTTGGCTCCACTGGAGACTTTGTGTTTGTTGATCGTGTTGCCCTCAACACCACTGGAGTTCCTGAGCCAAGCAGTTTCTTACTCTGCCTTCTGGGACTGGCTGTCCTAAAGATTCGTCGAAGTTAGAGAACTTCTCTAGTTTTTCTGCCACTGGCCTAACTTTAGCAGTAGTGAGTCTCAGGAATAAGATGACAACTTCGCAGGCTACGATTTTTGCGTAGCCTTCCTGCACCTTCTTCATAAAACCCATTTCTACCATCCAGAGTTAATCAGATTTTAATTGCTTTTCTTGCAAGTGGAAGGAAACACTCTTATTGTCTCGACATAGCCTTCTTCTCCTGCATACCAAAGCCAGCACAGACATTCATTACACTCCCTATAAAGTAGTTGAAGCCAGGAGAGGATATTGGAAGGCATAGTTTAGCATTTTTTTTACCTTTTGGTTTCCAACTATTTTATTATTTCTTTGCCTACTTTCATTTAGAAATGTTGGTGGCTCCAGAGCAAAAACCCGAGCCATTTGAGGATAAAAAATTCCTCTTGGAGTATGGTCATCAGCGGCTGCGTTAAAGATCTCTCCCCATACTTGTTGGCGGAGAACCTCTTTTATTATGCCAATACAATCTGCCTGCCCAATCAAGTTGATGGGAACATCTCCTCCGCTCAGGTTTTGCTTTCCTGCTAAAAACTTAACAGGATGACGATCTTCGCCAATTAAACCCGCTAAGCGTAGTATCGTAACTTTAAATGGAGATTGCTTGCGAAGATAATTTTCTACCTCCAACAAAACCTTTCCAGAAGGCTTATCGGGAAGGGGATTGGTTTCCTCGTTGACCTTTCCTTGCTCACTACCATAAACAGAGATGGAGCTTACGAAAAGAATTTTTTCCAGTGGACTTTTCCTGATGGCAGGTAGGAGATTTTTCATTTGCAGTAAATGAAAATTGTCTCCATGCTTTTGAGCACCTGGAGGAATATTGATAATCAAAATAGAAGAACATAAGAATTCCTGGATCTCTTCTTCTTGTATTTCTGGTATTAGCTCAATTCTGTAAGCTTCCACTCCCTCTTTTTTTAACTCAGGAAGTTTAGATTTTTGAGTGGTTGATCCTTTTACGTAGTATCCGCTTTCTATGAGAGATTTGGCTAGAGGCAAGCCTAACCATCCACATCCGAGGATACTAATACTTCTATCAAATTTTTCTCCCATAGATCTTCTCGCTTTGCGACTAGTATATTAAAACCAAATAATCCTACAGTATACATTTTATCACAGTTCCTAAAGGGCCTCAAAAATCTAAAAAGATAATTATGGATAACCAAAAATATTACGTCTACATTTTGCAGTGTAACGATGGAAGTTTTTACACAGGAATTGCCAAAAATCTTCACAAAAGATTGGCCGTTCATGAAACGGGAAAAGGATCAAAATATGTGGCTTCACGAAAGCCATTTCTGTTAGTGTATTCTGAAGTTGTTGACTCAAAATCTGATGCCTTAAAACGAGAAATTGAGATAAAAAAAATGAAGCGGCAGGCGAAGAAAAATTTGATCGAACAAAGTGATTAAATCTAGAATTACGTCTGGCATAAGTAGAAATTACTGTAGTTCTCCAAAAGGATTGTTCCATATAGCATTCCTCCATTATATGGAAAAATAAGAGGTTTGGTAAATTATAGTTTATCGGGTATGCTAAGAATAGGTTCGTTGGGAGAAAAACAAAATGACAAAGCAAAATGTACTCATTACGGGAGCAACCGGAGCTATTGGTAAAAGTATCGCCAGCATGATCGCTCTTAAGCCAAATTACCATGTGTTTATTGTTGCCCGTAATCCAGAGAAAGGGGAAACTTGCTTAGCTCAAATCAAAAAGCTATCTGAAAATGAGCAGGTAAGTTTATTGATAGCAGATCTTTCTCGTAAGGAAGATATCCAGTCTTTGGCCAATAAGTGGAAAGAGCCTCTGCATATTTTGATCAACAATGCAGCAATTGCTCCTCCTAGGCGAAAAGAAACGAAAGAGGGGCTTGAGATGCAGTTTGCCACCAATGTGTTAAGTTACTTTTGGATGACAGAGCTCTTTAGGAACAAAATGGAAATAGATTCAGGGCGAGTGGTCAACGTGGCGAGTTATTGGGCCGGAGGTCTTGACCTAAAAGACCTGGAATTTAAAAAGCGAAGCTATGACAATGATCACGCCTATAGGCAATCTAAACAGGCAAACCGTATGCTAAGTGCTGCTCTGGCCGAAAAGTTTCCCCATATTGCCATCAATAGTTGTCATCCTGGTGATGTAAGTTCTCAGCTCAGTAGTGACTTAGGCTTTGGAGGCTATGAAACCCCAGAGCAGGGAGCAAAAACTCCCCTGTGGCTCGCAACAGACTCCGCTGGACTTGACAACAGTGGTAAATACTTTGAAAGAATGAGAGAAATCAGATGCCCGTTTTGCCAAGATTCTGAAGCCGTCAAAGAGTTATACGAGATTTGTTCGACATATTAAATGAGTCTGTGATGTGCTTATTTAGCTTTGTAAGTAAGTAGCCTGTTTTAATTCTGTGCATTTTTAGAAGGTGGGCTTGGATGAGTAGAGCTATTGTAATTTTGTTGGTGTTGTTTACTTTTGGAAGTAACCTTAGAGCCATTGAAATATGGGATAGCGAAGAGTTTTATGCTTTCTATGGATTTCTTAAATTTCAACCAGAGCAGTGGTCGCTTAACATTAACGCACACACGATAAGTTTCTCTGACAATAGAGAACTAGGGATTATCTTTGCCATAAAGGATCATACGGAAACGAAGAGTTGGATTTCTATATGCTTCGTTTACTTCTACATATTTTTGACTCCAACAGAGCTTACCGGATTTTTTTTCTTGGGACTAACACTGCTTTTGATACTTGTTTATTTGATATCCGGCAAAACGAAGAAATTTGCACAGAAAGAAGAACGGGAGCAAATCTAATGCTCATAAGCATTTTGAAAGACAATCGTCCAGTCGACTCGATTCGCTTAGATACCAAAACTAAATCCGTATTTTTGATAGGAAGATCGGATTCCAATGACATTATCCTGCACGACCCGGTTGTTCCCGGCCAACATGCCCAGTTGTTTTTTGATAATACACACTGGTGTATTCGAAAAACCTCAAGAGATGGTGTACTAACACTTAACAACAAGGTAATAGGAACAGATAGTGTTTTACAAGCAGGGGATGTTATTTTTGTCGAGCCTTCTTATGTGCTAACTTTTATTTTTTAATTTGGGTATCAGAATATGGCAAGATCCTTTCCTTTTGATAGGTTAATTTCTAACTTGGTCTTTTATCTTTTACTTGAATTTTAATCTTACGACAATAAAATACAAGCATAAGACCAACAAAACAATCTCTCAACCAATTTTTGGTTATGGGCTACATAAGCCTCGTTATTTTATACAAAAAGGAGAATCTCTTGAACAGATGGTTACTATTGCTAATCGTTCCGTTATTGTCAGTCCACGCCCAAACCGTTTGGGTAGATAGCTACCGAGGAAAAAAAGACGCAACAGGGGAAAAGCTCCATCCCCACAATCAAATCCAAACAGCTATAGACAGCCCTTTTAGCAAAGAAATTCGAATTTTATCGGGCAAGTACTCTGAAAATATAGCGATTAATAAAACACTTATCCTAAAAAATTTAGGGGGCCCAATTATTTTAGAGGGACTCTCCCATTCATCTTTTTCATACCCCAAACAAAGTGATTTTTACTATTCTCCAAACATGATTGCAATTGGTCCGAACTTTGTCCTCAAAAAAGGAGATCATATAACTATCGTATCTTCCCATTCTATCCAAATTCTCACTCCCATAAGTATTCCTTCGGGAGCATCTCTTCATTTGATGGTAGATAACAACTACTCTCCTCCTAAAAAATTAAGTCAAAACCCTCCTGTAAAAAGAGTTTCGGTTGGAGAAAGTCAAACCATAACGATAAAAGCAAAAGACTACTGGAACCACACCGGTATTTATCTCGAAAAAGGAGCCGAGTACTCTTTTATTGCTCAGGGAAATTGGATCGATTGGTATATCGAAAGTGATGCCAATGGATTTCGCAAAGACTCCATGAAACTATTTGAGTCGCTACGCCGCGCTCCTAAAGAAAACTGGTTTTCCTTGATAGGTTCGATTAACAAAGAGAAATCTTTCTTTATAGGAAAGAACTCTCAAGTTGTTGCTTCAGACTCAGGGGAGCTTGTTTGTTTTGCCAATGATGTTCCGTTTTTTTACTGGAATAACAAAGGCAGTTTAGAGCTTATCGTGAAAAGAATCCGCTAGAGAATATTCTTTACGCCAATCAAAAAAGATTATCGATATCAGAACTCAAATGCGTTTCAGAAAACGGAATGGAGATTTCGCTGATTTTCAGGCGTAATTTATACCTGAGGAATAAAATGGAAGCAGAAAATAGCACATTTTTTGTGAATAGAGCACTTATGCCATGGCATCTCAAGTAAGCAGGTCTTGCATACCCTCAGACGTGCTACTAAAAGCTAAGAAGACCAGGTGCGCAACGCTGATACCCAGGTTCTAAAAAAAATAGCTGATTTGTTGTCGAACAAAACAGACTAGAAGGATCATACATTAGACAATCATTTTAACTATAAAGCTATCATTGCGTATGTTTTTATAGCGTGTATTTTTTTAAGAAAAATATGTGAAAATATTTGTAAAAACTCTATAAATGGAGCATTAACCAAATGCCAATTCCCAAAACACGAAAAGAACTCATGGAATTGGTCTGTACAACTTTTGCTAAACTTGAAGTAGAGCTTGAAAGCTCAGAAAATTTAGCAATGTTTCCATGTATTGATGATTGGAAAGTAAAAGACTTATTAGCAGTTCGAGCATGGTGGACTGAAAAAGTTGTAGAATGGATTCAAATAGGACAGAATGGCGACCGATTACCCCAGCTTTTGGATACAAGTGGAAAGAAAGTCCGCGTTTGAATGCTGATATAGTAAAGGCTGCAAAAGATGAATCGTACATTTCTATCTGTTCTCGGCTAAAGCATGGATTCAAAGATATCATTGCAATAATTGAAGCGCTTAACGACGAGGAATTACTTGAGGTAGGTACTTTTGATTGGACAGGAAAATGGCCGGTCTCTCGTTGGATATCGATCAATACAGCACGCCAGTATACAACTACGCGAACTTATATTCGACGTGCACGGCGTAAGTATTTAGCAGAAAACAAATAAAGAATTATAATTAGTGGTAATCTTTCTATCTAATGGAGCTTGTTTATTTTTACTTATTACCAAACTATTTCTCCAGGTTGCTCATCTATTTGGATAATAAGGCTCTAATGCCAAACGATGTTAGAGAAAGAGCCGAAGAGATTATTTTACCTTTGATGAAAGTTTTTCGTGATAGAACGCTGCGAGATTTTGCAATAATTCTTTTGCTTGCCAAATGATGCCTGTATGATCTCCACTAATAGTTCTATAATTAACACCTTCTCCCCAAGCATCCACCAGAGCCTCTGTTGAGAGAGCGGGAATGACTTTATCTTGATCAGCTCCATAAATAAGCATATCTAATGCTTTGTTAGTGTCAACATGGTTACAAGGTTCTATGGCTGCTACATATTTTCTTACAGCGTCTTCATCCATATCCATATCTTTTACACAACCACGCAAGTAGAGAGGAAACTTATCTTCCGAATGAAAGATGAGGTGGGTTAAGTCTCCACCACCCAAAAAAGAGCAAGCAGCTTTGGTACGCTCACTTGTTCCGTGCAAAAGACTTGCATACTGTGCTCCAAGGCTAACTCCAAAACAGCCGATATGTTTTTCAGTAGTAACTTGATTGATAATACCATGACCCTCATTTACTGCTTGAAAGTAAGTTTGTTCCACCTGCTTAAAACTCAGCCGAGCACTTTTAATACCACTTTTTCTTTTTCCTTTTTTCTTTAGTACACCTCGTTGTCCCAAGAAAGGAGGAATTATTTCATATGCTGTGATACCCTGACTATAAAGAAAAGCACTTACTGCTCGTGCACCACTATAAGCCCCACTGCGCTGAGGAAATACAATAACTGCCTTGTCTGATCCAGTATCAAATTTATAGACATGACCTCTATTATTATCAGGATGACCCTCAATAACGATAGGTGAGTCGAAGGTGTAATGTGTTACTTCTTTTGGAAACGTTGCCCCCAAATAGAAACCAACAAGTTTTTCCACAACAGTGATTCCCTGTAAACCTACTGCTGTCCAAGGGCCATGTCCAAGGTTAACAGGGGGAGGGAGCTTGATTGTTTCTTTAGTTAGATTTTCAAGAGTGGTGTTTGGATTGTACATAGATCTATATTTTTGTTTTAAGCCAATAAAAAAGATGGTTATCCCATGACACAAGCGATTTTGCTTGCAGCATGATAGCTATTTTGACTGGATTTATCCAGTCATTTTTTACTGCTTCCTCGTGTCAAAAAAACAATTCGATAGCAGTGAAATTACAAGGTACCTATCTGAGGGGGGCTGATCTAAAATACCATGACCTAGAGAGAATTAGTCTAAAGAGAGCGGACTTGAGAGAGTCCTCTTTGGCCAGCACTAGACTGTTATACATCGATTTGTCGGGAGCTAACCTGGAGAAAGTCAACTTGGAGGAGGCCGTCCTAATAAACGTTAGAGGCATAACAGTAGAGCAAGTCATTCAGTGCAAGAGTTTGATAAATATCCAAGGTTTGCCCATACCGTTTATGTTAGCGATAAAAGAAAAAAGCCCCGAATTAATGGAGTGGTGGCAACCAGGCAAGCAGATATTAAAAATGAGTGGTCCCTACCTAAGCGAAGCCGATCTAAGTAAAACTAATCTGAGGAAGGCTAACCTTAAGGGAGCCTATATGAGATATGCTAGCCTATACGAAGCCGATCTAAGCGAAGCCGACCTAAGGGAAGCTAATCTAAGCGAAGTCTCTTTTGGAGAAGCAAATCTCCACAAAACAAATTCTACCTCGTTTTCCTATCTTTACCAAAATATTTTCCTCGACCAGTAAGTGGCAATAGTCCCTAAAGACATCGTTTCAAAAAACTCTACATGGACAGACTGCTCAAAATTTTCTCTTTGAAATCGGCCTTAATGTGGCTAAATGGAAAACTCAAAAACATTGTCTCAGTTAAGAACTCTTATTAAAGAATTTAGGAAGTGGTGTTTCTCTCGCTAAAAATTTTTGGGGAGTGAAAAATTTTTCCTTGTGAATTTACAAGAACTACCTTGTCTTGCAAAATGCGACTGTCTCGTAATTGTCCTTCAAAAGGAAAAGTGCTGATAATTTTCGGATCTCCCGTAATATCTACTACAGCAGCTTTACTTCTACCAGGGATAACAATGTATTTTCCATCTGAAGAAATCTGTAGCTTTGTTACCCAGCCGCGTGGCCCATCTCCCGTATGAATGTAGGGACCGCCTGGTACTCTCCATAAATATCCAGAAGCTGTCGGCTCAATTTTTTCGTTGACCATTGTAGGGAGTGGAGAATCAGGAAATAAGATGGGAGGAGAGTAACTTTTTCTTTTGCACCCTGTTTGTAGACAAAAAGAATCCACTTTTGCACCACAAGCAATAAAAATTTCATTGCTTGTTTCATCAATAGACCATGATCTCCTATAACGATAAGGAATTGGAAACTTCACTAGACATTTTTTTAGCCCTTCTTGCCGTACTTCTACATAATCTTTGTTAATAATCACAATATCCTCATTTGCCAACACTTTAAGCTCTGCAGATCTATCACAATCAATTTGTCTAAAAGAATGAAGCTTTTCTGGACATTCAGATTTCTGTTTGAGTTGCCAGAAGCGAACGCTGTCTCCAATAGAAACTAACCAATCACCTTTTGGTCCAAAAGCAACCCTTTTGATTTGCCAGCAATGATCTTTTAGGATGTAAATTTGTTTACGCTTTTTTATGTCCCAGATATAAATATTTCTAGGATAACGTCCTCCGCCATGTCCTATATCTCCTGCGGCAAGTAGAGTACCATCCTGAGATATATCTATTCCCCCTACTCCCCCTGGACACGTTACCAACCATTCTTGCATTTCTGAAGATAAGGACCATAATTCAATGAAATCACTCCGACCTTCTGTGACAAGAATGTCGTGTTGAGGAGATAGCAAAGCTTTTACTAATTGTTCGCCTCTCTTACAGACAAAGTGTTTCTCTCCACTAACTACCTTTAAGCTGCTTTCGCCAAGTGGGTAAAAATATGTAGTTTCATTTTTGCCAAATCCCAAACTAGTGGCATGATTTCTCCACCTAGGGGGAGCCAAAGCTAAAACCTCTGACGTATGTTCTAGCCTATGGTGAGATACTTGCCCATTGCTACTTCGTGTTAAAGCGTGGGTTCCTTGTGGAGAAAAAGTCATTTCTTTCCAATTTTCTCTTGTAGCCAATATTTTTTCGAGACTATTTTCCTTGGTTGCCTTCCATATATTTCCGGCTGTTGTTCCCCAAAAAACACGACCATCTTTTACATGGATCTGAATGATTTTTTCAGCATGTTCATAGGCTTCCATGACTGTAGTTTTAGTTCTTAAGTCCCAAACACAAGCAGTCATATCTGCATTTCCCGCAAAAATGAAGTGATTGTCTTGGGATACAGTAATACTACTTATCATGGTATCACGGACAAAAGATGTCCCAAATAACCGATCTGTTTCTTTAGGGCTCAACATTGCTACAAGATTTTCTCCTATAGAATCCCAAATGCCGATCTTCCGGCCGAAAAAGCCCACAACTGCTAAAGATCCATCATGAGAGTAGTTTACTGCACGAATTACTCCCCAAGAATATTCTCCCTCTTTCACTTGCAGTACGCTTAAACGCTTGTTATCACTTACCCGAAAGACCCCTGCGGTTCCATCATTTAATCCCAGTAATGCGAGAGAGCCATCTG
This sequence comes from Planctomycetota bacterium, assembly GCA_029260735.1. Classification (GTDB taxonomy): domain Bacteria; phylum Planctomycetota; class Uabimicrobiia; order Uabimicrobiales; family Uabimicrobiaceae; genus JAJDCR01. The sequence continues at coordinate 32,196 of JAJDCR010000108.1, forward strand.
AGTTTAATGCTGAGGATTCAATAAAAACAATAAAGGGACTAGCCGTTGGGCCACTCTTACTTCCTTCTAGAGGACTTGTGGGAGTGATCTCTCCCACCTGATTGCCACTAGCAAGATCCCATATTTTTGCAACTCTGACCTCCTGTACAGTAAGCAGTTTTGACCCATCGCCTGAAAAACTAGCTACTTCTATTGATTTTCCATAGTCTCCAAAATTTAATAATAAATTTCCTTGCTCGTCGTGTTGTATTTTGGGATGATCTGGAAAGTTTTTCATGAGAGAAAACCTCAATATTTTTGTTTTTGGTGAGGAGGGATAAAAGTAATCATACATCAGCTAAATGATAACGAACACTCGGAAGAAAATCTTGGAATATTTCTCCTTTTTGTACGAATTTTCTACACCTAGTGGGGAAAATAAAAAAATGCTGTAAAAGACTGACAGCAAGAAGCACTACCTTAATACAGGAGGTGGCAATTCCTCCGCGAAACTAAAGACTTCGTGGTTTCCTTGCCACAATTCTATGAAACGAATATTTGGTTCTCACTGGTCAGATTACGAATTAATTGATGCTGGCAATAATAAAAAATTAGAGCGCTTTGGAGAAACTATCCTTATCCGTCCAGACAGAAATGCTTACTTCTCCCCCGTCCTCTCCACTAAAGAATGGTTACAAAAAACACATTTCGAGTTTATAGAAGAAACAAGTAGTAAGGGAATATGGGAAACACTAAAACAAAACACCCCTAAAGAATGGCAGATTAGCTATAAAAGTTGTGCTTTTAATTTACGCTTAACAAAATTTAAACACATCGGAATATTCCCTGAGCAACAAACTAATTGGGATTTTATTAAAAGTCACATCAATAAAGGAAATAAATTCTTAAACTTATTCGCTTATACTGGCGGGGCTTCATTAATTGCTAATTCAGTTGGAGCAGATGTATTTCATTGCGACTCTGTCAAACAAATAATTTCATGGAGTAAAGAAAATATGGAGAGTTCTAATCAATCAGATATACGTTGGATATTTGATGATGCTCTGAAATTTGCAACAAAAGAAGTCAAAAGAGGTAAAAAATATAAAGGTATCATAATGGATCCTCCAGCTTATGGGTTAGGAACAAAAAAAGAGCGTTGGAAAATCGAAACTAAATTTCCAGAATTAGTTGAAGTGGCAAGTGAACTCATAGATAAAGACGGTTTCTTAATTATCAATACCTACTCTCCAAAATTAAAAGAAAAAAATATTCAAGCTATAATAAAAGAGTATTTTTCTAACAAAAAAATAGAAATCAATAAACTTTCATTAAAAACAACTACAGGAAAAACATTAGAATACGGAGAGCTGACACGAGTCTACTGAGTCTCATTTAGACTTCTTTTTCAGTAAACTGTTTTTCTGACACATTGCTGACACAAACTTGACACTTTTTAATAACCTACTTTCCTAATAAGGTTATAAAATGGGAAGATACGATTATCTTAAATGTAACCAAAGAATCTTAGTTTATGGTCTTTATCGAGTAGGGAAAACATCCCCCGTCGATTTTCTTTTGTAGATAAACAAATAGTGACAGACGTTCTTATATTCATTTTTGTTATTTAACAACAAATTTTCCCTCCTGGTAAACTAAGTTCTCTTTATTTTTACTATACCAGTCTTTCCAATGCTGATAAGCTTTGTCGGCATTCCAACTGGCTTTGGGAGCACCGAGGTTATGAATAACCCCTAAGTCTCTTGGCCTACCAGGAGTTTCTAGACCGGTCAATCTTTCAAGAACATCTATTGCGACTTGAACAAAAGGTTCTTTACGAAGACTAAGTAAATGGATGAGAGAAGGAAAAGCTTCTTTATCTTCCTTTGCCGCTAAAGCCATACAAGCTCCACAGTATAGATCGTAATTATTTGTTTTTATTTCTCGAATAGAGGCTAATTCTTTGACCAAATTATGATTGGTAAAGGCTTCAAAGCTATAGGCTAAGGTTATGAGGAGCAAGTTTTTTTCCGAAGAGTAGGTTTGAAGATGGTTTCGAAAAGAATCATAGAGTTTTTGAACCTGCTCAGGGGATGTGTATTGCCAAGTATGGATAATATCGCACCTAAGCCAAAACTCTAAAGAATGGTAGAGGTCGGGATATTTTCCCTGTTCCAAGAGAACTCCTTCCAAAACATGAAAGGCTTGGCTTTTTTCTTCTGGATTTCCATTTAAATAGAGAACCATAGCCGCGATCGGATTTTTGGATCTACTTCTTGCCAAAGCACATAGATTTTCCAGTAAGTAGGGATCTTGATGAGAAATTTTTTGGACTTTCTCGGTGTAAGGAGACTGAGTAAACTCTCTCACCGTTGCTTGGGGTAATATCCGGTGGAGAGCTTCTTCTAGGAAATAGTATTGGAAAGGATTTTTAGGACTGTAGGGAACAAAGAGAATTCCATTGGCAATCTTCTCTTTTTGGGAAAGAAGTTCTCCTGCCATAAGTCGAATAGAAAAAGAAATATCAAAAAGACAATGCTTTAGAGTTTCTCGAACTTCAGGAGTATCTTTTTTTGCTATTTCCTTTATGGCCCAAGCTCGATCGGTTGGACTAGGGTCATTCATAGCAATATCAATTAAGAGATCTGTTAAGTCTTCTGAGGAAAAAGAGGAGCACTGTGCGATAATAGACCATTGTGCTCTTTGGGGATCGTTTTGCAAAGCTTCTTTCACTAAATCTAAAGCCCTGGATTTATTTTGAGCAATCAAGCTCTTAAGGATTTTATTTTCTGGAACTTCTCCTAGGACTTCCTTGATGGGAGGTAAATCCCGATACAAGTGTTCGTTATAACGAGCAATAAACATTTTTCCATATTTCTCGACAACCTCCTTTTCCCAATCACTATAAACGAAAGATATTGGGTAATGGCTATTTCCCAAATTTGATTTAGGAGTAGCTTGAAACAAAGTCTCTCGTGTTATTTCTTCTGGCACTTCTTGAGTTTTTTCTTTCTCTCTTTCCTCTTCTTGCCTAATGAGTATTTCAACAGGACTTCTGGGAAAAAGTTGGAGTAATCTCCCGTGAACAGAAAGATACTTGCTCTCTTTATCTTCATTTTCACTCACTTCGTAAATCTGAAAAGAAAAAAACTCTTTTTCTTGGCTTTCTCCATTCTTCACTTCAAAGATTAAGTTTTTTCCTTCTTGATGATGATAAGGGGGAAGAATTTCAAGAAAGTTTGTTTCGGGAGAAATGAGGACATAAAGAACTTCCGAAGACTTTCTTTTTTTTTGGAGGATTTCTTCCAGAAAATGGTAGTTGCGGTCGCTAGTTTCCAAGAGATCGGTACGAACATGATCTAAAAGAATATCTTGCTCTGTATATGACATCATCTTATATAAATAGAAGGCCTTCACTCTTTCTCCATTATTTTTGGATAAGATAAAAAAGCCCTCGCTTTCTATGTATACCTTATCTTCATCTGCTGAAACAAAGAAACACAACAATAAAATCACTATCCCAAAAATTTTCATCTTAAAAACTCCCTTTTCTTAAAATAGTTAGTAAGAAATTACATGGATACCAAAGGCATACTTTTAGTCTTATCTTGTAGAAAGTAAAAATGCACTAAGGAAATTTTTACTCATTAAATGATTAAGAGTAGAGGGATGTTTTATCTAGTAGAGAGAGGCAAAGGGTTTTTAAATTTCATTTGGTGGTAAAATAGCCGCCCCAAAATCCATTACTTTGGGATACGAGGAGAAGAATACTGATAGGGGGATACAAGAGGAACTAGCAGAAAAATATGGGATATCAATATCACAACAAAACGTGATAAACCAAGATAGAACATACATGACGCTAGTAAAAATGTTAGGAGATCAAGAAGATGACGAGAAATGGAATAAGCTAAAAAAACAAAAAGGTGTATGCTTTTTTTGATCCAAAGCAAGCTATAGCAGAGTGTTGTCGTGTAGCTAAAAAGGGAGCGACGTTTACTCTTACTACAAATCTTAAAGGGCAGATGCAGCCATTCTCTGATCTATTTCGAGAAACTTTAATCGAGCTAAAGCTAGAAAAAAATTTAGAAAAATTTGTTCAGAGCGAATAAAAGAGTTGACTAGTTGGTTCTTTTGACAAAAATTCCCATAACAACTGCTAAACTAAGTAAAAGTATACTGGAAGCCTCGGGAACAACTGCTTCTGCCAAGCGAAAATTGGCTACGCCAATATTATCACTTCCATCTTCATCGTCAAAAAACATACGCGTAATCGGGTCCGATGAAATGACCCCGAGAAAATTAAAGCCATTGCCATCAGTACCTGGAGTAGGAATTCCCGATTCATCTAAGGTACCCAAAAGAACATCACCTGATCCAAAAATAGAAAAAGTCTCTCCAGTTTTCTCGTTATTAGAAACTAAATCGAAGGCAAAAGCGGTTAAGCCAGGTCCATCCAAAACACGTATTTCCCAATCATCGTTTTGCAAGGCTCCTCCTCCAAAAACTCCTATCGAAAGAGAGTTCGAAATAGGTCGCGAAAACTGTATATTAGTCTGTAGAATAGCTTCTAGTTGCAAACTATGCGACAAATTTGTATTGCTACTTTGGAATGTAAGTACCCGGCTAATTGTATCTAGGTCATTGGGGGGAGAAGCTATTTCATCAGCCAAGGCAACATTAGTGGCATTAGTATTGAATATTTCAACACTTTGTACTGCAGCCAACCAGTTGGCTTCATTCGTAAAAAATTGAACACTGGCCCCATAAGAGCTTGTGCAAGCCATTGCCAAAATAAAAATTAAAATAAGTTTTTTCATTTTTTTTCCCTTCCAATGAAATTTGGTTCGATAGTATCAAAGATCTATCGTTAGCAAAGTAATTGTATGAGATATAGAGATAGTTTGCAAGATTTATCAAAATTTAAGGCTAGAATTACGTCTGGCATAAGTATTTTTTTTGATAGCCGTTGTTTTTAGAGGCTAGAATTACGTCTGGCATAAGTATTTTTTTTAGAAAATAATCAGAAAGAAGTTTTTTTGCCGAGCCCTGAAATGAAATGGGAGAGTGTTGACTATCGAAATGCAAGTGCCAGCAGTTTAGGGTAACTTTGTAAAAATCTCCCACCTCTAGATAATAGAGGTGGGAAAAAACTGATAAATTAGATAAGCTTTTTTATTTCTTACGCTTAGCCACTTCTATTTCTATAAATTCTGGAAGGAATGAAGGTGTACATCCTTTAGAGACCATATCACCTTTATATAAGCCGGTTTTTTCTCCTAAATCGATACAGCGAGATCGATATTCTTCTTCAAATACGCCAATCCATCCAGCACAAAGATTCATTGCCCATTGAACTACAGGGTCAGCCTTCTCCATATTGTCTTCAAGATAATCCATAAGTTCTGAAGTATTCTCATGAATTTTACCAGTCCACCTTAGCCTTCCTTGATAATACCAAAAAAGACGTTGGAGTATAGGTTCGGAGCTCTTTTGCCAAGACTCAAGTAGTTTTATGTTTTTTTTATTTTTGGTAAGTTGATTTGCTAATAGCCATTCTGAGATCTGATTGCTCTGATCTGTCTCATGACTTTTCATATCTTCTACTATTTTATCTATGTATTTTTGATCTAGATAATTTTTATCCATGATCAAAACGGAAAGAAGTCTGGGGTAATACTTTCCTGTAGACCAGAGCTCTAATGCTAGCTCATGGTTTACTTTGATCTTCTTTGCGATTTTTTTTATATCACCCATTTTAATGGACTCTCCATCAATCATGGGAAGAATTTCATCGATTTTCATACTGAATTTCCTTATTTCTTTTATAAAAAGTGGTCAGAAAACCCATAAGTTTTCAGCTTAGAGGGGAATCATCGTCGTGAGCGAGCCTTTAATTAATGATGGACTAATAAAGCTATCTTTAGGAGATTATTGTGCCAAATTAAGAGGCAATTGTAAAACATTAGTTGACAGGTTTTATCTTCTATGTTCTTTCATTTTTCACCTCCACTCTCCTTCTTTTTTTTTGCATTTCGCGAAATGCAAAAAAAATAAATTAAGAAAACACCTTGGATACCAGGTGACCGAGGATATTTACCTTGATCTACTTTTTTCTTTGAAAGTGATGAATAGTTTTGGTCTTGTAAGATAATACTATAAAACATATTTTTGTTTTCTTGCCAAAGGGGAACACATGTCTAATTCTCAGTTTAAGACGTATTTTTTTCTAAACTTCGTCGGTGGTTTATTTTTAGGCATTGCACTTTCTGTAAACATAGGGGCGGTAGAAAAATCTCCCATTGATCTACCTGGTTTTACTGGGCCACTACTTATTGTCGCCTATATTGCTCGAGTGGTATACCAAAGCTGCTAATCTCGCATTATTTTTAGTATAAGATCCTGCAGTTTCGGTATTTGTCGTAATATCCTCAAATTAATATGCTTGTTAGAAACTCATCACCATCCATCAACTCAATAGCCTCAGCCCCACTCACCAAAGCAAATAAAAGCTTTTCGCAAAGCCCCTGGTTTTGTGGTAGTAGAGGATAAAAGATAGAACAAAATCGAGCACTACTACTAAAAAACCTAATATTCGTGCTTTCCTCTTTTCATAATAAAATTTCTCTTGCTTTTTTCGTGTTTTCGTTTATCTTTTTTCTTTATATGAAGCATCTTTTTTATTGGCTTAAAAAAAATAGAGATCTATGTACAATCCAAACACCACTCTTGAAAATCTAACTAAAGAAACAATCAAACTCCCTCCTCCTATTAACCTTGGACATCACTCTTGGGCAGCAGTAGGTTTACAGGGAATCACTGTCATGGAAAAGCTTATAGATTGCGACTGAAAAACATATCGGCTGTTTTGGAGCTAGCCTTGGAGCACAGTATGCAAGTCTTTTGCACGGAACAAGTGAGCGTACCAAAGCTGCTTGCTCTTTTTTGGGTGGTGGTGACTTAACCCATCTCATATTTCATTCGGAAGATAAATTTCCTCGCTACTTGCGTCGTTGTGTAAAAGACTTGCATATGGATGAAGACGCTGTAAGAAAATATGTAGCAGCCATAGAGCCTTGTAACCATGTTGACACGAACAAAGCATTAGATATGCTTATTTATGGAGCTAATCAAGATAAAGCCGTTCCCTCTCTCTCAACAGAGGCTCTGGTAGATGCTTGGGGAGAAGGTGTTAATTATAGAACGATTAGTGGAGATCATACAAACGTCATTTGGCAAGCAAAAGGATTATTGCAAAATCTCGCAGCATTCTATCACCAAAAGCTTTCATGATTAGCTCTTTTTAGACTATAGCTCCCTGCTTTTCTCTCCTCAACAACCCGCTTATCATGTTTATACTCTTTCACTTTATCTGCCCACCACATGAGTAGGTTACCTCACGTATAAGTAAATCCAAGAACAAAAAGTACATTCAACGACAAACGAGTACAACAATAAAGGATGTTTATTAATGGCAAAGAATTTGTACATCACCACAACAGAGGCACAAAGTGGTAAATCACTTATCACTCTTGGAGTTATGGAGTTATTATTGCAACATATTCCCAAAGTGGGTTTTTTTCGTCCCATTGTTGCTGATGATAAGGATCGTGATATAGAAATGATTCGTTCGTATTTTAAATTAGATTTTGACTATGAACTGATGTATGGTTGCAAGGGAGAAAATGCACTAGATCTTATTACTAGCGGGCAACAAGACGTTTTGCTGGATCAGATTTTAGAGAAGTACAAAATTTTAGAAGAGCAATGCGACTTTGTGTTGTGCGAAGGAACGGATTACCGTGGAATCACTTCGTCTTTTGAGTTTGATATTAACGCTGAAATTGCCATGATGCTAAATTGTCCAGTTCTTTTGGTTATCAACGGCAAAGGAAAAAGTTCAGAAAGTCTTTATGACTCTATCCATTTTTCGAAAAAGATATTTACCAAAAAAGAGTGCCTGGTTGTTGCAACAATTATTAATCGTGTTGAGAGGGATTACAAAGAGAAAGATGTATATACTATACCTGAAAATGCCATTTTAACTTCTCCTACGGTTAGCAACGTAAAGAACATACTTTCTGCTGAGATTATATATGGTCAAGAGTATATAAATCGTAATATTGAGAGTTATACCATTGCTACCTCACAAAAAGTTTTGCCTCATCTAAAAGATAAAAGTTTAGTCGTGACTACAGCAGATCGTGAGGATATTATTTTTACTAGCGCTTTATCTTTTTTGGCAAAAGAGGGAAAAAATATTTCGGGGATTGTTCTTAGCGGTGAGCAGACGCTAAGTCAAGGTGCCCTAAAATTGCTAAACAATATTGAGACTTTTCGTGTCCCTATTTTGCATTGTCAGGAAAATATTTACTCTATTATTTCACAAATACAAAAAATGTACTCAGAGATTACTCCATACGATGAAAGCAAAGTTTTGACTTCTCTGCAAATATTTGAACGCTATATAAACCGCGAAGATTTGCAAAAAGCTATTGAGTTTTCAAAGCCTTGCTCAATTACACCAAAAATGTTTGAGTATGGACTTATTACTCAAGCACGGCGTAGTAAAGCGCGTATCGTTCTTCCTGAAGGCAGCGAAGAACGCATCCTCAAGGCCGCAGAAATTGTGCACAAAAGAGACTTTGCTGACCTTGTACTCCTAGGAGATCCACAACAAATAGCCGAAAAAGCTCGCCGTCTGGATTTAAATCTTCACGATCTAGAAATTATCGATCCTAAAGAATCCCCAGACTTAGAAAAATTTGCACAGCAATACTACGAAATACGTAAGCATAAAGGTATTTCTCTCGACGCAAGTCGCGAAGTAGTTGCTGACGTCAATTACTTTGGAACATTGTTAGTTCACAATAGACGTGCGGACGGAATGGTTTCAGGAAGTGTACACACCACAGCACAAACGATTCGCCCTGCTCTACAAATCGTTGGTACTAGTGAAGGTCGCTCTATTGTATCAAGTGTATTTTTTATGTGCTTACACAATCGAGTTTTGGTATATGGCGACTGTGCAATTAATCCAAACCCTACTGCGCAACAACTTGCAGAAATTGCCATTGATTCAGGATTGACCGCACAAGCTTTCGGGATTGAGCCTCGTATCGCCATGCTTTCATACTCTACAGGAGCATCAGGAAAAGGAATTGATGTTGAAAAAGTGGCACAAGCTACACAAATTGCACAAAGTAAGAACAGCAATTTACTCATCGAAGGCCCCATTCAGTATGATGCTGCGGTGGATTTGGAAGTAGCAAAGGCGAAATTGCCTAACAGCCAGGTCGCTGGTCGTGCCACGGTTTTTGTCTTTCCTGACCTTAATACAGGAAACAATACTTACAAGGCAGTACAGCGTTCAACAAAAGCATTAGCGATTGGACCGGTATTGCAAGGTCTAAATAAACCAATAAATGACCTTAGTCGTGGCTGCACTGTAAATGATATTGTTAACACCATTGCCATTACAGCAATTCAGGCACAAAGGAGCCATAAATCATGAGCATACTTGTCATCAATAGCGGAAGTTCATCATTAAAAATAAAAATATTTTCCGATGTCAATAAACCTGCCATTGTCCATGGTAGTTTGGAAAAAATCGGTGAAGAGCAGAGTGTTCTCTCCTGTCAGTTTTCGCAAAAAACAATTAACAAAAAAATTACCTGTGCTGATCATTATGAAGGATTAGAGCAATTTTTTTCTATTTTAAAACAAAATGATGCTCTTCTCGACATTATTGCAATTGGTCATCGTGTGGTACACGGCGGAGAAGATTTTTCACAGCCCGTAAAAATCGATGACAATGTTATTTCGGTTATTGAGAAAAATATTCCTCTCGCTCCGCTACACAATCCTGAGAACTTAAAAGGAATACAAGCTACAATGCAAATGTTTCCAAGTGTTGCCCAGGTAGCAGTTTTTGATACAGCATTTCATCAAACCATGCCAGAATATGCGTATCGCTACGCTGTCCCCAACTCCTTTTATGAGCAGCAAAAAATACGTCGCTATGGTTTTCACGGGTCATCTCATCAATATGTGAGCAAAGAAGCAGCTCGTATTTTACAAAAACCGATTGCACAAACAAGCCTCATAACCCTACATCTTGGCAATGGTGCAAGTGCTACGGCGATTAAAAATGGTAAAAGCATTGATACTTCAATGGGAATGACACCTCTTGAAGGACTCATTATGGGAACACGCTGTGGAGATATTGATCCCGGTGTTTTGCTATTTTTACTTCAAACACATACTCACGATAAACTGGATAAAATACTCAATAAAAAAAGTGGTTTACTTGGTTTGTGTCAAAGAAATGACATGCGCGACATTGAGTCCCAAGATACTAGAGAATCACAACGTGCGATTAAGATGGTTGTTCATCGCGTTCAAAAATACATAGGTAGCTACTATGCACAACTTCCCGAACTGGACGCGATTGTATTTACGGCAGGAATTGGGGAAAACTCAATACTTATTCGTGAACTATGCTGTGCAAATCTCGCCCACCTAGGAATTGAATTGTGTAGCGATAAAAATGGCAACACAAGCTATGGAGAAATACAAAAATCGCATAGCAAAGTAAAAATATTGGTGATTCCTACCAATGAAGAAATGGAAATAGCACGACAAACCCATAATCTTATAAACGCTTAGTGCATATCCACATGGAAGGCCAAGGTTAGAAGTGGCAAGAAAACTTATTTGAAGATTTCACCTTATTTAAAGATAGATAAATGAAACGAATATTTGGTTCTCACTGGTCAGATTACGAATTAATGGATGCTGGCAATAATAAAAAATTAGAACGCTTTGGAGAAACTATCCTTATCCGTCCAGACAGAAATGCCTACTTCTCACCCGTCCTCACCAGTAAAGAATGGTTAGAAAAAACGCATTTCGAGTTTATAGAGGAAACAAGTAGTAAGGGAAGTAAAAAGAGGTAAAAAATATAAAGGTATCATAATGGATCCTCGAGCTTATGGGTTAGGAACAAAAAAAGAGCGTTGGAAAATTGAAACTAAATTTCCAGAATTAGTTGAAGTGGCAAGTAAGCTCATAGATAAAGATGGTTTCCTAATTATCAATACCTACTCTCCCAAACTAAAAGAAAAAAATATTCAAGCTATAGTAAAAGAGTATTTTTCTAACAAAAAAATAGAAATCAATAAACTTTCATTAAAAACAACTACAGGAAAAACATTAGAATACGGAGAGCTGACACGAGTCTACTGAATCCCATTTGATAACGCATTTTTAATAATTATCTGGGTTTTAAAGAAAGTCATCACGGCAAAAAGGAAAACTCCTGCCTTCACCATAAAATTATTTTGCTTTAAAAATCTTCCACGGGAGAGCGATTTGCATCTTCGAGACTGTGCATTTTTGCTTGCTCATGACCAACTAATGAGGCCCTAAGCTCAAAGATTTCATCGTTGATTTTATCCACTTCAGAAAAATCAGTAGGTTTGAATGGAGAAATACGGCGTAGAATATTGGCAATTCTCTGAAGCGAAGCTTCATTTTCTGCTTTTGGCTGTTCATGAGCAGCTTTTGCGGCGAGCTCTAGTTTATCGAATTGGTGGCACAGTAGCAGTAGGTCATTTCCGGCCTTCAGAGCCTTGTCAACTGCTTGAGAGTAGTCATAATTCTCAATAATTGCACCCATATCTAAGTCATCGCTAATTACCACACCTTGGAATCCAATATCTTCACGAATGTAGCTATTGATTTTTTTTGATAGAGACGAAGGGTCACGCGAATCGTCTAAGTGAGGATAGTGAGCATGACCAACCATAATGGAGTCATACTTATCTTTTAGTTGGATATAAGGTTGCCAGTGGCTTTTGCGCATTTCTTCACAAGTGAGCTTTATTTCTGGCAATTGATGATGAGGATCAATTTTTGCAAAAGAGTAGCTTGGAAAGTGTTTTACACAGGACAAAATATTACTTTTTCGCAGCCCAGTTATAAAAGCCTGTGCATTTTGAGTAACTGTCTCAAAATCCTTGCCCCAAGTACGGTTTTTTAGAGAGTTATATAAGTCTCCCTCGTAAGAGAGGTCAACGACTGGACAAAGGTCTAAATTGATATTCCACACCCGTAGTAGTTGTCCAGTTAACTTACCATGTTTTGTGATATGATCGATATTTCCATGAGTGCACAGTTCTAAGGCAGATGGTGGTTCTACGCCAATTTCTCTCAGCCTAGCCACACGGCCACCTTCTTGATCAACAGCAATCAATGGGTTTTCGAGAATATCGAAAATTTCAAAGATCAGATCGGCCAATTGTTGTTGTGAGTCAATATTGCGACCAAACAAGATAACACCTCCAGGTTGTATGTCCTGTAGTATCACCTTCTCTTCTTTAGTCAATTTTATGGTGGAAACACCAGTTATTAGACGCTGGCTGGGATTCATAATTACTCCACAACAGATTTAGATATAAATTTTTCGACATTGTATTCATATTCACTACAGTTTTCCATGTTTTTATAGAAATAATGTGAATCCTGATATTTTTTGATCCATAAAGATAGATCATCGAAAGAACATTTGGATGCGCTATGGAAAGAGAAATATTTATGAAAAAACTAGTCAAGATTATTATTGTTATCACTTTTTTTTTTGTGCCAGACGTGGTGTGCCACGAGGCTGCATTAAAGATGAGGGTAGGCCCCTCGGAATCGCCTTATAGAGGGAGATTTCAAACCACCTTAAGCTGCGTTGGTAAAGAGCCAAGGTGGTGAGCGTTAAGGAAAAGGCATAACAAGATTATGTCA
>JAJDCR010000109.1 GCA_029260735.1 Planctomycetota bacterium
AAATGCGTGTTTTTTCTTCTTATTTTTTCTACCATTTAGCCCTTTTCTGTTTCCGTGTGTGAGAAGCCTGTATTATTAAATAAAATTTGGTATTTTAATGAAAAACTTTCGTATAGTTAATGATTTTGTTGACTATGCTAATAAAACTTGTAGCATAACCATCAGTTTCTAAGAAAGATGGAAAAATTGACACATTCTTTTGCCTATGTATGCTTCTCTAGGGCGTCACTCTACACCAAAGATTAGGATTTGTATGAAAAAAATTAAAATAGCCATTGTAGGAGTTGGCAATTGTGCAAGCTCTCTTGTTCAAGGAATTACTTACTATCAGGCGAAAGAAGATAAAACCTTAGAAGCTTCTGGTATTATGAGCTGGGACATAGGAGGATATAATCCTTCTGATATAGAAGTGGTTGCTGCTTTTGATATTGATAAGAGAAAAGTAGGGAAAGATGTTGCTGAAGCTATTTTCTCTTTACCTAATTGTACCACTGTTTTTTGTGCGGATGTGCCTTTGACAGGGGTTTCTGTGGGGATGGGAAAAATTCTGGATGGATTTTCTGATCACTTAGAAAACTATCCTGCTGATTTGCGGTTTTGTAAATCAGCAGAGCCAGAGCCAAATCTAGAGCAAGTGGTGGAAACTCTTAAAACCTCACAAGTTGATGTGCTCTTAAACTATTTACCAGTAGGAAGTGAAAAAGCAACTAAGTTCTATGCACAATGTGCTTTAGATGCAGGAGTTGCCTTTGTGAACAACATACCTGTTTTTATTGCGAGTGACCCTGAGTGGGCGAACAAGTTTACCGAAAAAAACATTCCTGTCATTGGTGATGATATCAAATCTCAAGTGGGAGCAACCATTGTTCACCGTGCTTTAACAGATCTTTTTAACAAAAGAGGGGCTAAAATAGAGCGGTCTTATCAGCTAAATACGGGAGGAAATACAGATTTCTTAAATATGCTCAACCAAAGTCGTCTTAAAAGCAAAAAAGAATCCAAAACAGAAGCAGTTCAGTCGTTGTTAGGAGAAAAAAGATTAGAGCCTGAGAATGTTCATATTGGTCCGAGCGACTGGATTTCTTGGCAAAAAGACAATAAAGTATGTTTTATAAGAATGGAAGCAAAAGTTTTTGGCGATGTCCCTATTAACTTAGAATTGCGGCTTTCGGTAGAAGACTCTCCCAATTCTGCTGGAGTGGTTATAGATGCTATTCGCTACTGTAAACTGGCTTTAGATCGAAAAAAAGGGGGAGTGCTCTATGGGCCGAGTGCTTATTTTATGAAGCACCCTCCAAGGCAGTACACCGATAGCGAAGCTCACAATATGACAGAAGAATTTAGATTAGGTGAATAATAACCTGATAATATCGTAAAAAAAACCTTTTATTTTATTGCGAGATGTATGATCTATGTTAATCTATGTCAGCAACGCAATAGCTTTTAAATAGAAGTATCTAAATAGCTGAAAATAGATTTAGGGCGTGTCGACACGCCCTAATCATCTTAGATAATATATAGGTAAAATGATGACAGAAAAAATAGCAGTAGTGGGATTAAGTTCTCTCTACCCAGGGGCCATTGATACAAAATCCTTTTGGAATAATATCGTGGAAGGAAAAGATTCTTTTTCTGATGTTCCTGCTGACCACTGGTTGATAGAAGATTACTATGATAAAGATCCTACGGTTGTTGGTAAAATGTATGCTAAGCGTGGGGCTTTTTTGCCCAAAGTTGATTTTAGCCCTCTAGAGTTTGGTATTCCTCCGAAGGTTTTATCTCAAACTGACACTGTTCAGCTTCTTTCTTTGTTGGTTGCGAAAAAAGTTTTACAAGACACAGAAAGTGTCCAGTCAGGAAAAGTTGATCGAAAAGATATTAGTGTTATTCTAGGGATTGCTTCGGCGACAGAGCTCGTAGGTCAGATGTCGGGCTCCATTCAACACCCCAATTGGATCAAAGCACTTCGAGAGAATGGTATCCCCGAAAGCCAAGTTCAGAAAATTCGCCAGGATATTAATGCTACTTATGTTCCTTGGACGGAAAACACCTTTCCTGGATTACTGGGAAATGTGGTGGCGGGAAGAATTGCCAATCGCTTTGATTTGGGCGGAACTAACTGTGTAATTGATGCTGCTTGTGCGAGTAGCTTAAGTGCGCTGGCCATGGCTATTCAAGAGCTGCAGTTGGGGCACTGTGATTTGGCTTTAACTGGCGGGGCGGATGCCTTAAATGACATTTTTATGTATATGTGTTTTGGCAAGACGACAGCTCTATCTTTTAGTGGAGATTGTCGTCCCTTTTCTAAAAATGCAGATGGTACAATGTTGGGCGAAGGAGTTGGGATGCTCGCGCTCAGACGATTGGAAGATGCAAAGCGAGACAATGATAAAATATATGCGGTTATTTGCGGTTTAGGTTCTTCTTCTGACGGAAAATCAAAAAGCGTTTATGCGCCTCGTGCTGAAGGACAGGCTTTGGCTATTGAACGTGCTTATCAACGAGCTGGGTACTCTCCTGATGATGTTGATTTAGTAGAGGCGCATGGTACTGGTACTATAGCTGGTGATGCTGCTGAGTTCAAAGGACTCCAGCTTGTTTTTAATACCAAAAAACGAAAAAAACAGACCTGCGCTTTAGGATCGATAAAGTCGCAAATTGGTCATACCAAAGCGGCCGCTGGAGCGGCTTCACTGGTTAAAATTATTATGGCTCTTCACCATAAAACTTTGCCTCCCACTATTAAAGTGGATGAGCCAAACCCTGATTTGGATATAGAAAACAGTCCTTTTTACTTGAATACAAAAGCGCGTCCCTGGGTTCATTCGCCAACTTCTCCTCGCCGAGCTTCGGTAAGTTCTTTTGGCTTTGGAGGAAGTAACTTTCATGTTGCACTAGAGGAATACCAAGGAAAAGAACAGAGAAAATGCTTTCTAAATTCAAAAAAACATTTGATTCTTTTTAGTTCTGACGATATCGAAACATTTCCCCAAAAAATAAAGAAGTATCTGGAAAAGAACTCTATAGAAGAAATGGCCCGTTATAGTCAAAGAAAATTTTCCCCCCTTGCCTCTAGACGACTAGCTTTAATTGCCGAAGATAAAGAGCAAATTCAAGACTTGTTTACGAGCGCTTATCAAAAAATTACCTTGGATCAAGATAAATCTTTTTCGCTACCTTACAAAATGCACTACTCTTCTCAAAAAATGGAAGGCCAAGTTGGCTATCTCTTTTCTGGGCAGGGAAGCCAATATTTGAATATGGGACGAGAGCTAGCAATTAATTTTTCTTCTTGTCGGGAAGTCTGGGATTTAGCGGCTAGTTTAAGTTTAGATTTGGAAAATAGTTTACATGAAGTGGTGTTTCCTAAGCCAGCTTTTAGCCAAGCAGAAGAAAATAAACAAAAAGAAAAATTGACCTCAACTCAATGGGCTCAACCAGCGATTGGAGCAGTTAGTGTGGGACAACTGCGTTTGCTGGAGAATTTAGGGATAAACGCAAGCTGCTTTGCGGGACATAGCTATGGCGAGTTGACTGCTCTTTACGCGAGCGGTTGCATTTCTTCATTGGAAGATTTTTTTAAAATATCACGGCGACGAGGAGAGCTTATGGCACAAGCAGCCAAAGAGCCCGGAGCCATGACCGCTGTGTTAGCTTCAGTGGAAAAGACAAAGCAATTTCTCTCCGAAACAAACTCGCTTGTGATTGCAAATATGAATAGCCCTAAACAAACAGTTGTTGCGGGTAAAGTAGAGAAAATTATTCTTTTTGAGAAAAGTCTACAACAAAAAAATATACCTTTTCGGCGCTTACCAGTAGCGACAGCATTTCACTCTTCTCTTGTTGAGTCAAGTTCCCCTCCCTTTAGGGCTTATTTAAACGAATTTCTAATGAAAGTCCCTCAAAAAACAACCTACAGTAACACCTCTAGTAACCCTTATCCTGCTGATGAAAATCAAACAAAAGACATTTTGTCTGAGCAATTAGCCCGGCCGGTTAAGTTTCTGCAGCAGATAAATAATATGTATAAAGAGGGGGTTCGGTTGTTTTTGGAGATAGGCCCAGGGAAAACTTTAACTAAACTCGTTCAAGAGTGTTTGGGGGAAAAAGAGCACTACGCAATTTCTATGGACGATCAGAAAAAAGAGGGAATGGAATCTCTATGGAATGCTTTGGGAGAGCTTTCTGTCTTGGGACTTGATATGAACTTTGATAAACTTTGGGAAAATTTTGCTCAGAAAGAGGCCGAGGCAGTAAAAAAATCATCGGCCGTTGTAAAAATCAATGGGGCCAACTTTAATAAGCCATATCCCCCAGAAGGTGGTGCTATGGCTTTGCCTGCTGCGAATCCAGAAGCTGTATCAACGGAAAAAAAACCTTCTTCACTTGTTCAAACTGCTAAACCATCGCAGTCAAAATCTGTAACCTTAAACTCTTTTGAATCTAGACAGGAAAATGTAAACATGTCGACTGAGAATTCCAAACCAAAAGAACCTTCATCACTGCCTGGACATCAGTGGCTCCAAGCTTTTCAACAGATACAACACAATGCTTTAGAGGTTCAAAAGTTTTATCAAAAAACTCTTAGCGATAGCCATATGGCTTTTCTTCAGTTCTCAGAGAGTGCTATTGGTCAACTAGGAAGCTCAGGAAATGGATCTTCGGCAGGAGAACCGGCGAAGTCCTTTTCTCGTTTTCGAGTAGAGCCTTTGGCCCAAACCAAAGAAAATCCGTATACTTCTCCCGTAGAGTATACTTCTCCCGTAGCATATACTTCTCCAAAGCCGGAAGTTTCTCCTGTTGCTGCAAATACTTCTTCCGTAGTGTATCCGGAAACTTCTCCGGCAGTGTATACTGAAAGCCCTAATAAGACTCCCGAAAATACACCTCTTATGGAAAATGCCGTCCCTGTTGCCGAAACTTCAACAGAGTCTAATGAATCAGATCTCCAGCAGATATTTTTACAAATAGTGGCTGAAAAAACGGGCTACGAAGAAGATGTTATTGAAATTGATATGGATATGGAGTCTGATTTAGGAATTGACTCGATTAAGAGAGTAGAGATTCTTTCTGATTTCCAAGAAAAATATCCTCAGATGGCTCAAATTGATCTAAAAGAGCTAGAAGCTCTTCACACCTTACGAGAGATTATTGATTTTGTAAGGGGAGCCACCGAAAAAAAAAAGTAAGTAGGGTAGGGCGTCACGTAGTAAGGCTTTCTCCCTTAATTACCTTGGGAGCGGTGGAACTTTCTCGTGAAACTCCTTTCCATATCATTGCCGATAATCGAGGAGTTGCTGATATATTGTGCCAGCGCTTACGAGGATGTGGACTGGATGCGAGCCTTGCCGAAACTGCTTTACCCCACATGCAAAATATAATTTTTCTACCAGGGATCAATCGAGAAGAACCTGAAAAAATAGAGACTGCTTTAGAAATCAACTTACAATTATTCCATCTTGCTCGTACCTGCGGACAGCAGATGTCCGAGTCGACGGGTACTTTTATTACCGTGCAGGATACGGGAGGCTACTTTGGGTTAGAAAAGATAGAGAAACCGTGGTTGGGAGGGATAAGTGCTTTAGCGAAGACAGCGGCGCGAGAATGGCCTAATGCCACGGTTAAAGCAATCGATATAGCGAGCAAAGAATGGAATGAAGAAAAAATTGCGGAGGAACTCTTTCGAGAAATCGTAGTCAATGGCTCTGGGTTAGAGGTTGCGATTAACCCAAAAGGCCGCTTTACCATAGATACTTTTTCTGAAGCAGAACCTCGTTCTCTTTTGCCGATAGCAGACGGTTCTGTCGTTGTTGTCAGTGGAGGAGCTCGCGGGGTAACAGCCCATTGCTTACGTTCATTGGCAGAGAATTTCTCAATGAAGTTGGCCATCTTGGGGCGAACCAAAATAAGAGAAGAACCTCTTCATCTAAAAAATTGCCAAAACCAAATTGAGCTCAAAAAAGCTATCGTGGGAGATTTTAAAAGAGAGAAGAAAAAAATCGTTCCTGTCGCTATTCAAAAAGAGATCCAACGAATAGAGAATAACCGCGAAATTCAGAATAACCTAGATGAACTAAGAAAGTTAGGAGCAGAAGTATCCTACTATGAAGTGGATGTGGTAGACAAAAATTCTGTCGAAAATGTCCTCGCTAAAATTCGTAAAGAATGGGGTTCTGTTCAGGTTCTGATCCATGCCGCTGGAGTGATCGCAGACAAACATATCCATAAAAAAAGCACCGAACAATTTCAACAGGTGTTTGGTATTAAGGTGCAAGGATTTAGAAATCTACTAAGGGCGACAGAACAAGATGAGCTTTCGCATATTTGTTGCTTTTCGTCCATTGCTGCACGCATGGGAAACACGGGCCAAGTGGACTATGCGATGGGCAATGAAATTTTAAATAAGGTTTGCCAAGAACAGAAATTACAAAACCCTAACTGTGCGGTGACTTCTATTAATTGGGGGCCATGGCAAGGCGGCATGGTAACACCAGAGCTCGAAGCGCACTTTAAAAGCCAAGGAGTTCATCTTATTCCCTTGAAAGAAGGGGCAGATGCCTTTGTTCGAGAGATTCAAAACTCTGAGCAAGTCGAGATTGTGATGGGTAATGAGCTCCCCGAGCCCCACTTTACTTTCCCTAAAAACTGGCAAATTTGGGTTCATGAAAGTACCTATCCTCTTCTCCATAGTCATAAAATTCAAGGGAAACCGGTTGTTCCTGTGGTTTTGGTGAACGAGTGGTGCTTGCGCTTGGCTCGTCGATTTGCCCCTAAAAAATTCGCCTTAACCAAGAATTTGAAAGTGATTAAGGGAGTTCCCGTAGAAGACTTTGCTGGTAAGGGGAAGTGGCTTTCTCTAGAGATGAAAAATATGAAAGAGATAAAAGGGGGGAAAGGGAAATCGGAAATTCAATTTGTTTTGAAAAGTGATCAGGGACAGCACTACCAAGTAGTGATTGAGTTGTTTGAAAAAATGCCTCTTTTATCTTTACCTACCCTGCCCTCACTTTCCAAATGGAATCCTGCTGCTGATATTTACGAGGAGCAGCTTTTTCATGGCCCTGACTTTGCTGTGATAAAAGAACTCACGGGTATCTCTTCTGATTCTTGTGCAGCGACTTTACAATCTATAAGCCCCTTTTCTCAGTGGCAGTCTAACATCGCCTTAGTTGATGGAGGGTTGCAGCTAGTCCTTTTATTCTTGCTCAATAAGCATAAACAAATTTCCCTTCCTACTGGTATGAATTCCATTTGCCTAGGAGAATGTTCTCTCTTTGAGGGAGAAATTTCTTGTTTTGCTCAGTGTTCTTCCGATAATTCTTTACATTCTGTTTGGGACATATATTACTTTCGAGACGATAAGGTCATAGGAGAAATTCGCGGTCTCAGCATGCACGCTGTACCTAGCAATTTTACATAATTTATGAAATCATCTGACACTATTGCTATTGTAGGACAGGGATGTGTTTTCCCGAATTGCTTTTCTCCCGAACAACTTTGGAAAAACATTGTTGAGGGTAGAGTTTCTATTTCTCCGGCCAAGGGAAAATGGCGTATCGATGAGAATCGAATTGTTCTTGGGTCAAAAGATAAATACATCGCAGATACTGCTTTTACCTCTATGGGAGGTTATGTTAGGGGATTTCAGTCTGTTTTTTCTCCGCAAAACTACCAAATAGAGAGCTCTCTCCTAAGGCAGTTAGATCCTGTTTTTCAATGGAGTTTGTATGCCGGAGAAGAGGCTTGTCGTTTTGTTGCCCCTAAGCGTAAAAAAAGAGCGGGCGTTATTCTGGGGAATCTTTGCTATCCGACGGCGATGTATGCGGATTTGTACGAAAAAGAAATTTTAAGCCAAATAAAAGGACAGAAAGCCCAAGATAAAGCCAAAGATAAAGCCCAAGATAAGGCAGATTCTTATAATCGTTTTAATGCAGGTTTGCCGGCTCACTTTGTTGCAAAAGGTCTAGGACTTTCTGGAGGAGATACTTTTGCCTTGAATGCGGCTTGTGCTTCGGGCATTTATGCGATTAAGTTAGCCTGCGATGCCTTACTACGCGGAGAAGTTGACTTAATGCTCGCGGGAGCCGTAAATGCTCCTGATTTTGTTATCTTGAATGTGGGCTTTAGCGCCTTAAAGGCACTCAGTCCCACCGGACAAAGTCGCCCTTTCCATCTTTCTGCTGACGGACTAGTTCCCGCGGAAGGTGCCGGGATCATATCCTTACAGCGACTCGAAGACGCTCTTGCCGATAGCTGTCCTATTTTGGGCTTGATCCGAGGAGTAGGGTTGTCTAATGATGGGCAACAAGGTGGTTTTCTTGTTCCTTCAAAAGAGGGGCAAGTTCGTTGCATGGAGAGTGCCTTTCAGCAATGTGATTTAGATCCTCAGGATGTTTCTTTGATCGAATGCCACGCTACAGGCACTGTGACAGGAGATGCCAAAGAGATCGAAAGCATGGCTCAGGTATTTTCCCAAAAAGATAAACTTACGGTAGGCTCGATAAAATCTCAATTTGGACATCTGCTTGCTGCTTCCAGTATGGCTTCTCTTATGAAAATACTAGGAGCTTTTAAACACCAAATAATGCCGCATACTCCCAATGCTTTTCCGACAATACCTCAAGTGGAAAAAGCGGGCTTTCAGGTTCTAAACGAAAATAAGTCTTGGGAAACAAATAGCCTTCCTCGCTTAGCCTGTGTCAATAGTTTTGGGTTTGGAGGAAACAATGGACATTTGATTCTGGAAGAATGGACGGGGATACGTCCTAAGGTGAAAGTCAGAAAACCTGCTCTCAAAGTAGTTGCTACAGCGGTGGAAGTTTGCACTCATTTGACCGAAACGACGGATGAATTTCTCTCCTGGATGATCCACCCTTCTTCGGTTAAAACGAGGGACTTACCTGGAATATCTTTACCTGCAAAGCTCAAGTTTCCTCCGAAAGACTTGGAGCAGGCTTTGGGGCAGCAACTTTTGATTTTAAAGGCGACTTGCCGGGCCTTAGAAAATGTCTCTCTCCCTTCAAAAAGAACGGGTGTTTTTATTGGCTGCAATATCGATGCCGATAGTTGTCGCTATGGACTGCGTTGGCGTCTTGCGGATTTGCTTTCTGATTTGTTTTCTGACCAAGCGATTGACCAGGATTGGCTGAAAAAAGCACAAGATGAGATTACTCCTCCCTTTGAAGCTGCTAATGTGATAGGCACTATGGCCAATATTCCGGCCAACCGAGTAAATACACAATTTGATTGCTATGGACCAGGGTTTACTATTTTTGCGGAGGAATTGTCAGGAGATAAAGCTCTTGAGGTTGCGGTGGAAGCGATCAGAGCCGGAGAAATAGACTGCGCTGTGGTAGGGGCGGTTGACCTATGCCGAGAGCCTCTTCACGAGAAAGCTTGGAAAAGTTTGGGAAATAATGATTTTCCACCAGCGGATGCTGCTGTAGCGATCATCCTAAAATCTTCTCAGGAGGCAGAAAAATGCCACGATAAGGTTATGGTCGTATGGGAAAATAGTGAAGCAGGAACTAAAATGAGCCTAAAGGAAGAGGATTTCTCTTTCTCTTCGCTAGGACATAGCCATGCCACCTCTGGTTTACTGAAAAAAGCTTTTGCTATTTTACTGGCAGAAAAAGGCTATACATTGGTTCAGGGAAAACCGACTCCTCTTTTGCCCGGAAAATCTTTGCCGACGATAGCGGTTACGACAAAATCATTCACAGAGGAAAGAAGTACGGTTGAGTTTAAGCCCGTTCGTAATGCTAGCGAGGGGAAAAGTCCGGTCTTACCTCCTTACTTATATACCTATAGGGCTTTAGACAAAGAAAGCCTTCTCCAGGCAGTTTTAGAAAACCGATTGAGTAGACATGATGACTTGGGGCAAAACCGATTGGCCTTCATTGCTTATCCGAGTACCTTTGCCCAAATGAAAGAACGGGCGGTGGAGTTTTTACAAACTGGAAAAAACTCCAAACCACAAGATATAATCTATCGAGATAAGGAAGTAAAGGGAGATTTGGCCTTTGTTTTCACTGGAGCAGCAGCGGCTTATCCCGAAATGGGAAGAGATCTGCTCTTAGGGTATCCAGAGCTTCTTGGTTATACCGCAAGACAGGTGAAAGATATCGAAAAGTATGCTAGCTGGGTTTATAGTGGGAGCACGGATGGAGATCTACCTTTTTATCAACTAAGTGGCTCTTCTTTCTTGTGCCAAGTCCATGCCCAGTTTACTCAAAACCTTTTGGGAATTTCTCCTGACGCTGTGATGGGGCTTTCTTCGGGGGAAACTAACTCCATGTTTGCCTTGGGGGTGTGGAAAGATATGGACGGCTTGCTTCAGGATGTGGAGCAAAGTGAACTCTATACTCAGCATTTAGCGGAAAATTTTACCAGTGTCCACGAATATTGGGGACTTTCTTCTTCCCAGAGCGTTCACTGGGAAAATTGGCGCATACGAGCATCGGTAGAAGATGTTCGTAAAAGCATTGCGGGGGAAAAAGTCTACTTAAGCATTATCTATACTGATCAAGATTGTGTGATGGGAGGAGATAAAGAAGCTTGCCGAAAAATTATTGAAGCTAATAATTACCAAGCGCTACCCATAGACCATAACTTGGCCATTCATTGTCCGGTAGTAGCTCCCTTTAGCGAAAAATGGCGCAAAATTCATACACGCACTTGCTATGATGTCCCTTCCATTAAGTTTTACTCTAATTACTTTGGAAAAAGCTACCAAACGAATACTGAGAATGTCAGTGAGGCTCTCACCGGTCAGGCTCTTCAGACCATAGATTTCCCGAAGATTATCCGCCAAGCTTGGGAAGATGGTGTACGGATCTTTATTGAACATGGGCCGAGAAACAGCCTAAGTTTGGCGATAAAAGAGATTTTACCCAAAGAGGATTATCTTACAGTTTCTTTAGACGTCCCAGGAAAATCATCTTTAAAGCAAGGATTCGAAGTGGCAGCCAAGTTGTGGTGTGCCGGAGTTACTCTTGATATTGATAAATTAAACCAAAAGAAAGAAACTCCTTTGTCAGAAAAAAAAGAGCGATTATACCAGTGGCGGAGGCCTCCGATTCAATTTCCACAGCTTCCATTGGTTTCTGAAAGTACTTCGGGAGTAGGGGAATCTATAAGGGAAGAGTTGATCGAAGTTATGCACACCGAGGGTTCGCAAGTGTACTGCGAGTACTTGCAGTACCAAGAGCAAGGGATGCAAGCGTATCATAAGTTTTTAGCTACTATGCAAGAGCAACTGGGGCAAAATAGCTTCGCTCTTTCCTCTCTTCCTCTCTCTCTTTCTCCACGAGAGACTTTTGAAGAGAAGAGTGCTAATTCCTCAAATCCGATTCAAACTCCTATCTCTTCCGATACTTCTTTCTCTCTCTCTTTTCCAGGACCTAAATTTTCTCGTGAAGAATTGGAAATATTGTCTCAGGGAAAAATTTCTTCTATTTTTGGACGAGAATTTGAGTTTCAAGATCAATATTTGGTTCAAGTCAGAATGCCAGAGCCGCCTTTACTCCTTTGTGATCGTGTTTTAGGAATAGAAGGTGTTCCTCTTTCTATGGGGACGGGGACAATTTGGACAGAAACAGACGTTCATCATGATAGTTGGTATCTGCACCAAGGGCGTATGCCGGCAGGTATTTTCATCGAATCAGGACAGGCGGATCTCCTTCTCATTTCTTGGCTAGGGATCGATGAGCATAATCGAGGAGAACGGGCTTATCGTCTGCTTGGGTGTGAGCTTGTTTTTCACGACAGTATGCCCCAGCCGGGAGATACCCTTCATTACAAAATTGACGTTGTCGGCCATGCTCGCTCCGGTGATGTTCGGATGTTCTTTTTTCGCTATGATTGTGCTATCAATAATCAAGTGCGTATTTCTGTTAGAAATGGGCAAGCAGGTTTTTTTACCTCCCAAGAACTGAAAGAGTCCTCGGGGGTTTTATGGACAGCCGAGGAGGGAGAATATACTAATTCTCCTCGTTTGGATGAAGCTTTGCTGCAAACAAAGGAAAGTTTTTCTCAAGAAGAGGTTTTGGCTTACACAAGTGAGAATATCACGGCTTGTTTTGGAGAAGATTTTTCTTGGGCCAAAACCCACACCCGAACTCCGACTATTTCGGCGGATAAAATGAACTTCCTCGGTGAGGTTCTGGAGTTTTCTCCGAAGGGAGGACCGAAGGAAAGAGGATATCTGAAGGCAAACAAGAAAATTCAGCCAGACGATTGGCTTTTTGATGGACATTTTAAAAATGATCCTTGTATGCCTGGTACCTTAATGGCCGAGGCTTGTTTACAAGCGATGGCTTTTTATCTGACAGGTCTAGGATATACCCTAAACAAGGATGGTTGGCGTTTTGAGCCTGTTCCAGAACAGAAATACAAATTCATTTGCCGCGGGCAAGTGACCCCGCAATCGCAAGAGTTGATTTATGAAATTTTTGTCGATGAAGTTATCTATGAACCCTATCCGACCTTATATGCTCACGTCCTTTGCACGGTCGATGGAGTGAAGGCCTTTTTGTGCGAGCGTTTAGGACTGCAATTAGTTCCTGACTGGCCTATAACTAGTCGCCCTCATCTTCTCAAAACAGAGGAAAAGAAGATAGCTTCTTATGAGGGATTTCCCTTTGATGGAAATTCCATTATCCACTGTGCCATTGGACAGCCTTCTAAAGCATTTGGTCCTCGGTTTAACCACTATGACCATAGACGATCTCCTCGTCTTCCTGGCCCTCCTTATTTGTTTATCAGTCGGATTACCGGAATCAACGCCCAAATGCACCAGTCAAAAAAAGAATCATCGGTGGAAGTGGTCTATGATATACCAGAAGATGCTTGGTATTTTGAAGAAGCCCCGACGATGCCCTACGCGGTTTTGCTAGAAGTGGCTCTCCAGCCTTGTGGCTGGTTAGCTTGCTTTACCTTAAGCAAGGAAAATGCTCTCAAGGAATTACTTTTTCGTAATTTAGATGGGGTGGCCACTGAGCATAGAGAAATTGTTGCGACAGATAAGACTATCGTGACTAAAGCGACTTTGGTGAGCTATGCTCAGCTAGGGGACACGATTATCTTTAAATTTGAGGTTAAGTGTTTTGTTGGGGCAACTCTCGTTTATGAAACGCAAACTGTCTTCGGTTTCTTTTCTCCCTCGGCCTTTGAGAATCAAAAGGGATTTCCTCCCGAAGAACGTCATCTTCTCGATAAAGAAAGCAATTTTTCTGTCGATTTGACTTCTCGACCTGTGAAATATTTTGGACAGAACCCTTCTTTGCCATCAGGAATGCTTTTAATGTTGGATGAAATCAGTGGCTATTGGCCTAGGGCGGGTAAAAATGGAAAAGGAATTCTCCGAGCTCGTAAGCAGGTGAAAAGAGAGGATTGGTTTTTAAAAGCGCATTTTTTTCAAGATCCTGTCCAACCAGGTTCTTTAGGGCTAGAAGCGATAATCCAGGTTCTTCAATTTTACCTGATAGATAAGCACGGAGAACAAAATGGGGTGTTCACTCCCATAGCATTGGGTTCAAAAATTGAGTGGCACTACCGAGGGCAAATTAATCCAGGAAACCAAGAAGTTACCATTTTAGTGGAAATACAAGAAGATGAAAAAACATCTGTAGTGGCAAGTGCTAGTACTTGGGTAGATGGGACTAAAATATATAATATTCCCCGGATAGGTGTAGAAATTCGTTCTCTGACCGAGAAAACTCTAAGCGAAAAAAAATGGGAGATCGACCTTAAAAATCATCCCTGGATTAAAGACCACTGTCCCACTTTTACAATACCAGCTCTTCCGATTACAGCAGAACTGAATATGATGGCTGAAGTCGCTTCTTCTTTCTTTTCCCATCAAAAACTAGTTCGAGCAGAAATGGATGCCTACTCTTGGGCGAAGTTTTCCGAAAATCGTTTAGAAGGGCGCTATCGCTTTAGTAAACGGGATAAATTAGATCAACTAGAAAACTCTGGTCAACTAGAGAAATCTGGTCAACTAGAAAATGCTTTAGGAGTTGAGCTACAGGTGTACCGCGATCAGGAATACCAGACTATTGCTAAGGCTAAGTTTGGCTTTCAATCAAAATGGGCTTCTGCACCTCCACTAGTTATACAAGCTCTAAAAGAGGGGGTTTTGCAACAAAGTCCCTATTTAACGGGAGAGTTATTTCATGGAGCTTCGTTTCAACTCATGCAAAATTGGATCTTGGGAAAAAATGGGGCTAGTTGCGAAGTGGATGTAGAATCAAAAGGAGTGCCCTTGGGGCTTTTGCATCCTGGGCTATTAGATGCGGCCTTACATTGTATTCCCTTTGATCGACTTCAACTTTGGTCTGAGGACATAGATATCTCTTTGGCTGGTTATCCGATATCCATTCGAAATTTAGAGCTTTTCCAATCTTGGCCAAAAAGTGGGTTAGTTCGCGTGGAAGCTCGTTTCTTAGAAATGTTATCCCAGTCTTTTCCTTTGGTTCAGGTTTGGATTTTAGACCAAGATCAATGTTTGGCTACTTTTCAAATCAAAGTGGTTTTAATGGAAAAAGGAAAATTAGGAGACCAAGATTCTCGGCACCGCAAAGAGTTTTTATTAAACCAAAGATTCATCTCCGGGGTTTCCTTGAGCGAGCTAAAAGAAACAGAGAGTAAGTTGTTCCCAAAAGAGATTGAACATTGCAACTGGCTTCCCGGAACGGTGAACCATATATATAATGTGTCGGGAGAAACAAAGGACTTAGGGAAACATATTGTTGTAGCAGAACATGCTAGCCAATACCTAAATCTACATCCTCGATATGTTGCTTTAGATAACGAAGGACATTGCCTTAATCTTCCTTTGAATAAACTAATAATAAAAGGGAAAAGCCATAGCGATTATTTCACCGCTCATTCTGAAGTGGCGGGAGAAATAGATTGGCAAAAAATTCGAGACTATTGGGTTGCTGAAACAGGCACTCACGGTTTTGTTCACGACCTCGTTGGTGGGTTACTGAATAGTTTTGTTCGGAGAGTGATTATAAGTGATCCCTTGGAGTTTCAGAACCTAGCACAACGCCCTGTTCTCTACCTTGCAAATCACCAAACCATGGTCGAATCTTTATTGTTTCTAGCAGTGGCTTCTGCTCTGACTAAAACAACAGCTAAAGCGATTGCCAAAGATGAGCATCGCTACAGTTGGGTAGGCGCTTTTGCCAGAGTGGCCAGTTCTACAATGGAGAAACCTCCCTTGGGCATGATTTTTTTCAAGCGAGAGCAACAAAAAGACATCTTGGGAATCTTGCAAAAGTTCAAAGAAGAAACGTCTTTAAGTACCTCGCTTCTTGTCCATGTGGAAGGAAAGAGATCCCTGCACTGCAGCGCTGAAACGAAACGTATCAGCTCTGTCTTTACAGACCTAGCTTTACAACTTGGTTGGCCTATTGTGCCTGTGAAGTTTGTCGGTGGGTTACCTGTTTCGGGTGATGAATTCTGTGATTTTCCTCTCAACTACGGAAAGCAAGACTATCATATTGGCAAGGCGATTTTTCCCGAAAAGCTAAAGAATTATTCTTATAAGGATCGTCCTGAAGCTATTCTTCGGGCAATGAATTCTCTGGGCCCCTTACAAGAGTTAGAGACCCCGATTAAAAGAGAAGGGAACTTTTTTTCGGCAGAAATCCCCGAAAAACATACTCTGCTTTCTAAGATTTTGATTCAGAGTTTACTCTCTCTTTCTGAGATGAGCGAACAGACAGACAAGGTTTTGGCCTATCTCTTAGGGGACTCTAAACTAGAGAGGGAAATAGATCTCGAAATTCGGGAGTTGTTTTCCCTGGAGTAGATTTCTGTTTCTAGTTCTATTTCTATTACAGGCTTTTCACACACGGAAACAAAAAAAGGCTAAAATGAGTTTTGCTATTCATGAGAAAGGAAAAGAGAAAAATGGGCTTATTAGTAGAAGGTGTTTGGCACGATAAGTGGTATGACACCGAAAAAACAAATGGGCGTTTTGTTCGCCAAGACAGTTCTTTTCGTCATCAAGTTACCTTAGATGGTTCCTCTGGTTTCAAGGGAGAAGCTGGACGCTATCATCTTTACATCTCTTATGCTTGTCCTTGGGCTCATCGGACTTTGATATTCCGAGCGTTAAAAAAATTGGAAGATGCCATATCTGTCTCTGTGGTAGATCCTTATATGGGAAGCGAAGGATGGTCTTTGAACGCTGGAGATGACCCCATCAATAACGCTAAGAAATTGCACGAAATTTACACTAAAACAAAGCCCGACTATACTGGAAGAGTAACGGTGCCTGTTCTATGGGATAAACAAGAGAATACTATTGTTAATAACGAGTCGAGTGAAATTATTTTGATGTTTAATAGTCAATTTGCAGGTGCTGATAATTCCATTGATTACTATCCCGAAGAACTGCGCGGTGAAATAGAGGAGGTCAACTCTTTTGTTTATCAAAATATTAATAATGGAGTTTACCGGGCTGGTTTTGCGACGAATCAAGAAGCTTACGAAGAAGCCTTTGATAATCTCTTTGAAGCCTTAGATAAAATCGAGGGAAGACTAGCAAAACAACGCTATCTCTTAGGCAAAAAAATAACGGTAGCAGATTGGCGTTTGTTTGTCACTTTAATTCGGTTTGATGCGGTTTATGTGGGGCATTTTAAATGCAATTTAAGGCGAATAGAAGATTACCCCCATTTGTCGAACTATGTGCGCGATTTATATCAAGTGCCAGGAATTGCCGAAACTGTAAACTTCACTCATATTAAAAGACATTACTATGAAAGTCAGATAGCGGTTAATCCTACGGGAGTTGTTTCGAAGGGGCCAGAGTTAGATTTTCAACGCCCTCATAAGCGAAATAATTTTTAAAAGTTTACTACCAATAGTGCTTTGTAAATTTTCCTCTTGATTCTCTCTCGCTTTAGATATATCCTAATATATATATAATATGACAAAATTAAAAAACTCTTTGAAGTCATATCTTTTAATACTATCTATCGCTTTTTAAGGAAAACCACAATGCACTACCGAATAATACTTGCTCTTTTCTTTTTTTCTTCTTCTCTTTTTGCCTTTACTGTGACAGGCTTTGCTCCCTCTGTTTTTAATACCAATACTGCAACCATGGATGCTGCTTTAGGAATTGATGGTAGCTACACAGTAGAAGGGTTTGAGGATGCTACTTTTGCAACTGGTCTTACTGTGACTTACGAACACCCTAATTTTTCTTCTGCTCACGAATTTTCAAGCGATACCAATCTTTCTTGGGACAATAGTAATAACTTAGTGGTGGTCGGAGGAAACTTTTCAGGACGTAATGGAGGAGCTACATTCACTTTTGATCAAGGAGCAAGCTCTTTTGGTATTGGAGTAGGGCAGATGACGTCTACGGGATGGTCAATCATCGTCAATGGAAACAATGTTTTGGTCAATGACATGATTCTTGAAGTGGCTAACTATGTTAGTAGTAGTAGTCGCAACGGATATATCAAAGTAGATGCTCAAAACGGGGAAGTAATCAACTCTGTTCGGATTCAAAGAAGTGCTGCCGGTGACCGAGTTCATTTTGATCACCTGGCTTTTCAAACAAGTAGTGTTTCTGCTGTTCCAGAACCTTCTAGTTTTGTTTTGTTGCTCTCGACTTTGGTTTTTCTAGGGCATCGAGCTCGCAAAACGATCAAATAAATCTTAAATTACTTTCTCCGTCTTAAACTAAAAGCAAGCGCTAAGGCCATTAGAAGACAAGAAGATGGCTCGGGAACCACCGGGTCAGAAAACTCAGCTCCATCTAAAATCAACTGTGGGGCGAGTGACCCCAAAAGAACTGGCGAAGAATCAAGACGGCTGAGAGTAGACAGCTCTTTTGACCCCAGATGGTGTAAGGTATCGGCACCATCATCAATTCTTGTCAAAATCAGAGTCACTTGGTTATTGTTGTCATTTTGGATAAAGCTGGTGAGGCCAGCTAAACTGATCTCACTGCTGAAACCATCATTTCCCGAGCCGGAGTAGGTAAATGAGCCTAGGAGAAGAGCATCTCCATTGACATCTATATTGTTGAATGGTGTCCCATCGTCGGTAATTCCGGGGGCATTGTTCCAGGTGATTCCTGTTTCGCTCCAGTTGTCGAGGCTTTGGTTGGTTACTCCATAAACTTCAAAGTTTCGTCCATTGACAGGAGATTCATCAAAACGAAAATCGTATATCCCTAATTTTGCGTTTGTTATGGTGTTTGCATCAACCGATGACAAGTCAAAGCGCATAAACCCTACTTCTAGATGACTCAAACTGTTTTGAGTGCGCACTTTCATCGCTCCGTTTCCGGTAGTATTTGGACTACTTTCAAAGACGTGAGCATCCGCTCCACTACCACTCACCACTCCGTCACCATCGTGATCAAAAGTTGTCACTGTGATAGCAAAAATGTTTGTCACAAACAACGATAAAAGCAAAATCAAGTATTTCATAGCATTTCCCCAACGCTTTTCTTAAAAATTAATCTAAAAAACTAAAGCTTTAATAAAAATTATACAACACCTTTTCTAAAAATGCAACTATTAAGAGCAGATTACATTCTTCTCGAATTTATGATATAAAATACGAATGGCAAGAGTTTGCGTGAGGAGGGCCATGAATACAGCGATCCAAAAAAATAGCTCTGACCCTCCCTCCTGTACCGCTGTAAAGTAAGCTATGATAGGCCAATACGAAGGCAAAACTCCACAGAGTAAATGCCAGTAGCTGGGGACAAAAAACATGGCCATCGGAAAAAGAATGAGAAAGCCTGATCCTTTTAAAACGGCAAAGCCCTCTACTTGATTTCGGGCAAAGCTGGCGACAACTAGAGCTATAAAGGGAGCGTTGAGGGCGGCGACAGCAGCTACAGACCATAGCTTTAGAGAAGAGATTGAGAGCAAATTCATTTCGATATGGACAAGAGCGACAAGGGGAACACTGGCAAGGGTGTATATGAAAATGCGTAGGGTAAAGTAGTTTTTTAGGGAAAAAGGGGTTACGGCAATGGGAAGCAATGAATTTTCATCTTTTTCATCAAGGATTTGGAAAGCCATTACTGTTCCAAAGTAGGCTGGGCCTGTGATAATAAGAAGAACAATGATAAGAGGATAGTAATGGACAAGATCAAGTTGAGCAGAAAGCTTTTCTGTGAGAAGAGGAATTCCCCACCGGGCAAGAAGACCAAAAAGTAAGGGGGCAATAATCAAGAAAAAGAGAAAAGGATCGCGGAGGATTCTTCTCGCATCAGAGCGAAAGACATTTATCCAGGTGCTCATGATAATCCTTCTTTACGCTTAGAGATAAAGTGATGAAAAGCTTTGATGCTTAGATGAAAGGCGCAAAAAATCCATAGAAGCAAAATGCCAGTCGCTTTATAAAACTCAGAAGGAGGCATATTGTTTAAGCAACCAGCTAGAAGTATCATTGTCGGGTAGCTAGGAAGAGCCCAGAGCAAAAAATGATCGATAATTCCGAGATGCCAGTATATGGGAATGCTCGTAATCATAAGGGTGAGGGATAAGCAGATAAAGTAATTGTTGATTCTACTAAAGGGAGAAGCGATGATTAGCCCGAGTAGTGTATAAAAAGAGGCCGATAGACTAACGGCAACTATAACTCGCAACCAGTCACTCTCTCCTGCCTTAAAAAAAAGAATAGTGCTGGATATAAGTGTACAGAGTACGGTTAAAGACACTACCTTGGAAAGAATCCAAGTGCTAGTTGGCAAAGGAGTGATCATGGCCGCATAGATAGAGCCTTGTCGTTTTTCTAAAAACAAGATTCCTGCAATGAACATTAGGCCAATAATACATATATCGCCAAAGAGAAGGGCCGAAACCCATCTATTAGCATGCTCAGGAGGTAATGACGAAACGAGAGGAATCCAGACTAAGGTGACAACGAGTCCGGCTAACCAAAATCTTTGTCGAAACTGTAAGACAAAGTCCCACCATAAGAGATGACAAAAGGTCTTCACAGCAAGGCCCTGCCTGTTGTCTCAATAAAAATATCCTCTAGAGATGCTTCTTGGCTATGGATAGTTTCTATCTCATGAGACTGTAAAACTTCTAAGAACTGGGCATTTTTCCCTAAACCTTGCAAGTCAAATTGGGCTTTTTTGACTTCTCCACTCGAATACTCCACGACCACTTGTTTTTTACCCTGGTTAAGTTTGAGCTTGCGAGGAGAGTCGATGAGTTTAAGTTCTCCCTCAACGATAAAAGCAACGCGGTCGCAGAGTTCATCTGCGTCGTGCATGTTGTGGGTGGTCAGAAAAATTGTTTTCCCTTTATTTTTTAAGGAAATGATAATGTCTTTTAGTTTGCGGGCATTGACAGGATCTAGACCTGCGGTGGGTTCATCGAGAAAAAGAATATCGGGATCATGCAAAATGGCCCGGACAAAATTTAGGCGCATTTTCATTCCCTTAGAGAAATTGCTTACCATTTGCCTTGCAGCATTTTCTAACCCTACAAGTTGTAATAACTCCAAAGGATCTTGGGTTTCTTTTCCATAAAAAGAGGCAAACAAATTTAGATTTTCCAGAGCACTTAGTTTGTTGAAGTGATTGGGCAACTCAAAGCCGACTCCTATTTTTTGATAGAACTCTCTTCCCCAAGCCTTGGCCTCCTTATCAAAAATACTAATTTCTCCTTGGTAGTTCGTTAGCAAACCAACTAAGAGTTTCTGAGTGGTGCTTTTACCTGAACCACTGGGGCCGAGAAAGCCAAATATTTCTCCCCGATCAATTTGGAAATCTAGTTCTTTAATTGTGGGGGTTTTCTGACCTGGATAGGTGTAGAGCAAGGATTTTACTTTAATCATCGAATGATTTCTCGCGAAATGTTGACTTACTTACTTGGTGAACCTAACTTTTTCTCACGATAAAAAATGGCAAAAAGGCCAGGAGAAGAAGAAGAAAAGAACTTGCTTCAGGAATCGAAGCAAAATCTGCTGGAACATCACCATCGCCCAAAACTACTTCATCAATGAAACCATTAAAGAACTGCCCCGTATTGCTTCCATCATTCAGACGGACAATAGCACCAATGCCAATATCTCCCGCCGTGTTATCTAATGCGCCGTTAAAGGTGCCCGTATTTTGTAAAACGCCATCGACAAATAGGCTTATATTCGTTCCGTCCCAAACCGCTCTTACAGTAAACCATTGACCTATTTGAGCAAAATTAGAATTGGTAGCGACATCGATAAAATTAGAAGCGCTATTGCCAATATGAAAACCAAAGCCACCATCCGCTTTTAATTCTAGCCAATAGCCGTTATTGTTCACTACTCCGGTCGCTTGGTTTAGATTAGCAAATTTACGAAGAATGACAGATTGCTTGATTTCGCTAGGGTTTACCCTTGCTTCAATGGTTAGACTTCCTAAGTTTGTAAAAATATCATTATCCACAGCACTAAGATAAGAACCGTTATTATTGAATGTACTGCCATTATCTAATAAAATGGACGCTCCACTTGTGCTAGGGGCGGGAGCCTCGTATGTGATGTCTCGTGGCCCTGCTTTTGTTGCCGTGAAGCCATTAACTACATCGTTATCTGTAACAACAGAGTCATTTATATTTACTCCAGGAGGAAGATCAAATTTCCAGTGAGCAATGACTCCGGCCGAAGAGAAAGATATAGAAATAAACCATAAAAAAAAGATAAAAAATGAAAGGAATAAAGATTTTTTTTGCATTTGTTTTGCCCTCTACCTCGTAATAGTTTTAGTATTAATAATTATTTTAGCATAATTGTTAAAAATGGGAAGAGGTTTTTATGTCCAAAGATCTTATATTAGCTATCTCATCAAACAATATTAGTAAAGTTAAATCTTTGCTTAAATCAGGAGTTGATGTGAACCAAAGGTTTCCTTCTTGTTTTTCAGAGAAAGAGTTGATCACTCCTTTGATGCTTGCTGCGGGCTATGATGAAATTATTGATCGAGGAAACTATTTAGATAGGGTTTCCCTAATTCAGTTACTATTAAAGAAGGGGGCCGACCCTAATGCTACGACGGATAACGAATATAGATCAAGTGCTTTTCTCACGGCCTTGTATTCTTGTCAGGAAGAGACCGTTTTACTACTTCTTCAGCATACAAGCTCAGAAGTGGTTTCTTTGAGTGGATCTAGAGCTTTGCTGACGGCGTCTTCCTTCAAAAGAGAGCAAGTCATCGAGGAGTTGATTCTGCGAGGAGTTCCTGTTGATACTTGTTTGGAAAGAGGAGGAACTCCCCTGTCCCAGGCGACCAGAAGATTTAGCACTTCGGTTATGAGGCAGCTTCTTCTTCATGGAGCAGATGTGAATAGACGAGAAGATGCCGGAGAAACTCCTCTCATCGTTGCAGCCAAGGTGGGGTATTATCGGGGAGTGCGCACTCTTATGGCTCATGGAGCAGATCCTAGTTTAAAAGATATCCACGGAAAAACAGCGAAAAATTATACCAAGGATAAAGAAATAAGGCGTGCTCTTCGGACAAAATCATCTGATCGAGAAGCTTTTTTAGAAGCAGCAGAGGCGGGAAATTTTGACCAAATACAGGTTTTAGCACGAAAGGTCGACTTAAACGAAGAAGATAAGCAAGGAAACACGGCTGTAATGCTCGCTTGCCAAAAAGGGCACACAAAAATAGCAAAATGGCTTCTTCAGGGTAAAGTAGATATCGAAGTAGCAAATATAAATAGAGAGAACATTCTACTGATTGCGGCTCGCTATGGAAATTCTACTGTTCTCAGAGAACTAGAAAAGCACTATGACCATATTCTCTACTTAGAGAGTAAGTGCCGACAAGGACATACCGCACTTTTTTATTTAGTTAAGGAAGGCCACGAAAAAGCCTTAAGGACATTTTTGAAGCCTCGTATATGGCTTCTAGGAGAAAAAGACGGAGAGAGAGCTATAGAAGAAGCTTGCAAACAAAAGAATATTGAGATATTGGAGTACATAAAGAGAGAAAAAGACCTCTTGGATCTTCACCAAGCTCTTGGAAAATTGGACAATAAAAAAATAACCGAGCTTTTAGAAAGAGGAGTGGATATCAATAAAATCGATGCGGTTGGTTTTACAACAGCTTTGCCTTTTGCGGTAATTTTTCGCAAGGTAGAAGTTGTAAAAACCCTGGTGAATTATGGAGTTGATTTTGAAAAAACAGATCGCACTGGAGTCACCGCCCTTATGATGGCTGCAAGCCTCGGAGAAAATGAAATTCTTGAGGTACTCTTAGAGGCAGTGGCCAAAAAATGCGGGAAAGAGCTAAGTCAACTCTGTGTCTCTGAAATCACTCAAAAGCAAGGATATCTAATGAGCATCTTTGATTTTAGGGAACCTAAAAAATGGATTTTACGTCTTCAGCAGGAAGATCCTGCTGCTAAGCATATTCGCAAGAAGATCTCTCAAAAAATTCAACGACGAATAGTAAATTACAAAGGAAAAAAACTTCCGCCAAAAACTTTTACCAAAGAACTTTTATCTGAACTTAATCCTTTGATTGAAGGTCGATCTTTATATGGCAAAAGAGCATTTGCTCAAGTAAATCTATCCCCAACGCTTATAGATTTACTCGAAGAAAAACCCCAAGGAATAAAAAGAAACCAACTTAATCGCTTGCTTTTGGAGGCTCTTCTGAAGTCATAATTTTATTACTATTTTTATTAAAAATTTCTCTGGCATTCTAATGCTTAATTGGATATAAATTTTAATCTATTTAGGGCGTGTCACACACGCCCTAATGAGAGTTTTTTTGTTACTAAAATAAGTCTCTTTCTTTATGATATGGAGAAAAAAATGAAAAGATATTTAAGTATTTCTTGTATAGTTATAGTCCTGTTAAGTTTACCGTTACATGCAACTGTGATTCCTGGGAGTGTAATTGATAGTGGCGGAGGACAATTTGTCTTTACTGGTTTAGTGGCAAACACTTCACCTACTATTCCCAATAATAGTCCGGGAGCAATTAATGTTTTAGTGGGGACAATTGATCTACAAGCTGGAGAAAGTATAAATGTCACACGCTTAGGAATCGGGGGAGATTCAACAGCTGCTTCTGGAGATAACAGATTCCGTATGGTAGGAGCAGGTCTTGATTTTACATGGATTGCAGGACAACAATCTACCGCGGCAGACTTTCGTTTGGCCCCAGCTCCTTCTGGAGGTTTTTCTTTTACCAATCCTGGAGATGTAAACTTTACCTCTCTAGAAGGACAAACGATTAGTATTTTCTGGGATTACCACTTCGATTTTGATGGAGGTAATTCTGTTAATGCGACAGATCCTCTTGGAAATTCATTCAATGACACCTCTTTTGCTGCGGCTATTCGTCCTTGGTTGCAATTTGAATTTAATAATGCCTCTGTACCAGAAGCAAATAGCTTTCTTTTAATGCTTCTAGGTGGTCTTGCCATATCTGTTTACAGCAAATCCAAAAAGTAACCAGGATGGAGTTTGAAACGAAAGATTGCTTAGAAGGGAAAGACCCTTTTTCTTTTTTGTAGGGCGTGTCTTAGGACATGCCCGAAACCATCTCTAAAAGTCAAAATTTTTCTAATGCTGCTATCCCCTCTTTTATCGACAATAATATCCTGCCCAGTTTAATATTTTTGTCAATTATCTACCTTTGAAGAAGTTGAAATCCTGCGCGGGGAATAGCCTCACGGTAAAGCTCTAGACGATGTCCGTGAAAGCCCCAAGCGAAGTTAGGATCTCGGTCAAACCAAGCAGGCTTGGATACATTAGTGAAATCAATTCCTAGTCGTTTGTAAACAGGGACTGCTCCGAGAAACCTTCGATTCCTCGAAAGGCGGGCAAGCCCGAATCCACTCCCATTCCAGCCCCTGCACTAATAATAAGAACGTCGGGATCTTGGATAGCTTTTGCACATTGATTGTAGATAGTTGTCATGTTTTTTCTAAGCCTTTCCTTTAAATTGAGGTTTCTGATTCCATTTAATAATAGCTCATTATGGTAAAAAGAAAACGATCTTCTTTATTGATTTTTCAGGATTCATTAAGTAAAATCTTTGTTCTCCCAAGGAAAATATTTTTAAAAGTTTAGGACAAAAGTTTAGGACGAGTCCTATGAATTTTTTTTTCAAAACGAAGGATAGTAAATGACAAATTCGAAGATTATTTGGACCAAAATTGATGAAGCGCCTGCTTTGGCGACAGAAGGCTTACTTCCTATTGTGCAGGCATATACCAAGGGTTCTGGTATTGGGGTGGAAACGAGAGATATTTCTCTGGCTGGTCGGATTATTGCTAATTTTCCTGATAAATTAACGGAAGAGCAAAAGATACCGGATTACTTACAGCAACTTGGAGATTTGGCAAAAACTCCGGAAGCTAATATTGTGAAACTACCTAATATTAGCGCTTCTATTCCTCAGCTCCAAAGTGCGATTAAGGAGCTCCAAGAAAAGGGATATGCGATTCCTGATTATCCTGAAGAGCCCAAGAATGATGAAGAAAAAGCATTGCAAGTAAGATTTGCAAAGGTTTTAGGATCTGCGGTAAACCCTGTCCTGCGAGAAGGAAATTCTGACCGAAGAGCAGCCGCTTCGGTTAAAAAATTTGCTCAGAAAAATCCTCACGGAATGATGAAGGATTGGCCCAAGTCTGGTTCACAGACACGCGTTGCTCATATGCAAGAAAAAGACTTTTTTGCGAACGAAAAATCAGCTACCATGGAAAAAGCCTGTGATGTTCGCATTGAGTTTGCCGCTGGTGACGAGGTTAGCGTGCTAAAAGAAAAAGTCTCTCTTCTTGAGGGAGAGGTTATTGATACTTCTGTCATGAATGTGGCTGCCCTCAGAAGTTTTTATGCGAAAGAAATTCAAGCCGCTAAAGAGAGCGGAGGCCTTCTTTCTTTGCACCTCAAAGCAACAATGATGAAAATCTCTGATCCAATTATGTTCGGTCACTGTGTTTCTGTCTACTTCGAAGACGTTTTCAGTAAACATCCTGGTTTGCTCAAAGAAATTGGAGCTAACCTAAGTAACGGTTTTTCTGATGTTCTGAAGAAACTGGATCGACTTCCTGCCGATAAAAAAGCCCAGATCGAGGCGGATATCGCGGCTGTATATGAAAAACGCCCTGCTTTAGCCATGGTGGATTCTCGAAAAGGAATCACAAACTTACATGTTCCTAACGATGTCATTATTGATGCCTCTATGCCTAATGTGGTTCGCGATGGCGGTAAGATGTGGAATAGAGACGATCAATTACAAGACACAGTTGCGATGATCCCAGACCGTAGCTATGCGACCATGTACCAAGAAATCATTGCCGATTGCCAACAACATGGCCAATTAGATCCTTCTACTATGGGAAGTGTTTCTAACGTGGGCTTGATGGCCCAAAAAGCAGAAGAGTACGGCTCTCATGATAAAACTTTTGAAGCCCCGGGTAATGGAACTATTCGTGTGGTTGATATAGCTTCGGGAGCTACTGTTCTGGAGCAAGGTGTGGAAACCGGAGATATCTTTCGAATGTGCCAGACCAAAGACGCTCCGATCC
Organism: Planctomycetota bacterium; assembly: GCA_029260735.1. Lineage (GTDB taxonomy): Bacteria > Planctomycetota > Uabimicrobiia > Uabimicrobiales > Uabimicrobiaceae > JAJDCR01. The sequence goes on from JAJDCR010000109.1 coordinate 26,532, forward strand.
GAGATTGGGTACGTCTGGCCGTTTCTCGGGCTAAAGCGAGTGGTTCACCTGCTATTTTCTGGTTAGACGAAAACCGAGGACACGATGCTGAAATTATCAAGAAGGTAAACCAATATTTGCCTGATCATGATACGGCAGGTCTAGAAATTCACATCAAAAAATCTGAAGATGCGATGAAATTCTCTTTGGAGAGAATCCGCCGCGGAGAAGATACTATCTCTGTTACTGGAAATGTCTTACGTGACTACCTGACAGATCTTTTCCCTATTCTAGAACTAGGAACAAGTGCTCGGATGCTTTCAATTGTACCTCTTATGCAAGGAGGGGGCTTGTTTGAAACGGGTGCGGGAGGTTCTGCTCCTAAGCATGTTCAGCAACTTATCGAAGAAGGTCATTTGAGATGGGACTCTCTAGGAGAGTACTGTGCCTTAGTTCCTTCCTTGGAACTTATCGCAGAAAAAACCCAAAGCAAAACGGCCGCTCTTTTTGCGGAGACATTAGACCAAGCCATTAGTACCTATCTCGAAAATGGAAAATCTCCTTCTCGCAAAGTAAATGAAATAGATAACCGAGGAAGCACTTTCTGTTTAGCACTATACTGGGCCCAAGAGTTAGCTAACCAAGATAAAGATGAGTCTGTCAAAGCTCGCTTTGCCGGAGTGGCGAAGGAACTTTCTGAGAAAGAAGCGCAAATCACTGGTGAACTTCTCGCGGCCCAAGGGAGTCCTGTGGATCTAGGGGGCTATTTCTACACTGATCCAGCGAAAGTAATTGCAGCAATGCGTCCGAGCGCAACCTTGAACGCTATTATTGATAGCATGTAAGGTTTTGTTTTATGATGGGAGGGGTTTAAATTGAATAGCTCTGGGGTTGAACCCCATAACTGTCAACTTAAGTCGTAAGTCTATATAGAATGAGGCTTATCCAAAAACTGTTTAAGCACAATGTTCCCTTGAGGGCGAGGCTCCTGCCGAGCAGGGGATGTGCAAGGCTTCCTAATATTGTAATCTAGGCACATCCCCTGCTCGGCAGGAGCTCGCCCTCCATCCTCGCACGGTATTTAGGGGCGTTTCAGATAAAATTCTATTTTCTAAACTTATTTTTTATAACTTAGGTCCTGGAATTTTCTTTATTGTAGCGTAGTTTAACAGGCTGCAAAATTTTTTATTTTCAGTGTGTTCCCCCCGCTCGTTCCTCGCAGTCCCCCCCAAAGGGAGGACCAGAAGGATTTTTCTGCATACGAAATTCATTTGCTGTCGTATGTAGTAAAATCTTTCTTATCTCCCCTTTGAGAGAGAAGCGAGGAACTTTTCTGAGGGGGAGTACTCTGAAACATATACCAAAGCCAGGTTTAACATATGCTACAAAAACGAGGGCTACTAAACAATTCCCATTATCAAATGGCTCAAATCCCACATAGCAATAAGCTTGTCATAAACCAAAAATGGTTTATCCCTTTTGCCCTAACTCTTTTGCCTCTCCTTGTTTTTGGGAGAGTCAGCGGGTATGGCTTTGTCTGGGATGACGAGCTTTTCCACCTCCATCATAACCCCTATCTCCAAGAAATAAACCTCACTAGTATTTTTTATTTTTGGCATAATCCTTACCAGGGAATGTACATTCCCGTTACCTACTCCTGTTGGGCTTTCGTCAAGTATTTTAGTGGTGGATTTGACTCCTCTATTTTTCATCTACTCAACCTGTTTGTGCACATTGCCAATGGCTACTTGCTCTTCTTCATTCTTCGAAAGTTGGTCGATAATTCTTGGGCTGCGTGTGCGGGAGCTTTGCTCTTTTTACTGCATCCCATTCAAGTAGAGTCGGTGGCTTGGATTTCGGAATTCCGAGGGCTTTTAGGGAGTTTTTTTTCTTTTCTTTCTCTTTGGCAGTATCTAATTTATGCTGATGCCGAAAATAGAGATAAGTGGGTTTATTATCTTTTGGCGACCCTTGCCTTTGTTCTTGCTCTTTTATCCAAGCCTTCCACTGTGGTTTTGCCCCTCATTGTCGGCATGTTTTTAAAGTCTCCGCGTAAAGCAAGGGGGCTTTTACTCTGGATTCCTCTTTCCCTTATCATAACTATTATCACAAAAAGTATTCAGCCGGATATTCTTGTCCAAGATATAGCTCCTTGGCACCTACGTCCTTTTGTTGCTTTGGATAGCTATGGATTTTATATTAGCAAAATTCTTTTTCCTTTTGAGCTTTGCCCTTTGTATGGACGAACGCCGAAACTTGTTTTGGATCAGGGGTACTTTTGGTTTTCAGGGGTTTGGGTCGTGTTTTTTTTGGGGGGAGCTGGGAGTTTGAGAAACCATTCTTCTTGGATTTGGCGTTTGCTCGGGATTTTTTGCTTTAGCCTGCTTCCCGTCTCGGGCTTTATTCCCTTTGGTTTTCAAGAGTACTCTACTGTGGCAGACCGTTACCTGTACTTTGGTATGCTAGCACCGGCTTTGGCTTTAGCTTTGTTTCTTTCTTCTGTGCCTTACTCCAAACTACAGCTTTTTTTCCTTGGTTTTCTCTTGGTCGGGTATGCTTTTCTGAGCTATGGACAATTACCTGTATGGCAGAATAAAGTGTCCCTTTGGCAAGATGTTATTATGAAGTTTCCTGAGCAAGCCTTACCCCACAATAATTTAGGGAATACTTTCAAAGACAAAGGATTTTTAGATGAGGCTCGCTATCACTATGGCGAAGCTTTGCAGATAGATCCCACCTTTCCCGAAGCTCATAATAACTTAGCTAATATTTATGAAGAAGAAAATAATACCTCCTTGGCTCTTTACCACTACTTACAAGCTTTAAAAATGAAACCAGACTCTCTAATCGTTCATAAAAACTTGGGCCTTTTCTACCAAAGACAAGGACAAGTGAAGAAAGCTAGAGAGCATTATGAGAAGACCCTTGAGGTAAATGCACAGTATGGCGAGGGGCATTTTTTGCTCGGGAACACTTTTCAGTTAGAAGGTGATTCGAAGCGAGCCATTTATCACTACCAAAGTTCTCTCAAAATAATACCTTTCTATGCTAAGGCTCATAATAATTTGGCCAATGCTTGGGTCGAAGAAAAAAATATTCCTCAAGCTATTCATCACTATTCTCAAGCGATTAAGTACAACCCTAGCTATGATACAGCATATTGTAACTTAGGAATTATTTTAGAAGGACAGGGAAAAATCGAAGAAGCTGTGGAAAATTATGAAAGAGCGATTCAGGTAAATCCTCAATCGCCAGCGGTAGATTACTTAAAACAGCTAAAGGAGAAGTAGTATGTCCTCTCCTAAAGTGAGTTCTGCTTTGATTATTCTACTCCTTACCTTATTACCCATGCTAGTTTTTCTTCCGGTTATAGACCATGGTTTTGTTTGGGACGATGAACCTTGCCATCTACATCACAATCCTTATTTGAGTGATTTGTCCTGGGAGAATCTAGGGCAACTTTGGCAAAGTTCTTATGAAGGGATGTATATTCCCCTAACTTATACTGTTTGGGCAGGTATTAAGTATTGCCAAGGAACCGATGTTAATTTTAATCCAAAAGTTTTTCATAGCCTCAATCTATTTTTTCATATTGCCAATGGCCTCTTAGTTTTTTTGCTTATTTTTTCCCTGGTCGAAGATAAGTGGGGGGCTTGTCTGGGAGCTTTGCTTTTTTTATTGCATCCTTTGCAAGTAGAGTCTGTGGCTTGGATTTCTGAATTCAGGGGAATACTGAGTGCTTTCTTTGCTTTTTTAGCTTTGTGGCAATATGGGGTTTATAGTGAAAAGAAAAGCGAAAAAAAAACAGGTGCTATGAACTATTGTATGGCAACTCTTTTTTTTATGAGCTCAGTTTTAGCCAAACCATCAACCGTTGTCTTACCTTTAATCGCGGGAATTTTAGATGTTTTTGTCAGAAAGCGCTCTCCCAAAAAAGTACTCTGGTCTCTCTTTCCCTGGCTCGTGATTTCTTTGCTTGTTACCATTGGAACAAAAATAGTACAACCCGATCAATCTCTTGAGTTTGTAACTCCGGTCATCCTTCGTCCTTTAATTGCTCTGGATATCTTAAGTTTCTATACCATAAAGTTTTTTTTCCCTTACCCTTTATGTGCTTTGTATGGACGCACTCCTGAGTTTCTTGTGGAAAGTGGAACTCTTCTTTGGTCATGGATTCCTGGGGTTTTCCTCTTAGCCGGTGCTTGGTATTATCGACGTGTTCCTTTTTTTGCGGTGTCTGTCAGCATATTTGTGATAGGTTTTTCGCCTGTGATCGGAATGGTTTCTTTTGTTTTCCAAAACTACTCAATGGTTGCAGATCGCTATTTATATATATCTCTCCTGGGGCCAGCTGTGTTTTTGGCTTCTTCCTTTGCTCGCCCCCGTGTTTTAGTATATAAATGGTTAGCTTGTGCTTTGTTGATAGGAGTCTGGATATTTATTTCTTGGGAAAGACTTCCTGTTTGGCAGAATAGTATTACATTATGGCAAAATGTCGTCAAACAGAACCCGACTCTTTGTGTTCCTCATAATAATTTAGCCTCTGCTTTAGAGAGAGAGGGAAAATTTTCCCAAGCTATTTATCACTATTCCCAAGCTTTGAAAATAAAACCAGAAGCCGTTCTCTTTCATAAGAGCTTAGCTCTTTTGTACCAAAAACAAGGACAACTTGACAGAGCACAGGAGCACTACGAAGAAACTATTCGTCTCAATCCCCAGTATGCCCAGGGACATTTTCTCCTTGGTAATCTCTTCCGCTTGCAAGGGAAAACAGAGAAAGAGGCTCATCACTATACTCTTGCTTTAGAGATCCATCCTAAGTATGCTGAGGTTCACAATAGTTTGGCTAATATTTGGGCCCAAGAAGGAAATACTTCCCGAGCGTTTTATCACTATACCCAAGCAATTAAAAATAATCCTAATTATTCTGCCGCCCACTGTAATTTAGGAATTCTTTGGGAAGGGCAAGGAAAGGTCTCAGAGGCTAGGCTAAGCTACGAGCGAGCGATTCAAACAAACCCTGCTTCCCCAGCGGTGGAATATCTAAAGGACTTGGAGAATACATATGGGAATAAATAGAGCTCATTACATTTTACTATTTCTACTCTTAGTCCTCTTACCCGTAGGTGTCTTCTTTCCGGCCATAGGCTATGGATTCGTTTGGGACGATGAGTTTTGCCATTTGCATCATAATATTCACCTGAAAAACTTGTCTTGGGACAACTTAAAACAACTTTGGCAAAGTCCTCACCAAGGAATGTATATACCCTTGACCTATACTTTTTGGGCAGGGATTAAGTACTTTCAGGGCACAGATGTGGACTTTGTTCCTGAGGTTTTCCATGGGGCTAATTTGGTTTTTCATATTGCCAATGGTATTTTGGTATTTCTACTCCTTCACTCTATTGTCAAGAGTAAAGGGGGAGCTTGTGTGGGAGCTTTGCTCTTTTTGCTGCATCCTTTGCAAGTGGAGTCTGTTGCTTGGATTTCAGAATTTCGCGGTATTTTGAGTGCTTTTTTTTCTTTTTTCGCTTTGTGGCAATATCGAATCTATAGCCAAAGGCAGCAAAGAGAAAAGCCTTGGGCGATGTACTATTGTATCGCAACCCTTGCCTTTGTTTGCTCGGTTTTAGCAAAACCCTCTGCCGTTGTTTTACCTTTAATCGCGGCGGTTTTGGATTTTTTTGTTGAGAAGCGTTCTGGAAAAAAAGTGATTCAGTCCCTTTGGCTATGGGGAGGGATCGCTTTAGCGATTGCGCTTGTCACAAAAATGGTGCAGCCGGATCAATCTCTTAACTTTTTGCCTCCGGTAATTCTGCGTCCTTTCATTGCAGCAGATGCTTTAAGCTTTTATTTGCTCAAGCTCATAGTTCCTTATCCTCTGTGTGCTTTATATGGGCGAACTCCTGAGTTGGTTGTCCAAAGTGGGGTGCTTTTTTGGTCGTGGATTCCCGGAGCATTATTGATAGTAAGTGCCTGGCACTATCGTTCGCGCTTTCCTCTCTTTCCTGTCGCGGTGGCTATTTTTATTTTGGGTTTTCTCTCCGTTTCTGGGATTATTCCTTTTATTTTTCAAAATCACTCTACAGTGGCAGATCGATATTTGTATCTGTCCCTTTTGGGCCCGGCCTTATTTTTAGCTTCGCTCTTCTCTCGTCCGAGTGTTTTTTTGGCTAAAAAAACACTCTTTTTGATTCTCCTAATAGGAGTTTGGACTGCTATTTCTTTCGGACGACTTTCTGTTTGGGAAAACAAAATCACTTTATGGCAGGATGTGATAGAACACAATCCTAAGCTCTCTGTGGCTCACAATAATCTAGGGTGTGCCTTAGAAAAAAAAGGAGAAGTAGATCAGGCGATTTCTCACTACCATGAATCTCTCAAAATTGATCCCTACTATGCCCAGGCTCATAATAATTTAGGCAATGCACTTAAAACACAAGAACGTACAGCAGAAGCTACTTGGCATTATAAAAGAGCTTTAGAGTTAGACCCTGGGCTGGTCGAAGCCTATAATAATCTGGGAGGAATTTTCTCGGAAATGGGAAATACCGAGGAAGCTTTAGAACATTATTCTCAAGCTGCCCAGATAAATCCTCAATCGGCCGTTGTTTTTAACAATCTAGGAAATATTTTACAAAAACAGCATAACATCGATGAAGCGGTGAAGTACTTTCAACAAGCTTTAAAAATGGACCCTTACTTTGCCCCTGCTCATTATAACTTAGCCAATTTTTTGATGAAAAAAGGCGACACTCAAGCGGCGATGAAGCACTATAGGGAAGCTATTCGTGTTCAACCAAACTACATGGAAGCTCACAATAATTTAGGAAAAGCTCTTGTCGAGGAAGGAAAAATAGAGGAAGGCATTCTTTACTACAAAAAAGCACTGAGCTTTGACCCTAACTCTGCTGTGGTTTATTATAACCTAGGGAAAGCCTTTACTCGTAAGGGAGATCGAAAACAAGAGATCGACTCATATCGCCAAGCCATCGCTGCTCAGCCAGACTTTATTCTTGCCCACTACAATTTGGCCCATGCCCTCTTAGCCGAGAAAGACATTCTCAATGCCCAAAAGCACTACCAGAAAATCCTGAAAATCAATCCTTCTCACACCGGGGCAAGAGTGAATATCGGTAGTATCTATGAACAAGAAGGTAATCTTACAGTCGCCATAGAGCACTACCAAGCCGCCGTAGAAAAAGATCCTTCCTCTGCGATTGCTCACTATAATTTGGGTAATGTTCTCTTTCAAAAAGAGAACTTCTCGAAAGCTATTTTCCATTATTCTCAGGCAATCCAAGAAAAACCAAACTTTGCCGAAGCCCACCTCAACTTAGGAAACGCTTTTTTCCAGCAAAATCAAATGAAAGAAGCGGAAAAATCCTACCAAAACGCACTCCATCTAGCTTCCGAATCTTCTCTGATTCACTATAGCTTGGCGAAGGTATACGAAAAAATAGGACCACGCGACCAAGCTATTTATCACTACCGAGAGGTTTTACGTCTAGATCCGAATAACTCAGCCGTTTCTGAAATTTTAGAGAGAATACTAAAAAAAAACAAGTGATGGGGAAATTAATGAAACAATGCCTTGTCGATTTCATTTCAAAAAGACTATTTCTCTTGGGGCAAAATCAGATTTTAGTGATTTCAAGGTGCTATATACTCATGGCTTTTCTCTGTCTATTTCTGTCTTGGGGATATTCCCAAGGAAATGAGGAATTACAGAAACTCAATGTTCAGGTTGTGAAATTATATCAAGAAGGTCGATATCAAGAAGGGATTGCTTTAGCAGAGAAAGTTTATGAAAAAAGTTTATCGGTTTTGGGAGAAAAGCATCCTCATACTTTAAGTTTTATGAGCAATCTAGCAGAACTCTACAGATCGCAAGGGAAATATGATAAGACGGAACCACTGCTTGTAAAGACTTTGCAGCTACAAAGAGAAACTTTAGGGGAGAAGCATCCCTCTACTCTTGTATCAATGAACAACTTGGCAAAACTATATGAATCTCAGGGAGAGCACAAAAAAGCAGAGCCAATTTATGTAAGAACTTTGCAGCTAAGAAAAGAAATACTCGGAAAGAGACACTTTGATACTCTATTGTCAATGAACAACTTAGCAGCCTTGTACCGATCACAGGGAAAATATAGCAAGGCAGAGCTTCTGTTTACAAATACTTTGGTCCTAATGAGAGAAGTATTGGGAGAAAAGCACCCTTCTACTCTTGTGTTAATGAATAATCTGGCAGAATTGTATAGCTCGCAAGGAGAATACAGTAAGGCGGAGCCTCTATTTGTAAATATTTTGAAGCTAAGAAGAAAAATTCTAGGAGAAAAGCACCTTTCTACTCTAATATCAATGGAGAATTTGTCAGGATTGTATCATTCGCAGGGAGAGTATAAAAAAGCAGAGCCACTGTTGGTAAATACTTTGAAGCTAAGAAGAAAAATTCTAGGAGAAAAGCACCCGTCTACTCTAAATTCGATGAATAATTTAGCAGGATTGTATGACTCGCAGGGAAAGTATAAAAAAGCGGAGTTATTTTTTTTAAATACTTTAAAGCTAAGAAGAGAAGTTTTAGGAGAAAAGCACCCTTCTACTCTAAACTCAATGAGTAATCTAGCGTTATTATACTCATCGCAAAGAGAATACAAAAAAGCGGAGTCACTGTTTGTAAATGCTTTGAAGCTAAGAAGAGAAATTCTCGGAAAGAGGAATCCCTTTACTCTAATATCGATGAACAACTTGGGAACTTTGTATAGATCACAGGGAAAATATAAAAAAGCAGAGCCACTGTTTGTAAATACTTTGAAACTAAGAAAAGAAATTCTCGGAGAGAAACATCCATTTACTCTAAGCTCTATGAATAATCTCATATTTTTATATAGACTACAGGAAGAATACGGTAGAGGGTTATCTATTTTTAAAGAATATTTAGTAAAAAAGTGTTTGTTTCTGAAAAGAGAATTCCGAGGAAACTCGGAAAAGACTAGATTGAGTATGTTGGAACAGTTTAATATTACTTTTGATAAAAATAACTTGTTTTCGATTTTAGAAGAATATCCAAAAGAGGATTTTGCTCATCTAGCTTTTTATTTTTCCTTGAACTACAAAGGGATACTTTTGCAAATATCGCGGGAGCTAAAGCAAGTATTTCGTGATAGTGCTGACCAAGAGCTAGTGAAAGAGTTACTAAGAAAAAGATCACTATATTCTAATTTATTTTTGGATTATGAAAGGCGAGAAGAGAATAAAGTTTTAGAAGAGAAGCTGGAAAAAGAAATAAATGATCTCGAAAAGAAGCTGATTTGGAAAAATAGTGATTTCCAGGAGTTAATATCAGATGTCAAAGTAGATGAAATTAGGGAATCTCTTTCTCAAGATGAGTTGCTTATAGATTTTGTCGTGTATAAATCTGTGATTGTTGATAAAAGTGAACTCAAACTAGCAGCAGTGGTAGTAGATAAAAAATTTATAAAGCTCGTGAATTTAGGAAACTTTGCTGACCTTGTCCATTTGATTCAAAACTGTCGAAAGAAAATTCAAAAAAAAGAAGAGTTCAGAGAGATATCTCAAAGAATATATACGAGGATATTTTCTCCTTTAGAAAAGCATCAAGAAGGAAAAAATAAAGTATACATAGTGCCCGATGGGATTTTGCATTTGCTGCCATTTCGATCTTTACTTGACTTAAATGGAGAGTATCTGCTCCAAAGCAAAAACATAGTAATACTCTCATCTAGTCGAGATTTTATAACTAAGAAAACAAAAAAGAGCAATAGTCCCGTCGCAATTTTTGCCTACCCTGACTATGGAGAAGAAGATGGTAAGGAAATTGTAGAGGGCAAAAAGGTTTGGTTTTATCCTTTAAAGGGAACTTTAAAAGAGGCTCAGGATATTCAAGATATCTTAAATGCTCCTACCAAAGTGTACATTCAAGATCAAGCGACAGAGGAAAATATTTCTCTATTAGATTCTCCTCCAATCCTTCATATAGCGACCCATGGCTATTTTTTAGATGACGGTGAGGATAGTAGATTGGAAAAAAAAAATAGAGGAGCTTTGTTCATCCAGGAAGTATCCCCCATAGAACCTAGTTTAAACGGGAACTCTGATCGAAAGCTCATAAATCCTTTAGTTTACTCAGGACTAGCCTTGTCTAGAGCAAACGAGAGGGGAGATGATGGAATACTAACAGCGCTAGAGGTGCTGGGATTAAACCTTTTGGGGACAGACTTGGTCGTTCTTTCAGCTTGCGACACGGGAGTAGGAGAGGTACGCCAAGGAGAAGGAGTTTATAGTTTACAAAGAGCTTTTCGAGAAGCAGGGGCAAAGTCCGTGCTGGCAACTTTATGGAAAGTGGATGACCAGGCCACTCAGATTTTTATGAAAAAATTCTACCAACGATACATACGCGGGGATTCTCCTCAAAAGGCAGTAAGAGATACTCAGTTGGAGTTTTTAAAAAGCAAAAGATACTCTCACTCTTTTTACTGGTCTTCTTTTGTTATGATCGGGGGAAGCTCTGATGATTTGGAGCAAAAAAATAGAGTTGTTCTCGAAGAGAAAGAACAAGGTTCTATTATTCCTTTTATTCTGCTTGGTTTGATAATCTTGATCATAGCTTTCTTGATACTAGCACATAAAAAGAAAGAA
>JAJDCR010000110.1 GCA_029260735.1 Planctomycetota bacterium
AAGTTTTGGCAAAAAATGCCTATATTTCTATTAGCACTACTACTTTGCTTCATCTATGGGAAATTCAAGAAATTTTATTGAAGAGATTCCCTAAGTTACATCGATCTACAGAAAATTATGGTATTCCAGCCTCAAGGGAAAAATTAGAGCAAGAAATAATAGAGTTAGGGTATACAGTAGTTTCTTCAGAAACAGTACAAGTTCCTATTGAATTTAAAAATTTTGACGAATTTTGGGAGTATGGCTACTGCGCAGGTTGGCATGTTCAATATTTTAACGAAATTTGGGGAGAAAAGATTAATAAAATGTGGTTTTGGGCACTTACATCTATTCTTCAATTATGGGAAAAAGAGTTAGCGGCTCCCTTCAAAACTTCTAGCAATATTGCAGTTTTATTGGTAAAAAATAATGTTACTCGGTAAACTCTTCATCCTCATTCTCCATGGACAAATCTTTTGTAACGTGACCAATATAAGCGATAAATCCTAGTCCTAGGAGAATGACCAAAGGAATGCAAATCCAAGGAGAGTTGTGCATATTTAAACCCGCTCCCACTGCTGATGCGGCAAACAAAACACAACGGAAAAACTCCTTACGAACGGCGAGGTCTATTTCAGGTCCCATTTGAGAGATTTTTTGGCGACTTTCTTCCACGAATTTTTCTAGTTCAGGATTTTTCTCTTCCCGTTCTTGGGCTATTTTTTTTTCGATTTCGCTGGGACTAACTATGTGTTCTTCTTTACGTATCCAGCAGGGAAACTCCATATCACTAGTCATTCCCATTGACGCAATAAACCTCATATGATCAAAGTCGGGTAGAGCAAATATAAAATCACGCAGTTTTTCCTCTCCCGTTGCCCCTGAAGGTATGACCAGCTCATTTTCTTTGCTAGACAGTACCCAAAAACAATCTGGTCGAAAAGGGCCATCGGAAGTTGTTCGAATGCTTACTTTTACTAGCTCATTCCAGGCGATTGATTTTTTTCCTTCCGCAGGATGTTCAGAGAAAACACCCTCTTCTGTGATGGAAACATGATACAGACTTTCTTCTTGGACAATTTTCTTAGGAAATTTTTTTCTGTAGTAAACATACCACAAAGATAATCCCACAGCGATGCTAAAGAAAAATGCATCCGTTTTCCCTTTTGTAAGGACAAAGATTCCCATAAAACAGAAAAAGGTTCCCGGGATAAAAAAAAGAACAAAGTTACTCAGAAAAACTCGAACAAAAAAGTCTTCGATTTTTAAACACAACAAAAGAAGTTTTTTCAATGCTTTATTCCTCTATTTGACGAAAAGGCTGAACACCAACTCTTGCCCACGAATGTCGGCGAATTTTATCTGTGGCAATAAAATTTAGCGAGCCATCATTCAAAGCAGAGTTCCAAAGCAATTTATCATTGACCAACCAACCCCGAGTCAAAAAGCCTTGCTCTTGAGAGAATATTCTCCCTATTTGTTTCCATTCGTCAAAAAGTATCGAAATATGTAGATTAACAAAAACTCGATTTCCCGAAGAAAGCGAGGGTAAATTATAGCCAATAGAGCAATCGATATCGACAAAAGCCAATCTTTCTTTCGGTTGATATCCTGCGTAAAAAGCTTTTCTTCTTCCTGTTGAATCTTCTCCGCTTCCCGTAAAACAAACAATAATTTTTCCTCGGAGCTGACGTAAACAAGGCCAACCGTATTTTTGAGCTCCCTGGACAAGATCAGGAGCATCGCGCATTAATTCAGCTGGTTTAAAGAGACGTTCGCTGCCTAAATGAGTTTTTAAAATCTGATCCATTTCTTGGCAAAAGTCATCATGCTGAAGGTGAGCATTTTTTAAATCGATGAAAAGAGTAATAACATCGTGTTGGGGGTATTCTTGTGACCATCTCTTCAATTTTTCTAGCCAATGAGAGAGTTGTTTGTCTGGCTGAGAAGAATAGCTGGATTCGTGTTGCACAGAAAAATTCCAAGAGTTTTTTGATTGAACTATGTCGTACTCTAAAGCTCGGCATCCTCCTTGCCATGGATTCTTTGTATCCCAAGCAAGTTGATTAGGGATGTTTTCTTTTCTTTGGTAGGAGTTATGTGCTGCCTTCATCTGTACTTGGTTGTAGGACAAATCTTCCAAATAATTTTGCCCAAAAAGAGCAGAGAGACTAAATGTTATCAAGAGTAAAAAGAAAAATTTCATAGAATATCTCCAAAATAAATGATCTAAGCTATCATAGTTGTAAGAAAAATTGCCGATAAAATAAAGAAAAAAAGCTTATATAAGCATGATCGTTTATTTTGATCTGGCATTCAGAAACCCAAAAAGCTAAAATAATGGGAGTTTTCATCTACACCTATTTTCTCTCTCACTTTTCCTAAAAAGGAGGAATCATGAGAATCTCGCGTTCAATGATCAGTTTGCTTATTGTTCTTTTTGTCAGCTCTTTTGTTATGGTTTATGCTGGTGGAACGACTCCTTCTCGTCCGGCCAAAAAAGATGATCCTTATAAAAAAGGCTATGCATTAGTTCAAAAATTAAAAGCCAAAGAAGAGGCTGGAAAACTCGAAGGAAGCCGAGCAAAAAGTGAGTATCGCAAAGCTCTTAGCTATTTCCAAAAAGCTTATAAAAAAAATCCTTACAGCCCTGATACTTTAAATATGCTTGCCTTTTGCCAACGCAAAACAGGTGATTTTGACAGTGCGATCAAAAATTACAAAAAAGCTCTTGAGCGTCGCAGTAATTTCCCCGAAGCACGTGAATACTTAGGAGAGGCTTACATTCAGTTAGCTATGCAACAAGTAGAAATTTTAAAAGGTTACGGTTCTAAGGGAGAGCATGCTTTAGAAGACCTTAGCGAAACCATTCAAGATGCTGCTAGTAGTCTAAAAAAATAGATTAAGATTTCCCACCATCATCAGGAAGCCGCCTTTAGATTTTATCTGGTGGCTTCTTGCCAATTGTTTACAGCAATCCAACATATCATCTGCATTAAAAAGAAACATGGAATACAAAAAAGCCCTCGAAAAAGCCCAAAAATTCTGCGCCTATCAAGAAAGAGCTCCTCAGGATGTCATCAATCGCCTTTCTCGTTGGGGGATTTTCCCTCAACAAATAGACGAGATTATGGAACGACTCAAAGAAGATCAATTTTTGGATGAAAAACGTTTTGCTCGTGTTTTCACACAAGACAAATTCAATTTTCAAAAATGGGGACGCTATAAAATCCGAGCTAAATTGAAAGAAAAAAATATTCCTGAAAGTACTATCTCTTGGGCCATTGAGCAAATCAATGAAGAAAAATATCGACAAGTCCTGGCCGAGCTAGCAGAAAAAAAACTTCGCCTAATTAAGGGCGATGACAAATACGCACGAGGTCAAAAACTTGCTCAATATCTGCTAGCACGAGGCTTTGAAAGTGATTTGGTTTGGGATATTGCCCGCCCAGATTAATTTTGTACTTTATTGAAAATCTGCTATAATATTTTAAACAATCTCTTTACCTTGAGATAATAGTAATACCGTTACTTCCTGAAATAGAGAAAAGAATTCCAAAATCAACTCAGTAGTCTCTTCCAAACTGCATGGTATCAAAGGGCATAACCTATGGCCACTCCACAAGATCTACAAGACTTAATTCAGCAATTAGCGATGGCACCTGATCAAGACGAACAACAAAAGTTAATGCTCGATGTTATTCAAAAAAAACCTGTTCTCTACGCGCAATTTCGGAAAACGATGAAAGAACAGATGAGTAAAGAAGTCCAGGGAGACGAAAAATGGTTGGAGAAGATTCGGCAAGGACGAAAACTACATCAAGAAGAGAGGTTCTCTGAGGCTTCTTTTGTTTTGGAAGAAGCCCGAGCCACTGCTTTACAGATTTTTGGTAGCAATCACCTCAAATACGCAACTAGCCTGGAGAGTTTAGCAGAGCTGTATGACTCAATGGGGGATTACACGAAAGCGGAACCCTACTACAAAGATGCCGTCAAAATTACTGAGAAAGAATTGGGACAGGAGCATCCTGATTATGCCAAAGGGCTTAACAAACTAGCTAAACTCTACCAAGCTATGGGAGAGTTTGATAAAGCAGAGCCCTATTATTTAGAAGCCCTCCAAATAATTCGCAAGGTTCTAAGTAAAACTCATCCTGATTATGCTCCTAGCTTAAGTAATTTAGCGGAGCTTTATCAGTCTATGGGGGAGTATGTTAAAGCCAAGTCTCTTCACCTCGAAGCCAAAGAAATATTTGAACAAGCGGAAGGAAAAGACCATCCAGAGTATGTCGCTAGTCTCAATAAACTTGCAGATCTCTATCAATTAACAGGAGAGTACACTAAAGCAGAGCCCCTCTATCTAGAAAATTTAGAGAAAACAGAAAAAGAGCTAACTGCCTATCATCCTGACTATGCCATTTTACGCAATAAATTGGCCGATCTTTACAAACTAATGGGGGAATACGCGAAAGCTAAGTCTATTTACATTGAGGTAAAGGAAACGATTGAAGCTGCCAATGGAAAAGACAATATGGAGTATTCTAGGAGCCTAGACCAGATGGCGGATCTCTATGAGCGGATGGGAGAGTATCTTGAGGCAGAAAAAATTTACTCCGAAGTATGCCAAATTATTGAAGGGCTACTGGGAAAACAACATCCTGATTATGCAACAAGTTTAAACAACTTAGCAGGACTTTACAAATCCGCTCAAAATTATGAAAAATCTCTTCCCCTATACTTAGAAGCAAAAGAGTTGATTGCAAATTCTCTAGGACAAAATCATCCGAGCTATGCGCAAATTCTGAGCAATCTCGCCTCCCTCTATCAATCGATGAAGGAATATGATGAAGCGGAAGCTCTTTACCTTTTAAGTAAAGATATTGTCGAAAGATCCTTAGGAAAAGAACACATTTCTTATGCAAACTCTCTCGATAATTTTGCTGGACTTCTCCAAGTTATCGGAAAATATGATCTTGCCGAAGAGATGTATTTGGAAGCGAAAGCCATCACGGAAAAAACGGTGGGAGAAAATCATCTTAAGCACGTTGAGCGTTTAGCGAGCCTAGCTTCCTTATACCAAAGAAGAGAAGAGCATACAAAAGCGGAACCTCTCTATCTGGAAGCAAAAGAAATTATCGAAAAAATGCTCGGAAAAAACCACCTTTTTTACGTTCAAAATTTAAAATCGCTAGCTTTTTACTATCAGCAGCAAGGTGAGTTTTCTAAAGCAGAGAAATTTTACCAAGAAGCCAAGCAAACCCTAGAGAGAATGTTCGGTAAGAAACATTCCGACTACGAAATACTAGAGCATTTGGCCGATCTTTACAAAACCAAACAGTCTCCTGATAAGGCTTTGTCTCTTTATCTCAACGCCAAAGACATTATGGAGCGTGCTCTGGGAGATGAACATTGCGACTATCTACGAATTTTAGATAAAGTAGCCTCCTGCTACCAGGCAATGGACGCACATGAACAATCCCGCAACTTTTACCTCCAAGCTAAGAAAAAATTAGAAGAAACTACGGGAATTGATAATTTTAACTACGCTTCATTACTGCAAACACTATCTTTTTCCTATCAAAAAACGAAAGAATATGAGAAGGCAGAATTTTTTCTTCTTCAGGCCGGAGATATCCTAAAGAAAATTTTTGGCCAAGAAAATTTTCACTTTCTAAAAAATATCAATTTGATCGCTCACCTTTACTTTGGGAAAAATGAATTTAGTGAAGCGGAGAAATTCTATAAACAAGGCCAAAAGATCACCGAAAAACTAGTGGAGGCAGAGCACCCCGACTTAGCAGACAGTTTTACTTATTTGGCAAAAGTTTTTAAAAAACAAAAAAATTATGAAAAAGCGGAGGAGTACTACAATAAGGCACAAAGAATATTCGAAAGTACTTTTGGACAAAAGCATCCCAAATATGCCCAAACTCTAAGTAACCTTGCTTTTTTAAAAATCAAGCAAAAGGAATATGCTCTAGGCTTTCAATGGCTTCTAGAAGCTTCTCGAATCTATGAGCGTCTTATTTCCAGAATGGGAGCGCTCGGTAATGAAGTGTATTTTTCTCAATACATTTTTCAAAGCAAGAAAATCTATTTTCAAGTTCTCTCACTTTTTGCACAAAAGCCAGACGAGTTTAGAGAGTTTTCCGAACAAATTTGGCAGATGGTTTTAGAACGAAAATCTATTTGTCAAAAAATATCTATTCTTGCTCGAGAGAAATTATGGGCTTCTCAAAAAGAAGAGGGCTACAAAATTTTCTTGAAACTACGCCAACTCAATATTAATTTAATGCAAAAAACGATTGATGGGCCAAAGAGAGAGAGTTTAAAAGAGTACCAAAACAAATTGGTTGATTTGGAGTGTCAAAAATCAAAAATAGAAGAAGCTCTTTTTGAGGAAATTCCCAAGTTAAAGCAAGTTAGTAATAATAGCCAAGCAACAGGAAAAATACTTCGTCCTACCCTTCCTCTAAAAGCCATTTTTATCGAATTAATTTCTTTTCCGGAGTATGATTTTGAAAAAGAAAACTACCTAGGACAAAAATACCTAGCTTTGGTCATTCGTACAGACAACGAACGAATTATGAGAGCAACAGACTTGGGACCTTGCGAAGAAATCCATCCGCTTTTGGAGCAATACCTAGAAGAAATCCAAAACTTTTCCGGAAAAATTCTTTCCCCGGAAAAATCCTCCGTAATTTTTAAGAAACTCTATGAAAAATTATTTTTTCCTCTTCTCCCTCAAATTGGAGATTACGAAAGACTCATCATATCGCCTTCAGAAGAGATTTCTCTTCTTTCTTGGGAAACTCTTCTCCAGCCCAACGGAAAATTCTTAGGGGAAGATTACCAAATCAGTTATTTAGACAATGGTAAGGATATGCTTCGTTTTTCTGCTTCACCTAAAGTAGTGAAAGAGGATATTCTCGTTGCTAACCCTAGCTTTGATCTTTCTCGGAACATTGAGGAATCTAAACAAGAAAGTTTAAATCGTTTAGAAAAAAGCATTTTTGAAGCACCTCAAGCCCAAGAGATTTCTCATTTTCCAGAAATGCCTTCCTCAGAAGAAGAGGTTGAAAAAATTTGCAGTATGCTTTTTGATAAGCATCTCCTATTGATCCAAAAAAATGCTCTCAAGAAAAATCTAAAAAAGGCAAAATCTCCCCGTTTTCTTCATCTGGCCTGTCCTTGTCATGTAAAACAAGAAGAAGTCAAACAAGAAGAAGTCAAACAAGAAGAAGCCAAAGATAAATCCAGCTACTCTTGGCAAAGCTTTCGAAACCCACTTCTGGGGGCCAGTATTGTTCTAGCAGGAGCCAATGCTTTTTTAGAAAATAAAGAGGCAGTGGAAGGAGCCGAAGATGGCTTCTTGAGTGCTCAAGAAATAGTCAGCCTCGACCTTAGAGGAACGGAAATGGTTGTTCTCTCTCATTTTAAAGTAGAAAGCCTTCAAAGCCATCTAGCTCTTCATGGTTTGCGAAACTCATTCCTGCTGGCAGGGGCTCAAAATGTCATAATGAGTTTGTGGAGAGGAGAAGAAGATCAGACCCAAGAATTTCTGATGAACTTTTATCGTAAAGTGCTACGAAGACAAGAAAAAAGTGCTGCCTTGAAAGAAACTCAACAAGAATTTATCACCAAAACAAGACAGAAAGGCCATTTCCCCCATCCCGCTTTTTGGGGAAACTTCATTTGCATAGGAAACCCCGGAAAAGGAGATTCTTCTGGAAAATCCCAATCACTCGTGAAAAGCATATTTCAAAAAAGATCTAGATAGAAGAAGAAAAAGTCCTCTCATTTAACTAACGAAAGTGGGGATTATTTTTTTACAGAAAATAACTACCCGTCATCAAATTACTTTGTTATAAGACTATATAAAATAAAAAGACTTAATGAATGACACGCCCTAGTTATCTAGAAAAAGGACTATGAAAAAAAATCAAGAAAAAGACAACTACAGATTGGAAGCACCATTTGATTTCTTAGGATCAGAAACTCGCAATTGGCCTTATTTCGCTTACCAAATATTAAGAAATGATTGTGTTCAATTTAGCGAAACGATGCAATGTTGGTTAATTTCTGGCTACCATGAAGTAAAAGAGTTATTGCATCATTCGGATATTTCTGCTACTGCAGCAGGCTATGCCGATGGGAGTCTAGCCCAATGGCTACTTTTTTCAGATCCTCCTTATCATAAAAAAATTCGAACTTTAATTCGTAATAAATTTTCTCTTAGGCAGATTAATGATTTAAAACAGCAAATTGATGATCTAACAAAAGAGTTAGTTTTTAGTCTAAAAAAACAAGCAGAAATAGATTTAGTACAGGATCTCTTTTATCCCTTGACATTGATTACCATTACTAGGGTAATCGGGCTTCCAGAACAAGATTTTCGTTATTTTCAAGAATGTTCAAATCAAATTGTTCAATTTATTGAGTGCATTTTTTCTAGCGAGGAAATCACCCAAAAGGGTCTGGCTAAAATGAAGGAGTTAAACGAGTATGTGGATAATCTTATCCGCGAAGAAAGATTTCCCCCAGACTCAATTTTAGCTATTCTCCTAAAAGCAGAGCAAAAGCAACTGATCAATCGCTCTAACTTAAACGCTACCATAATTATGCTGCTTGTTACTGGCCACAAAACAAGCGTAGGTCTTTTAGGAAATGGTTTAAAAGCTCTCTTGCAAAATGAAAAAGAGTGGTGTAAGCTCAAGGCCCAACCAAAACTAATGCGATCTGCCATCGAAGAACTCCTGCGTTTTGACACACCAGTGCAAACCGTATTAAAAGTGGCTTTACAAGATATTGCCATTAATGATAAAATTATTAAAGAAGGAGAGTTTGTGCTTTTGTTAATGGGCTCAGCCAATCATGATACTAGAGTATTTGAGAAGCCAGAGAAGTTAATGATTGATAGAGAGCCTAACTTGCATTTTAGTTTTGGTCATGGTATTCATTATTGTTTGGGATCCATATTGGCTAAATTACAAATTGAAGCCGTTTTGGAAACTATTATGAATGAACTTCCGCATATTCAATTAACAAAACAAGACTTTGCTTGGAGTATCGGCACTGGTTTTCGGCGTTTAGAAAAGTTAAAAGTGATGAGTAATGTCGAGCAAAAACTACGGGCTTAACTAAGGATTTCTTATGGCAACATTTTTCATAGGCTTGAGCATAACTTATCACGATCCAGGCTTAGCGATTGTTAATGAAAATGGCAACATCGTTTTTGCAGAAGCGACAGAACGCTTTTTACAATATAAAAGAGGAATTAACTGTGAGCCCGATAGTTTAAATCGTATATCCAGTCTCCTTAAGCAGTATTGTGGCGACGATGCTAACTTTGTTGTCGCAACCAATTGGCGCATTAAACGCCCTTTGTTTGAGAAAATGACACGAGCTCTAGGTTTATTAAATGCAAAAACCTTTTTCCAGCCAAAGTATAGTAAATATGATTCTTTCCTCGAAATGTATAAGTTTTCCCATATGATGATGATGCAAAATACGGCTTTTACTAAACGCTGTGGAAACTTGACTCGCCAAGTAAAAGAAGACTTTGGCAAAAGTACTTTGGAATTTAGAGATTATAATCATCATCTCAGCCATGCCGCAGCTGCTTGCTACACGAGTCCTTTTTCTGAAGCAAGTTGTTTAATTGTTGATTCTTTTGGTGAAATAGGTTCTATTGCTTACTTTAAATACCAAGATGGCAAAATCACTACCCTAAAAGAACTAAACCGCTTTGAAAGCCTCGGTTTTTATTATATGAAGCTAACTGAAATATGTGGTTTTAACTGGTTGAAGGGCGAGGAATGGAAGGTAATGGGCCTAGCTGCTTACGGCCGACTAGACAAAAATGTCTATGATATTCTGCGAACCACGATGCGAGTGGTGAGTGGAGTCTTAAAAGAAAATGCTGATAACATAGTTCGAGCCATAGAGACTTTAACAAAACTTCCCATCCTAGATGATTTTCAGCTTCGAGCCAATGTTGCCTATACCGGCCAATATTTTTTTGCGGAGCTAATGACTGAGCTGGTTTGTCACGCTCACAAACTTTGCCCTAGTGATAATTTTATTTTAGGAGGAGGATGTGCTTTAAATTCGGCCTTCAACGGCCAAATTTTGTCAAAAACACCTTTTCAAAAATTGCATGTCCCTTCTGCCCCTGCGGATGACGGTTGTGCCTTGGGCTGTGCTTTGCTTGCCTATCATGAGCAATCTTCAGCTGTAGCAGATAGAACTTCTCCTTACCTAGGCTCTACTATTAACCCTAAGAGCGTAGAAAAATTACTACAGTTTAGCGGTTTAAAAATAGTTCATTTGCCCGAAACCATTTGCCAAGAGACTGCCCAACTGCTTTCTGAGGGCAAATTGGTTGCTTGGTGGCAAAACCAAGCCGAGTTTGGCCCTAGAGCCTTAGGAAACCGCTCTATATTAGCCGATCCAAGATTAGATACAATAAAAGATACCATCAACGCCAAAGTAAAGTTTCGCGAAGAATTTCGCCCTTTCGCCCCCTCAATCTTGGATGAATTTGGTACGGAATATTTTGAAAACTACCAATATTCCCCCTATATGGAAAGAGCTCTGCTCTTTAAAGAAGAGGTACGCAAAACGGTACCTGCTGTCGTTCACGCAGACAATACCGGCAGGTTACAATCCGTCACTCAAAAAAACAATGCAAAATACTACCAACTTATCCAGGAATTTCATAAAATTACCAAGGTACCTATCTTGCTCAACACGAGTTTTAATGTTATGGGTAAACCCATTGTTCATTCCCTAGAGGATGCCATAAGTGTATTTCTTACCTCGGGGTTGGATATTCTTGTATTAGAGGATTATTTGATTAGCAAAAATTGAAAAATAAAGCAGAAATGAATATTTTCTGCTTTCAAAAAGAATCTTGAAAAATCGTTTTTTAGCAAAGTTTATAGAGAAAAGTTTATAGAGAAAAGTTTATAGAAAAAAAGAGAGAACAAAATGAAAGAAGTATACAAATTTAATGAAGCTCTCAAAATTTTAGGTATCACCCCCAATGAATTCAATGACCTAATAGCTAATCAGCAGCTTGTTCCAGTGAGGCACGGTGGTAGTTTAAAATTCAGAAAAGCCGATATTGAAAGAATCTTAAATCCGCAAGCTGTTCCCTCGTTAGAGAAAAAGTTCTATAGTTGGGATGAAGCTTTAACCAAACTCCAATTAGAAGATGAAGACCTCCGTAGCTTAGTGGAATGTGGAAATATTCCCATAACTAGTGATATAAAATTCCATTGCGCTGATATTGATAAGTGGGTAGACATCAAATCCACCGATGCAACTGTCCTCTTACCAGAAGTAAGTCGACATGTAACGAGTAGTTCATACTCTCACTCAACTCCTGCTCCTGCTCCTGCTCCTGTCCAGAAGAAGTCTAGCAATCGATACACTCGCGATGAAGTCCTGAATGTTTTACAGCTAAACAACTTGGAAGAGCTTGATGCTCTATTAAATGAAGGGGCTTTGCCTGTTTACTATGAACACGGTGAAATGAAGTTTGAGAAGGGACTTGTTGATGCTTACCGCAGTCAGCTCCAATTCGATACAACCATCGTAGTGCCGAGCGGAACTCTTTTTCCTATAGAAGAAGATGATGATCAAGATATGGTTCATATCAAGTCTCCTTCCCCACAACCAAAGCCCAAGGAAGAGTTTTATAGTTGGGATAAAACTTTAACCATGCTCCAAATAGAAGATGAAGACCTCCGCAGTTTAGTGGAGTACGGGGATCTTCGCATGGCTGGCGATATGAAATTCCATCGTGCCGATATTGATAAATGGATAGATACTAAATCCACTGATGAAACTATTTTCTTGGGATAGAATGAGACAAAAATACAATACACGTTACTTGAAATAGAAAGGACATTGCTATGTCTGAAAATAACGACTACCAGCCGCCAAAAGTTTGGGAATGGAAAAAAGAGAGCGGTGGTAATTGGGCGAGCATCAACCGCCCCATTGCCGGTGCAACTCATGAAAAAGCCTTGCCCTTAGGAAAACATCCATTCCAATTATATTCCCTAGCAACGCCCAACGGACAAAAAGTAACAATCATGTTAGAGGAATTATTAGCTCTTGGTGAAACAAAGGCCGAATACGACGCTTATCTTATTAATATCAAGGAAGGTGATCAGTTCTCCAGCGGTTTTGTTGAGATCAATCCCAACTCGAAAATTCCAGCATTAATGGACCAATCCACAACACCACCCACTCGTGTATTTGAATCAGGTTCGATACTTCTTTATCTAGCAGAGAAGTTTGGGCAATTGATGCCAGCAGACCACCCCAGCCGCACAGAATGCCTCAATTGGCTTTTCTGGCAAATGGGTTCAGCTCCCTACCTAGGCGGTGGCTTTGGGCATTTTTATAGCTATGCCCCCATCAAAATTGAGTATTGTATTGACCGCTTCGCTATGGAAACAAAACGCCAATTGGATGTTCTAAACCAACATTTAGCGAACCGTTCTTATATGGCAGGTGATGATTATTCCATTGCGGACATAGCTATTTGGCCGTGGTATGGTGGTGTTGTCCTTGGTAAGCTTTACGACTCAGCCGAATTTCTCGATGTTAAATCCTATACTCATGTTCTTCGTTGGGCGGAAAATATCTCGCAAAGACCAGCCGTCCAAAGAGGCAGTCGAGTCAATCGTGCCTGGGGAGAAGAAGCAGAGCAACTTCATGAACGCCACGATGCCAGTGATTTTGACTCTAAAAATTAATTTGGCTCGCGGGTGATTTTCTCCGTAGCGGTAGGTTATCACTGCGGAGCAGTCATTGATATCAATACGTTAGATTATTGATGTCAATGACCACACAAGCAGGTGCTCTCCCCCCTTAACAAACCCCTTACCAAGACCCCTCATTGGCCATAGAAGCCCAAGGCTCTTGCGGAGCCAACGCTTCCCCTTTCTGGAGCAATTCAATGGAGATCCCATCGGGAGAGCGGACGAAGGCCATGTAGCCATCGCGAGGAGGGCGGTTAATGGTCACTCCGGCATCTTGTAGACGTTGGCAAGTCTCATAGATGTTCTCCACGCTATAGGCTAGGTGGCCAAAGTTACGTCCTCCGTCATAGTCTTCCGGATCCCAGTTGTATGTAAGCTCAAGAAGGGGAGCTTTGGCTTCCTGGGCGTTTTCTAGATCGTCTGGGGCTGCTAAAAAGATGAGAGAGAAGCGTCCCTTTTCGCTTTCGTGTCGGCGGGTTTCTACTAAACCAAATTTGTTGCAGTAGAAGTCAAGGGACTCTTCTAGGTTTTTTACACGAACCATTGTATGTAGGTATTTCATTTTGTTTCTCCTAATATTTTGTTAAGCCATTAAAAAAAGCGCATGCTTTGGCATACGCTTTTTCTTATGTCGATTCTTCGATAGTGGGAGTGGGAGCAGGAAGTTCTTCCTCTAAACTTTCTTCTATGGGGTTGGCTATACAAAACATTAGCTCGGGAACACGACGTCGATTAATAGCATGAGCAATCTCGAAACGTAGTTTTCCTGAGGCCGCATTTAGCCGTTGTAGAATTTCTATCTTGCTTAAAGATTCGTCTGGAATACTTTGCCCTATGTTAACCAAGAGACGAGAAGCATCTGGAGCTGGCTCAATGGAGACAACGTACAGGTTACGAAGTATGTCGTCATCACATTCTCCTGCTAAAACATAGTTGATTTCTCGAGAGATTTGGCCGCATAACTGCAAAGTCTTTCGGCGATCTCCATTAGATTTTCGGTAGGGCTTTCGAGAAGAATCCTTTTTTCGCGAAGACTTGGGTCGCTTCATGATTTCTCCTTACAATGTTCACAAAAATTTTTCTACATCTTTGTATAACCGGTAAAAAAAAAATAGGTTTGAATATTTTTTAACGATGGCACCTAAATCATTTGAGCAAAAAGAAAGTATCCTTGTATGCACAGAGCACCAATGGAGAGCAAAGAAAGCAAATGGTTTATATAATATGTGCTTGTTGCAAAAATATATTGTCGATTTAGCTCAAAACTGCTCGACACTCTTGTCATTTGCTCTTTATGTTCATACACTTGAATAAATAAGTTTAAAATTATGCGCGATAGATGGAAGAGAATTAATGTAACAAATACTGCGACAGATAGAGAAGAATGCTCGCCCACCTTATCCAAAAAAGCTTGGCCTAAGGTTAATGAGGAGTAATCCAGTTCGGAAGAAAATGCAACCCAAAGCTTAGCTATAAAAAAAAGAGTATAGGGAAAGACAAAAATGAGCAAAGAGGCTTGGTGAACAAGAGAGAGAGGTCCTTCTAAGGCATAGCGTAGTTTACCCAAGTCGTACTGGATGAACATATCACGAACATTTGCTTTGCTGAGTCCTCCTAAATCTATTTCCAGTGCATCTAAATCAGAACGATTGATCTTTGTTTTAAAAGTGACCACTCGGTTTAGCTTAGTTCCAGGGTTAAAAACAACATTTTGCAAACTTGCTTTGGTTAAGTCCGCAGAGCTCAAATCGACGTCGGCTAGGTTAGAGCGGTTTAAGTTAGCTCGCTCTAAATTAGCATTGTCGAGCTTCGCTTCGATTAAATTAGCCCGTTGCATTTTCGCGCCTCTTAAGTCCGCCCTTGTCATACTCACTTCTTGCAAGTTAGCATTTTGAAAATTGGCTTCTTGCATTTTTGTTTCATAAAAACTAGCTCCTTGCAAGTTGGCATATTGAAAATTAGCTCCATAAAAGTCCGCCCGAGGGGCTCTCACATTTTGCATCTTGCCTTCCCTGAAGTCTGCATTTTGAAGAGTAGCTTCCTGAAGCTTTCCGTTTTGGATATCGGCTTTACGTAAGTTAGCTCCTTGCAAATTGGCCATTCGAAGATTAACCCCTTGTAAGTTTGCCTCTTCCAAATTGGCTTTTTGAAGATCAGCTTGTTGGAGGTTAGCTTCTCCAAGATCGGCCCCTTGAAAGTTGATTTTTTGGAGATTACCTCCATATAAATCTACTTTACTTAGGTCAACTTTAACTTCAGGATTTTTTTTTCTCCATTCATTCCAGCGCTTACATGAGTTTTCTTCCCGAATGGACGTAACCAATAACTTGAACTGCTCTTGATTTGCCATATTACTATCCTATCCCTTATCCCTATTAGTTATTACTCTTAACTAAGATTTAGCATCATCTAGACTCGATAGAAAATTTACAAAAGGATGCTCAACATCTTCTCCCCCTCCCAAATAGAGTCCACAATCAGGACATTCTTCTGCTCCTTGCACAGGAGATAAACAAGCAGGGCACTCTTCTATCGAAGATTCTCCTAAGTTTAGATAATTCTTAATTAACTCAAGGGCTTTGGGAAAATTTTCTTCCTGAATTTGAAAGGAGTACTCTTCCCTATATCCTCTTAGCTCAGGATGTCCATATTGATAGAGTTTTTCTGTCAATATGGGAGTTTCTTTTAGAAGAATTTCTCTAATATCCCTTGCCTCCACGGCGTCAAAGTGTTTGATATCTTTAAATTTAGGGGTATAGTCGAGAGCAGCATGATCGTAAAAAGTTTCCATTTTGTAAATATAAGTTTTGTAAAGAGCATCCTCTATGCGACTTTTTGTCAGGTTATCATCCTCTTTTTCTCGTTGTTCGCTAAAAGCTTGAAAAAGCTCTTTATTATCGATTCCCATATTTTTTACGACTTCAGCGACTCTAAGCCTCAATTGTTGCTCAGGAGATTTGATTAGGTGACAAAAAACATCGTGAGATAAGGATCTCATCGCAGCCAAAGGTTTTACCTCTTCTTCCCATTTTTTATTATCTAAGTCTTTTAATTTTGCAAGGGAAGAAGGAAAAAACTCTTTATCTAAATTTTCAACTATCTGAAAGATCCCGTCATACCTAGTTCTTGATCGTACCACGATGTTTTCATCCGCTTGCTGATTTCCAGAATACAGTCTAAAGATGTACCCGGCACTTTTATGTTGTCCATAAAAAGAGGAAAGTGTCTCTTCTATTTGCTGACGAATAAAATCAACGTTCATTTTATTCCAAAAGCCTTCTACTCCTATACGAAGAAGTAGCTCAACTTTGTCTGCTTGTCCATAAGCAAGAAGAGGGTTAAAACGAATGTCACTTTTTTTAGAAAAAACAATCTGGGGCTCTGTCTCGACAAATTTTTCTTGGAAAGAGGGAGGAGTCTCTTGGGAAGTGATTTCTTCGTTACTTTTTACTCTATGCATAGGAACAACAAAAAAAGCCATCTCAGGATTTTCTTCCACTGTACCTAGAAAATCCTGCCAGCCAGACTCTGTAAACATAGTTTGTCCATCAAAAGCAAGTGCATAGTCGGCATTTTCCAGGCCTTTCTCTATAGCAAAATTCCTCGCAGCATTTATGTTGCAGGTATATCGAATTCGCTCAATAGGGTTTTCTTGTAGGTTGTATTCCTCTTTATCAAAGAGAATACTATCGTATTTATATCCGGCCTTATCCAACATTCTTTTGTAGGTTTCTTGTTTTTCCTTTGAGAATATTCGATTTAGAAGAAATCTCTTTTCACAATGCTTGAAAGGAGCTTCATTTTCTAAGATAAAACGTAGATTTTCTTCTGTTTGATTCTCCGAGTGTCGAGGAGGAATGTCATTGCCTAAGATACGATATAAAACAAAAGACCTTGTCATAATTTTTACTCACTGTCTTTAGATTTCTTTTATATGGTGGTTTAAAGAAGCCACTTTTTCAGTCTGACGAGGACAAGCAAAATGAACGCGACGAATAGTAGCCAAGTCGGGAATGCCCTCTTTATTTTAATTTTTTTGTCTTTTTCTTTGTCCTTGTCTTTTTCTTTGTCCTTTTCTTTTTCTTTGTCCTTTTCTTGTTCTTGTTCTTTTTCTTCAGTCTTTTTCTTTCTTTTTTCTTCCATATCCTCTTTGCTATACAAAAACTGGGCAAAGGGGTGATCTATCTCTTTTAAGTTAACTCCGAGACTAATACCACAACTAGAGCATTCTGGAGCATCTTTGATCATTGTTTCACAAACAGGACACTCTCCTGTGAAAGTGTCATGAAAATCCATGTAGTCTTTGATCAAGGCAAGAGCTTTTGGTTTTTCGTTCTTGGCAATCTTAAAGGAGTGTTCTTTCCTGTATGCAGGCATAGTCGGATGCCCAAACTGATCGATAATCTCCAGAAAAATTTTTATTTCTTTTTTTAGAATGCTAACGATGTCTCTGGCCTCTTCTTCCGTGAAGGATTTTATTATTTCAAAATAAGGCCCTTTACTTAAGGAGCTAGGATCGTAGTAGTATACTTTTTTTTGAATATAACTATTTTGGAGAGCTCTTTGTATTCTTATGAGAACCTCCTCATCTGTCTCTAACTCTAGTTGTTTTTCAAAGGCGTCATAAACTCCCTTGTCCATTATACCTATTTGACTTAAGATTTCTGCTGCTCGAAAACGAATTTGCCATTCGTCATTTTCTAGCAACTTGACCAAGAGAAAACCTGCATTGACTTGCATCCAAGAAATTTCTTCAATCTTTTCTTTCCAGTTTTGGTTTTGGAGATCCTTTAACTCTTCTAGAATAGGTAGAAGTAATTTATTATCCAAGAACGAAATAGACTTTTTTAACCCTTCCTTTCGAGAATTTTTTCTTTTATAGAAATTTTTATCTGCTTGGGAGTTCCCAGAGAATAATCGACAAACATATCCTGCTGAGATATATTTTTCGTAAAAAGAAGATCGCGTTTTTTCGGCTTGTTCCCGAATATGCGGATATCTTAATCTGTCCCAAAAGCCTTTTGCCCCTATTCGCAAAAGTAACTCTACCTTATTCCCTTCTCCATAGAGAATATCAGAGTTAAACCAAATATCACTTTTTTGGGAGAAAACAACTTGTGGCTCTGTTGCGATTGAATCTTCACTAAAGTTTGTTATAAAATCATCCGAAAGAATTTCTTGGTTCTCTTTAACTCGGTGCATAGGGACAACAAAAAAAGCTATCTCGGGGTTTTCTTCAATGCTTTTTTTTAAAGATTGCCACCCTGGAAGATTGAAGCAGGTTTGTCCATCAAAAGGAAGAACGTATTGAGCATCCCGTAAACCATTCTCTATGGCTAAGTTTCTGGCTCCATTGACATTACATGTATACAAGACTCGATCTTGAGGACTCGTTTTTCGGGAGTATTCACTTAAAGAAAAGGGAATCACGTCATACTTGTAGCCCGCCTTATCTAACATACTACGGTAGAGTTCTTCTTTTTCTGGAGAAAACAAACGATTGAGAATAAATCTTTTTTCACATCCTTCTAGCTTGGGTTCCTGCTCTAAAATAAAACGTAAATTCACTTCTGTTTGATTTTCCGAATGTCGCGGAGGAAGATCATTGCCCAATATTCGATACAAGATAAAAGATGTCATATTTCTATAATCTCCAGTTTTCAATTTTCTGAACAAAATGGCTCAAAAAGGCATTTGCTTGAAAACCATCTAAAACTCGGTGGTCGATGGTCAAAGTAACATAACACATAGGGCAAATTTCGATCACGTCTCGCCCCTCGTATTCTTTAACCACCACTCTTTTTTCCATTTTACCAATACCTAAAATGGCCGACTGCGGTTGGTTAATAATAGGAGTAGCTAAAAGGCTTCCACTTACTCCATGGTTAGTAATCGTAAAGGTTCCATTCTGTAAAGATTTAGGATCTATTTTTTGTTCGCGAGCAGCTTTTGTCATTTTTCCGAGCTCTTGAGCAACTCCAAGTAAACTCAAGTTTTGTGCTTGCAAAAGAACAGGTACGACTAAGCCTTTTTCAATAGCAGTTGCGATTCCAATGTTACAATCTTTAAAAACTTCTGTAGCATTTTCATGCCAGCGTGAATTTACCTCTGGTACCGCTTGGATTGCAGCGACAACCGCCGATATAAAATAAGCTGTATAGGTCAGTTTAACTCCTTGCGCAAGAAAGTTTTTCTTGTGTTTCTCTCGATGGGCTTTGACCGCAGAAAGGTCTGCTTCAAAAACTGACGTGACATGAGGAGCTGTTTGGAGCATACTAGTAACCATATGCTCCGCAATACGAAGTCGCATAGGACTATGAGGTATAAATTCACTAGAGATAGAGTCTCTTGGCTTACTCTGAGCTAAGCTACTTTTAGACAAAGTAGGCGAAGGATGCTCTCCTTTGAAAGTTTTCTCTGTTTGATTTTGCCAATAGTTTGATACATCTTTATAAGTCACTCGGCCGCTACGCCCTGTTCCGACAACTTTTCTTACATCGAAAGGATTCTCCCGTAAAAACCGTCTAACAGCAGGACTTAGGCGTGGCTCATCCGTTTTAGAAGAGACTGTTTGGGAAGAATAACTTTGAGGCAAAGGTTCTTGAAATTTTGGAGCACCTTGAGCTGAAGATATCTCTTCTTTAATTTCAGATTTCAGAGAATTCTTTGAGAGTTCTATTTTTCCTAGTGATTGGGTAGCTGTAGCCCGATCATTTGCCTGTTTGAAAATCTTAACGAGAACTCCAGAGGCAGGAGAAGGAATCTCTAAAGAAACCTTGTCTGTGCTGACTTCGACCAAAGGTTCGTTGAGTTCGACTCGTTCACCTTCTTTTTTTAGCCAGCGTTCGACTATAGACTCTGCTCCACTTTCTGTGTCCATCATGTAAATATCAACTACTTCACTCATATTTGCCTCTTAGAATTCTATTAAATCTACCATCTTTTGAGCAATATCACCTACTCGAGGAACCACCGCATCCATCAAGTTGACATTATGAGGGATTGGAACATCTAAAGGAGCAATTCTTTCAATAGGCGCATCTAGATCAAAGAAAGCTTCTTTAACTAATATGGCACTAATTTCTGCCCCAAAACCTGCTGTCAAATTGTCCTCATGAACAATCAGACACCGTTTACTTTTCCGAAGTGATTCTAAAACTGTTTCTTTATCCCAAGGGACAAGAGTTCGTAAATCGATAATATCAACGTCTAGGTTTTTTTCTTGGGCAGCTTCCTGGCAACGCTCCACCATGGCGCCCCAAGTAACAACTGTTAATTGATCCCCCTTTTGTACGTAGTGCGCTTTTCCTAAAGGGAGGATATATTCGTCTCCTGGATAAGGTCGTCTTGCTCCCGGAGCATCTAAGAGAGCACGATGCTCAAAAAAAATAGTAGGATTGTTACTACGCATAGCTGCTCGTAAAAGACCGACAGCATCCTCTGCATTGGAAGGTAAAATAACTTGCCAACCAATTGCATGAGCCCAAACAACTTCACCACAAACACTATGCCAAGGATCGCCACACTTGGCATATCCACCAGGCAAACGAACGACAATAGGAGCAGCAAAGCGATTTGCTGTTCGCCAGCGAATCGTTCCACAATTATTGAGCTGTTCCATAGCCGGGTCAGCGTACTTTCGAAATTGAATTTCCGCCACAGGCATCAATCCAGCAATCGCCATACCAACCGCTCGCCCAATAATTCCCTCTTCGGAAAGGCTTGTGTCAAAAACACGTTCGGCTCCAAATTTATCTTGTAAGCCAAGAGTGGCGGCGTGAACTCCTCCTTTTGCCCCAACATCTTCTCCAAAAACTAGAAGTTTGGAGTTTGTCTCAAGCTCTACCTGAAGAGTTTTTCTGACTGCCGTTAGTAAATTAATGCGAGCTCCCTCAGGCTTAGGAGTTTCATTAGAGGGTGGGAAAACGTGTCTTTCTGCGGCTAATCCCCCTTTCTTTTGAACCTCGTCTGGTTGTGCAAATGCATATTTATGTATAAGAGAGGGATCAGGAGCACTTCGCGCTAAGGCTTTTTCAAGAGCTTGATCGACACTTTGGCGAACCAAAGTTTCTAATTGCTCCCATTTTTCAGCGCTTATTTTTTCTGGCACTAAGTGGGCTTTCAATTTTAGTAAGGGATCAAGGGACTCTTCTTGGGCCTTTTTTTCCTCTCCTTTATAGGCTTGGTTATCTTGCCCGGAGTGACCGCAAAGTCGGGGAACTGTCACTCGAATTAAGCCCGGTTTTCTCTGCTCTCGAACAAAAGAAATCGCTTCTTCTAAAAATTCTGCGCTTTGAACCACGTTTGCCCCAGGCACCTGCCAAATTTTTAGATTTTGAAACGAAGCTAGGTTAGCGGCAATGTTTGCCCCTGGAGTTTGTTTATCAGAAGTAACAGAAATGGCATAGCCATTGTCTTCAATATAAAAAAGTATCGGAAGATCTAAAGTGGTTGCCATGGTTAGCGATGACCAAAAACCATTGGTTGCAACTGACCCTTCTCCTCCTAGAACGACTGCAATTGCTTTGTCATATTGACTTTCGTTCAGAACTTTGCGTCGATACTCAATTGCCTGAGCCCAACCTGTAGAAGGAGTATACTGCGACCCGACATCGCCTGCCATAGGTAAAACCGTCGGAGAATTTTTTCCTCCAGGAAGATTACAAACCACTCCAATATCTCGCCCATCGCTGTAGCCACCAGATGTAGCTAGAGGACCAGCAATAACATCCTCTAAGGAAACCCCCAAAGAAAGGAGCAGTGGACGTGAACGATAGTAAGCCCCCACCCCATCGTGAGGGTGGTTTAAAAGAGATCCCAAGGTAACTTGGCTAACTTCATGCCCTCGGGCAGAAAACTGATAGAGGACTTTTTTTTTAGGATAAAGCTGACTTTCTTCTAACTCGTCGAGAAATCTAGAGGTTAAAGACAGTCGAGCGATTTTTAGCCAATCAACTAGGCCTGTAGATAAGTTATTTTGTTTGTCGTTCATTGCTGAGTAAGGATCTCCTTCTTCTAGTTTTAGACACCAAATTAAAGTGCCTTAAGTCACTTTAATTTGAGTACCTAAAATATTTAAGTTTTTTATTTTGTATAATATTTGTCTCTAGTAATCAATAAATTTAAGCGGAATTTATAAAAATTAGTGAAAAAAAGAAGATGATGTTATATAATACACAACCTTAGAAATATAAACAGAACCTCAATTTGCAGGCATATCCTAAAGCTTTAGTTTAGGGAGAAACATTTTGACCTCGATTAGAAAACAGCACAGTGCGTATGAAAAAAGGTTGCGCCGCATTTTAATGCGTAGCAAGAAATTTGATTTAGATCAACTAGATCGGCTTGAAAAGGAAACTAACGAAAAAGGAATCCCCCTTGCAGCTCTCATCATAGAAAAAGGGATTCTCGAAGAAGATCAACTTTTGACAATGATAGCTATTGAAGCAGATATTCCTATAATCCGCCTTCCTAAATTGACTCCCGATGCTAGCGCTATGATAAAGTTAACAAAAGAACAAGCTAGAAGCTATGGAGTTTTTCCTATTTCTAAAAAGGGAGTGCTTCTTACTATTGCCGTCTCAGATCCTTTCAATCGAGAAAAGTTTGATAGTATCGAAATCTTGACAAAATGCACTGTTTGCACTGTGCTGGCCACAGAAAACTCCATTCAAGACTTTATTCTTAGTCAGTATGAAGATTCTTATGATGCAGGAACAGAAGATAGTTCAAGTGGTGATGAAGAAAAAGCCGTCTTAGAGAAGATGGGAAGCAGCGATTTTGACGATATTATCTCAGGTTTTGACGATAAAGTTGATGAAGAGAACGACGATGAGGTCGAAGAAGAGGCGGAAGGGGTCATTAAGTTGGCCAACAAGATTATTATAGACGCCTATCAAAAAGGGGTTTCTGATATTCATATTGAGCCCTATTTTGGTAAAGATGATACTGTAATTCGCTTCCGATCAGATGGGGAATGTTTTGTCTATCAAACTGTCCCAAACAGCATTAAAAGAGCCTTGATTACACGCTTTAAAATTATGTCCAACCTTGATATTGCCGAGCGTCGACTTCCTCAAGATGGTAAAATCCAATTCAAAAAATATGGCCGCCTTCCCATAGAGCTTCGTGTTGCTACATTGCCAACAGTGGGAGGAAATGAAGATGCTGTAATGCGTATCTTGGCCTCCAGTAAACCAATTCCTATGGCTCAAATGGGGTTCTCAGATCGAAATTTTTCCGAACTACAAAGGGTCATTCAGTATCCCTATGGTCTCCTTCTTTGTGTAGGACCCACTGGTTCCGGAAAAACAACCACTCTCCACTCTTGTCTAGGGTTTATTAATCAACCCAAAAGAAAAATTTGGACAGCAGAAGATCCTGTGGAAATTACCCAAAGAGGTCTTCGTCAAGTTCAAGTCCAAGCAAAAATTGGATATACCTTTGCTGCGGCGATGAGGGCATTTCTTCGAGCTGACCCCGATGTTATTATGGTGGGAGAAATGAGGGACGAAGAAACTGCCTCTATTGGAATCGAAGCGTCTCTAACCGGGCACTTAGTCCTAAGTACTCTTCACACCAACAGTGCTCCTGAAACGATTACTCGTCTCATCGATATGGGAATAGACCCCTTCAACTTTGCTGATGCACTCTTGGGTATATTGGCACAACGTCTAGCACGCCGCTTATGCAAAGAGTGTAAAACAGAAGTGCCTTTGGGGAGAGAAGAGTATGACGAAATTATAACAGAATACGGAGGAGAAAAACTATTCAGCATGTATGGACCAGAGTACAGTGAAGAGCTTACTATTGGCCGAGCAATAGGTTGCAAAGAATGCAATGGAATTGGCTACCGAGGACGTTTAGGTCTTCATGAACTCTTAGTTGGAACAGATCCTATTCGAGCTATTATTCAGCGCCAAGGAAAAGTAATAGAACTGAGAAATGCTGCCATTGGGGATGGGATGAGCACTTTGAAGCAAGATGGTATTTTGAAAGTACTCCAGGGGCAAAGTGACTTAACTGCAATTAGAGCCGTTTGTATCCAGTAGTATTCTTTTCTCGCCGAACGCCGAAAGAAGGAGGCAGTGATGTACTCTAGCAAAAAACCTAAAGGTTTTACTTTAATTGAGTTAATGGTTGTAATGGTGATTATAGGAAGTATCTTAGGCATTGTTACAACAAATTTAGATTCGCTGACTCCGTCTTCTCGCATATCTGCTTCTGCTCGAGAAATCTCTTCCAGTATTCAGCTTGCCATGAGTAACGCTATTATTACAGGAACCCCCACCGCAATATACTATGATTTAGATAAAAACTATCATCAAGTCAGAACAAAAAATCAAAAAGGAGAGTACGAAAATCTCTCTTTGACTTATTTGCTGAGGGGAGTTACCTACCAAGATATTGATGTAATGGAAGAAAAAAAACACAAGGATGGTTGGTTGCAGGTGGAAATTTCTCCCTTAGGAACAATGGCGGGACATGTCATTCATTTGATTAATGAAGAGGGAATTCAAATTACTCTTGAGGTTAATCCTCTTAGTGGCATTGTCGAAATAAAAAAGGGATATGCTCCTGTTAGTTTTTTAAAGAGACTATAGGGTAGAGAATTTCTTCGGGGATTAACGTGAATAGCCGTGGGTTTTTAACCCAAGTAAAACAAAGATTTTTTAGATTGCCTGAAAAATAGTGGGGATTTTTGATGGAAGCCTCTTTGATTGTTGAAAAAGTTGATGAGACAGCCCGGCTATCTCAAGATTTGGAGTCAAAATACGCTCTTGACCCAAGTAAAAGAATAACAATTGGTCGGTTTCCAGAAAACTCAATATATTTCCATAGCACAAGTATTTCTTCGCGTCACTGCCAAATAGAAATTGATGGAGAGTACTTTGTGGTCACAGACTTAAATAGTACCAACGGTACTTACGTTAATGGAAGTAAAATTCGTAAGCGTAAACTTTACAATGAAGACCTTATTCAGATAGGTAACATTGAGCTACGTTTTAAATGGCAAGAAGACGAAGATTCTGATGACAATATTACAGAGGCAGAAGTTGAGCTTCCTTGGCAAGTGACAGAAGAGCTTCAAAAAGACTGCATAGACCATTATCGGGTTCTAGAAAAAGTTGGCCGAGGTGGAATTGGAGAGGTTTACCGAGTAGAAGATCTTTCGCAGCCTAATCGCTTTATTGCCATAAAAATACTCCATCCCAAAGGCAATCATCATGAGACCATCGCAGAGCGTTTCATTCGTGAGGGCAAAGCTCTTATGGCAATGGATCATCCTCGTATCATCAAAGTCTTTGAGTTAGGAACATACAAAAATCGCCCCTACTTTACGATGGAGTATGTCAAAGGAAAAACGGTTACTCGGTTCATTTCTCAAAATGGTCCTCTCGGGTATCGAACGGCTTGCAAGATATCAGGTCATATTGCCCATGCGTTGGCTTATACGCACGAACAAAACATTATTCACAGAGACTTAAAGCCTTCTAATATCATTTTAGCTGATGACACTTATGATGTTAAAATGATCGACTTAGGATTGGCAAAAATGCACGAAGAAGTCGATATAACAGTAAATCGTCAAGTAATAGGAACTCCTCGTTATATGGCTCCTGAGCAAATGCGAAATGCTCGGGACGTCGATCCTCGTGCGGATGTCTATTCTCTGGGGGCCACCCTTTACTTTATGCTCACAGGGGTTTCTCCCTTTGCTGAGTTAAATTCAAAAAACCGAACGGAAATGCTTAAATATATATATAACCGCCCTCCTATTCCGATAAAAGAATTTGCGGAAATTCCCCCTGAAGTAAATCATATAGTGGAAAAAGCGATGTCAAAAGATAAAGATAAGCGTTACGCCACTGCTAATGACATGTATAAAGCTATCTATCGAACGGTTTACAAGCTTAAAGGGTAATCTTTATGCCAATAAAGGTTACCAAAGTTATTGCAAGGAGAGATTTTGCATGGAAGGAAAATTGACGGTCGTCAATGGTAAATATCAGGGAGCAGTTACAAACTTCTCTCAGGGAAGAGTGATTACAATCGGCCGGAGCAAGCGTTGTAGCCTGTCCATTAAAGACAGTAAAATATCCAGTATGCACTGCCAGGTGGATGTTAGTGATAAGGAATGTTTATTAAAGGACTTGGGAAGCACAAATGGTTGCTGTGTTAATGGCAAGAAAGTAAAAAGCGCTCTTTTGCATTCAAGTGATATTATTAGTCTCGGCGACATCAAAATTTTAGTGGAATACGATGCCAACAAAAACTTATCTCCCGAAGCCAAAGGAAAAAATGCGGAAATAACTGAGGTTTGGGGAGAAGAGGACATGCCTATCCCTTGCGAAGAAGAGTATGTCCAAGACTACAAAATTTTGAAAAAAAGCACTCTTTTAGGCGAAAATACTTTCCAAGCAGAGCATCGAAATACGCAAGATGTTGTAATGTTGTGGCGAATTGAAGTAGAAGACAACCCCGAAGCCTTTGCCAAGTTTATTGAAAAAGCAAAAGTTTATTATGGTATAGAAAACCCTCGTGTTCTTAGGACAATAGAGGTTTTTCAAGAACCTGGCTTCCTCTACTTTGCCCTAGAGTACATCCAAGGAAACACCTTATACCGCTGGGCTCAGGAAAGAAAAAAAATATCCTTCTCTCGTGCTTTAAAAACGATAGCTTATACCACAAGTGGCGTAAATCACCTCCATAAAAATGGAATTCCCCAGGTTACTCCATCACCTCATTTTATCGTAGTAGAAGAAGTCACAAAAAAAATCAAACTATTTCTTCCCGCTCTTCCCCTCTTTTTAGAAGAAAGCGGCTACTCTTTTCCTTCTTTTGAAACAGATGAGAGTAAATATCCCTCGCCTTATCAAAAGCAACCAGAAGAAAAATCCGATTTGCACTCTCTAGGGGCAATACTTTTTTTTCTTATCAGTGGTTTCTCACCTGACCGCATTCCCGTGGAAGGAGAGCAAGCTCTTTCCTGGCTAAAAGAAAACTATAACCCATCGCAGGATATTCAAGCTCTTTTGAGTAAAGTGCTTCTCCCTCATCCCCAAATCAAGAAAACTAAGCAGTTCTATGATGAGGTCACGGAAATTCTCAATGAGATGAAGTAGGGACAACTACGAGGGCACCAGTGTCAACTTAAAGGCGCAATGATGCTGGTGATAAAAACCTATTTGCAATTTTGAATTAATTTAGCTATTATAAACTATAGTCATATTGAATTTTAGTGATACTAAATCATTAATTCTGGTGACACTCTAGAATAAGAAAGACTAATTACAATGAAAAAGATCTTTTTATTGCTCTGTGTTTTTGTTTTTATCTCTCAGATTTATGCTGCCAACATAACAACTTTTATGGGCGATAAAACAGGTTTTCTGAACACAACAGGAGCGATAAGTGCTACAGGCCCGCTTCCCTTGATAAACGCCGGTAGTCCTCATACTATCAACAGTCTTACCTTTTTTAACAGCAATGGTTTAATTTTCGGGGAGTTCACTAGCTTGTTGCCCGGAAATGAGCTAGCCGTTAGCGATAAAGAAAGTTTAACTGTTGAGATAGATGCACCAGTTTTTGCTTTTGGTTTTGATTTTGTAGATCCTGACACAACAGACGGTTCCTTTACTATGACTTTGAAAAATGGAGCTTTGACTGTGGCTTCTTTTGCATTCGCCGCTCATGCAAGTAATGTTGCTTCTTTTATTGGAGTTTCTTCGGATACAGCTTTTGATCTTGTAGAGATTGTTGATGTTCAAGTTTTAAATAGAAACGAATTCTGGGGGGAATTTTTTACAAATTCAAATTCTAGTGTTCCAGAACCAAGCTCTATAATTCTTTTTACAGGAGCTTTGTCTATTTTTTTACTGAGAAAACTTAAATAAACTAATTATAATGCGAGGGACTCTGGATCTCTCATCTCGGCTAAGCAATGCAGAAAATAATAACTCCATTTCCAATCCTAAAAAGACAAATGAATTGTCTCAAATCCCGAAAAGCCAAGCTACGGTGTTTTCTTTTGGCGGGTCTATCCTTATCTAAAGCCAAGTTCGGATAACGCTTGGTCAATTCTCAAAAGCAAATTTTGCATTTGGATTCTTGACAATTATGTGCCTAAACAAAAGTGAAGGCCGCAGCCACAAGAAAAATGTTGCGGTATTAAAGAGCTGTCAAGAATGCAATCATTTGGCCACTCAAATATTTTTTCATCCCGATTAATGGCATAGTTGGCGATGAAAATAACCCCTCTTTTACGACTTTTTCCCCTATGCGAGTATCAACTTCATTTTCAGCGCTCTATCAATGGTTCTAATTTAGAGGATGAGCTTGGTTTAGTCTACCGTTTTGATACTCAAAATAATTTGGCTGTAAAAACTATTATTCAGGAGATTAAGAAAATTTATAAGAATTAGTACGAGGTTACAACAATTGCTATAACATTCAACTGGAATTAACCATATTAAATAATAGATGAGAACGAAATGCACCTTATTGATAAAACCGCAAAAGAAACTTTTAACCGTATAGCCAAAGAAAAAAACTTACTACCGATCAAAGTAACTTCTCATTACCTAAAATTGGTTAAAGAGGAGTATGAAGCTCTAGGACACTATCGAGGGCCTCTTTATAAAGTAGTCTATCCAACAAAGGAAAGACTAGAGTTACGAATAAAAAATGAAGTTCCCGATTTTGTAGAAGATAGAACGAACATGCCCTCTGGCTTGGAAAATATCCTAATTCATAAGTATAGCCAAAGAGCGTTATTTTTAATCACAGACAGATGTGCTGGCCACTGCATGTATTGTTTTCGCCAAGATGTTTTATCTGATTCACAAGGTCGCCCTTTACCAGAGATAGAACAAAGACTAGACAGAGTTTTAGCTTATCTCAAAAAACATCCTGAGATCAAAGAAATTATATTATCAGGAGGAGATCCTCTTAATATTCCCTTTCTCAATTTAGAACAAACCTTTGAGCGCATCATCAAAGAAACTTCAGTGACAAACATTCGCATTCACACTCGTAACATTGTCTTTGCCCCCAAGGTTCTCTCAGAAAAAATATGTAAACTCCTTGCCGAGTATCGAGTGAGGATTTATCTGCATATAGTTCATCCCTATGAGCTGGAAGATGAAGTGGGAATGGCGATTGAAAGAATGAGAGCGCATGGTGTGCGGATGTATGGACAATTTCCCATCCTGCGTGGTATCAACGATCACAAAGCAGTATTGGCAAGACTGCTCGATGATTTGGATAATTTGAATATTCAGGTTATCAATTTGTTCATTCCTGATCCGATTAGCTATTCGGCCTCCTTTCGTTTGCCCATGCAAAGACTTTTAGATTTGATGGATAACCTCTACTGGTCTACCTCATCTTGGGTCAATGGTGTGCGTTTGGTTCTTGATACTCCCATTGGTAAAGTACGCAGGGAAGATATCGTTGATTGGGACAAGGAAAAAGCCATTATTACTTTCCAGCGGGAAGGTAAAAACGTTATCTACCACGATTTCCCACAAGAGCTTGACGAAGCCAGCGATGAAAAAACCCTTTTGTGGAAAGACCAATAATAGTGCAATAACTTCTTTGATGCAGTACTAATAACATACAACTATATTATTTTTTAGAAAGCCCGTAATTATGTATATTCTTGGCATAAACTCTGTCTATCATGAAAGCTCTGCTTGTCTAGTTCATAACGGCGAGATAGTTGCTTATGCAGAAGAAGAACGTCTAAACCGTATCAAGCATGGTAAATATGCTTGTGTTGCCAATATTGATTTATTGCCAGAAAAATCGATTGAATATTGCTTAAAAACAGCAGGGATTTGTTCCGATCAAATCAGTCAAGTAGGCCTATCATTTACACCTGAAAAAAGACTTAAAGTGTTAGAGATAGAAGAAGAAACGGTACCTATGGAGTTTGGCGACAAGCAAGGTGAAGCAATCGTCCAGCAAAAACTGTTAGCTACTCCAGATAATCTCAGAAAACTACTATCACCAAAGCTCGATATCCGGTGGCTTGATCATCATCTTTGTCATGCCGCTAGTGCTTTTTTTGTATCTCCATTTGAAGAATCGGCAATTATGGTCATTGATGGTATTGCTGAGTTCGACACTGTTTATTTGGGAATGGCAAAAGGCAATTCCATAGATTCGATAAAAATTTTGTCGTATCCTAACTCTGTTGGATTTTTATGGGAGAAAATAGCTAAATATTTGGGCTATACAAAATACGATGCCGGCAAAATAATGGGGCTGGGGGCCTATGGCGATAGCAATGTTTTTTTCGATCAATTTTGTCAGTTTATTTGTTTTGAAGAAGGTCAATTCTTCATAGATAATAATATTGCTAAGCTACGCTCTGATGATAATTCGCCTCTGGAAGCAGTATTTGGCATAAAGCAACGCCAAAAAGATGAACCAGTCACAGAGATTCACGCTCATATTGTCGCGGGTTTGCAAAAAATGACGGAAAAGATTTACCTTCACTTGGCAAATTATCTACATCATAAAACCAATAGTGATAACGTTTGTTTAGCAGGAGGGGTGGCTCTCAATTGTCAGGCCAATACTAAGTTGGCACAACAAGGTAAATTCAAAAATATCTTTATTCCACCACATTGCAATGATGCTGGTACAAGTATCGGAGCAGCGTTGTACTTGAGTCACCAATCAAAAAAACATAGCCAGTACGGTAAAAAACTTTTTTTACCGTACTGGAAGACTCATTTTTCTAACGACTTGATTGCTACAGAGCTAAATAAATCAAATTATTCCTATCAAAAACATGAAGATATTAATAGACAAACAGCTTCTCTGTTGGCCAAAGGA
The DNA here is from genome assembly GCA_029260735.1 of Planctomycetota bacterium. Classification (GTDB taxonomy): domain Bacteria; phylum Planctomycetota; class Uabimicrobiia; order Uabimicrobiales; family Uabimicrobiaceae; genus JAJDCR01. Next base: position 30,606 of record JAJDCR010000110.1, read on the forward strand.
AAAATTGTTGCCTACTATCAAGGTGGTTCCGAAATTGGTCCAAGAGCATTGGGCAATAGAAGTATTTTAGCAAGCACAGACAATTTTATGATTAAGGAAACTTTGAATTTCCAAATCAAGCAACGAGAATTTTTTCGTCCTTACGCACCACTGGCACTCAAAGAGCACCTTGCCGATTACTTTGAGCCTATCCCCTTTTCACTTTCACAGTATTATATGCTATTTGTCATGACAGTAAAAAAAAATAAACGTCATCTCGTGCCGGGTATTACACATATTGATGGAACCTCTCGTGTTCAAATAGTTGACGAGCAGATAAACCCCAATATTTATGAACTACTACAGATTTACTTTGAGATGACGGGTATTCCTATGCTACTCAATACTTCTTATAATCGCCAAGAACCGATAGTTCACAGTCCCCAAGATGCTGTTGAAACATTTAGCAAAATCGCCAAATTAAAATTTTTGGTAATGGGAAATTATTTAGTACGAAAATAACACTGGTGGCACAGCCTAAAGAGATAGAAAGAATTAGATGACAATTTTAGGACAAGATCGCGAAAAGATTTTGCATGACTGGAGTAAAAGCGGAGACCCTATAATAAATAGTGATTTGTGTCTGCATGAATTGTTTGAGAAACAGGTCGCCAAAACTCCCCAAACTAGGGCAGTCATTTTTGGGAACGACTCTCTAACCTACCAGCAATTAAATGAAGAGGCAAATTATTTTGCGCATATTCTAAAGCAAAAGGGGGTAGAGAAGGAAACCATCGTGGGCTTATACTTAGAATATTCCCTCGAAATGGTTATTGGCCTTTTGGGGATTCTAAAAGCAGGAGGAGCTTTTGTTCCCCTAGATCTAGATTATCCCAAAAAGCGCTTATCTTTTATAATTAAAGATACCCAAGCAGAGCAAGTTGTAACATTACCTAAATGTTTGGGGCGTTTACCAGAAAATACTCCTGTCATTGATTTAAAGAGAATGCCTTCCTCTGAAAACAAAGGGAATTTGGAAAACACTGTAAAGTCTCATCATCTAGCATGTTGTCTTTACACTTCCGGTTCAACAGGTGTTCCTAAAGGTGTTCTCATTGAGCACCATTCTCTTGTTCATAACTGCTATCATGCTCACAGGCACTATCAGATGAGAGAAGATGATCGTTCTTTGCAATTCTCTCCGCTAAATTCAGTTGCTGGCCTTGAACAAATATTAACTCCCCTAACCATAGGGGCAACATTGGTTCTCCGAGGAGTAGATCTTTGGACCCCAGCAGAATTTACTCAAAAAATAAAGGACTATCAAATTACTGTCGTTGATTTGATGCCTTCTTATTTTCATCTTTTACTAGAGCATTGGCGTAAAAACCAGATTAAAATTGAAAATAGTTCTCTCCGATTAATCATTGCGGGAGGAGAAGGTCTTTCTCCTTCCACCATCAAGCTGTGGTTAGAGCTATCTCTTAAAGATCATCTTCAACTAATCAATGCATACGGATTAACAGAAGTTCCTATACTAGCAATAAAAAAAAATATTGGCGGAGATGAAGAAACAAAATCGCTTATTGGTCGTCCTGTGGGTAGTTGGCAAACTTATATCTTAGATAGCCATGGAGAACCTGTGCCTGTAAATACCTCTGGTGAACTCCACATAGGCGGCCCTGGTTTAGCTCGCGGTTATCTCAACCAGCCAGAACTAACAAAATCCAAGTTCATTAAAAACCCCTTTCTCTCATCCGAAAATGCACGCCTTTACAAAACGGGCGATCTTGCTCGCTATTTGTGCGATGGGACTATTGAATATTTAGGGCGAATGGATCACCAAGTGCAGCTGAGAGGTTTTCGCATTGAGCTGGGAGAAATTGAGTCTATTCTCCAAAGTCATTCAGAGGTGAAACACGCAGTCGTTATTGTTTATGGCGAGGGGATGAAAAAACAACTGGTCGGTTACATTGTTCCTGAGCAAGATATGACAGAAAAAATACAAGGATTTTGGAAAGCCCCTGTTGGTTCGAATGACTCTCCTGAAATACTGCAAGATTCTCTTGAACGGATGGAATTTAAACTAAAACAAAATAACATAAGAAGTTCATTTCCCTTAGAAAGAAAAGAAACCTTACTGGCCAAACCCAAAAATGACAAAGCTCATGCTCAGAAATACTTAAATAGACAAAGTTACCGTCAATTTACAAACAAGCAGATTTCTTTCGAAAAATTTAGTCAATTTTTAAGTTGTCTAGAGGCTCTCAATCTTGCTCATATCCCCATTCCTAAGTATCGTTACCCCTCGGCATTAGGGTTATACCCCATTCAGAGTTATCTCTATATAAAAAAAGATGTTATTGAGAATTTAGATGAGGGATTTTATTACTATCATCCTCTCCAACACAGTTTAATTTTTCTGAGCGACAAAACAGCGATAAAAGAGGAGTTCTATGGCCACACTAAATCTATCGCCGAGCAATCGTCTTGGACATTGTTACTCGTTGCCGATATGGATGCAATTTCCCCCTTGTATGGAAAATTGCTAGGGGAAAGATTTGCTCTTTTAGAAGCAGGACATATCGGACAACTTTTAATGGAGGAAGCCCCAAAATACGATTTAGGACTGTGCCCCATTGGTGTAGAGTATATTTCCGTAGAAGATGAAATATATCAAATACTGGGCCTCAAACCTAATGATATGTTTGTTTACGGTTTTTTAGGCGGTTCAATTGAGCCTTTTCAAAAAGAAAACTGGTTACCCTCTACACAGAATCGAGATAACAAAAAAAATAAACTGGTTTCAGAGCTACAAGATTATGCAGAAAAAAAGCTGCCTATGCACATGATTCCTTCGACCTTTGTTCTTTTAGAATCACTGCCTCTTGCTTCTAGTGGGAAAATAGATCGCAAGGCTCTGCCTGCCCATTCTGACATATCTGATATATCTGACACAGCCAATAATTCTAAAGCGGATTTTGTTGAGCCAACGACTGAGTTAGAAATACAATTAGCAAAAATCTGGAATCAACTACTAAAAAGAAATATTGGAGTAAAAGATAATTTTTTTCGAGTAGGAGGCAATTCTCTCTTAGCAATACGTCTTCTATCTCAAATAGAAGAGCAGTTCTCTTGTCGATTATCTCTTAGCGCTTTCTTTAAAGATCCAACGATTTCCATGCTAGTGGAGTCTTTGGAGGATATCCAAGGAAAAAAACTCCCTTTAGTAGCACCCAAATTGCCAGAAGTGGTCTCTGATCCTTTAAATCGTTACGAACCTTTCCCTTTAACAGATGTACAACAAGCATACTGGATAGGACAAAATGATCTCTTTGAGTTGGGACAAGTTACGATTCACGACTACAGAGAACTAGAGAGTGAAAATTTAGATTTATCTAAACTGAACGAAAGCCTAAGTTTTCTCATCCATCGGCACGAAATGCTAAGAGCGATTATTTTATCAGACGGAACGCAAAAAATTTTAAAGGAAGTTCCTTCGTATGAAATAAAGCTTACGGATTTGGGAGAATGTTCGTCTGAAGAGCAAAGTCTCCATCTTGAAAAGATCCGCGAGCGAATGGATCACCACGTTTTTGCCCCTAAACAATGGCCACCATTTGAAATTTGTGCAACACGTTGCGGCAAAAAAACTCGATTACATTTAAGTTTTCAAGCGATTATGATCGATTGGGCCAGTTGGGATATTTTGTTTTATGAGTGGCGTCAACTTTACTATAACCCCAATGTTTTTTTACCAAAACTAGAAGTCTCTTTTCGTGACTATGTTGGAGCTGAAAAACAGTTAAGAAACTTAGATTTGTACCACTCCTCTCGCAAGTATTGGTTTGATCGTGTTCCTAGCTTACCTCCTGCTCCGCAGTTACCTTTTGCAAAGCTTACTTCGCAAACTAAACCTAAGTTTACTCGTTATCAATTCTCTCTTTTGCCAGATCAGTGGCAGAGCATCCAAAGTTTCGCAAGAAAAAGAGGAGTAACAGAATCTGTTGTTCTCATTGCTGCTTTTGCAGAAATATTGAGCAAATGGAGTAAAGATTCTCATTTTGTTCTCAATCTGACCTTATTTCATCGCTTAGCTCTTCATGAGAATATCGACCAAATTATAGGAGATTTTACCTCTCTCATATTACTCGAAATAGACTATCGCCAGCCCGCTTCATTTAAAGATAAGTTGTCTAAGGTTCAAGAGCAGTTAGCACAAGATTTGGAAAACCGCTATATTAGTGGAGTCCAAGTAATTCGAGAAATAGCTCGCCAAAAGCGCGGTATGTCTCAAGCTTTAATGCCTGTGGTTTTTACAAGCGGATTAGGTTTAGGTAATATGAAAGAAGAGTTACCCAGTTTTGGGGAAGAAGTTTATGGCATTACCCAAACACCTCAAGTTCTTTTAGACCATCAAGTTTTAGAAGAAAATGGGAAACTAGTTACTATTTGGGATGTTGTAGAAGATTTGTTTCCTCCTTGTTTCATCCAGGATATGTTTAGAGCACACTGCGAGTTTTTAGTTAAGTTGGCAGAAGATGAAAAGCATTGGGAAAACGAGCCTTTTTCTTTTTTTTCTTTTTTTTCTTTTTTGCCAGAGTCCCATTTGCTTGTTCAAAAGCAAGCAAATGAAACCCAAGCTTCCATTTCTGCAGAAACCCTTCACTCTTTGTTTATCAAAAGTGCTATGGCAAATTCGGAGAGAACAGCAATTATCACTTCTGATTTTCAACTCAGTTACAAAGAACTGTATGAAAAAGCAGACCATCTTAGTCAGGTTCTTGTAAGTGCCAAAATAGAGTCCTCCTTGGTCGCTATAGTGATGGATAAGGGGTGGGAGCAAGTAGTCGCCGTTTTAGCTATATTAATGGCAGGAAAAGCGTATTTGCCTATAGATTGTAAACTTCCTCAAAATCGACAGGTTTGCTTACTGGAGCAAGGAAAAATAACACATCTTCTTACACAAGAGAAAGTTTGGCAAAAATCTTTGTGGCTAGAAAATTGGCACATGATAGTGGTGGATATTGTGGAAACAAGTGAGATTTCTCAGACAGAGGTATCCTTGCAAACCCCCTGTGACTTAGCTTATGTCATTTATACTTCGGGATCAACAGGTATTCCTAAAGGGGTAATGATTGATCATCGGGGAGCGGTGAACACTATCTTAGATATCAATGAGCGCTTTAATGTGACACCAGAAGATCGAGTTTTAGCTCTCTCGGCCTTAAATTTTGACCTTTCTGTTTATGATATTTTTGGCGTGCTTGCGGCAGGCGGTACAATTGTGATTCCAGAAGCTAGTAAAAATAACGACCCTAGCCATTGGAAAAGTCTAATGAAAGAGCACGGAATTACTATTTGGAACACTGTGCCTGCATTGATGCAAATGTTAGTTGATTGCCAAGAAGAACAGTCTTTTAATTCCTTACGGCTAATTATGATGAGTGGTGACTGGATTCCCATAGATTTACCCAATAGAGTGAAAAAACTGTCGGCAAAGGCTCAAGTTTTTAGTTTAGGAGGAGCAACAGAGGCTTCTATCTGGTCGATTTATTACCCCATAGAAAAAATTCTACCAAGCTGGAAGAGCATTCCTTATGGTAAGCCACTGACAAACCAAACATTTTTTGTTTTAGATAAACATCTACAAACTTGTCCTCTGTGGGTTACTGGTGATTTGTATATTGGAGGAGTGGGACTAGCAAAAGGGTATTGGGGTGATTCTCAAACAACAGATAACAAATTTATTGTTCACCCTAAAACAAAAGAAAGACTTTATCGAACAGGAGATTTGGGACGCTATTTACCTGATGGCAATATTGAGTTTTTAGGGAGAGATGATTTTCAGGTTAAAATTAGAGGACACCGAATTGAATTGGGAGAAATAGAAACCTCACTCTTAGATCACTCGGCTGTTAAAGAAGCTATTGTTCAAGTCCATGAAGAAAGCGGTATCCACCAGCTAATTGCTTATATTGTACTTCAAAAAAAACAATGGTCTGTCTTAACCGAAAAAGCTTCAACAGAACAAGCTATAAGAGACCACAAAACTGATATTCAAGAATATCTCCGCGAAAAATTACCTGACTACATGGTTCCTAGGCAATACGTTTTTCTAGATGCTTTACCTTTAACGATCAATGGTAAAGTTGACCGCAATGCTCTTCCTAAAGTGTCTGCCCCAAACATCTCTAAGGAGAAGGTAGCTCCTAGAACAAATCTAGAAAGGGAATTAGCTCAGATGTGCGAGCAAATGCTCGGGATAAAGTTAGGAATTTTTGATGATTTCTTTGATCTGGGAGGAGATTCTCTTTTTCTTATTCGCTTGATCTCTAAAGTAGAAAAAAAGTTCTCTATTCATGTCCCTTTGCGTTTATTGATGGAAAAAGGAACTGTTGACGTCTTGTCGCGGTACTTGGAAAGCACACACCGGTTACAACAAAAAATGCCAGAGAAAGGTCCCCGAGAGGAGATGGAGTTTTGAACCGAGAATTAGACACCCTTGAGTTTTTAGAAAAGTTAAATCGCGAAGATATATTTATTCGAGTAGAGAATGGTAAAATAAAATGTAATGCTCCTGAAGGTGCATTAACTCTAGAACTACAAGAAGAAATAAAAAAACGCAAACAAGATATTTTGGCTTTTGCACAAACTTTTGAGAGCCAATCGAAATTGCCAGAGATTCAAGGTTTTGCTACGAGGAAAGATCTTGGAGAAAAGTTTCCTTTGTCTTTTGCCCAAGAACAATTGTGGTTTCTTTCCAAACTCAACCTCAGTAGTAACCTCACCTACAACGAAGTAGATATAATTGAGTTGATCGGGACACTAGATATAGATGCTTTGAAAAAAAGTTTAGAAAAAATTACTGAGCGCCATGAGATTTTGGGCAGTACTTTTGAAGAAGAAGATGGCCAAGTATTTCAGACCATAAAGTGCCATCAATTGAGTTTTTCCTTAATAGCACTAGAAAATTTGAATAACCAAGAGAGAGATAATAGGATACTACAGTACGCGACTAAAGAAAAACAAACTCCTTTAGATTTTCTCAACGGACCTCTCATTAAATTTACTTTACTCCGCTTTGGCCAAGAAAATCACGTTTTGATAGCAATTTGTCATCATATTCTCATGGACAATTGGTCCCAACAAATTTTCAACCGAGAATGGTCTTTATTCTATCAGTCTATGGTCGAGGGTAAGAGCAACTATTCTTTGCCTAGCTTACCATTACAATATGCCCATTACGCTTGTTGGCAAAAACATTGTTGGGAGATAAATTTATTTACCAAAGGTTTAGAGTACTGGCAGGAAAAATTAAAATGTGCTCCTGCCACCATTGATTTACCTCGCAAAAAAATTATCGAAAACTCTTCTCCCGAAGGAAAAACCCTGACAACAACTATCAACGCTCAAACTACGGAACAACTGGAATTATTGGCCAAGCAATTTGATAGTAGTTTGTTTATGACCTTAGTTTCTGTTTTTGGGGTTTTGCTCTTTCGCTATAGTGACCAAAAAGACTTTGTTATTGGATGTCCTGTTGCAGGACGAAATATTGAAACAGAATCTCTTATTGGTATGTTTACTAATACCATAGTTTTACGTCTAGATTTAGCAGGCAATCCTCCCTTTTATGAACTTTTGCAACGTGTCCAAAAATTAACACTAGAAGCATACTTACACCAAGAAGTTCCCTTCCAGAAAATTGTTGAAAAACTACATCCTGTGCGAAATCTAGGACACAATCCTTTGTTTCAGGTGAGGTTTGCCTTTCAAAATCTTCCATACGAAGAAATATCGCTACCTGGCTTAATGATTGACTCCTTAGACTACGAACTCAATATGCCTAAGTTTGATCTTACTTTAAATATTGAGCCTAAGGACGGGCAACTTAAAATCTCTTGGCGTTATAATACCGACGTATTTGAAGATTTTATCATTGAGCAGATGGGGCAACATTTTCAAAATTTACTTTTTGCTGCCATCCAAAACTCCGACAAGCAAATTGCAGAGCTTCCGATGCTCTCAGGGGAAGAAGAGAAAAAAATACTAGATTTCAATAGCACCCAGACAGATTATTCCAGAAACAAATGTATTCATCAAATGTTTGAAGAGCAAGTGGAAAGAGAGCCAGAGGCAAGGGCATTGCTTTACCAAAAGGAAGAATTAAGCTACAGAGATTTGAATGAAAAAGCGAATCAACTAGCGGACTACCTTATAAATTTAGGTCTAAAAAGAGAAGATAAGGTTGTTTTATACTTAGAACGATCAATGGAAATGGTTATCTCTATTTTTGCCGTGATGAAATCAGGGGCTGTTTACGTTCCTCTCGACTCTAATTCACCCCAGAGTCGCCAAGAGTACATCATTGCTGATTCTAGGGCAAAACTATTGTTGACCCACCAAAAACTTAAGAGAGACTGGGAAATTACTTGTCCTGTTTTGGCCGTTGAGGAGATATTAGCAAGCACTCAGCATAGTGGGGAAAATTTACAAGTGGAGATTTTTCCTGATAACAACTGCTATGTGATTTATACCTCGGGCTCTACGGGGAAACCTAAAGGGGCGATGATTTCTCATGGTGGATTAACCAACTACACTATGCATATTGCAGAAAACTATCTCACTAAAAAAGGATCTTGTCCTTTTTTTGGGTCTTTTGGTTTTGACTTAATGGTGACTGTTCTTTTCCCTCCCTTACTGAAGGGGAATTATATTGAGATTTTTCCTTCAGAAATGTCGATAGATGAAATATTTCCGTTATTTGACCAAAAATCTTTTGCTTTAATGAAGATGACTCCGACTCATTTACAGGTAATGGAGTACTTTGTCCAGGGACAGGGGATAAAATTTGAAGTTGGTAGCATGTTGGTCGGAGGAGAAGTTTTTTCTCCTCAACAGGCCGCTTTTGTTCAAGAGTACTTATCTCCTCATAAACTCGTTAATCACTATGGGCCAACAGAAACAGTCGTAGGATGTTTGACTTACGAAGTAAAAAAAACAGTTTTAGATCCTTTGCCCATTGGGAAACCTATGGAGAACAAAGAAGTTTACATTTTTGACAGGTTTCTTCAAGTTGTCCCCGTTGGTGTTCTCGGAGAAATTTATATTGGAGGATTGGGAATAGCGAGAGGCTATAACAATCAACCGGAACTAAGCGCAGAAAAATTTATTCCTCATCCTCTTAGTAAAAAAACAGGGGAGCGAATATACAAAACCGGAGATTTGGGGCGCTACTTACCCAGTGGAGATGTTGAGTTTCTAGGGCGTATAGATGACCAAGTGAAAATTCGCGGTTTTCGAGTAGAATGTAAAGAGATCGAAAACTGTTTATGTAGTCATCCTCTTGTCACCAATGCAACTGTTCTTGCTTTAGAAAAGAAACAAGAAAAAAAACTAGTGGCTTTTACTGCGGGAGAAATTAATGACGAAGCAAAGCTGAATACCTATCTACGAGAGCACCTTCCTGAGTATATGATTCCTTCTTCTATTATCACCTTGGAGTTTTTACCACTCAATACCAATGGGAAAGTAGATCGTCGTGCTTTAGAGAAAAAAGCAGAGTCTTACAGCTCAGAAAGAAAACGGGAAATTACTTTACCTCTCTCGGCCCAAGAAAAAATCCTTTGCCAGATATGGAAAGATGTTCTCAATATTGAGGAGTTAGGAACTCACGATAGTTTTTTTTCCTTAGGGGGGCACTCTATTTTAGTGATAAAGATGGTCCATCGAGTTCAGCAAATTATGAGAAAAGAAATTCCCATTCATCTAGTTTTCCAATATTCTACTGTCGCAGAGTTGTCAGATTACTTAAAGCTAGAAAATTATGAAACAGAAAATATTCCCCGAGCATGGCAAAAAAGATATCCTCTTTCTTTAACACAACAGCGACTGTGGTTTTTAACGAAACTGGAGCCAGAAAATCCTTCTTATAGTATCTCTTCTACTAAAATCTTGGAGGGAAAACTAGATGTAGATAAGCTGACGGAGGCTTTAAATGCCATTCTGAGTCGGCAGGATTCTCTAAGAACCCAGTTTTTCGAAGAAGAAGGAGTGCCTTACCAAGAAGTTATTCCTTTTAAAAGTGAAGATATACAGTGTTTGGATTTAACGGAATATGACAAATCTAAACGTAAGGAAAAAACCGAAGAAGCTATTATCCAAGAGAACCAAAGAGTTTTTAACATAGGAAAAGCCCCTTTGACCTTGGTAAAGCTGTTTAAATGGGAAGAAGAAAAATATATTATCTTCTTGAATGTGCATCATATCATTATCGACGGATGGTCCATTACGATTTTTTGGAGAGAATTAGCTTTCACATACAACGCACTACTGGAAAAACGAGAGCTGCTACCTCCTCTATCTGTTCAATACTCTGATTACAGTCTTTGGCAACAAAAATTTTTAGAGCACTCTCTATTCAAGAACCAAGAAAAGTTTTGGAAAGGAAGATTTTCTGACTCCATTCCTACCCTTGATTTACCAATCGACTACCCCAGGCCCAAAGTACAGCAATACAGTGCCGAAACAGTAAGTGCTGTTCTTGATGAAAGATTGTTCGAAGAAGTAAGAGCCCTCGCTCAAAAAAATAACGCCACTGTTTTTATGGTCTTGTTAACCGCTTTTCATATTTTACTCTATCGCCATAGTAGACAAGAAGATATTGTAATTGGGATTCCTGTTGCTAATCGTGATCGACAAGAATTAGAAAATATCATAGGTTTTTTCGTTAACAACTTAGCGTTAAGGGTGAATCTTTCTTCTGAACTTTCTTTTACCAAAGCTCTTGCAGAAATTCGCCAAACATGGACGGAAGCTTATCAACATAGGGGCTATCCTTTTGAAAGTTTGGTTAGGGTATTAAATCCTCCCCGAGATACAAGCCGCAACCCTCTTTTTCAGGTGTTTTTCAACATGTTGGATTTCGAAGAAGAAAAGGACATTTGGAATGGAATTTGTGCTTCGGAATATCCATATTTGAGCAATTTCTCAAAATTTGATTTAACGTTATATCTAGAGATGAAAGAGGAAGTTGAATTAAATTTTTGCTACAGCGATACCTTGTTTAGACGAGAAACAATAGTTCAAATGGCAGAGAATTATCAGCAGCTAATTAAAAATATTATTCTTAGTCCTCATAAGCGAATTTGCCAATTAGAGATTTTTACAAACCAAGAGAAAAAGAAAATATTATCTCTTGCAAATAACAGTAAATGTAATTTTAAAGAAGAGCGAACAATAGAAAGCATGTTCCTTGCCCAGGCAAACAAAACTCCTGATGATATAGTCGTCGTTTGTGCTAGCAGTGTATTAACATACCGAGAACTCAATAAGCAAAGCAATCAACTAGCTCACTACTTGGTCAAAAAGGGAGTTAAAGAGGAAATAATGGTAGGGGTTGCTCTGGACAATCCACTGAAAACATTTGTCGCTATCTTAGCAATCATGAAAGCAGGAGGAGCTTTTGTTCCTCTAGATCCAGAACATCCCGAAAAACGTCTTCAATTAATGCTCGAAGAGTTACAACTTTCCTTGCTACTAACAACCGAAGAGTTAGCAAAAAAATTATTTTCTGAAGAGAAAAGCAAGTTAATCTGTTTAGATTTAGAAGACGAGTCGATATCAAAAGAGTCACCAGAGGATATTTCAAAACGAAGGGGAGAGGAAAGTTTGGCCTACTGCATTTTTACCTCAGGTTCCACGGGAAAGCCAAAAGGTGTGCTAGTAGAGCATAGGCATTTAAAAAATGGTGTTCTTGCCGCAATGAAACGATACGGTATGCTAGCCAAAGCAGACTACGCAGTACTGCAACCTTTTACAGTAGATGCAGGGATGACACTATATTTTCCGGCAATTTTAACTGGCGGAACAGTGCATTTGTTTTTAAGAGAAACACTTTTAGATCCCAGAGCATTACGGGAGTATTTTCGGCATCAGAAAATCGACTATATGAGAATAGCTCCTTCCCACCTAATGTCTCTTTTAAATTTTTCTACAGAGATAAGGCCAAAGCAGGTTTTAATACTAGCATCAGAAGCGACTTACAATCAGAATTTGCAAGAGATATTCGAAAAAATAGAAGATTGCAAGATTTACAATCAATACGGAGCAACAGAAACAAGTGTTGGAGTATTAGTACACTCTGTCAGTAAAAAAGATTTACAGCACGAGATTCTTCCGCTGGGGCATCCCATCAATAATGTAGAAGTTTATATTTTGGATGAGAATTTACAAATTGTTCCGAGAGGATCAGCAGGAGAAATTTGTATAGGAGGATCTCAAGTTGTTCGAGGATATTTAAATAGTCCTGAATTGACGAAAAAGAAATTTGTCACCAGTCCTTTTTCAGAAGGGAATATATATAAAACGGGGGATACTGGTAAATATACAGTTGAAGGAGAAATAATATTTTTAGGTCGTAAAGACGATATAGTGAGTATTAGAGGTTTTAATGTTGCTTGCGGTGAAGTAGAAGCTATTTTAAAAAAGCATAGCAAAATTCAAAAAGCCATTGTTTTATCTAAAAAAAATCAAGATAAAGAAAACTATTTAATCTCATACTACGTTCTTAAAAATCCCAAAGAAGCACTTAGCGATAACAATATTCGGGAGTCTTTACGAGAGTATCTTCCTGACTATATGATCCCCTCATGGTGGGTACCTATGGATAAATTACCTTTAACTGCAAATGGAAAAGTCGATCGTCATGCTTTAGGCTTAGTAAAGCTTATCCCTAAAATGAATACCCATTGGGAGAAGCCGGAAACAGAAGTTGAAATAAAACTTACTAAGATCTGGGAACAAGTTTTAAACATCGAAAACATAGGAGTCTATGATAATTTTTTTGATCTAGGAGGACACTCACTCCTGGCAATCCAAGTCATGGCAAAAATAGAACAGGAATTGAGAGAAGAACTCCCTTTAATTGTATTATTTGAGTCACCTACGATCAAAGGTCTTGTAAAACATATAGAACAGCAAGGGCCTATAACAAAACCCAAAAAAAACTTACTGCCTTCTCGGCCTCATTCTCTCAAAAAAAATCCCAACGATGCGGTTGCTCCCACTTCTTACAAGCAAAAACAGATTTGGCTCTTCCAATCTTTTTATCCGAAAAACACAAATCAAATAGGGAGTATCGTCTACAATATTTCGCAAAAAACAGATCTTTTTTCCCTCAAAAAAAACCTTAATGGAGCTATTGATAGGCATAGTTATATCCAAAGTCATTGCCTCTTTTTTGAAGGGGAGTTGCTTCAAGTCATTGCTCAAAGTGCAACAGAAACTTTCTGGGAGGAAAGAGAAACCCCTATCGTTCATAAAAAAATCAACGAGTGGATTGAAAAGGAAAAATTGGATTATGACTTGAGTTCGCCTTTTAAAGTAATTGTTCAAAATACAGAATCAGAGAAATTACTCTTAATTGTTTTTCATCAAAGAGCTTTTGACCAAGAAACCATCCGTTATTTTTTAGAGCTTTGCCAAACTTGCTATCAAAATTTACCTTTAAGGAAAGAGCAAGAAACTCCAGAGCATTCACGCTACAAAAACTATCTCCAAGAACAACAGAATCGGAACGAAGAAAAAAGTTGCCAATATTGGTTAGAAAAATCAAAAAACTGGACTCCTTTCTTAGAGATTCCAAGCGACTATCCACGCACTACAAAAGCTGTTTTTCAGAGAGCTCAAGAAGAAAAAATTCTTTCTTTCGAGCTAAGCTCTCAAATTCAAGATTTTTGTGAAAACAAATCCATAGATGTCCTAACTCTTTTTATGGGGATTTTCCAGATTGTTTTGAGTGAAGCAAGTGGACGAGAGGATATTATAGTCGCGACAGAATTTTTCTCCCTAAAAGAAGAACTTTTAGGGAACTATTCAAACCTAGTGCCTTTATCTAGCCAGGTGAAGAGAAATATCTCTATAGAAGAGTTTTTATCTACTCTTCAAAAAAACATAGAGGAAGCAAAAAATCATTCTGACTTGTCTTTTTTACAACTCGTTGAAAAGATAAAACCTCCTCGTCTTTCTGATCGCTTTCCGATAGCTCAATTTTTTTGTCAATATTTAGATAAAACGAGCTATTCCTTTTTGGAGGAAGCTCCCTTAGAGTTTTCTTTGCCAGTGAATCCCTTTGACATTTCTCTCCTCATATCTAAAGAGAAAGAAAATAATTGGAAGTTAGAACTACTCTATAACTCCAATCTCTTTTTATCTTCGAGAATACAAGGTCTAATTTCTCGAATAGAGTTTATTCTAGAAAAAGGCTTTCTTAATCCAAAAACTCCTCTATCTTCTTTTTACGAAGAAGATAATAGAGAAAAGAGAGGGCCTCTTGTTCAGGGGATAGAGATAGATGTCTCTCTACTAGAAGATCTCTTGCTTGAGCAAGATAAAATTGAAGAAGCGGGAGTCCTAATTCGAGGAGAGATAGAGAAAGAACTCCTTCTTTGTCTTGTTTTAAATCCTGATTTCCCGGAAGGGATTCTCGATTTAAATAAGCTTCAGCAAAAATTTTCTTGGCCTCCTATTCCGACGTTTTTTGTAAAGATCAACCAACTTCCTCGCAAAGAAGATCTTGTTGACAAAGAAAAACTACAAGAACTACTCAAATCTTTCACTTCTGAGCAACTGAAGCAAAAAACAAAAACTTCCGAAGACCCTCTTCAGCACACTGTACTTGAAATTTGGAAAGAAATTCTAAAACAAAAAACACTCAATATTGAGTACGACTTTTTTACTCTCGGAGGCTCTTCTCTAGAGGCTGCTAAAATGCTGGAAAAAATTAATAACACCTTGTCTTTAGATATTTCGCTATCAGAATTTATTCAGTCTCCCACAGTTCAAAAACTCTCCACTATTATCAAAAAAAATCACTATACACCTCAAGCCATCACTCAGGTAACTTCTAATCCAGGAAGAATCCCTCTTTTTTTCTTTCATGGAGATTTTAATGGTCTAGGTTTCTACTCTATAAAATTAGCCCAAAGTTTAGAGCCAAAACGTCCTTTTTACACTCTTTGTCCTCATGGAATTATTTCCAGAGAAATCCCCAATAGTATTGAGGCTATGGCAATAGAATACGCTACCCTATTAGAAGATTACATTGACGGCCCTTTTTACCTAGGCGGTTTTTGCAATGGAGCTTATGTTGCTTGGGAAGTTGCTCAAATTTTAGCCAAACGAGGAAAAAAAGCAAAAAAGATTTTTTTAATTGATCCTCCCAAAGTCGAAAGAGATTATTTCTTGTTATACAAAGGGGTTTCTTTTTTGGGAAATTTGTTTGGTTTTTCTGAAAAAAAATGGAAAGAATTTTATCTTCTCTATTTTAAAAATTCTTCTCATAAAAAGAAGAAATGGACAAAAAAACGTTTTCAAAGAATCGACTTTTTCAAAAACAAAGAGCAGCTAGAAGAAAAAGAGTATCGCATCTATCTCACAGACTCGCACAGTAAAACCACGGCGACTTACTTTCCATCCTTCCTAAATATTCCTGTCGTTCTTCTTTTTAGTGAAAAAATCTTTGGTTATTTAAATAAAAAAGAGTGGCAAGGGTTGTCTCCACAGATTCATATTGAGAAGATCCCAGGAAACCACTTAACTGCAATTACTTGGCATTTGGACGATTGTCGGAAAATTTTAGAAAAATATTTAGAAGAATAAAACTATTTCTTCTTTTATTCTTCTCTTCTTGAGAATTTTTTATCCCTCTTTTTTTTATTTTTTGATAAACTGAAACCCTAAAAATATCCAATCCCTAGGTGTTTATTAGGATTTTAATGGAAATAAAAGCCATGATGCCAGAACTCGATAAAATTTATGACCGCACTTTTTTTCAAGAATGGGGTTGCCACCACGCAAAATACATTCAGGGAGCCCACATTATAGCTCAGTTGATCGAAAAACACTTTCAGCCAAAAAGTCTGGTTGATTTAGGATGTGGTTGTGGGGTTTATAGCGACTTTTTTATCAAAAAGGGACTTACTGTTTTAGCCATTGATGGTGTTTTACCTCCTTCGGAAGAGTCTTTCTCGGTCCCCATAGAAGTGAGAGACTTAACCGCGCCTATAGAAAATATCTGGGAAAAATTTGATCTTACCATTTGCCTGGAAGTCGCCGAGCACATCCCCGAAGAATTTCTATCTCCTTTTTTGGAAAACATTACCCAGTTTAGCGATACTCTTGTCCTCTCGGCCGCTCCTCCCTTCCAAAGAGGGCATCATCATGTCAACGAGCAACCCAAAAAGTACTGGAAAGCAAAACTTCAACAAGTTAACTTTGCTTATAATCGCAAATGGACAGGGCAATTTATAGAAGAATTCAAGAAGGTAAAAGCCCCCTACATGTGGATGGGGGAAAATATTAGTGTATATGAAAGAGTCTCTTAGCTCTAAGTAAAATAAATAGCTGAAAAAGCACAAAAATACCGCATTTCTTCTCCTTGTATTTTCAAGAAACTCCTCCCTTAATTCCCATATTTTTCCTTATTTTAAGGCATTTTTGCCTAAAATATGATTTAATTGATAGCCTAAATTATATTTAAAATCAATATTTTTAGGGCTTGTCCAAGCACCTTAACCCTCCGAATAAAAAAAATAAAAGAAGAAAACATGCAACAGAGCGTACCCGTAATTATTGGCTGTAGTCTTTCTGGAATGGCGATTAGCCAATCTCTTTCTCAAGCTTGTATTCCTCACATTATGATTGGGAAAGCACCGAATAACTTGCCTCGGTTAGGAGAGTCTATCAATCCAGAAGGCAGTTTAGAGTTGGTCAATTTTTTTAAAGATTTTTCTCAGTTCTTTTACGAGAAAAAACTCACTATCATGGCCATGGGAAACTATTATTTTCATTGTAATTTCACGAAAATGATTAACCTAAAGAGTGTCTATTTGTTTTTAAAGTTACTTGCCTTAGGAAACAAAGTGCCCCGTGATTTATACCACGTAGATCGCAGAGGTTTTGATCAGGCTCTCTTTGAAAGCGTTTGTAAAAGTTCCTATTTGACTCACTTAGAAGATATTGTAGTAGAGGTCAAGCACAACCCTAAAGAAGATAGTATAGAGAGCCTGAGTCTGGCTAGCGGAGAGAAAATCATTCCTTCTTACGTTTTTGACTCCAGCAATCACTTACGAATTGTCGGAAAAGCCTTAGGTGTACCGCTTGATTTTATTAGCACTCCTCAGAAAGTGGTTTACAGCCATTACCACATTGATCCGAAGAGAGAAGAGGGCGATAAAAATTGTAAGGAGTGGCAAAGCTCAACTAATTTGCTTCGCTTAGGCCAAGAAAACGATGGAGTTAATGGCTTTGCTTGGTGCATTCCTCTAGAAGATTACATTTCTGTAGGCATTAGTATGAACGTGGACGACAATGATTGCAGCGATGAAGAAATTTTAGACCTTGTCGCTCAAGCTTATGCTCGCAGGGGCTTGGATTACAAAGACATTTATAACGAAACCAGTAAAATAATAGCTTTGAGGCAGCGCTATTTTATTCATGAAAGAGCTTATGGTAAAAACTGGTTGTTGGTCGGAGGAGCATATGGGCAAATCTGGTTTATGTCCGGCTCGGGGGTGGGAACTTCTCTCACGGCAGCAGTAATTGCCCCTAAGCTTTTGAAAAATCCTCGAAAATACGCCCAAGCTTATCAAAACTATATGAAAAAATTTCTCTGCACGCACAGTGTTATGGAATGGTTTTGCTCTTCGAATATAGAGGAAGTTAGCCCAGAAGATTTTTCCGAGAAGGTCGATCAGTGGTTGATGACAAACATTGAAAGAGTTTCTCAATACCCCCAAATACGAGGCAACACTTTAGGAAAAGTATTTAGCTTTTTTTCCCAACCATTTTTTAAATGGAATATTTTAAAAGTGAGTAGCTTTGGAGCCAGAAGACATTGCCCCACCTACAAAATAAAAAAAGAAGAGAAAGTGTGGAGTGAGTAAGACGATGGAAAAAGTGATCGATGATCTTTTTGAGGTTATTTCTGGTCGAGTTAATATTACCGATGTCGAAAAAATCATGTCCCCTAAAGTGGTTCTTCATATGGACTGTGTTTCCTTTTGCGGCATTCAATACTGGAAAAAATGGGTTTCTTTTTTACGTAGCAGAAGCCCCTTTAAGAGCTTGGAACTTCGGTGCGAGGAAAAGACCATCGAAGGAGACAAAGTAATTGTTCTCGCTCGCTGGAGAGGAGTAGATGCAAAAGGAGAGGTTCATCACTCTGACGATGTCGTGGGAACCTTTCAAATCCAAAATGACAAACTTGTTGAAATATGGTCAAAAAAGGCTAACTACACTTTTATATTCGGAAAGAAAATCTGCTCTACCACTTTCTTTCTTGTCTATTTGCCCTATATTTTCATCTGGTGTTTTTTCCACCGAGCTCTCGTTAAGGGAACATAATTATCCTAAGAAAAAGGATAAAAGGATAAAAGGATGCCCATGAGTTTTTTATTGCAGAACATACGTAAAAAAATTTTGACGGTTCCTGATCGCCAAGTAGAAGCCGTCCGAACAAAATACCATGACTATGAGACCCCTCAGGGGATTTGGCTGAAAAACATTGGAAACAGTTTTTTTCAGGGCTACCATATTATCCTGAAGACAGACAACTACTCGCAAATGAGAGAAGAATTGAACCAGTTTGACGATTTCATGCGCGGCTTTGCTTTTGAAGGAGCGGGAATGTCGCTAAAACTTCTAGATATTCTCTCATTTCATCGCCATAACCACTTTTCTTCTTTTCTGAAAGAGCATGGGAAAAAACACATCTACACGATGTACGTAGGCTTTGGCTTAGCATTCGCAAGGCTGCATATCCCTATTAACTCTGCTCTAAAAAAACTCCATCCTAAATTTATGTGGCTAGCAGTGGACGGCTATGGATTTTATGAAGGCTCTTTTCGTTGGCCTCGCTATGCCAAAGGAAAGAGTTTAGCTCCTCATTTGCGAGGATATGCTCAAAGAGCTTTTGACCAAGGATTAGGCCGTAGCTTATGGTTTGTTAAAAGTGGGAACATAGAAGAGATTGCGAAAGTAATCAAAAAATTTCCAACAAGGCGGCAGCAAGATTTTTGGAGCGGAGCGGGCTTTGCCTGTACCTATGCCGGTAAAGTAGATGACGATAAGCTCCACAAGCTCCTAGAAATTTCAGAGCCCCACCGTAGCCATTTACTTCAGGGAGCAGTTTTTGCTGCTATAGCCAGAACCGATGCTGGACTTCCGGCGGCAAACACAAATCGGGTTTGTCAGATTTTCTTACAAAAATCTCCTGAAGAGGTTTTCCAGAAGCAAGGTAACTTTTTTATCGATTTAGACCATGGAAAATTAGATGCTCGTGAGGAAATCAAAAAAGAAAAACCTGCTTACGAAGAGTGGCGAAGAAGTGTCCAGGAAAGCTTTTGAGAGAAAGGATATTTATGAAATATTCCATTTTTATTTGTTTGTTAATCGTATTCGTAGCCTGTCAAAAGCAAGAAAAGCCTGCGTCTGACAATTATTTGCCCGTTGTGGAAAGTTGGAAGGTCGCCAAGGAAGCCGATACCGTCACTATTAAAGTGCATGGAGTTACTAGGCCCAAACGAAAAGTGGAGTTGGCTTTTCAGCTAGCAGGAGTTATTCAAAAAGTTCCTGTCGAGCTAGGAGACATTGTCCTCGAAAATCAAATTCTTGCTTCTCTCGAAGATAAAGATCTCCAGCTACAATTACAAAGAGCCCAGCAACATTTTGCTTTGTCTCAAAGTCGTCTAGCAAAAATCCAATCAAAGGCTCGTAAAGAGAGACTTCAATTTGCAAAATCCAAGCTTCTTGCCGCCCAGAAAAACTATCAATTGGCCCAAAAAGTCTATGAAGCAAAGGTCGACCTAGCCCATTC
This sequence comes from Planctomycetota bacterium, assembly GCA_029260735.1. Taxonomy (GTDB): domain Bacteria; phylum Planctomycetota; class Uabimicrobiia; order Uabimicrobiales; family Uabimicrobiaceae; genus JAJDCR01. The sequence continues at coordinate 50,464 of JAJDCR010000110.1, forward strand.
TCAAATTATTTCCTCTCTTAACATCGATGAGCTACGCACCTCGGCAGAAGTGGCCTATGAACATTTAAAGATGGCCCAGCAAGAGAAAGTTATCTTAGAGAAAGGGGCTTCTCCTAAAGAGGTGGATGTAACCAAACAAGAAATGGGATTAGCTCAGGTTGACATTAATATTATCCAGCAAAAACTAGAGTACACAACCTTGCATTCTCCCTTTCCTGGGGTAGTGAGCTCTGTCTTGGTCGAAAAAGGACAATTTGTTCATGTCGGGAAAAAAGTCTTTTTGATAGAGGATTTTAGTAAAATTAAAATAGAGACCGCCGTACCGGAAACTCAGGTTAAGTATGTCAAGTTAGGACAAAAAGCAAAAGTTGTTGTCGAGTCTATTTCAACGGAACCTTTCTGGGGAACGGTCAGCTACTTGTCTGCCAACACCGACCCTATGACGAGAACCTTTACCTTAGAAATAGCGATGGAAAACCACAGTCTTCTTCTCCGAGGAGGAATGTTTGCTTTCATTGAGCTAGTTATAGCAAATCCTCGGCCCCGAATTTTACTTCCTTTAAAATCTCTCAAAAAAGATGAAAAGGGAATGCATGTAATGGTATTAAAAAACCTGAGCCCAAAAGGTTTTGCTACTGCTCAAAGACAGAATATTAAAACAGGTAAATTAAGCCGAAGTTTTATCGAGGTTACTCAAGGGCTGTCGGATGGAGACTTGGTCGTGACAAACGGACACCACTACATCCAAACGGGCGAGAAAGTAAGAAATTCTAGAGCAAGGAATTCATCTTATGACTAGGACGAGTATTGATACAGTCTTACAGTACCGCAAAATAGTTGTTTTTTTCTTCATCTGTCTTCTGGTCAGTGGTTCTTTTGCTATTTCACGTATGCCGCGCCAAGAAGATCCTAGCTTTACTTGGAACGCCGTGCGGGTAATGATTCAATATCCAGGAGCTGACCCAAGTAAAGTAGAGAAGTTTGTCACTAAACCTGTCGAAAAAGAAATTCGGAAAATAGACAATGTCGAGGAAATCATTTCTTTTTCGAAGAACAATATTTCCGTTCTCGACGTTAAGTTTGTTTATGATTCTGATATCCAAAAGGGAATTGATGAACTCAAAGAAAAAGTCTATAGCCTCGAGTTGCCCAAAGCCTGCTCTTTTCCTGAAGTTTATGATGACTTAACCGAAACGTACCAAGTAATTGCAGGAATTACCGGAGATAACTATTCGCTCCAACAATTAGAAATAGCGGCTGAACAAGTCAAAGAAAGTTGCCAAGAAGTCTCTGGAGTAGCTAAGGTAGAGCTTAGAGGAGAACCCGAAGAAGTCATTTTTGTTTCTTTGAATTTACAAACTCTTTCCAAATACCCCGTTCCAATTGATCGGATTTTTGAAGCGCTTTCTGCTCGCAATGATTTTATGCCCGCGGGAAATATCAATCTGCAAGGAAAAGACTTTATTCTCCAAACCAAAGGAGAGTTCAAGAAAGTAGAAGATTTAGCTACTATGATTGTCGATATTTCCGGCACCTCAGGGCACCCTATTTTTCTCAACGACATAGCCTCCATAGAGCTCAAAAATAAAACGCCGGAATATAAAGTGCGTATGGATGGTAAACCAGCGGTAGCCATTGTCATTAGTATGAGAAAAAATTATAATATTGTTCGCCTAGGAGAAGAAATAAAAGAACTTATCCAAGAACAGCAGAAAATCATACCACCGGGCATGGAAATTAGTGTGCATCATGATCAGCCTTTGATTGTCGAAGAGACTATTGATGCTTTCCTGAGTAACTTGTATTTAGGCATTATTCTAGTCATCATCGTTGTCTTTTTGTTTATGGGCTTGCGAGAAGCTCTCATTGTCTCTTTTACGATTCCCATTTCGATTATTTGCTCTTTTTCTATTTTGGGGATGCTCGGGATTCATTTGCATCAGGTTTCTATCTCTGGTTTTATCGCGGTTTTAGGACTTTTAGTGGATAATCCCATTGTCATCATTGAAAATATTCGCGAACGGCATACAAAAGCGAAAGAGAGTTTACTAAAAAACATCAGTGAAGCTGTCAAAGAGATCGCTCCTTCGATAACTAGCGGAACTCTGACAACAATTGCCGCTTGTCTTCCTCTGGCCTTTATGTCAGGTGCGACAGGAGAGTTCATTTATTCTTTGCCTATCGTGGTTATTACCACTCTGATATGTTCTTTAGCTGTTTCTTTAGGCCTAACTCCTATCTTTTATTTTTGGTCTGCTAAACGCATTCCTTTTCTCCAAGAACAGAAAAAACCTCCTCTTTTACTCCTATACCAAAAAGGAGTTCTTTTTGCCCTGCGAAAACGTTATTTCCTCGCTCTTCTTGCTTTTTTATTGATCCTAGTAGCTTCATGGCAAGCTCTTATTATGGGAAGACAATTGTTTCCTTCGGCCAATCGGGCGCAATTTTTTATTGGAGTGACTCTACTGGAAGGAACGACAATTCATGAATGTGAGCAAACTGCGATCTCGATAGAAAAACTTCTCCTGGATCAGAAACAGTTTCCCGAGATAGATAGGGTAGCTTGCTTTTTAGGCAATGGGGTTCCTAAATTTTATTACAATGAATTTGGCGATAAGGGAATTAATAATCCCGCTTATATGGAAGTGTTGGTTAATCTCAAAAAGCAAAGTATCTTGGGTAGTTTTCGTTCGCGAGAACAAGTCATGGACTCCATTTCAGAAGCTCTTTATCAAAAAATCCCTCGCGAACAAGTAGAAATACGCCAACTCCAACAAGGGCCGCCTGTTCGCTATCCTATTTCAGTCAAACTATCGGGACCTAATCTAGACATTTTGCACGAACTAACAGAAGAATTAAAGGAAAGTATCAAAGGGATTAAGAGTACCAAAAATGTTAATGACAACCTCGGAGAGCCCGTAACTCAAATACATATTCTAACAGAGCCCTACCGATTAAACCGCTTGGGCTTAACTCACATTGTCGTGGCAAATACTGTCCACATCGCCTTAAGCGGCAAAAAAGCCACTACTTTTCTGACAAACGATAAAGAGATTGATGTTATCGTTCGTTTACATGAACAAGACCGCAAAACTCTCGATGACTTAGAAGATCTCTATTTTGCTTCTCCTTACACCCAAAGAAAAATCCCCTTTGCTTCTATCGGTAAACTAGATGTTCATTTAGACTCTGGTGTCATCTACCGTCATAACGAACATTGGGCTTCTCTGGTCTACTGCTATCCTAATCAAAAATTGGCCGATCTGGTTCTCTCGGAAATTCACAAAAAGATTTCCCAGAAAAAACTTCCGCGAGACTTTACAGTGACCTATGAAGGAGAAGACAAAGAACTGAAAAAAGCTTTCCACTCTTTGTTTATTGCCGGAGGTTTTGCTCTTCTTCTCATCTATTTAATCTTGGCAGCAGAGTTCAACAGTCTTTTACAACCTATCATTATACTTATTATTATTCCCCTAGCTTTAGCGGGTGCCGTTATTGGTCTATCTATTTTGGGCTATCCTTTGAGTTTTTCTGCCTTTTTGGGAGCCGTTAGTTTAACGGGCATAGTGGTTAATGATGCCATCATCATTGTCGATTATGCAAACTACCGATCTCGCAAGCAAGGAACTCTTTTGGAGGTTTGGGAAAGCTACTCTGATATTTTAGTAGAGAGTTCAGAAAAGCGTTTAATTGCGATTCTCGCTACTTCTATCACTACGGTAGGTGGATTTTTACCTCTCGCTCTCTTTGGAGGAGATTTTTGGAGCCCTCTTGCTTACGTGATGATTTTTGGGATGATTTTTTCAACAGCCTTGACTTTGATCTTTGTTCCTGTGTTTTTTCGTATTTTGGAAGACGTAAAAACCTATATGGGCATTATCACAGAAGCCAAAGTCTTGATTTATAATGGAGATTTGCAACTAGAGCAGCAAATTAGCTACTTACTCGACGACAAGTACTCTCTTCATTTTGAAACGGAAGAAGATAAGTTTATTGAGACCATTCGCGTTTATAAGCCAGACATTGCAATCATCGGGGGAGAAAAAATCTCCCCCCAGAAAATTCATAATCTAGTCCGAAGAATCAAGCAAAGCCAAGCTCACACTTTGATTCTGATCATCTCCTCTAGTTCGCAAAGTCGAGAAAGCTTTTTGCAAGAAATGGCAACATCTCGGGCCCAATCCATGATTGAAGCCAATGTCTATTTGCCTAGAGAAGAAATTGATGACTTACCAATGATGATAAAACAATCTCTGGGAAGAATTCGTCGGGTTATGATTGCCATGTCTGAGATGGAAGAGCAAGCATAGTTTTGTCAAAGTTGGTCACGTCTTCGGTTAATGTTCGGATAAAATTTTCAGCATTGTCACCCCCCCCATCTTCATCGGGACATGCTTCGCGGGAATAACAATGCTGAAAATTTTATGATTAAGACTGTTTTATCAAAAAAACTACTTACAGTCTACAGACCTAAAAAACTATTCTTTTGTTTTTTGCGGATATCTTTTTGCTCTTGCCATTCAATGATCGTTGTATCGACATCGACAATCTTTAAGGTCATTTTATAAGAAACATCGCGCACACCAGAACCTCGCTTTTCGATGCCTGTGATTTCTCCGTACATCACATAATCCGCTCCGATGGTGTGACGATACCTTCTTAGGTTTTCCGAAGAAAGAACATCATCAGACTCAACATCGTCTCGGTAAAAGCGTTCGTTTTGGATGTCCGCTCTTCGGCTACGCTCGGCAATGGCTCGAAAACGTCTTTCTTTGATTAAAGCAGTTACAACGGTTTCGGTAATGGCTTTGGTATTAATGTGCTCATAGGTCTTGTTTTTGATATCGAGAACAACAATCACAGCAGGAGGAGTTTGCCGAGCTAGGTAATGATCTCTTAGAGAGTCGACCATTGCTTCAGCAATAATGTTGATATCTTTGATATCCCAGTCTGCCGTTACTTCATCTGCGGTCATGGGATCTTCTCGAACGACTTTTTGAGAGCAAGCAGAGAGAAGTAAAAGAATTACCATCATGAGAAAAAAACTTTTTTTCATGGAATTCACCTTTCTTAATGAGGAGCGCGCTTTGTTAATGAGGAGTGCGCTTTGTTAATGTAGCGCGCTTTGTTAATGTAGCGCCTTGAGGGTAAGCAATATCATAAAAGACGTTTGAACCAATGGAACGGACTAAGATAAAAGTAATTTTTCCGGGAGAAACGTGAACAGGGCCTAAAGAAAGACGCTGCAAAGAAAATCTACCAGAAGAGCGAAGATCTAAAGTCGGATGATAAGTTCCTGGAGGTAAATAAGCCCGAGAAAACTGTAGGTTACGCGGCAAAGTCATCCAGCTTCGTTCATCTGCTTGTTCCGTTATCGAAGTGATTAAAGAAGTTAAAATTGCAAAAAGAAAACCTACTCCGCTTCCTCCTACTCGGTCTCCAACATAACGAGCTCCATATTGCAAAGCGACTTTTGTTGCTATGCGAGCCCCTGCTTGGAAACTTTGCGATAAGCTCTTATCTCGATGATAGCGTAGGGCCACTCGATTTAAATCGCTTACCGGTACTGTAGAAAAACGTTCCTTGCCAATTTGCAAATTAAGATTTCGAGCAATTTCAGGAGCGACAACATAAGCAGGCCAAGCTATTTTCTGGAAACCCACTCCTGTCGGAAGAAGGAGAAAAAGCTCTTTTTTGTAAGGGCCTCGGTCACATTGGTAAAATATAACTATACTTCCCATCTCTTTGCTAGAATTTTCCAGAGACCAAGGAATTTTTTCTTGCCACTTGGCTCGGTCCTCACTAAATCCTGCTCGGTTCGCTTTATAATACATATCTTGAACACCCAGGAGAAAATTGGGATTAATTCGCTGGAGTTTTCGTAGCTCTAAATAGGATTCATCATACTCACCAAGAGTTTCATAAATTAAGCTAGCCAGATAAAAAGTAGAGCCTAGCTGATAGAGATTAGACTTATCGCGGAGATATTTTTCAGGGACGTGATATTTTTCTCGGATTTCGTTTCTTAGATTGTATGTGATGTTACTATTATCGTCTGTCCAAGAGCTTTCTTTTGCATATTCGATTTCCTCTTGGTGTTCTTTTTCGGCTTCCCGTTGGACCAATTCCGCTTTTTTGATTTCGACTCTGGCGGCATCTAGATCTCTTAAGAAGAGATAATTAATCGCTTGGTAGCTATGCATAAGAGTCTTTTCAAAAAACTCACCTTGGTAGGGAACAGTTTTATCGTTGAGTAATACTGTTCCCGCTTTCTCTCCTATTTCGGAAGCACTAATAGTCGCTCTTTGCCGAAATTCTTCCACTCGTTTTTGCGCTAAGTTGAAATAGCGAATGCTTTCGGCATAGCGCCCTCCTGCTTGCGCAACAAGTCCACTTTCTAGTTGGTAGCAAAGTCCGTCTAGATGGTCGTCTAAGCCATGTTCGTACTCAGCAAGAGAAGTTTCTATATCTCCCGCCTCAAAAGCTTCCCTCGCTTCTTGTGTAACCGAAGGATAACTCGTAAAAGTGGAGCAAGCTGAAAGTAAAAAATGAGCGAGGCAAAGAATCAAAAAAAATATTTTCGGGGGCATAATCTCTCCTAACATAAATCCCTAATATTCTATTGTGATACATATTTTGGCAAATTTCCAGGATAATTTTAATCCATAGTCTTAATATGCAACAGTCTTGCTTGCTCTTGTATCTTTTCTGAGGAGTGGGTAGAAAGCTCTTTCAGTTGTTCTTGGCAGGAAATAATGTGTTTAGGGGGAAGGTACTCTAGGGCAAGCAAAACATGATTTGGGTTAGGGGATTGGAGCGCCTCTTGGAAAAGGGGAAGAGTTTTCTCTTCGTTTGGATATAACTTGGCTAAAAGAACCGCGGCTCGAATTTGAGTTTCCCCTTTTTCTTCTGCCAAGATTTTTTCTAGAAGAGACAGGCTCTCTTCTGGGCTTTTTGTTTTCTCCTTGAGAGAGAGATCATCTTTGTTCATAAAGATTAAAGCCTGCCAGGCATTTTTTTGTTCTTTTTCTAAAGGGCTTTCGAGAGATCTTTCGATTTGTTTTTCGAGAAGATCAAGAGGCTCTCCTATTTTTCCAAGAGTTTGGAAAAATATTTTGCGTTTTTGATCTTCTAAGGAAAGTGTTTCGAGTTTCTCTATGAGTTGGGGAGTGGCTTCGTTTGCCTTTTCTCCGATTTCTCCGAGAATGTAAAAGGCTCTTTGGTAAACAAAGGGGTCTTTTTCTTCTAAGAGAGGAAGAAGAACATGAACAGATTTGTCTTTGAGATTAATAAGTTTTTCTGTGGCACTAGCCAGGGCTCTTTCTGATTTTTCGGAGTAATCTCGGATCACTCCGGCTTGTTTTTCCATATAAATGAGAAAAAATCCTTCATAGATTTCCTCATTATGAGCAAAAAGAGGTAGAATATTAGAAAAGAAAAATCCTAGCCCGATCAAAAGGTATGGGTATTTCAAGGAAAACTCCTTAACTCAAAAACTTTGCTTAGAAAAACTCAGGGAAGTGCTGTTTTGTCCCTAGGCTTGCTATAATTGTGATTACTAATCTTACTAATCTATAAAAACCATTTTGAAAGGAATCATTATGAGCACGTCCATTTACCTTCCCGCTCAAAAAATTATCCGCGAAGACTGGGAACTACTTCATACAAAAATACAAATAGATTCCCATACTGTAGAAGAACAAAAAAAGAAATTTACTGCCAAGATGGACTTTGAATCAGCCCTTTCTCTTTCTTTGCAAAGTTTTTTTGAAGACGAAGAAGACCTAGAGTCTCCTCTTACTCTGATCAAAGAGATGTCTCCCAGTAATCCTGATCCAAAAGCTCTTCTCAGAAAATTTGTCAACCAAGGATCTATTATTTTAATACCGGAAAAGGAAGAGGAAAGCCCCTATCCTTTTCCTCCTCGGGGGGAAAATATTTCGGAAAACTGGATTTTTGGCTTAGATATTCAAATCTCTGACTACTGCCACTGGGCTATTGTGGAGCGAAATGGAAATAAGGCCCCTTATAATTATGGCTTTAATTGAGGGAGAATTCAATTTTTCTATTGGGCCTTTTGTTAGCTTAATTTAACAGCAGTGCAAAGTCTTTTGTTTTCAGTGTCCCCCCTAGAAAAAGGGTTTGTGTTATTGTTTTGGGGTATTTTTGTAGCCTGATTTAATGTGTGCCAAGTTTTTTATTTTCAGCGTGTCCCCCCCCGCTCGTTCCTCACGTCCCCCCCAAATAGGCTGTCTGGGGTAGGTTTTTTGTTTTTGGCCTGAAAGGCATATACAACCTAGCCCAGGGCAACGCCCTGGGAATTATAGGATTAACACAAACGTAGCCCTGAAAGGGCGGAATAAATTAAAATATTTCGCCCCTTCAGGGCTAGGGATATTGATGTTCAAATATTCCCAGGGCGTTGCCCT
>JAJDCR010000012.1 GCA_029260735.1 Planctomycetota bacterium
TACGACACAAAAAGACTCTAGCATTTCTACTTGTCTTTTTAGGTCTTCTTTTTGGTCATGGCTTGATACTCTCGCATAAACTACTGTTGATCGTTTTTCGGGAGCAAATTTTCTTGGAATCACTCCTCTTAGTTTCGCTAGATCATATCTTCTATGACCGTTAGGAGTTCTTTCTACTTCTATTTTTCCTGCTGCTTCCCATCGGCGAAGAGTATCTATCGATACTCCTAATTCTTTTGCTGCTTGACTTATTCTTACTTTCATAATATATAATTCTACTTAAAACAAGTAGAATAGTCAAGAAATAAATAGAATTTTTTTAGCAGTAACTAGCCCCAAGAAATGGCGGTAGTTTCTTTCGCTCTAGTTACCTTGACACGCCCCTCTAAAGTTCTAATCGAGCTTAACAATCCAGAAAAAGTAAAAGATTTTCTTCGCTATGCTTATCCCACCAATAGCGACGATGATTTTTCCATACAGTTTATTAAAGTAAAAAATCAAGATTCCTGGATTTGTATTATCGATATAATGGGATTGATAAAATTACGCTACGGTATAGAAGTCAAAAATAACTACCTAATTATTAGCAATATCCCCTGGTCCCAAGAAGGAGAAGTTCATCCCAGCAAAGAAAAACATCTCCTCAGTGCAGCCCTAAGTATCAACCCCGACGCCGGAAGATTACAACTACCAGGGCTTTTCGATTCAGCAATGGAACAACAACGCAAAGCAACCCTAAGCAGTGCCGCCTACTTATATCCCATACTCCTAGCAAGTAACACCACCATCGCCCAAGCCCAAAAAAAACACAAACAACTCTTTGGTTTCACCCCCATCCATCCAGGAAACGGAGAGTGGCATATAAAAAACAAAACCCTCTTCAGCTCTCAATTTGGAAATTTCTATGAACAAACTCAGCCCCTCTATAGCCCAGGAAATCGCGATTTTGGAGCCCTCGACATAATCAGTAAAATAACACTGAGTATGCAGTTTGAAGAAGATGGTTTACGCACCCAATTGCGTTGGTCTTTGCGTAAAACAGAATAATGATCCAAAATTATTCTACATCAATAATTATGTACCTTAGCAAATAGTGCAACAGCTGTTGCACTATTGCGCACTTCAATCTTTTTTCTCTTTTAAAGTCAATAATATATACAACTTAAAACCTTTCATGAGTTTTTTCTCGTATACCTAGCAATTCTTCTTCTGAATACTGTATAGAGTAAGTCTTCCCTTTTTCTCTTTAAAAAGGTATCCTTCTTTAGATAATTCATTTAATATCCGACTGAGACGACTATGGGAGTAGCCAGTAGCTTTTTGTAAGTCCAAGTCAGAAGGAGAGACTTTTTCTCTTTTAGACAATAGTTTTAAAAGGCCTGAGTATCTCTTCTCTAGTTTACGAGAACTCTGAAATTGAGTTTTCTCTATCCCCTTGATTTTCTTTTCAATTTGCCCAGCCGAAGGTAGTTTCCCCTTCAGGTCTTCAGGAAGTTTCTTTGTGAGATAGTACTGAGCTACTCCCATAGGTTTTTCAATTCCTTTTACAGCAAACTCAACTGTTGTACGATTTTTACTACGACAAAAAATTATCCCAATGGTTGGATTTTCATGGGGAAACTTGACAAAGTTGTCCAAAATATTCAGATAAAAATTCATTTTACCAGCATACTCTGGAATGAAACGATCTATTTTTAGCTCGCACGCAATTAGACATTGCAATTCCCGATGAAAGAAGAGTAAGTCAATAAAGTATTCATCCTCTTCTACTTGAACTCTATACTGGTTTCCCACAAAAGCAAACCCTTGGCCAAATTCAAGCAAAACATCTCGGATTTGTCTCAACATTTGTCCTTCTAGCTCACGCTCTTGAAGCGTCTTTTGAACTCCCAAAAACTCTAGATTAAATTCATCTTTAAATATTTTCTGGGCTTTACTCGACAAGCTCTTAGGAAGTGTTTCTTTAAAGTTATTTTGTTTCTTAGTTTCATTATCTCTCTCATATAGATTGGACTCAATTTGATATACCAAAACATTACGACTCCAGCCATTTCCAAGACATTCCTTAATATAATACTCTCTCTCCTCAAAAGATTTTACTTTATCCATAATTACAATGTTATGGCTCCAAGGAACCTGTATGATACTTTTTTGCAACGCTGTATATCCCAAATAGGTTTTATAAAACTTTAGCATATATTTCAGATTACGAACTGAAAAGCTGCGACTATCAGGTATCTCTTTTCGTAAATCAGAAGAAAGTTTTTCAATTACCTTCGCTCCCCATCCTTGCTTATTTTGTCTATCCACGATCAACTGTCCAATTTCCCAGTAAAGAAGAATCATTTCTCTTGTGATGGAAAGAAATGCACGATTTTGAGCTTGTTGGATTTTGTCTTTGACCTCAGAAAACAAAGCAGAGTAAGCTGGTTGTGAAATTGTTTTTTTTCTCTTTTTCTTTTCTCCCGTAGCTCGGATGATTTTTGTTTTTTTGCTCATCTTATTTCCCTTAAAAAGCGTTTTGTTCAGTAAAAACTCTGACATTTTTTTACTCGCTCTTTAGCTTGCCAAAGCGACTTTAACTGGCGATGAAGAATAAACAAGCTTTACTTCTAGCCAGAAGAAAGTACAATTATTTCTAGAGTTTCGTTTAGAACTAAACGTAGATTTTTTTTAAAACTAATCTATAAAACAAACCAATATGTGATTATCACACAAATCAATTGTGCATAAAAACACAAAACTAGCAAGATGTTTTTAAAAAAATATTCGCTTTATTAATCTTGAACAGGAAAACTATGTGGGGACCACAACTAAAGAAGTTAAGGAAAAAAAAAGGATTAACCCAAGTGCAGCTTGCCGAATCTGTCGGGATAACTCATGGAACAATCTCTAGGTTAGAAAAAGGACATATCAAGGAGGTGGGTTCAGAAACAGTAAAAAAAATAGCGAAGTCTTTAGGCGTGACAATGGATTACCTTTTAGGCACAACAGAAGAGCTGGCCTCTCAAGATATAATATTGCGTGATACCGAGGCAGAATACATTGTTCAGCAATATGCAAAGCTTTCTGACCAAAGAAGAAAGCAACTCAAGGATTTTGCCAAATTCTTAGTTAAAGAGCAAAGCGATGACTAGGCCAAGGAATAGATTTGCTTAATCAAGACTATTCATATTATATTTTTGAATCAGACAAGAGGAGAATAGGTGGAAAAGATCAAGATATGAGGCCTTGGAATACGCCGACTATCCTAAGACCCAATAGGGAAGGCAAATAACAATCACTGCGAGTAAAATGGATGAATGATCCACTTATAAAGTATCAAAACAAACACTACCTGTACTTACGATATATCCCCAGCATACTAAGACCTAGCAAAAATGCTAAACTCGTCGATGGCTCAGGAACCGCAACAGAATCTCCAAACTCAACTATCAACTGAGACGTAAACCCTGCCTCTATTGAGTCAAATACTGCTTGCCCAGTACTTCCTGCTTGTCTTAGTTGGATACCCATAAATGTATTTCCGTTGTTAACCAGGCTTTGTAAAAAAGCTGTTGGAATGCTATAGGTATTCACTCCCGCAAGAGGGCTAAGATTTCCTAGAAAATTATCCCCCAGCGCATCAGAGGCATCGTTCGCTCCATTGCCAATGTATCCATGCACTTCAATCAAGCCGGTAGGAAAACCAGAGTTCGTGCTAAGCTCAATATCCAAGGAGTTAACGGAACTTCCTGCTGTAATTACAGATATATTAAACTCTAACATAGCCCGCGTCTCAAAACCACTACCGCTATTGAAGGTCTCTAACAATGTATCATCGTTGAGAGTATTAGCCACACCAACATTACGAACTCGAAAATCGTTTGTCACATCAATTTGTATTACATCGGCATAGAGGAAACTCGAAAAGACAATCAAAAACAATAGTAGTTTATTCATAATTTTTTCCATTCGAACAAAGATTTATTTAGGCAGAACTACTAGTATTATAACAAAAATAAAGTCCTATCGCAAATTTAGTTCACTCCAAAAATAATAAATAAACGCCAAAGAGAAGAGTTCTCTATGAACGAAATTTGACTAAGCCCCAAAATTTTTTCCACTTTTATCGAACCTTCTCTCTTTAAAACAGTTTTACCACCACTGTAGGCTATAAAGAAGCTTCCTTCTAACCCTTTGACTGTGAATCAAAATATAGCTTCTTTAATCTCCTACAACCAAGGCCATGATAGAGCTTCCTTCTAATAACCTTATAACAGGGTCATTTAGCTCTATCAATATCTTTACTTTTTTTTAAGGCCATGGTAAAGCTTCCTTCTATACATCTAAAAAACAGCTTTACCACTTCCCTTTTTTATTTTTGAGAGTATTATGAAAAACCAAATTTCACTTAAAGAAAACAAAATCGTCATTGAAAAAAGCTCTTCCTCTGCTCATAAAAATCGGGCCGCTTCTTTCAATGCAAATATAATGCAGCTTGGCTACATTATGGATGAAGATCTATTTGAAAAGATCGCTTGTCTACCGGAAAAAGAAGTCGGAGAACTTTATTTCTCTGTGATCACAGAGCTAAAGAAAAGAAAAGGGGCAGATGTTAGCTACGAACCTTTCTACCCTAACTTTCCTCAACAAGTGATGGAAATGAGCACTTTAGAGCTGTATCTCAATGCTATTTTTCACTACTGGTCCTGCGGAGAATGGCGACCTTTTTATGAAAAACAGGCGAGAGAAATTGCCTTTGAGGAAACTGACTTTCAAGTTCTTTCTGCCATGTCAGAGAAAGAGTTTCGAGGTATTTTTACCCAAAAAATTTCCTCTCAAGATTCGATTTCAGAAGAAGACAAAGAAATTGTCGAGTGGTTCATCGATAACTACAACGACCTAGAGTATCCGCAGATTCCTTTCAAAGAAAACCTCTGCTTAGTTGTGGCAAAACTCTTACAAAAAGGGGAAGATGTTACCGCTTGCTTAAAAACAAGCACCGATGTTTTGCGGGTAGTGACCTACCTTTCTGGAGGAGATATCTCTCTGGCTGAGAATACAAAATTCAAATCTCTCCCCCGAAAAACCAGAAAGGTTTTGTGCAAAGTTTTAGAAAAGATCATTTCTGAAGAAGATATTCAGCGCCACCGAAACAAGTGGATTCGGCTTTTTCACAGCTTACACGTAGGAGAGTACTCGGAAAAGCTTTTTAAAGTTGCTGCTAAATTTCGCAATAATAAAAAGATCGAAACCTTCAACAGTAAAGTAGAAGCTTCTCTCCAAGAAAAAAATCTAGAGAAGGCCATCGAAAGCTTACAAACTCGACCCGGAGATTTTAGTCGAAGGCTGGATCATCTTCTCCGTCTTGCCGGTTTTGATGGTCAAAAAATAGTAATAGCCTTTCTGGCCAATGCCAACAAAGTATCGACCAGAGTTTTACTCCAACTTTTGGGACACTTCAAAGTTCGAGACCAAGAAGTCAAAAAGAGAGTTGTCTTCCCCAAGGGATCTGTCCAAAAAGCCGTCTTGCTAAAAGAAAAGCTAGAATCTATAGACGAAAAATGCTGCCAAAAACTAAAAGAAGGAATCGAAAAAATTCTAACCGAGCGTTTCCTACAATTGCCCTCTCTCGGAAAGACTTGGATTGATCCTCAGCTAAAAAATTGCCCTCTACCTACTCAGCAAAGAAGTGCTTCCAAATCACTTTTCACTGTGGCCAGAGGAACTCGTTTACCTTTAGGCTCCAAAAAAACTTTACGCTTTTTTGTTTATTGGGTGGGAGAAGACATCGATCTCTCAGCCTCTCTACACAACAAAGACTTTGAGATGATAGAACAGATCAGCTATACCAATCTAAAATTGGATAAATACGAATCTTGTCATAGCGGAGACATCGTAAGCGCTCCCGAAGGAGCCTCTGAGTTCATTGACATATCTATCGACCAAGCACTCAAGTTTGGGGCTCGCTACGTCGCAATGAATGTCTATGTCTACGCAGGGCCTAACTTTTCAGAACATGAGAAATGTTATGTCGGCTGGATGACTCGAAACGAAGTCAATAGCAATGAGATCTATAAACCAAGCACTGTCGTCCAAAAGATCGACCTAGCTTGCCCTTCTCGTAATGCTATTCCCTGTGTTTTTGATCTAGAAAAACGGGAGATGATTTGGTGCGACTTAGCCGCAAAAGCCCGCTTCAGCCAAGGTGGTAACAACATTGAAAGCAATGCCGCCACCACTCAAAATATTCTGGAGGCAATCATAAGCTTAGAAAACAAAGTTACCCTAAAGGAACTTTTGGCCTTGCACGTAAAAGCCCGAGGAGAACTAGTCGAAGACAAAGAGCAAGCCGACAATGTTTTCACCCTAGACTTTGTCTACAAAGTAAGCGAAATCAACTGCGATTTCATTGTTGATCCCGTAGAATCCAAGCCCGATGGTTTGGATTAGAGAGCAGTTTTAGATAACTAGAATCGAAGAGCTTGGATAAAACAAAGCTTTTCGGTGGGGAGAGTTATGAACTGGTGTGATGAACAAGGCCAAGATGTTTATGGCTACTTATTTTCTGTAGCAATATCAGTAAGACACCTTATCTTTCGTCCAAAAAATATGTTTTTAAATAGGCAAATATTATGAGAAAACAAGCGAAAAATGGTTTCTTCGATTGTCCGTGCTGTGGGTATGCTACAATTGAGCATCCAGGATGCTATGATATATGTAAAATATGTTTTTGGGAAGATGATAGTCAAGATGACCCCGAAGCCGATGAACATTATGGTGGGCCAAATGGATGTTCTCTTACTGAAGGACGAATTAGTTTTCTTGAAATTGGCGCAAGCGACTCGGAAAATCTAAAATACTGCCAAAAACCTTGCGAATCAGATATTCAACTAAGGAAATTCCGCATCTCAAAGGATAAAGTAATCGAAGAAAACTATAAAAACATCTAAGACTTTTTTGATAAAAGATTTATTGGAAATTATTAACATAGGGAGTTTCTGGATTCAAGTTTGAATCCAGAAACCCTCTAATATTCTTCATACAACTCGCCATTCTATTCTGCGTATTCTAGAATATATTATCAGGTGTCTGGCAAGAATGGACTCTAAAAACGTGATAAAACTATATTTGTGTCAATATCCAATCCTTTAGAAAAATGCCCTCTATTTGCACCTTCGGCTATAGCCTCTTTCATATCTTCTATCGTTGCAAAGGAGATACTCCTTCTGCTAAGTATGAGTTCAAAACTCCAGTACTTGGCACCTCTACTTCTCTATCAATGGCTTCTATTTCGTCTATAACTATTTTTTCACCTGCTTGTCTCCCCATTTTAGTGAGCATGTCTTTAGAGAAAAGAATTCTACCGTCTGGTGAATATTCGCCTCGAATTTCCATGGGAATCTCCTAAATATTATTAAAAAAGTAGTCTTATCTATTAGACGCCGTATCTATAAAATAAAGGTAAGAATTTTCTAGGATTTCTAAAATTGATATCTAATCCTCTTTAACAAGAAATGAGAACCATTTTTTCGCTTTATAAACAAATACATTATCGGGTGTTTTCTTTGTCTTTGTAAATAAACAAATATATTATCAGGTGTCTAGAACGAATGGAAAAGAACTCCCACAAACCATTATAAATTTTGCATATTAGAAAACTATTGACAAGAGAAGAAGTATTATGTTTGTATTAAAAATACTTACCATTTTCTACTAAAACAAAACAGAGAGGAGTTGCTTGTGCGTTTTAAACTTGAATTATCTGTTCATAAAACTAACAATATTTTACCCATCAATTATCAATATGAAGTTTCCTCATGGATTTATAAGGTTCTTCAGCAAGGAAACTTTGATTTTGCTAAGTGGCTACACAACGAAGGCTGCCAATGGCAAAACAAAAAATTCAAACTTTTAACTTTTTCTCAGATATTTATTCAACCACAATGGAAAAGGGAAGGAGATCGCATTCATATTCTGAGTGGCAAAGCCTCTCTTCAGATTTCCTTTTATCTACAAGAAGCTGTTCAAAATTTCTTAATCGGAATATTTCAAGAACAACAATTCTCCATCGGTGACAGCAAAACAAGAGCTGAATTTCAAATCACAAAAGTAGAACCTCTTCCCATCCCACGCTTTGAAAATGAAGCCGAGCTTTCATGCCTTTCTCCCATCGTCTTGTCTAAATATATAGATAACAAAAAACACCCGGAATACTTGTCTCCAGAGCATGAAGAATATAGCGAATATTTCTTTAACAACTTAATCCACAAGTACCTTATTGCTCATACAGCATCTTCAGATTCTTTTACTGACTTTAAGCGGGAAACAGAAAGAAAGTCTCCTCTAAAGTTAGAGCCTTTGTCGACTTCAAAATCCCGCCTGGTTAAAATCAAGGCAGGCAAAAAAGATGAAACAAAAATAAAGGGGTACATCCAGAAATTCAAAATAGTTGCTCCCTCTGAACTAATAGAGTTTGGTTATCATGCTGGATTTGGAGAAAAAAATGCCATTGGATTCGGATATACGGAGGTTCTAAATTGAAAATTTATCTTTTTCGAGAAAAAATGAAAAATAAAAAGTTTTTTTTCTTGAAATGCAAAAATAAAGCCGTAAGATAAAAGCAACTACATAAAAAATCAATGTTATTGTAATTAGTATTATTTTATTGTAATTAGTAATTGAACCAGAGTAGCTTTAAAAATGGAATTGAAAAATGTTATTGTAATTAGTTACTACAATTAACTGTTTTAAATCGTACCAATTGTGGTTTTCGAAGGAAACTAAACTATGCTGAAAGAAATTGTAGATTTCACCAGATATATCCAAAAAAACAGTCCCGACACTTTCACCCGAAACATATATCCCAAAGTAGGGCTACACTTGGAAGTTCACTTAGATAATTCTGGTAGCCTAAAAAAAGAACCTCAATATGAGGTTTTTCCTAAAGCCAAGATTCCTCCACCTCTTTCTTCTTTTTTAGAAAAGTGTTTGGCAAGGGAAATCCATACCAAGTGGGTGTCGGCCAACAAGGCTTTAGATTCAAAAAAGAAAATTCATACATGCTCTCCTTTTTCCGTAGCTTTTAAATTAAAAACAATAGAAGAGGTGAATGGGCGCTGGAAAGACTATTTTCAAACCGCGATAAACTATTGTCAAAGTGAAGAGCAAAAAGAACTGTCGAGACTTTTCCAAGGTTTTTGCCAAACCAACTTAATTAAGTTGGTAGAGGAAACCATTCTAAAGTTAGAAAAACAAGAGGAAGGAAAGAAGAAAAAGACAACGCTGGGAAAAGATGACTACATTTACTGTTACTTAGGTAACGCAAGTCTGTCTTTTTATGAGGAAACTCACACCAACTATTTGAGAACAAAGGTTTTTAATAGCGAAAAATTTAATATAACCCTAGAAGAGCAAACCTTTGGAGTCTCCGATTATCTTACAGGTTATAATGAAAAGAAGCCTTTTCTAAAGCACCACACAGCTCCCTTCTCGATCGGGACTCGAGTTACGACAGACAATGCCGTCGACTTGTATCGTTTTTCTCAACTCCAGCAAAATAGACAACTTCCAATCCCCACTCCAATATTTGTAGATCAACAAGAGCATAATGTAGAAATGATTCGTCTTTTCAATGAGACGGGAGAGAGAAAAAACTATCGATCCATCATAAAAGATTTACACGAGGAAAAATCTGAAAAACTATCAAGTTTTTATTTGTTGTTTTTTTATATGGGAGGAGTGAAAGATTTTGATTTTGTCCCTGTTTTCCAGTACGACATTTCCCTTCCTCATTTCCAAGATATTTGCGAGTTGTCAACATCTAAACACGTTTGGAAATTACAGTCTTACTCAATAGAGAATATCTTTGCATTCGAGACAGAGGTAGTGCAACGCATTTTTAACAATCAGCTAATCCAAAAAAACAAAGAAGGTCAGCTTCGCTTTCGTTACTTTGATGATCTTGAAAGTAACAAAATGCGCTCTGCTATTTTCCATATGGTATCAAGGTATAGAAAAAACTTCTACGACTACATATATAAAAGCCAAAAGCAAGCCGTTTCAAGAAGCATGTTCTCTGAAATCATGGAAACCTTGATTATCGATGATATAAAACAAGATGAAGTAAAAAATGACAAGCACACCAAAGAATACACCATTAAAGAAAAAATAAATATATGGTTCTCTCTAAACGAATTCTTTGTTAATGACACAGGAAAGGAAGAGATGAAAATGGCTCAAGAAATAGAGTTAGTCCGAGAAAAAATCAACGATATGGTCGAAAACTCCGAAATTGGTATAAAAAGTGATAACGAATTTGCTTATGCAGCAGGACAAATCATTTATTACTTACTAAGTTGTAGCGAAGCGAGCAATAAAAAACATTCATTGCTAGAACCCTTTCTCCAAAAAAGCGATTTAAAACAATTTAAATTAACCATTTCCAGAGTTTTTAATCAGTATAAACATGGCATTGGCTTTCACCACCTTCGATTCAATAATCTTGCAGCAAATGTATTTTCTTACGAAACAAAGACAAATATAAAAGAGCTGACTCCAATGCTTTTAGCAGGATATTTTTCTAAAAATCGAATTTTTAAAGATAAAAACGACTAAGCAGGTTTTTAAATAGTTATTCAATGCTTAAAAAAGAAATCATCGAATTTACAAGGAGAGATTTTATGAGTGAATTCAAAAGTCGGGTTTTCGGATGTGTTATTGTTAAAGCAATTAACTCCAACTACAATGCTGATTTTACCCATCAACCGCGAACCTTACCTGATGGTATTGTTTATGCTACAGATAAAGCGCTCAAGTTTAGTATTCGGCATTACTTAAAAGAACAGTACTCCAAAGAAATCATTTTCTTTTATAAAAATCTTAATGAAGAGTTGGTTCCTCGAACTCTTTCCGAAAGCTATGAAAACGTTTTTGGAGAGCTAAAAAAAGAAGAAAAAAATAAAGTTTTAACAAATCTTCTAGGGTGTTTAGATGTGCGCTTTTTTGGGGCCACTTTTGCTGCTAAAGGAAAAGGAGTTACTGTTAACTTGTCTATTCATGGCCCTGTTCAAATTAACCACGGAGTAAATCGATTTCCCAAAAATGAAATTTATTCTGAACAAATAATGTCTCCTTTCCGCAATCCAGGAAAAGAAGATGAGGAAGCTAAAGGAATGACAACATTGGGCCAACAATCGAAGCTACGAGAAGGCCACTATGTTCATCATTTTTCAGTGAACCCAAGAAATCTTTATCCTCTGAAAAGTGCAGCCTCAGAAATCCCCTTGTTGACGGACGAAGATATTAAAAAACTCAAAGAAGCGATGACAACCGGCGTCACCTACTACGATTCAACTTCCAAAGCAGGTAGTGAAAACGAAATGCTAGTTTGGATAGAGCTGAAAGAAGAGTCAAAACTGGTTTTACCAGTGCTAACGGAAATGATTAAAGTCGAACGAGAAAATGATATGGTTTATATCGACTTTAATAACCTCACAGAGCTTTTAAATAGCGTTTCCGAACATGTTTCTAGTCTTGAAATACACTATTCTCCTGAAACAACCAAGCTCGAAAATGAACCCAAGAATGCCCAATATTTTCACTTGGTAAATGGAAAAAAAATTCAATCTTAGAGAGAAATATTTCATGGATAAACTAATCTCTGTAGATTTTAAGGCTTCTTTTGGGTTTCTGAAAAAACCAGACATCAATGAAGGAGTCTATCTCACATTTAACATTTTGCATAAGCCTGCTTTCTTAGGAATTTTAGGAGCTATAGTCGGTCTGGAAGGATTTCAAAGTAAAGGTAAACTACCTGAGTACTACCAAAAATTGAAAAATCTCCTCATAGGAATCCAGCCTTTGCAAAGCCGACAAGGCAATTACGAAAAAATAATTTTAGCTTACAATAACTCTACTGGTTATGCCAGTCGCGAGGAGGGAGGAAACTTAATTGTTTCGGAGCAAACACTTATAAAACCTTCTTTTCGCTGTTTTATTGGCTTAGAAGATAAAAATCCATTGCACCAAGAAATCGACACTCACTTAGAAAAAAGACTAGCAGAGTATATCCCCTATTTGGGGAAAAATGACTTTTCCCTTTGGTGGGATAATTATCGAGAATACTCTTGGAGTCCATTTTCGTGTCAGAAAAACTTTACTTTAAAAACTATCTTCCAAAAACCTGAAAGAGTGGTTCCAATCGTTGATTATGATGGTAACTCTAAAAACGAATTTATCTATTTTGAAAGACTCCCTATTCAGTTTGATGAAAAGCTATTACAGTACCAGTACGCAAACTTTGTCTTTACAAACTATCTTCTAGACAAAGACAACCATATCGAAAATACTTTTCAACTTGAGGGACACGAGGATAATGTCATCCAACTCATCTAATAAAAATCCAGTGAGTTTCCAGAATATAGCCCAAGAGAAGCTAATCTTTTGGGAAAAACTTCCTGCGGATAAAATCTATTACGCTCACACTTCTTCAGGGAAAAAGAAAGAAACTCTCAAAGAACATACCGATTTGGTAACAAAATATACCTTGAAAATTTTGGATAAATTTTGTTTAGAAACGCCTATCGATCAATTTAGTAAAGAATTTTGCTCAGTTTTTCAAATAAAAGATACTCTTCTTGGGCAGCGTTTTTTCAAGCAACTGTTTTTGAATGCCATCATTTACCATGACCTTGGAAAAATAAACGAAAACTTTCAATACCATAAGATGGAAAACTCTGCTTTCTCGGAAAATCCAAAAAACGCCATCGGAACCAAGCACTCCATTTTAAGTGCTTATCTCTATGTTGTTCATCACATTGCCGAAGTAAAAAAACACTTCACTGGATTAGAAAGACAAAGATTTTTTTATCTTGTCTTTTTATTTGCTTGCTCCATAAAAAAGCACCACTCCTCTTACTTGAGCTTCCAAAAAGCACTAAGATATAAACCCGAGATTAAAAAATTAGATAGCTATTTAGTTTTTTTAGGTATAGAGGAAGAAGATAAAAAAGACGCTCTCCATCAATTTGATAGGTGTGAGACAATTGAAATTTTTTTTTATAAAGATGATATAAAAAAAGAAAATTTGTCTTTCCTTTTTATTCTCCTCAAACTTCATTTCTCTATTCTGACAGCAGCGGATTTTTATGCGACCTCTGAATATATGCAAAATCTAAAGATAGAAGATTTTGGTCTTTTCAAAAAAGCAGATACGACAAAATTGCACCGCCAGTTTTGGGACTACAAGCACAATCAAAAACTACATAAAAACTTTCATTTTTATGAAAATTTAACATCCCAAGAACTATTCACCCATAGCCAAGACAATCTCAACTTGCTTCGTCAAAAAATGCTAGCAGAAGTGATTGCTAATATTCGCCAACATCCCGAAGAAAATATTTTTTATTTAGAAGCCCCGACGGGAGCAGGAAAAACCAATATCTCTCTGGCTATTGCCCTGGAACTTATGCTAAAAAATGAAAATCTCAATAAGATTTTTTATGTCTTTCCCTATACCGCAATAGCCACTCAAACCTTCAAAAAAATAAAAGACACTTTAGGTATCGGCAACGAGACCATCATAGAGCTTCACTCTAGGGCTGGATTTCACAATAAAATAGAAGAAGAAAAAAATGATGGATTCTATGGAGACGAACGCTATAACTATTTAGATAATTTATTTTTAAACTATCCCCTCGTTTTACTCACGCATGTTCGTTTTTTTGAAATCCTAAGTGGTAATAGCAAAGAATCTAATTACCTAATGCACCGATTGGCAAACTCGATAGTTATTATTGACGAACTCCAGTCCTATCCTCCGCATATCTGGGACAAAATTTGCTATTTCATTTGTCAGTATTCTCGTTACCTCAACATGAAATTTTTATTCATGTCAGCAACTTTACCCAAGCTAGGGGATATCAATCCTTCCCTTACCAAGGGAACCGTTTTTTTTCCTCTGGTCAAAGAAAAATCGGACTATTTCCAAAATCCCAATTTTAAAAACAGAGTACAATTTGACTTTTCTTTTCTCGATAAACAAATAGATTCTGTGGAAAAATTAGCTCCTCAAGTAAAAGCCATTTGCGAACAATACTACTCCCAGAAGGGGCACATAAAATGTCTTGTTCAATTTATTACCAAGAGAAGTGCCCGTGTTTTTCGGCACAATATAGAACAATCAAAACTATTTCAAGGATATGATATATATTTGCTTTCGGGAGATATTCTGGAGCACAAACGGCAAGAAATAATTGACATAATAAAAGATACATCCGATGAGAGTCACAAAATTTTACTAATCTCGACCCAAGTTATAGAAGCTGGGGTCGACATAGACATGGATATTGGATTTAAAAACAAAGCTTTAATCGATAACGAAGAACAGGTTGCAGGTCGTATCAATAGGGAAAACTCTAAGATAAACTCGGTTCTTTATATCTTTGAAATTGATGAGGCCAAAACAGTTTACCGAGATGATTTACGCTGTAAAGTTATGACAAGCGAAGAAATTTCTGAAGAATACAAAAACATCTTACAAAACAAAGATTTTGATAAGCTATACCAACTTGTTTACGAAAAAATCAACCGAAAAAATAAAGATCCCTTGATCGAAAATCTATCTTCCTACCAAAAAAACATGGCATCCTTAGATTTAGAAAAGGTCAAAGAAGGCTTAAAAATTATTAAGCAAACAACCTACTCCATTTTTGTACCTCTCAAGATACCCGAAGAGACATTTTCGAACACAGAAAAAGAGTTTCTCCAAAGCCAAAAAGCTTACCAAGGAGAAAATAAAATCGATGGAGAAAAAGTATGGAAACTTTACCAAAGTTTCATAAAAGCAAAGGACCTGGAATTAATCCAAAAAAAAGCAGGAATCAAAAAAATATATGGAATAATCTCAAAATATATTTTCTCTGTTCATAGCAAACAAAAAGATGATCTTTTACACTATACCGATCCAGAGAATTCCTTTGCTGGTATTTTATATCTATCGCACCATGAAAAAATATATAGTGAAGAAGAAGGACTTAAGCCAGAAGATTTTCAAGATGGGTATTGTTTATGAGCAGACAAATTAGAGTCACGGGAACTCATATGAACTACTACCATATATGCAAAAGAGAGCTCTGGCTTTTTGCTCATGATATTCGTATGGAGCATTCCTCTTCTTTGGTCTCAGAAGGACGCTTTATTCACGAGAACACTTATCCTCAAAGAGCCTCTCGTTACCAAGAAGTTCAAATCGAAGGAATAAAAATTGATTTTTACGATGCTAAAAACAAAGTCGTTCATGAAATCAAAAAATCAAACAGAGCAGAGAAGGCTCATATTTGGCAAGTCAAATACTACATTTATGTGCTTCAGCAAAAAGGAATTTGTGAGGTCACCGGAGTCTTAGAGTACCCTAAATTACGAGAAACTAAAAAAATAGAACTTCTTCCTGAGGACGTTCCTTACATAGAAACAACGATTACAGAAATTCAAGCGATTATCGCAAGTCCAACTTGTCCTCCTCGTTTAGCCAAGAAGCACTGCCAAAATTGCTCCTATTTCTATTTTTGTTGGAGTGGAGAAGGCTAAATGAAAAAAACATACTATCTATTTAATCCAGGACGTTTAGTCCGCCAAGATAACACTTTAAAATTTATCCCTGTCAACGAAGATGGTGAAGAGGAAAAACCTCGTTTTCTTCCTGTAGAAGGGACAAGCGACTTGTATATATTTGGTTCCCTCGATGCCAATAGTGCTCTCTACAATTTTTTGGCAAAGAACCAAATCATGGTTCATTTTTTCGACTTTTATGAAAACTACACCGGTTCTTTTATGCCCAAAGATTATCTATTGGCAGGAAAAATGCAAGTGGAACAAACCCTTGCTTATGCTCAAAGCGAAAAAAGGCTAGCTATTGCCCGTTTAATCCTAGAAGGAGCGAGCTATAATATTCTAAAAAATATTCGATACTACAATAGCAGAGGCAAAGACTTAGAAACAGAAATAGAGAGAATTGAAAATCTTGCTCGGCAAATTCCAGAATCTAACCAAATAGAAGAATTGATGGGAATAGAAGGAAATATTCGCCAAGTCTACTACATCGCATTTGATAAAATACTCAACCATTTGCAAATGGGAGGAAGAACAAGACAACCTCCACTCAACGAGATCAACGCCCTAATTTCTTTTGGAAATATGATGTGCTATACAACCTGTCTTAAGGCTATACATCATACTCAACTTAATCCAACGATCAGTTTCCTTCACGAACCCGGTAGTCGAAGATATTCTTTAGCATTAGATTTAGCTGAGATTTTTAAACCCATTCTAGTAGATCGAATCATTTTCCGGGTCATAAACAAAAAAGAGATTACGGAAAAAGATTTCTCTAAAGAACTCAATAAATGCCTTCTCAAGGAAAAAGGAAGAAAAAAGTTTATTTCGGCATACCAAGAAAAACTTAAAGAAACCATAAAACATCGAACTCTCAAAAGAAATGTCAGTTACGAACGACTAGTCAAAATGGAATGCTACAAATTGAGTAAACATATTCTAAATATCGAAGAGTATAAACCTTTCAAAATTTGGTGGTGAAAAATGTATGTAATAGCGGTATACGATGTCAACCAAAAGCGCGTAGGAAAAATGCTCAAGCTCTTCCGCCAGTACCTACACTGGATTCAAAACTCTGTTTTTGAAGGAGAAATTACGAAAGTAAAACTCCTAGAGCTCAAAAAAAAAGCCGAAGAAATTATGAAAAAAGAAGAAGATAGTCTGATAATATTTCAAAGTCGAGACAAAAAATGGCTCGATAAAGAAATTATCGGCTGTGATAAAAATCCCCTCGATATGTTCCTATAGGACATACCCACTTATAAAATAAGGGATTACGAAGATAATTATTTAAAGAAAGTCGTCGTCCTCAAAAAATAAGGAGAAAATAAAGAAAAAATTTATAAACTCTAACTTAGCTGTTTACAGCAAAGCCTTGCAATCAAAGGAATAAAACAGTATCGTCGATAGTGGGCTAAAATCTTATTATTGAGAAGCGACAACTTTTATGAAGAAAAAGAAAGATCTTTTATGAAAACCCCTCTTTCTATTAACCTTAATTTCCCTAGATATAGAACAGTTTTTATTTTCCGTTTTGTCAGGATACAAAACGTAGCTTTAATCGAACCAAGATGGAATTGAAATACTCTACAGGTTAATGGCCATAACCTTTTCGAGATCCATGCTTTAATCGAACCAAGATGGAATTGAAATCTCGAAACACAAAGTAAAGGATTATTCCAAAAAATGCTTTAATCGAACCAAGATGGAATTGAAATAAGAAAAAGACAAGCCAAAGCGAAAAAGAAAATCTGGGCTTTAATCGAACCAAGATGGAATTGAAATATATTTTGGGGTATGAGATTGAGCCGAACATGTTTGCTTTAATCGAACCAAGATGGAATTGAAATCAACAGAGTTAGAAGTGAAAGAAGCTACTCAAGACGATAGCTTTAATCGAACCAAGATGGAATTGAAATCCAATAAATAGGAGATAACTCAAAATGACAGTTGAGCTTTAATCGAACCAAGATGGAATTGAAATGGAATGAACCGGAACCAGAACCGGAACCACTTCCAGCTTTAATCGAACCAAGATGGAATTGAAATAGGCTACTCGCGGAATGGAGGAAGAAAAGATAATCGCTTTAATCGAACCAAGATGGAATTGAAATCTGACTCCGTGATTGCCCTAGAAACGTCTGGATCTGTAGCTTTAATCGAACCAAGATGGAATTGAAATTAGAGTTGACCATCCCAACGACTATAGGAGAGCCCCGCTTTAATCGAACCAAGATGGAATTGAAATGAGCAGATTTAGAGAGCAATCCATACAGAAATGCCTCGCTTTAATCGAACCAAGATGGAATTGAAATCAGTCAGGACAATGTGTCCGGTCGTGTATAAGGGTTGTGCTTTAATCGAACCAAGATGGAATTGAAATCAAGAATATAAGGCACGTCTTCTCTGAAAACCTTTCGCTTTAATCGAACCAAGATGGAATTGAAATAAAATTTGCCAAAGATAGAGCACAAAGATCCTTTCGCTTTAATCGAACCAAGATGGAATTGAAATGCGATAGAGAAAATCCCTGTAGTGGAGGCATACAGCTTTAATCGAACCAAGATGGAATTGAAATCTTGATTAGCTAGGTTATTGTCTTTAAACTTTACAAGCTTTAATCGAACCAAGATGGAATTGAAATCGAACTTTACTTGAGCCAACAACAATAATTTTTTTAGCTTTAATCGAACCAAGATGGAATTGAAATCTCCTCGATTAAGAGCTTGTTTTTCAAGCTCGTCTGGCTTTAATCGAACCAAGATGGAATTGAAATTCATAGTGTTTCTTGGGATCATTCCTTTTCTTAAGCTTTAATCGAACCAAGATGGAATTGAAATCCGGAGAGCATATCATGTTGGGCTCTCTCCCTTCGAGCTTTAATCGAACCAAGATGGAATTGAAATAGCGGAGGTGCTTTGGCTATATTTTCTTTATCCTTAGCTTTAATCGAACCAAGATGGAATTGAAATATAAACAGGACGATTGGCAGAATAGCCCACCCAAGGGAGTGCTAGCTTTAATCGAACCAAGATGGAATTGAAATTAATAAAACTCTCCTAAAAAAATCCCTCCCATATGGGAGGGATAAGCTTTAATCGAACCAAGATGGAATTGAAATCGCTAGTCGATTGGAGAGAAGCTGCTACCCCCGTAGTGCTTTAATCGAACCAAGATGGAATTGAAATTCATTTCCTGTGCCGTAATCAACGACATGGATAACGCTTTAATCGAACCAAGATGGAATTGAAATTCGCTCATCTTGCTGGAGTAAACAATAAGCTTGTCGCTTTAATCGAACCAAGATGGAATTGAAATTACTCCCTAATAGGGCTTTCCTGTACTGCCTCAACCGCTTTAATCGAACCAAGATGGAATTGAAATTCCGATGTAGGCATTGTTCCCATGTCTATCCTCTAAAGCTTTAATCGAACCAAGATGGAATTGAAATTTTTAAAGAGTCTTACATGATACACTGCTTAGAGCTTTAATCGAACCAAGATGGAATTGAAATGGTGTAAAACCTATGGTGCAACCTGTCGTTTTTATTGCTTTAATCGAACCAAGATGGAATTGAAATAGGAGAAAAACATGGATCACCAAGAAATTTTAAACCAGCTTTAATCGAACCAAGATGGAATTGAAATCAAGAAAAACATTATCACTCATGATATTTTTCTCCGCTTTAATCGAACCAAGATGGAATTGAAATAGGAACCATAGAGGGAAAGAGCATCTATTATCAGGGCTTTAATCGAACCAAGATGGAATTGAAATCGCTTTGTTTTGTCGTGCTTGTCTCTCACTGTCGCTTTAATCGAACCAAGATGGAATTGAAATTAGGAGTACAAATAAGCGATGAAAAACAAGGAGCAAGCTTTAATCGAACCAAGATGGAATTGAAATACTGAACAAGCTTGGTAAGAGACAAGTTCTTCGCGGACTAGGCTTTAATCGAACCAAGATGGAATTGAAATGAGGAAAATTTCTTTCCTTTGTACGAAAAAACCTCTCCGCTTTAATCGAACCAAGATGGAATTGAAATGAGAGAATAATTGGCGCGACTCTGGGGATTCTAGCTTTAATCGAACCAAGATGGAATTGAAATTGGTTGTTTTCGATGGGGATGTTTTTGCTTGGAGCTTTAATCGAACCAAGATGGAATTGAAATAAGGTAAGCGGTATGACCATTTCTTGCGCCGTATAGCTTTAATCGAACAAAGATGGAATTGAAATAGGAAGTTATAGAGGAGTATCCCGCATGACTTTTAAGCTTTAATCGAACCAAGATGGAATTGAAATTCGGGAATGATAAAGCTATTACCGATAGTTTTAGGCTTTAATCGAACCAAGATGGAATTGAAATAGGCACTTTTACTGGAGCTTTTAAAATATGGGGCTTTAATCGAACCAAGATGGAATTGAAATACTCCAAAAAAAAACACTGACAAAAGCCAGCGTTTTTGCTTTAATCGAACCAAGATGGAATTGAAATTAGCACTTCTTCGCTTCCTCTAACTGCCCCAAAGCCAGCTTTAATCGAACCAAGATGGAATTAAAATTGGGAAAGGTCGTAGTGATTAGAGTCCCCAAAATTAAGTTTTAATCGAACCAAGATGGAATTAAAATGCAAAACATAGCGGTCAAAATCAAGTGACTTAATAGACGCTTTAATCGAACCAAGATGGAATTGAAATAATAGAATCGGTAGCTTGGGTTTCCGAACTAAGAGGCTTTAATCTAAGCAAGATGGAATTGAAATAAGGTGCCGATGGCGTCATCGACCGCCGCCTCTAAGACAGCTTTAATCGAACCAATATGGAATCACACACACCTTTCCACCTCAATCCCCCAAGCGACGCAACTCCTCTCGTACCAACTTGTTTCCAGGCTCCGCCTCAAGAACCTGCTCATAGTACATTCTCGTTTCCTCTAACTGCCCCAAACCCAAATAAACCCTTGCCATGTTGTAGTTTGCATCGGTATCTCGTGGGTTTATAGCAAGCACTTCTCGATAGTGATATATCGCTTCTTGCCACTTTCCTCGTTCGGCATAGAGGGTTCCTAGGTTATTGTGGGTTTCGAGGTGGTGGGGTTCTATTTTTAGAGCTTGCTTGTAGTGCTTTATGGCTTCTTGGACTTTGCCTTGTTTTTCGAGGGCATTTGCGATGTTATAGTGGGCGATGGCGATGTGTATATCGAGGTTAAGAGAGCGTTGGTAGTATTCTAGGGCTTGGTTAATTTTGCCTTGTTTTTCTAGGATGGTGCCTATGTTGTTGTGGGCGGTGGCGGAATTGGGGGCTTGGTGGAGGGCTTTTTCGTAGTATTGGATTGCTTGGGGGAGATTGCCTTGTTTTTCGTAGGCTTTGCCGAGGTTATTGTAGGCCATGGTTTGGTTTGGGTAGCTTGTTATGGCGTGGTGCCATAGTTTTTCGGGGGTTTGCCAGGTGGGGAGTTGGGTGTGGGTGCGATAGCTGAGAAAGAAAATTAAGATGATAGCAAGCAATAAATATTTCTTAGAGTATTTTTCTGAGAGTAGTAGGGCGGGGCCTAGAAGGGAGAGGTACAGGTAGCGGTCGGCTACGGTGGAGTGGTTTTGGAAAGCGAAGGGGATTAGGCCAGAGACGGGGAGAAATCCTAGGATAAATATGGCTAGAGGGACGATTAGGGGGGAGAGTTTTTTTTGGTAGTAGAGTGTTACGCTTAGGGCTAAAAGAGGGAGGATGGCTAAGAGGAAGTGGCTTTGATTTATGATGTGCTCGGGGGTTCTTCCGTAGGAGACGCACAGGTTAAAGGGCCAGAGTAGTTTGCTTAAGTAGAAGTTGAAAGCGTCGGCGAAAATGAAAGGTCGTAGAGCGATGGGGGGAACAAATTCGAGAGCTTGGGTCGGTTGAGCTAGTTTGGTTGTGATTACAATAATTAGGGTTATGATAATCCAGGGGCTTAAAGTAAGGAGGAGTTTTCGGGGAGAGGTTTGGTGGAAAAAAATTGCCAGGGTTGCGGCAAAGAGGGGAATAACTGCTCCTAGGGGTTTTGCGAGAAGAGATAGGAGTAGAAAAAGAGTAGCTATGATGTAAAGAGAGATATGTGCTCTTTCCTTTATATAGATCAAAAACAGTAGCAATGCACTTAAACCAAGAAACGAAGAAAGAAGTCCTCGTAGTTCGGAAACCCAGGCGACAGATTCGACTTGGAGGGGATGGAGGAGAAAGAGCAGGGTTCCAAAAAAGGAGCCCCAAGGGTTTTTGCTAAGATAGTGGAGGAGGGCAAAAACGAGGAGTCCATTTAAGATGTGTAGAGTTATATTTGCTAGATGATAGGGGTAGGGATTAAAGCCCGTTTCATTTTTCAGTAGAGCCCAGGTTGTGTAGCTTACAGGGATATACATTCCGACGTAGGGCTTTTGCCAAATCTGAAGGAGAGATTGGGTGCTGACTTTTTGTAGGCTTGGGTGATTTTGGTGGAGATAGTCGTCCCAGACAAATTCATAGTTTACGGCAGGAAAAAAAATTATGAATGGTATTAAAATCAAGAGAAAGATTTTCACTTTTGATTCGGCTAGAAATTTACTCATTTTTTTCTTGTTCTCGATAAATTTGTTCTAGGTTTTGTTGAGCAGTTTTATTTTTGGGATCGATCTCTAATGTTTTCTGGTAATGCTCTATCGCTTTTTTGGTTTTCTTTATTTGATAAAATATAGCTGCTAAATTTAGGTGGAGCAAAGCTTGTTTTGGTCGAATTTGGAGAGCTTGTTTGTAGAGTTCAATGGCTTTATTGTTTTGGCCTTGTTTTCGGGCAATGTTTGCTAGATTATTGTAGGCTTGGAAATATTTGGGAGAAAACTCTATTGCTTTGTAGTAGTGGTGTTGGGCTTCAGCGATCTTGTTTTGTTTACGAAAGAGAGTTGCTATGTTGTAGTGTACTATGGCTAAAGATGACTTTTCTTGGAGGGCTTTTTTGTAGAAAGCGAGGGCTTCGGTTTGCTTTCCTTGTTTTTCGTAAGTATACCCCAGATTATTGAGTATCATAGGATTACGAGGATTCTTTTTTAGAGCGAATGTATAATGAGTGATCGCGGCATTTACTTGTCCTATATCGCTTAGAAAATTGCCATAGTTATAGCGAATTATCGCAGACTCAGGATTGAGTTTAACTGCTTGAGCAAAGTAATTTTCAGCTTGTTCGTATAGCTTTTTTTTACAAAAAGCGTTTCCTAGATTATTGTAGGAATCTGCGTAGCTAGGATCACACTCTATTGCAAGAAAATAATGTTCCATCGCAAGCTCTTTTTTGTTATCACTAGAAAAAGCACTTCCTAAGTTGTTGTGAGCAACAGCTTGTTTAGGATATTTGCGAAGAACATTTTCCCAAAGGGTGATATCGTTTTTCCAAAAGGAAATTTGAGATCGGCTTTGCCATCCCCACAAAGAAAGGATCAATACCCAAATGATTATCCCGAGATTTTTTTGGGGGGGATAAAAAGCTAAAAGTAAGGCCGGACCCAGCATTCCTAAGTATAAATAGCGATCTGCTACGGTGGAGTAGCTTTGGAAAGCGAAAGGGATTAAACCTGAGACAGGCAAAAAACTGACAAGAAAAATAGCTCCTGTTATTAAAAGCTTGGAATAAAAAACAGGAGATGCGTTTTTCCTTTTGTGGAGGATATAGAGTAAAACAGTTCCTGGAATCCATACCCAAAAGAGATACCACTGTTCCATAACAAACTGAGGAGATCTCCCATACAAAGCACATAAATCAAAGGGAAAGAACAATTTAAGGAAATAGAAATTTAGGGCATCTAAAGTAATTAAGGGGCGTAAAAACAGAGGACAGAGAAACTCAATTTTACTATCAGGCTGAAGAATTTTTGTAATAACAATGATCAACAGGGAAATAGGTAGCCATAAAGCCCAGGTTTTGTTTTTACTTCGTAGAAGGGTATGGTCGATAATTCCTACGATAATAGGAAGTACTACTACATTGGGTTTAGCGAGGGTCGCCAAGAGAAAAGAAATAGTCGCTAGAAAAAAATAAAGGCGTTGCTCTTGTTTTCGGTAGAGAAGATAAAGGCCCAAGGCGCTAAAGCTGAGAAAACAGCTCAGAAGTCCTCTTAGTTCGGAAACCCAAGCGACGGATTCTATCTGGATGGGGTGGAGAAGAAAGAGAAGTGAGCCCAGAAGAGAACCGCGGTGGTTTGAGGTCAAAGACTTTAAAAGAAAATAGAGAAGTAGACCATTGGCGATATGGAGAAATAGATTGCAAAGGTGATAGTGAAAAGCAGAAAAACCGTTGGCTTCTCCCGAGATACATTTAATTATCCCCCAGAGGGTATAGGTTACAGGTATATACATTCCAGTGTAAGAGTTTGTCCAAAAATATACTAGGTTGCTTGGAGTAATTTCTTCCAGATGAGGATTACCATGCAAATGATAGATCCGATCGTCCCAGGCAAAATCAAGATGTACCACTTGCCAAAAAAGTGCTAAGGGTACCAAGGTTAGCAAAAGTATAGTTAAAAAGTGGGGCAAGCGCATCTTAGTTTTTCCTCGATTGTAGCTCTTGGAGCTGATTTTGGGCGACCCTATTGCTCGGGTCAATCTTTAGTACTTGTTCGTAGCATTTCTGGGCTTGCTGGGGTTCTTTCCACTGGATATAAATTTTGGCTAAACTAAGATAGCTTTGAAAAAAATCGGGTTTGATTTTTAGAGTCTGCTTGTAGTAAGCATGGGCTTTTTTTAGTTGCTTTTGCTCTAAAAAGAGGCATCCTAGGTTATGCCAAATAATCGGATCATAAGGATTGCTTTGCTGGGCAACTAGGTAATGCTGGAGAGCTTGGGAGTATTTTTTTTGCTTCAAAAGAACATTTCCCATGTTGCTGTGGGCTTCTGCATAGTAAGGATTTAGTTTAAGGGCTTGATTGTAATGATCTATCGCTAAGGATAGACTTCCTTGGTCTTGGTAGATATTTCCCAAGTTGTTATAGGGTTGTGCGTAGTTGGGATCTATTTTGATGGCACAGGAAAAATGGTAGATCGCTTGCTCTGCTTTGCCTTGCTCGGACAAAATACTGCCCAAGTTATTATGGGCTCCGGCGTAGTTGGGATCGATTTCCAGAGCTTGGAGAAAATGATCGCTCGCTTTTTTGATTTCTCCTTTTTCGTGGAGAGCTTTGCCTAGGTTGTTATGGGGTAGATCCTGGTTAGGGTATTTGCTTAAAACATCTTGCCAGAGGGTGATTTTATTTTTCCAAATGGGCAGTTGGGCTTGGATTCTGTAGCTGTAGAAGGAGAGTAGGAGGGCTAGTGTTATCCAGGTTATTTGGGTATAGTGGAAGACTCGATTATGATTACGATTACGATTATGGTCAATAGTGGATTGAAGGGTGTGGGAGAAGAGGAGGGCGGGGCCTAGTAGGGATAGGTATAAGTAACGATCGGCTACGGTTGAGTTGTTTTGGTAGGCGAAGGGGAGTAGGCCAGAGACGGGTAGAAATCCTATGATAAAAATAATTAATGCTACTAAAACCATTTTGCTTTTATCTCGGTAATGCCAAAGAAAAAAGGCTAATATTGCTAGAGGAATCCAGTTATAAAAGAAATAGCTCGCTTCCATTACTTTTTCGGGGCCTCGTCCGTACATAGCAGAAAGAGGGATTGGCAGAATTAGTTTTGCTAAATAAAAATTGCAAGCATCGATAAAAATGAGAGGCCGAAAGATAATGGGGGTAACGAACTTGATAATATCATTGGGTTGAGACTGTTTTGCAATAAAGGTTATCCCTGCTGCGATGACAAACCAAAGAGCAAGTGATTTTATTGTTGTTTGTAAAGGTCGTGAGAAAATAAAGTATTCTAGTATTCCTAAAATTAAGGGGAGGATAACGGTGGAGGGTTTTGCTAATGTGGCTAAGATAAAAAAAATCGTTGCTAGGATATAGTAGTGTTTTTTTTGTTTGGTCAAATAGAGACAGTATTGCCACATCGCACTCAGGGCAAGGAATGAGCTTAGAAGACCTCGAAACTCAGAAACCCAGGCGACGGATTCTATTTGTAAGGGATGGAGCAAAAAGAATAAAGCCCCTCCACAAGCAGCCCCACGATGAGAGACTAAGAGATGGAGAAGGGCAAAAACTAGAAGGCCATTGGCGATATGTAAAATAAGATTGACCAGGTGAAAAAGAGAAGAAGAAAAAGGTTCCGTATTCTCTTTACCCCAAACATCTTGTCCATATTTTAGCAAAGACCAAGCTGTATAGGTTACGGGTATGTACATCCCTTCGTGAGAATTCAGCCAAAAATATTTCACGCTCTCCCAATTCACAGTATTCATATGCGGATTATCATGAAGATGACAAACCTCATCGTCCCAAACAAAACCAAACTCAAGCACGGGCCAGAAATTAACAAGAGGAAGTAAAATAAGTAAGGCCCAAATACATTTGTGCTTCCTCATTACTTTTGCCCCTGTAAAGCGCTTAGTTTTTTTATAGTAACCTCGTGGTTGGGCTCCCATTTTAGGGATAGGGAATAATGGTGAATGGCCTTAAGAATATTATTTTGCTTTTGCCAAGCATCGGCAAGATTGCGATGGTTGCGAGCGGACTGGGGATGAATTGCCACCGCTCTTTGGTAGGCTTCTATGGCGAGAGAATATTGTCCTTGCCGAAAAAAGGCGAAGCCCAAATTATTCCATAAATCATCGTCATTGGGCTCTATCTCAGCGGCTTTAGTATAAGCAATGGCGGCTTCTGAAAACTGTTCTTTTTTAAGAAAAGCTCCCCCCATATTATAGTAGGCTAAGGCTAAATAAGGATTAATCTTAACCGCTTGGGAATAGTGATGTATTGCTTGGTCAAACTCTCTTTGCTTGACCAATACATTACCCAAGTTAGTATGGGCCTCTGCACAGTAAGGATCTGTCTTCAAAGCTTCTATGTAGTGTTTTTTTGCCCAGACAATCTGCCCTTCTCTTTCTAAGAGATGCCCTAGATTGTTATGGGCTTCCATATATCCAGGATTGAGCTTGATCGCTAAGGAATAGTACTCTTTTGCCTTGCGTGTGTTTCCTTCTGCAACAAGAGAGTTGGCCGCACTATTGTAAGCATAGTAGTACTCAGGGAGAATCTCTAGTGCCTTCTCATAGTGGATAAGCGCTTCTGCATTTTTTCCGGTACCAGCCAAGGCATTGCCCATATTGTTGTGAGAAGCTGCTTGTCCGGGGTACTTTTCAATAACATTTGCCCATAAGGTGATTTTATTTTCCCAGGGGGTCATTTGTTGTCGAGAACTCAAAGCCAAAAAGAGTAGTAAAACTATAGCTCCTATTTGGGTTATTTTTTTACTCTCAAACTCTCTTATCATAACCGCAAATAAAATGGCCGGCCCGATCATAGCTAAGTAGAGGTAACGATCCGCTACAGTAGAGAAGTTTTGAAAAGCAAAGGGAACAATCCCTGACACGGGAAGAAAGCCCGCCGTAAAAATAGCAAAACAAAACAAGATTTTTTTAGACCGAGGATAGGTATACCACAGCAAAATTAAAATTGCGCTCAGGGGAATCCAGGAAAAAAAGAAATAGGGACTATCGACTGTTACCTGAGGAGTTCTTCCATAGCAAGCACAAAGATTTACGGGATAAAAAAGCTTAGCTAAGTAAAAATTGATGGCATCAAAAACGATAAAAGGACGCAAGTAGAAGGGGGGAATGAAGTCCAGTAGTCTATTGGGCTGTGATATTTTTGTAATCAACAAAGTTATTCCGGCCAGCCCTAGCCAAAGCAAGAGAGGACCAAGGTGCCTGCGTAGGGGATCTTTGTAAAAGAAACAAACGATGAGAAAGACAAGCAAAGGTAAAATCACAGTGGAAGGTTTAGCGAGCAGAGAAAGAATAAAAGCAAGGCTTGCTCCTCCATAGGACCACGAAAACATGCTTTCTTTGGTTTTATTAGAAAGCAATCTTCTTTTCAAATAGAGCCAGAGGGCAAGGAGGGCAAAAAAAGTGCTCAGAAGTCCTCTAAATTCTGAAATCCAAGCCACAGTTTCTACTTGCAAGGGATGCAGCAAAAAAAGTAAAGCTCCGGCCCAAGCAGCCCAGGGAAGAGATATCAAGATATTGAGAATGGCAAAAACGAGAAGTCCGTTGGCAATATGACAAAGCAAGTTAGCTCCGTGAAAAAAACGGGGGTCAAATCCTCCTTGTCCTCGGACATCCACGCAAAAGTCCTGAACACACTTAACCCCTGCCCAAGCATTATAAGAAATAGGAATATACATACCCTCGTAAGGACTTTGCCAAAAATGGAGAAAATTTTCGAGCTTAAATTCTTTTAAATAAGGATTGCGGTGCAGATGGCTCAACTCGTCATCCCAAACAAAGTCGTGGTCGATGGTTTCCCAAAAAACCATTAGGGGAACAAGGATGAGTAAAGCGATCAGTAGGGAAGATTGGTATTTTTGCATGAGAAGGCGCTCTGTTAATTGCTATCAAAAATAGGCTGGAGACTTTTTCGTAAAACCTCATTTTTTGGTTCTAATTGTAAAGCCTTTTGAGCATGAAAAGTAGCTTTTTTTCTCTTCCCCAAAGAAAAAAAGCCTTGGGCTAGATTGCTGTGCGCAGAGGCATAGTCCGGTTTTATTTGCAAAGCCTTCTCATAGAGATTGATCGCTTCGGCTATTTTCCCTTCCTCATGAAAAATAATCCCTAGGTTATGATAAGCTTGGGCATAGTTAGGATGTAGTTTAATAGCTTGCCCAAAATGTTTTTTCGCTTCGGCTATTTTCCCCTGATCCGCAAAAATATTCCCTAGGTTATAGTGAGTTATCGGTTGCTGCGGACGAATAATTAAAGCCTGCTTGTAGTGTTGAATCGCTGGGGAAAAATCTTTTTCTTGCTCGTAAGTGTAGCCCAGATTGTTATGAGCCATCGGATGGTTAGGCTCTAAGGCGAGAGCTTGTTTATAGTAACTTCGTGCTTGCTCCATTTGCCCTTGCCGCGTAAAGAGATTTCCTAAATTAATGTAAGCATTGGTGTATTTTGGATCAATCTTTAAAGCTAACTCGTAGTGATAGAGTGCCTTGCTGATTTCTCCTTTTTGTGCCCATAGTTTGGCTAAATTATGATGAGCGGGAGCTAAAAAAGAATCGTATTCTAAAGCTTTTTCGTAATAGAGCATCGCTTTAGCAAGCTCACCTTTTTGTTCCCAAGTAAAGCCTAGATTATAGTGAGCAAAAGAGTCCTTTGGGTACTTTTCTAAAACATCGCTCCACAAAGTCAAATCACTTTTCCACACAGGTAAGCGAGAAAAAGAAATTCCTCCCCAGCACAAAATCAAAAAAACAGGAACAAGAACTCTCACTTTACCCTTAAGATAAATAGCAATAACTTGAGCAAAAAACAAAGACACTCCCAACATCCCCAAATAAAGATAGCGATCCGCTATTGTAGATTGATTCTGAAAAGCAAAAGAAACAAGTCCAGAAACCGGCAAGAAACTAAGAGCCCAAAAAACAAAGCTTATTAGAAATAAAGGAAAGCGATTTCTTACACGCCACAGAATCCCCAAAACAATTCCAACAGGCACCCAAAGTAGAAAAAAATACCATTGCTCCATGACCACATCGGGAGTTCTTCCGTAGAGAGCACTCAGAGAAAAGGGAAAGAGTAATTTGCCTAAATAAAAGAGGAAAGTATCGCAAACAATTAAGGGGCGTAAAGCAATGGGAGCAATAAAGTCGATCTGAGCATCGGGCTGAGCTAGCTTCGTTACGATAGCAAGAATCCCTGAAACAACCAGCCAAGGAGCAAGAATTTTTAAAGAATTGCACCAGGAGTTTTTTAAAACACCTATATCAAGAATTCCTACAAGCAGAGGCAAAACCACGGCAGAGGGTTTCGCTAATGCCGACAAAGCGAATGCAACCAAGGCTACTACATAGTAGACGATCTTTTTCTTTTCCCGAAAAACAAGGTATTGCCACATAGCAATTAAAGCCCAAAAAGAACTGAATAGTCCCCGAAACTCGGAAACCCAAGCAACGGACTCCACTTGTAAAGGATGTAAGAGAAAGAGAAAGGCTCCAGCGCATGCGGCCCCATCACTTTTCACAAAACGCGTAAGAATTCCAAAGACAAGAAGACCATTGAAAATATGAAAAACAACATTAATTCCGTGAAAAATATTGGGAGAAAAAGCATTTCCGGAAAGGAGTTTGACCAAAGCCCAAAAAGTATAAGTAACCGGAATATACATCCCGACGTAGGAACTCGTCCACAAATCGATTA
This sequence comes from Planctomycetota bacterium, assembly GCA_029260735.1. Taxonomy (GTDB): domain Bacteria; phylum Planctomycetota; class Uabimicrobiia; order Uabimicrobiales; family Uabimicrobiaceae; genus JAJDCR01. The sequence continues at coordinate 29,875 of JAJDCR010000012.1, forward strand.
GCGAAGACCAAGAAATGTTCTGGAGGTGAGGGTTGTGATGGAGATGGCAGTAGCGGTCGTCCCAAACAAAATCATAGCTTAAAGTACTTCCGAAAATTATGCCTGGCACCAAAATCAGAAGGCATAAAATCGGAGTTTTAGATTTAAGGGGAAACATTGATTTCATATTTTTGCTTACTCTTGTGATAAACTTGAGGGACTTAAATATAGTAATCCTAAATCGTCTATCTTTGTACCAAGCAGACTAACAGTTCTAATATTTCTAGGGGTTGATCACATCTCCGGCCAATGTTTCAGATAAAACAATGTGAGGGAGGGCAAGGCTCCTGCCGCGCCGGGGATGTGCTTGGCTCTTGCTATACTTTCTAGGCACATCCCCTGCTCGGCAGGAGCCTCGCCCTCCAGGGAACATGGTGATTAGAACGGTTCTAGATAAACTAAGTGGCCTAAGTTATGATCAAGACCGATTTCTACGCTACCATCTAATATTTCTTTGACCGCAAAAACAAAGCTAAAAATCCACTAAAGAGCAGAGCCATCGTGGAAAGTTCGGGTACTGCTCCAGGAGCAGGGCCTTCTAGAGAGATATCATCCAAAACAAAATCATCTCCAAAGGAAACTCCCACCGTATCAATAATTTCAATAGTTAGTGCACTTGCTGCTCCTGAGTTCACTGTAGCTGAAAACTCAAAAAACTGTGCTTCTGTATTGCCTGCACTTAAGGTTCCGATAGACAAGTTGTTTACGCGAAAATCTAAAGTGACCACATTGATATTATTAGCATTAGCCAAAAAAGCTTGAAAATCATAGTCCGTATTTGTAATAACATCCACCGTTTGCCGCCAAACCACTCCTAAGCCACCATTAACAACCATCATATTCCCAGAACCGGAAGTATGATCTCCAAAAGAAGCGAAAGAGCCGATCCCTGTATCAGAGGGGTCAGTATGAATAGCATAGGTACTCGCCGCACCTGGAGTCGGAGTTTGGAAAATAAAGTCCGTAGAAAAGCCCGTATTACCTGCCTCAAAATCACCATTTGTAATCAGGTTTAGACCATAAGAGCTAGAAGCAACGAAAAGAACAAGAACTATACAGAGACTGCCATATTTTTGGAGAAACATTTCAAGCTCCTTAAATTACGTAGGTAAAATCATTTAGTTCAATTTTAGATTTTAGATTACAAATGAAATATTTACAATGAAAATTCTTCTTTGGGAAAATCCCCTCTTTTCTAAAAGACATAAGCGTTTATTTTCAATTATCAGAGTATTTAGTCAATCAGCCCGAGAGAGTCTTCGAAGCCAAGATTTTTTTAGGCAAAATACCACTCTCTTGGCTTTGAGAACTGCCACTAAAAGCAACAAGGATAAAAATAGTTTCGAGCATTACGCTTTTCATAATTTAGATTCCTTTTTCCCTGCTATCTTTTTTCTCTACGGCGTTTTCGTTTAGCCATTCTTTCTTCCAGTAACCTTTTCTCTTTCTTTTTATGTGCTAGCACCAAGAAAACTATTATCAAGATTATCACCCCAAGCAGAATAAAAGGAATGATAGAACCTTGTTCTTTCTTTTCGATAACAACTCTATTCTCTTGTTCCATATCATCTGAGTCTCCCCCAATCATAACAAAGGAAGACCAGTAAAAAGGGTGAGAGTATCTTTTACTTTTTAAGAACTCCAGTTGAGTATCTCTTACAGCCTTTTGAGGAGAATCCCCGCGCATATACCGCTGATAGAACTTTTCCATAAAAAGCTGAGTGGCCTGATCATCCACTTTCCACAGGGTTGCCAGCACTGACTTTGCCCCGGCTTCTCGAAAAGCTCTTTGTAGGCTATAGACTCCTTCCCCTTGGCGTATTTCGCCCACTCCTGTTTCGCAGGCGGAAAGAACTACCAAATCTGTCCCCAAAAGATTTAATCCTAGAACCTCTAGTGCCGTTAAAACCCCGTCTTTCTCTGGATCATTCGCTCCTGTAAATGCTAATCCAGAATAGACAAGGGGATTAGTCAGTTTCCGACCGGATGATATTGGAGATGCTCTTTCTGAGATAAAGGCTCCTTGATTTTTGGATTTACTTTTATTTGCTGCATCTAAAAAATATCCGTGTGTTGCGATATGTAAAATTTGGGGAGAATTTATTTTAGAAATGTTTTCTTCTGTCGCCTGATCTTGGGTGTATACTTTTGTCGGAATGCGGAGAATTTTTTGAATATTTTTCGACTCTGCTAAGGTTCCCTTTAAAGGAGAGAACCAAATTTTCTTTTTCTCGACAATTTTTTTGCCTAGTCCCTTTCCATAATTTGGATAAGCAAAAATCGCGGAGAACTCATTACTTTTCTCTGTTTTCTTCTTTACCAAATCTCTACTCGAAGAAAGTATAATGATATTTTTACTCTCTACTAAATATTGTCCCTTTTCATCGATCAAAGATCTAAACGGGAGCAGATGTAAAACTCCATCGGGCACGATGTATACTTTCTTTTTTCCCTGCCAATATCTAGTTAAAGGAGAAAGTATTCTTTCATAGATTTTTTGGGGCAACTCTTTTGCCACTTCTTTATTCTGAATTTTACCGCGGTAGTTTTGGATTAGGCTTCCAGTATCTTCAAAGTCTCCGAGCTTAACTAATCTTATATTATTTTTTTCTACTACTACTGCCACTAACTTAGTCGCAGTTTTCTCTCTAATAAATGATCTATACACTACAAAATCTATGAGCAATTCATTTTCTAAGAGATTTTTTTTCACCTCATCTACTTTCACATCTGATATCAAGTCTTTAAAATCACTATTTTGCCAAATTAGCTTTTTTTCCAGTTCATCTATTTCTTTTTCTAGTTTTTCTACTGAAGCTCTATTTTCTGTTCGTTTTTCGTAATTCAAAGACAAGCGAGAGTATGAAGATCTTTTTTCCAATAAATCTTTTAGCAGATCTTGATCTGTAACATTGTGGAATGCTTGCTTTAGTTCGCGTGATATTTGCAAAAGTATTCCTTTGTAGTTCACCGAAAAATAGAGAGCTAGACTATCAAAATCTCCTTTTGGATATTCTTCTAAAGTCGAAAATAAGTTATTTTTATCCGAATCTACGTTAAATTGTTCCAACATACTTAGTCTAGTTTTTTCCGAGTTACCGAGGAGCTCTCTCTTCAGATATAGACATTTTTTGACTAAATGCTCCTTTAGAATAGATAACGCACTACCGTGTTTTCTCTGCTCGTAATACAATCCTGCTAAATTTTTCATTGACCTTAGAGTATTCGGATGGCTTCCCCCTTGAACTTCTCTTGTTAGCTGTAAAGTCTTTAAATTTAGCTGTTCTGCTTCTTCGTATTTTCCTTGTAACTTATATTGCTCTGCCAGATTGTTCATTAATATTAAAGTATCAGGATGCTTTTCTTCCAATGCTTCTCTTGTCAATTGCAAAGCTTTTACCAAAAGGGGCTCCACTTTTTGGTGCTCTCCTTGTAATTGATACACCCAGGCTAAATTATTCATTGTTTTTAGAGTATTGGGGTGCTGTTCTCCCAATATTTCTATTGCTAGGTGTAAAGTTTCTTCATATAAAAGGCTAGATTTTCTGTATTTTCCCTGTAATTCATACAACCCCGCTAAATTATTCATTACAGCTAAGGTGCTTGGATGCTTTTTTCCCAATATTTTTCTTTCTAGTTCCAAAGTTTTCAAATACAGAGGCTCTGCTCTACTATATTCTCCCTGCGATGTATATAGACTCGCTAAACTATTCATCAAAGTTAGAGTCTCGGGATGCTTTTCTCCCAATACTGATCTTCTTAGTTCTAAAACCTTTACTAAAAATGATTCGGCTCTGCTATATTCCCCCTTTGTAACATACAGTTGTGCCAGATTATTCAAGGATATAAAAGTATCGGGATGCTTTTCTCCCAATACTTTTTCTCTTAGTTCCAAAGTTTTCACATACAAAGGCTCCGCTTTATCGTACTTTCCCTGAGAGTAGTACAAAAATCCCAGGTTGTTCATCGACCCTAGAGTCTCGGGATGCTTTTCCCCCAATAATTCTCTTCTTAGTTCTAAAACCTTTACTAAAAATGACTCGGCTTTATCGTATATTCCCTGAGAATGATACATTCCTGCTAGGTTATTCATTATCCTTAGAGTCTCTGGATGTTTTTCTCCCAAAATTTCTTTCGTCACCTGAAAAGATTTTAGAAAAAGAAGCTCTGCTTTTTTGTAGTCTAGTCGATAATAATACATTCCTGCTAGGTTATTCATTATCTTTAGAGTCTCTGGATGTTTTTCTCCCAGAGAAGAAAGACTTCTTTGGTAAGTTTTTTCTGCAAAAATGATATCTTTTGTAGACGGAGCATTAAATTCATTGTGACCTTCATTTTCCTGGGAATATCCTAGAGACAAAAAAATATAAAGGCAAGCCATAAAAATACAAACTTTAGCTTTCATTTAAACCCTCTCCTGACGCTTTCTGCGTTTAGCAATTCTTTCTTCCAATAACCTTTTTTCTTTCTTTTTGTGTGCTAGTATCAAGAAAGCTATTATCAAGATTATCGCACTAAGTAGAACAAAAGAAACGATAGAACTCCTATCTTGCTTTTCGACCACAACTATATTTTCTTGCTCCAAATCATCTGCTTCTCCCCCTATCATAACAAAGGAAGACCAGTAAAAAGGATGAGAGTATCTTTTGCTTTTTAAGAACTCCAGTTGAGTATCTATTACTGCCTTTTGAGGAGAATCCCCGTGCATATACCGCTGATAGAATTTTTTCATAAAAATCTGAGTGGCCTGGTCGTCCACTTTCCACAGGGTTCCCAGCACTGACTTTGCCCCGGCTTCTCGAAAAGCTCTTTGTAAGCTATAGACTCCTTCTCCTTGTCGCACTTCGCCCACTCCTGTTTCGCAGGCGGAAAGAACTACCAAATCCGTCCCCAAAAGATTTAATCCTAGAACCTCTAGTGCTGTCAATATCCCGTCCTCTCCTCGATTATTCGCTCCTGCCAAGGCCACTCCTGAGTAGACGAGAGGGTTTGTCAGCTTTTCCCGTAGGATCGGTCGATTTGACATTTCCTTCCCCGCAGAAAAACTCCGTCCCTCTTCGTTTTCTGCAATTTTTTCTTCGGACAAATCTAAAAAATAGCCGTGTGTGGCTATATGTAAAATCTGAGGAGAATCCATTTGAGAAATGTTTTTTTCTGTCGCTTCATCTTGCGTGTAGACCTTGGTAGGGATATTCAGGGTAAGAGATATAACTTGAGCTTCTCCTAAAGTCCCTTTCAGGGATGAAAACCGCATCGTTTTATCTTCTAGAATTTCTTTGCCTTCTCCTTCTCCATAATTCGGATAAGCAAAAATCGCTGCGGATTGATTACTTTTCTCTCTATTTTTGATCACCAAATCTCTACCAGAAGATAGTAACACTATGTTTTTACTCTCGACTAAATATTGTCCATTTTCATCGATCAAAGATCTAAAGGGCAGCAGATGCAAAACTCCATCGGGCACTATATATAATTTCTTTTTTCCCTGGAGGTGTTTTATTAAAGGAGAAAAGATTCTTTCATAGATTTTTTGAGATAGCTCTTTGCCTTCTTCTTTCTTTCCTTCTTCTTCTTTCTTTTGAATTTTATTTCGGTAATTTTTGATCAGGCTGGTAAGACCTTCAAAGTCTCTTAGGCTAACTAGTTTGATATCTCTTTTATTTACAACAACTGCCGCCAATTTATATTTATTCTTGTCTACAATTAATGATTTATAGACGACAAAATCGACTAACAATTCATCTTCGGAAAGAGCTTTTTGAACATCCTCTGCTTTTACGTCTGATATTAAGTCCTTAAAGTTATTGCTTTTCCAAATTAGCTTTTTTTCCAGTTCATCTATCTCTTTTTCTAGTTTTTCTGCTAAAACTCTATTCTTTTTTTGTTTCTCGTAGCCCAAAGACAAACTAGAGTAGGCCGACCTTTTCTCCAGTAGCTCCTTTAGTAAATTCTGATCAGAAACATCATGAAATACTTGCTTTAGCTCCCGAGATATTTGTAAAAGTATTCCCTTATAGTTTGCTGAAAAATAAAGAGCTAAGCGATCATAATCTTCTTTTGGATATTCTTCTAAAATTGAAAATAAATCATTTTTATCCGAGGTAACATCAAATTTTTCTAACATACTCAATCTAGTTTTTTCTGAGTTTCCCCGAAATTCTCTCTTTAAAAGCAGATATTTTTTGGCCAAGTGCTCTTCTAAAAGAGGCAACGCTCGGTCGTACTCTCCCTTCGATCTGTACAGCCTTATCAAGTGATTCATAGAAGCTAGAGTATTGGGGTGCTTTTCCCCCCATACCTCCTTTGTTAGCTGCAAAGTTTTTGCGTACAGAGCCTCGGCTTTTCCGTATTTTTTCTGCACTCTATACAGCCCTGCTAGATTATTCATAGAAGATAGAGTGCTAGGATGCTTCTCTCCCAGTACTTCTTTCATCGACTCTAAAACCTTTATGTACAAAGTCTCGGCTTTACTGTACTTTCTCTGCAATATATACAGTCCTGCGAGATTATTCATAGAAGCGAGAACATTTGGATGTTTGTCTTCTAAGACTTCTTTCATCAACTCTAAAACCTTTATATACAAAGTCTCAGATTCTGCATATTTTCCTTGCGATTTATATAGCCCCGCTAGATTGTTCATAGATACAAAAGAACTGGGATTCTTTTTTCCTAATATCTTAACTCTTAGCTGTAAAGCCTTTGTGTATAGTGGCTCCGCTTTTTTATACTCTCCTTGTGATTCATAAAGTCCTCCTAGATCCATCATGGATCTTAGAGTGTCAGGGTGTCTTTCTCCCAAGACTTCCTTTTTTCGCTGCAGTGTCTTTAGAAACAACCGTTCCGCTTCACTATACTCTCCCTGAGATTCATAAAAACCAGCCAAATCTCCCATCGAAATGAGAGTGTCTGGATGATTTTTTCCTAATACTTTTTCTCTTAGCTGCAAAACATTTACCAGTAAGGGTTTAGCCTTACTATACTCCCCATGAAATTTATACAAGTTTCCCAAACCACTCATGGCCAAGAGAGTATCAGGATGTCTTGCTCCCAATGCTTCTTTTTTTCTCTGTAGTGTCTTTATAAGCAATGATTTTGCTTTGCTATATTCTCCCTGTAAATTATACAACTCTGCCAGATTGTTCATCAGTATGAGTGTCTCAAGGTGATTCTCTCCCAATACTTCTCTCATCAACGGCAAAGCTTTTATATACAGAGGCTCCGCCTTACTATATCTTCCTTGCAATCGATACAATGCCGCCAAGTTATTCATTGAGATTAGAGTGTTTAAGTTCTTTTCTCCCAAGATTTCTCCCGTTAGCTGCAAAGTTTTTTCATACAGAGGCTCCGCTTCACTATACTTCCCCTGCTTTTCATAGAACCCTGCCAGATTATTCATAGAACTTAAAGTAGCGAGATGTTTCTCTCCTAAAAGAGAGAGGCTCTTTTTATAAGCTTTCTCTGCTAAAGCAATCCCCTCTTGGTATCGACCTTCTTGGTATAATTTCACAACCTCAGTATTGAGTTTCAGTAGTTCCTCATTTTCTTGCGAATACCCCCAAGACAGAAATAGGCAAAAACAAGCCGTAAAAATATATGCTTTAGCTTTCATTTAACCCTCTCTTGACGCTTTCTGCGCTTAGCAATTCTTTCTCCCAATAATCTTTTTTCTTTCTTTTTATGTGCTAGTATCAAGAAAGCTATGATC